>CALKOT010000032.1 GCA_938092015.1 uncultured Paracoccaceae bacterium
ATGCTCACGTAGGAACGTGGGCAGTCGCAGGGTTTTGAGATGGTGGGCCAGCAACAGTTCTGGTGCGTCAGTCATACCTCACCACCTGCCAGCAGGCTCATGTAGGACGACGCGGACGTTGTGGCGATATTGGTTCTGGGCAGGAACGGGTAAACATCCAGATCCAGTCTGGGTGGTCGTCTCTCGACCCGGCAAAGCAACAAGTGTTTGATTGCATCGAAGCTGACAGCCCTCATCCGCAGTGCGTCTTTGATTGCCAGGTGCAAAACCTCCAGTTCAAAGCGCTCCAGCAGTCGCAGAACCTGAACATATTCTCGCTTTCCGGTTTTGCCTTGTCGGGCTTCCAATAATCGTTGGAGTGTTTTGAACGCGTCAGGCAAGTCCCAGCCCTGCAAGGGCGCCGCCTGATCGAAGGACATGATCTTGCGCTCGATCAGCGGCAGATAGTGAACCGGATCAAACGCCATGTTGCCCGTCTCATAGGAGCGCGGATGTTCAGCGATAATCTCTGCCACGCAGCCGATCACAACACGGTCCACGAAGCCCTTTATCCAAACATCCCGGTGGCCATAGGCAACAGGCACTGAGTAATCGTTGCTGCGGTAGCGTACTTGGGATGTTGATGTGACCTGGCCGCTTTGCAGATCACAAGCTTCAAAGGGCGCGGCAGGCAAATGACGCATCGCCGCCAGATCAGCGCCCAACCGTTCACTGATGCTGATCTTGTGACCGCGCAGGATGTCGGCCTGCCGTTTGCGGCATTGTTCTTCAAGATAGTCGTTGGACGCATCCCAGTCAGCAAAGCGGGGCATCGGCTCCATGAAGTTACAACGGCTATAGCCGACCAAGCCCTCGACCTTGCCTTTATCGTTGCCCTTGCCGGGACGGCCAAAACGGTCACCGATCACATAATGAGACAGCATCGCACTGAACCGTTGTGTTCGATTGCGGGTGCCGTCCGCTTGGATTTTGGCCACAAGGCAACGGTCATTGTCGTAAAGGATGGAGCGCGGCACCGCACCGAAAAAGGCAAAGGCATGCACATGCCCGTCAAGCCAAGCCTCGGTGTTGGCCGCAGGGTACGCGCGAACATAGCACGCATCGCTGTGTGGCAAGTCAAAGGCAAATAAGTACGCCTTTTGCTCAATACCGCCAATGACAACCAAGGCTTCGCCAAAGTCGGCCTGACCATGCCCCGGCGGATGGCTCAGAGGGACAAACATCTCCCGTGAACCGCGCTTGTCGGCCCGAACATAGTCTTTGACAATCGTGTAGCCACCATCAAACCCGCACTCGTCGCGCAGACGCTCAAAAATGCGCTTCGCCGTATGACGCTGCTTGCGCGGCCGGGTCTTGTCTTCGGCCAACCATAAATCGATCTGGGCTACGTAAAGATCAAGCTTGGGGCGCTTTATCGCTGCTGTCCGAAGATATCCAGGCGGCTCAGAGTACGCCAACATCTTCGATACACTGTCCCGGCTGATCCCGAAATCCCGGGCAATCTGACGCCCACTCAAACCTTCTTCAAAGTGAGCGTGACGAACCTTCAAATACAATTCCACGGTGAATATCCCAAAGCCCTCCCATCAGGTGAAAGGGCAAAAGTGGCCGACTTTTACGCCGCCCGCGACCGCATTGGGCCGCCGCTACCGTGGTCGAGTATTGCTCCGCCGATTACATCCGATGACGCTGCATTTTCCAACTGGTCAGCGTCAAAGCGCACGGCGTCTGCACGCAGACCGATGTGATTGTCCGACACATCCAACAGCGCATCGCCCAGATTACGTTTGAAACTGCGCAGTTCCTGCCTGAGGCTACCCTTGCCCTGCGAGGGTTCAACGCGTTCCCATAACAGATCAACGATAGCGTCCCGTGTCACCGGGGTGGGTGCGTTAACAGCAAGATAGGTCAGCAGGCCAATCGCCTTCGCACCCAGTCCAGCGCTGGCGTCTCCGCCAACCGGTCCAAGTGCGCTCACGCCAAACGCGCGAAGCCATACCAATGGCTCACCGCTTTTCGCCTTAGTCAATCTTCAAACCCCTCGGGGACTGCTGAAACCTTTGACTAAAGGGTAAAATTTGCGCGCGCCAACAACTGCTTGATCACCTCAGGGAACTTTTTTCAAGCAATGCATTTTACCCAGCGGAAAGGTGATCGCCGGTTTCGCCGCATGGACAGCCATCGGGCCGATTGATATCAGCGCAGAATGCTGAGACGGCTTTACGATTGGACACTGGCGCTTGCAGAAACGCCCCACGCGTTGTGGGCGCTGGCTTTCATTAGCTTCATCGAAAGCTCGGTGTTTCCTATCCCGCCCCATGTGTTGGTCATTCCCATGGTCATCGCCCGCCCGGACCGCTGGGCGCTGATTGCCGGAATTAGCGCAGCCGCCTCAGTTGCTGGTGGCGTAGCGGGCTATGGATTGGGCGCGTTCGCGTTCGAAGGCTTTGGACGTCCGGTTTTGGAATTCTACGGATATACTGAGAAATTTGACGTCTTCGCCGCCAGGTACAATGAATACGGGGCCTGGGCGGTTCTGGTCGCCGGGCTGACGCCATTCCCTTTCAAGATCGTCACAATCCTGTCGGGGGCGACAGCGCTTAACTTCTGGGTATTCCTCTTGTCATCCATCGTCGCGCGCACGGCCATTTTCTTCATTATGGCGGCGCTGCTGTGGAAGCTTGGCCCACCGATCCGCGAGTTTGTAGAAAAACGACTTGGCCTGATGTTCGTTCTTTTCTGCATTCTATTGTTTGGCGGGTTCGCCGCTGTAAAGTTCATCTTATGACCCTATCTCGCGTCCTACCGTGGTATGTCTTGCTTGGCCCGGCCGCTGTTCTCGGCTCTGCCCTACTCAGCCAGTATGTTGGTGGACTGAACCCTTGTCCGATGTGCATCTGGCAGCGCTGGCCGCACGCCATCGCGATTGCGCTGGCCGTCATCGCCTTGATTATCGGGCGCCGGGGCGCATCGATCTATCCCCTGATCGCACTCATCCTGCTGGTCGGCGCTGGGATCGGCGCGTTCCATGCAGGGGTTGAGCAAGGCTGGTGGGAGGGTCCGACAACCTGTTCAGGCGGTGACATTGGCAGCCTGTCGACCCAAGACCTTATCAATCAGATCATGACGGCAGAGATCGTGCGCTGCGATGACATCCCATGGTCATTCCTCGGCCTGTCGATGGCCGCATGGAACGCCGTTGTGTCGGTGGTTTTGGCTGTGATCGCGTGGAAGGCTTACTCTTCCAGCTCAGCATCCCAATAAAGAAAATCCATCCAGCTTTCATGCAGATAGTTCGGCGGAAACTTGCGCCCGATGTTCTGCAATTTTTCGGCTGAGGGCCGGAACGGTTTCTGACGAAGGTGCATGCCGACCTGCTTCAGCGTCTTGTTGCTTTTCGCCAGATTACATCTGCTACAGGACGCCACGACATTATCCCACGTCGTCCGGCCACCGCGAGAGCGCGGGATGACATGATCAAACGTCATATCCCCACCGGTGCCGCAATACTGGCAACTGAACCCGTCGCGCAGGAAAAGATTAAACCGCGTGAATGCAGGATACGGCGCCGGGCGCACATATTCTTTCAGCACAACGACTGAAGGAAGGCGCATTTCCATCGATGGTGAATGTGCAACCTCGTCATACTCAGCGATGATCTGCACACGGTTCAGGAACGAGGCTTTTATCGCTTCCTGCCACGGCCATAGCGACAAAGGGAAGTAGGATAGCGGTCGATAATCTGCGTTCAGAACAAGGGCGGGATGCTCGCGAAGTTTTCCGGGGCTTCGCACAAACTGGGTCGCAGATTGGTTGGTCATCTGACCACCTGCCTTATGTGTCGTATTCGCCTGCACTGCATGCCAAACCATCCCACATCCGCTGATGGTTCGGACTATATCTTGGGATCACCGGGGTGCAACCCTCTAGATTCTGCGGTTGGTGTAGGATTGCGCTATCCTATTTTTTCGCAAGCCAACGCCAGTAAAGCATCGGCGTCACCACCACTGTCACAAATAGACGGATGATATGGTGGGCCGTAACAAATACCGGATTGGCCCCCAGCGTCAGGGCGATCAGGCTCATCTCAATCACGCCGGCGGGCGCAAAGCTCATTACATAAAGTGTCGGATCGCGGTCCGTAATCATGTGGACAACTGCAGCGAAGATAATCGCTAGCGCCAGCATCCATGCAACGCCCAGGATGGCCAAGCGCGACGTGCGGAGGAGTAGCTTTAGCGACGCCCCCGCAAACCTGGTGCCCAGTGACGAACCGACGACGATTTGAGCTACGATACCAGCAACTGCGGGCGGCTGGATTTCCACCAGCCCCGTGAGATGAACAATCGCAGACGCGGTGATCGGCCCAATCACCTGCCCTGCCGGTATTTTCAGGCTTAGGCCCAGCGCAAGGCCAAACGCGCCGGCCACAGCCAGGATTAGATAATCCACGGCGGTTCCAGCCCCGCCACCGCCAAAATCAGCCCCTGCAGCGCTGCCAACGGCGTGCCCCGTCCAGAGGAGGAACCCAAACGGAATGATGCTGACGACCAGTACGATGCGCAGGAACTGCAGCATAGACAGTATGGGAACGTCAGCCCCTGCCCGTTCTCCCAGCATGATGTTCTCAACGAACCCGCCGGGAGAAGCTGAAAAGAACGCTGTCGCACGGTCCAGCCCACCTATGCGGCGGTAGATCAGATAGCCCCCGATCTGCGCGACAAAGCAGTAGATGATCAGCGCGATGATGCCGGGCCACCAGCCGGGCAGCGTGGCGATCAAGTCGACCGTGAACAGGCCCCCGATCATTACGCCGATGACGGCGACAAAGACGTTTCGAAATAGGGGCGGCGCCCAGACAGGGTTCAGCTTGCCCGGCAGGCTCAGCACCCAGACGGCATTCGCAATCGTCGCGCCCAACAGCCATGGTAACGGCATGCCGATCTTGCTGGCGAGCCAGCCACCGCAGGCACCCAGCGTCAGGCTTAGCGTAAGACTGGCAAACCGGCGTGGCAGGCCGTCTGGCGGAGTTTGACCAATAGGCAGCTCAGCGCCCCTTGAAGGCTGGTTTTTCCTTGGCGAAGAAGGCGCGAACCCCTTCCTGAAAATCCTCGGATTTCAAAAGCGGCGTCTGCTCTAACCCTTCAGCCGAGATCGCATCACCAAAGCTCATCAACCCGACAGTGCGCATCAGCCGCTTGGTGGCGGCCAATCCTTTCGGCGCGCCTGCTGCGATCTTCTCAGCCCAGGCGCGTGTGACGCTTTCCAGATCATCGCGGGCGACGACCTTGTTGACGATGCCCAGATCAAGACACTCGTCGGCAGGGATCTTGCGACCGTCCAACGCAGCCTCCAGCGCGCGTTTATAACCCATGTTGGAGAGCAGCAGCTGCGTGTTGCCTCCATCCGGCACCAGCGCAATCGCCGCAAACGCCATGTAGATATACGCATCCTCAGACATCACCGCCAAATCGCAGTTCATTGCGACCGCCGCGCCAACGCCAGCCGCGGCGCCCTGGATCTGGCCAATCCAAATTTTCTCTGACATCGCCATGCCCGTCAGGAACGGCTTGTAGTCGATATCAAGATGAAAGCTTTGCGTCTCTGGCGGGCCTGCGGACAGATCAGCACCGGCGGAAAAGCCGCGCCCTTCCCCCTTCAAAATCACCACACTAATGTCCGGGTCATCATTCAGGTGCGCCACAGTCAAACGCATCGCCCGCTGCAGCGCGGGGTTGAAGGAGTTCATTTTGTCAGGGCGGTTCAACGTGACAGTCGCAATTGCGCCGTCCTTTTTCACCAACACAACATCATCAGTCATTGTCATCTTCCTTCACTTCGTTTGTGGTCACGCCGGGCGCGGTTTGCCGGTGTAGTACTTTGAAAACTCTGGCGGCAGATCGTGTTCGTCATAGACGCCAATCAGCACGCCGCGCGCTTCGGTATTGTTCCGATTAGCGGTGATGTCATCGTCAGAGACAGTCGTGCGCGCGTGGTTGCGTGTCGCCCATTCGAACAACCGATCATACATCGTCTTGATAATCTCGGAACAGGCCGGATCGCCGCCCACATCCTTGAATTCATCAGGGTCATTTTCCAGATCGAACAGCTGCGGGCGAAAGCCTATCGCGTGGATAAATTTCCACTTCTTGTCGACCACCATGAAGAGGCGCGCGTCCTTGGGCTCAACTTCTAGCTTTTCGCCGTAAGACAATGGCGAATAATCATATTCACTGATCGCATACTCACGCCATTCTTTCGGGTTTTCGCCCCGAATAAACGGCATCAACGAGCGGCCTTCCAGAATGTTCGACCGGGGAACGCCGCCCGCAATTTCAACAAAAGTAGGCGCAAGGTCGATACTTTCGGTCAGTTCATCACAGACCGTGCCCCGCGTCGCATCCGCTTCTGGCGAGGGGTCGTAGATGATCAGCGGCGCCTTGACTGAAGCGTCGTGAAACAGTTCTTTCTCGCCAAGCCAATGATCGCCCAGATAGTCACCGTGGTCCGACGTGAGGACGATCATCGTGTCATCCATCCGCCCGGTATCCTCTAGCCATTTGAACAGCCGTCCCATCTGATCGTCGCACTGTTTGATAAGGCCCATATAGGCGGGGATGACCGTTTCGCGCACGTCATCGCGTGAGAACGCTTTGCCGATCCGGTCTTTGACAAAAGCGTCATAGACTGGATGCGGATTTTGCAGCTCTTCCGCGCTGCGCTTCACCGGGATCACATGCTCTGGCCCGTACATATTGTGATAGGGCGCAGGTACGATGTAGGGCCAGTGCGGTTTGATATAGCTGAGATGCAACAACCACGGTTCGTCGCCCGCTTGCTCAATAAACTCCATTCCCCGCATGGTCATATACGGCGTCTCTGAGTGTTCTTCGGCAATTGCGGCAGGTTCGGCGCAGTGTTTCAGGAACCAGCCAGAGGCCAGATCGTCATCCTCTGTCCGCCCGCTATTGGCGAAATCATGCCAGGGGTTGGCGCTTTCGTACCCATGGCGGCGCAAGTAATGGTCGTACATCGTCTGGCCGATACCAGGAAATTTCGCCTCGTGGCCCTCGGGATAAAGACCGTCATCGCGTTCATAGGCGTCAAAGCCGCATTCCTTGACCCGCGCCCCAATCATGGTTTCAGGGGCGAGGCCTAGGCGTTCCATCCCCTCCACATCCGTCCGCATATGGGTCTTGCCGACGAGGTTCACGCTCATGCCAAGGGGGCGAAGATGATCGCCCAGCGTCATCTCGCCGACCTTTAGTGGAAAACCGTTCACATGCGCGCCGTGGGAATGACAGTATCGCCCCGTATAATAGCACATGCGCGACCCGCCGCAGATCGGCGACTGCACGTAGAACCGATTGAACCGAACGCCCCTGGCCGCCAGCGCGTCGATGTTGGGGGTGTGGAGGTGGGGATGGCCTGTACAGCTGAGATAGTCGTACCGCAGCTGATCGAACATGATGAACAGGATGTTCTTGGCTTTTCTGGTCATGAGGCGCCTTCTATATCGTTGGCGCGAACTTGGCCTGAGGCAGCGCATTTGGCCAGAGCCGACTTGACGTCGAGAGATTGTTTGGGTGCTTAGCAACCTTTCACTAAGAACCACTCCCAGCCATGGTGGGCGCGGCCGCTGCTGGTCGCACGCGCAAACCATTTCGCCGAGTGAACGACCGCTACGCCCCCAAACCACCCTCTGAAACGGGCCTCTATTCCGCCGCTACCTTTACTTGACCCGGAAGATGCGCCCACTCTGCGCCCAACAGCATATCGGAGACGCACCCATGAAATACGCCATCATCGGATTTGGTGAAGCCGGAACCGCCATCTGCGCCGACTGGTCCCCTGAGGCGCTGGCAGCGACCAAAGGCTTCGACCTTAAAACCGCAGACGCCGTCAACGGAATGACAGCCCGCTATGCCGCCTCAGGGATCGCCGAAGCGATGTCAGCCGCAGAAGCTGTCGCAGAGGCAGACGTAATTTTCTCGCTCGTTACCGCTGATCAGGCGCCCGCAGCGGCCCATAGCGCCGTCGGTTTGAACCAAGGCGCGCTCTACCTGGAATGCAACTCAGTCTCCCCCGGGATCAAACGTCAGAACGCGGAGATCATCGAAGCAGCTGGCGGCAGGTTCGTCGACGTCGCTGTCATGGCCCCGGTGCATCCGGCGAAAACCCGTGTCCCACTCCTCCTCTCAGGTCCGCACATGGGTGCGGCGGCTGAGGCGTTGACCGCGCTTGGCATGAACGCCGACGTGCTGGAAGGCGAGCTTGGCCGCGCCTCCGCCGTCAAAATGGTCAGGTCGATCATGATCAAAGGCCTGGAGGCCGTCGCCGCCGAATGCGCGCTAGCGGGGGTAGAAGCAGGCGTGGATGAGTTGGTCATACCGACGCTGGAGGAAACTTTTCCGGGGTTCGGGTGGGAGGATCGGATTGCCTTCAAACTGGAACGCATGATGACCCACGGCCCCCGCCGCGCCGCTGAAATGGTTGAGGTGGCGAAAACGGTCGATGAGTTGGGCTTGCCCAGCCACATGTCCGCTTCATCAGTGGATTGGCACAGCGAAATCGGCGAGATGGGCCTGAAGGCGGAGTCAGACGATTATCGCGTGCTGGCAGCCCAGATTTTAGAGGCAATGAAGGCGTGAAGTGGCCGTTGTAGTGCGCAGAGTGTGTTGTGAAACAGATGTTGAGGCTCGTTGCGGAATTTTGACTGGGTCAGCTTAGTGACGGCTGTGAGCCCGAAGCGCGGAATGCTGCGGCGTCAACGAAGGTACGTTTTGCCAGCATGCGGACCTTCAAATGATGTATTTTTTATCCAAATCACGAAGTCAGACAATCACACTGAATGTGTCGGCAGGCATACTCATCAGGACTCCCAATTACCAGTTGTGCCGAGATTTCTCAGTATTTGCCGAAAGGCACGATGCCCTCGGTGCAGGGCTTGCCTTTCCAGTTTAACGAGCGTTTGCGGAGTTAACTCTGATTGCTTGAGGATGACGCGTGCAGGATCGAAGGGGGGGGATCGAGACTCGTCAGTCCTGAATAAAAAACTTAATGATCGGGTCTCGAAAGCGCGGCTCGTTGAGATCGAGTGTGTGGTCGTCTTTATCGAAGATCAGAAGGGTGTCGTCTTCCTCTGTGAGGTGATCCACGGTACGTTTATAGTCAATCACCTTGTCGTCGCGAGTTAGCAAGATTAACCTTCTAACGCCACCACCGGACGGGCTTGTAAGCCCTTCATATGTGTCGATATCTGCCTGGGTTACAACCAGTTCGATCCCGCGCTTTTCGACATAAACTGGCCCGATGAACTGTTGGAGCTGCGCGTGCGGCTCGATAACGGGATTAACAAGAAGAATGCGCTTCACGTCAAAGATTTGGGCGTAGAAATTCGCCCAGAAGCCACCTAGCGAGCTGCCAGAAAAGGTGACTTCATGGTGTTTCAGTACATTCTCCCATGCTTGGTTAAAAACCGCGAGGTTTGCATCATGGTCAAAGTAGTCAAAGAATGAGGAGCAGGAAAAGGAAGACCACGTGACCATATCGCAGCATGAAGCGTTTGCTCATGCCAAAATGCTGTCGATTATCGTAGGGAAGCCACTCTTTCGATGCAAGGTACAGCGCCTGACCCGTTCCTGTGCTAACATAAGTAACATAAAGAACGAATACCAACATCGCAGCCAGCAGCGCGACCCGAGGGCTGGGTGGTCGCTGGCCAGTCGAATTGGCGTTCTCTCGCTTCATGGCCGGCTCTTCATTCGCTGCGTCCAGTGTCAGCGTTTATCGAACTCGGCCTGCTGTCTCAACACGCTCTTAAAAGGAAGGGTAGACGTTTTTATGTGGTCTGGTTACGTACGCAGAACCCGCCATAATTCGGGTTCCTTGTCCTTTGGCGTGCCAAGCGATACTATCACTGATCTAGTTTTCCGGTCACATGAGGCGGCGATACACACCAATGCGGCCCGGATCTATCTTTCCCCATTTATAGGAATCAGCGCCGAAACGTTAGGCGGAAAAGAGCTCCGGCAGGCGTGAGCTCGGCTTCATTAAGAGGCTGTACTTCAAAATATCAGAATATCAGGGCGCCTTCTCTACGCCCGCTTCTGTCAAGCAGTTGCCGCTCATGGTGGCGCCCCGACCGTCAACTGTGTCCGCTCACCCAGTCACTGATCTTATGTATCTTATTCATCCAGAACACACGCCTTCTAACAAGGTCATAGAATAGGAACGGCAATTCTGACCGCTTGAGACGCACGAAGTCGCTCGTGCGCGAAACCCCGTGTGCCCCGAAGGTTAAGAAGAACTTAATTCGATTATTTTTCAGTCAGTTAAGGTTGGTTTCACGCGTGAAACCATAGCGGATTTCACGCCATATCACGTCACAGCCGACCGTACATTGTACTGCGGGTCGCGCCACATCTCTTCCTTCATTACTTTTTCGATCACCTCGGCCGCGGCGATCATATCGCCCTCATCCAGATACAACGGCGTAATCCCGAATCGCATCGTGTTCGGCGCCCGGAAATCACCGATCACGCCATGCGCGATAACGGCCTGCATCGCTGCATACCCGTGCTCAAACGCAAACGATATCTGTGATCCGCGCTGATCATGCTCGCGCGGCGTCTGCAGGGTCAGATCGGGGCAGCGAGCCTCTACTTCAGCGATGAAGAGGTCGCCCAGGGCCAAGCATTTGTTCCGAACATCCTCCATTTCCACGCCGTCCCAAACATCCAACGCGGCATCTAGTGCTGCCAGCTGCAGGATCGGCGGGGTGCCTACACGCATCCGCTGGATCGTCATCCCCGGCCGATAGTCGAGGTCAAAGGCAAATGGCGCTTCATGCCCCAGCCAGCCGGATAGGGCAGGCTGGATATCGTTGATCAGATCAGGCCGCACATAGATAAATGCCGGGCCGCCCGGTCCGGAGTTCAGGTATTTGTAAGTGCAGCCCACCGCAAAATCGGCCTCACATTCAGCCAGCTTCACTGTGAAAGCGCCGGCGCTATGGGCCAGATCCCAGATCATCAACGCGCCCGCCGCATGGGCCTTCGCCGTAATTTCCGCCATGTTGTGACGCCGCCCGGTGCTGTAGTCGACCTCAGTCAATATCACCACGGTAACGTCTTCACTGATCGCATCCGCCACACCGTCGGGTGCGGGCGTGCGTATCTCATGGCCTTTCGCAATGGTCTGGACCAGTCCTTGCGCCATGTAGAGGTCGGTCGGAAAGTTCCCGCAATCTGACAGGATTACCTTCCGATCAGGCCGCAATTTCAGCGCCGCATCCAGCGCCTGATAGACCTTGATCGAAAGCGTATCGCCCATGGTAACCGTTCCCGGCGCCGCGCCAATCAGCACGCCAATCCGATCGCCGACTTTGTCAGGTAGGTCCATCCAACCGCACTTGTTCCATCCCCGGATCAACTGCTGCCCCCATTCGGCAGTGATAGTCTCAGCCACTCGTTCTTCAACCGATTTCGGCAAAACGCCCAGCGAGTTTCCATCCAGATAGATGACGCCTTCAGGCAGATCGAATAGGTCCTTGCGAGGCAGCATTACAATTCTCCTCTGAGGTTCCAAAGCTCAGGAAACAGCTCAACTTCCAACATTTTGCGAAGATACGAGACGCCAGCGGTGCCGCCGGTGCCACGCTTAAAGCCTATGACCCGCTCAACAGTCGTGACGTGATTGAACCGCCAGCGGCGAAAATAGTCTTCAAGATCGACCAGCTTTTCAGCAAGTTCATAGAGCGACCAGTAGGCATCAACATTCTGATAGACAGTTTTCCAGCGGGCCTGAATGGCCGGGTCCGCCTCATGCGGCGTCATCAGTTGAGGGATAGGCGGCTCTTCCCCCAACTCGCGGCTCAGAAAATTGACAGCTTCAGCATAAAGGCTTGGCTTTTCCAGCTCTTCAGTCAGCAGGCGGTTTGCATTTTCGTCATGTTCATGCACCTTCATCTGATTGGGGTTTCGGTTCCCCAGCATGAATTCGATCTGTCGATATTGCATCGACTGAAACCCCGAAGACGCGCCCAAGTCATCGCGAAATGCCGTATATTCGCTGGGTGTCATCGTACGCAGCACATCCCAAGCATTGTTCAGTTGCTCAAAGATCCGGGCCACACGGGCCAACATTTTAAAGGCGGGAGGTAGTTTGCCTTCGCGGATGGCGAGGCGTGCATAGGTCAGCTCATGAATGATCAGCCGCATCCAAACTTCACTGGCCTGATGCTGGACGATGAACAGCATTTCGTCATGAGCGCTCGACAACGGGTGTTGTGCATTCAAGATCGTGTCGAGCGACAAATAATCGCCATAAGACATCGCATCTCGGAAAGACATTTTTGCGCCTTCAGCGCCGGGGTCATATGTTTTAGACATAAAACATCTTTATCTTGCGGTGTCACTACGTGCAAGACGACGAGCTATTCAACACCCTCACGCCGAACTAGCATTATACATTTCAAGACTGCCACAGCAGTGGAGGATAAATCCAAGCAACTTAAGCTTCAGGGGATTTTTCTACAGCAAGCATTTGCGGGGTGACCACACATTTTGTCGGGAGAAAGCTAAGGCGTTTGCCAACTTTCGGGGCAACCTGCCCCGCACAGCAATAAGCAGACAGCTAGAATTTGGCGCTGCAGCAATCCCGTCGTCAGGCAAGTTGACCCACGTTGTCACGAGGAACTCGTCGACCCAGATCGGGCCCGCCGAACCAAGCGCTGCTCGCAAGCGGGGTATCGGGTGTTACTTGCGGACTTTGGTTCTATCAACTTTGCTTTGCTGAATTCACCCGCCGCGACAACCGGCGTTCCAGATGGCACCTTAAGAATCCATGCAGGATCGATCCGTCATGAAGGCCATCGTTGCCAGTGACTTCAAAGAACTTGTCTTCAGGGCCTAGCCGCATCGTGGGGCCCCCGCCTCCTTTGCAGTCAGCCCCGCCGATGTTCAAGCAGATTTCGACGCCATATCGCGAATGAAAGCAGCGCATTCATCCGGTGCGGTTAGCGGGATCATGTGGCCCCTGCCCGGCAAGATTTGCAGATCAGCGCCAGACAATTCAGCGAACTTTCCACCATGCAGTTTGGGGTTAAGAATTTCATCTTTCTCGGCGTAGAGAACACCAACCGGCATCGTCAGTTCAGCTTCCCGCCCCACAACCTCATCAACTGAAGAACGCCCATTCACCATATCTTCTGACGCCGCGATAAACGCACCGGGTGAGCGGCCCAGTTTCCCGCCGCCTTTCACTTCAAATCCTGGCGCAATCGGTTCAGGCGCGAAAATAACGCTGAAGATCTTTTTCTCCATCAGTAAACCCAACGGCCCGGAAACCGTATGGGCGATGAATTTGCGCACTCCGGCCGATGAAACATCCAGGCCTTTGAAAACCTCTGGCGTATCATCTATCGGCTGCGTCGCAGGGCAGAGCAACGCCAACCCACCGACATGTTCTTTGTGGTTCAACGCCAGTGTCAGCGCTACGGCCCCTCCAAGGGAATGGCCGACGATCAGTGGGTTTTCCAACCCTTCCTTTTCAATGAACTCCGCTACCATTCGCGCCTGTTCCGGAAGCGTGGATTGCGCGGCGCCATCACGGGTCGACCAGCCACATCCTGCGCGGTCTATCGCGATGCACCTGAACTCTCCATCAAGCTTGCCCGTTAGGGCGTATGTGAAGTTATGCAGGTTTGCGCCAAGACCATGGATCATCACGACGGGTCGACCCTGACTGCTTTCAACCCAGTGAATCTCACCCCCGCGAACCTTAGTAGTCTTACCTGTCTTGGGCACCGCAGCTTTCGCTGCTGCAGCAATGAAATTGGTGATGGCGCCGCAGACTAGAAAAAGTGCGATGATCAGCAGAATGATGGTTCCGAAAGTGCCCATGAATGGCGATCCTCTGTTAGCTTTGGTAGACACTAGACCCAATGTGATCGGGCGGGGCAAGCACCCACGAGACCAGGATAGGCAAAGCTTGCAACTACTTCTGTCCGAGGTCATCTCTTTGCTAATCGAAACGCAAGCGCGGAGCAGCTAGTGACCAGAGAAACCTTGGACGTTCTGATCATAGGCGCCGGCCTTTCAGGCATCGGGCAAGGCTGCCACATGACCAAGACCTGCCCTGACAAGTCATTCGCAATAATAGAAGGACGCGACAATCTGGGCGGCACGTGGGACCTGTTCCGCTATCCTGGCATTCGGTCGGACAGTGACATGTTCACATTCGGATATCGCTTCAAGCCTTGGAATGCCGCAAAGGACATTGCACCTGGCCCCGACATTCTGGCGTATCTGAATGAAACGGTTGATGAGTACGGACTGCGCGAAAAGGTCAGGTTTCAAAGCCGGGTGACAGCTCTTGACTGGTCTTCTACGGAAAATCGCTGGATCGCGACGGTTAATCCTGTCGAAGGCGAACCATACGAAATATCCGCCCGCTTCCTGTCATCATGTACCGGTTATTATGACTACGGCAAAGGCTATCTACCGGAATGGGACGGCTATGACGACTATCAAGGACAGATAGCGCATCCCCAACAATGGCCGGAAAACTTGGACTATGCGGGTAAAAAGGTTGTTGTAATCGGGTCTGGCGCCACAGCAGTCACCATCGTGCCAACCATGGCAGAGACGGCGGCGCATGTGACGATGATCCAGCGCTCGCCAACCTACATTTTCAATGTTCCGTCCGCTGACCCCATCGCCAAGTGGCTTCGAAAGCTGCTGCCGAACCGGCTGGCGTACAAGTTAGCGCGGATCAAGAATATTCTGTTAGGCGTCTATCTGTTCAGCCTAAGCAAACGAAAACCCCAGCAGGTGAGGAAATATCTGCGAAAATTGGCTGTCGATGATCTCGGCGAGGATTTCGACGTCGATACCCATTTCAACCCGGACTATGATCCATGGGATCAACGCCTATGCCTTATCCCAGATGGAGATTTCTACGGCTCGCTGAAGGATGGAACAGCCTCTATCGTCACCGAACATATCGATCGGTTTACTGAGACGGGAATACGCACGAAGTCAGGTGAAACAATTGACGCTGATATCGTCGTTCCTGCCACAGGGCTACAGATCCAATTCGGTGGTGGCATGCGATTGTCGATGGATGGGAAGCCAGTCAATCTGTCCGAACGCTACGTCTATCGCGGTATGATGCTGTCCGGCATTCCAAACCTTGTCGTGACATTTGGCTATACGAACGCCTCCTGGACGCTGAAATCCGACCTCACCGCAGATTTTGTTTGCCGCTTGGTGAACAAGATGGCGAACAAGGGCGCAGAGGTTGCTACGGCGGTGACTGGCGATGGGGCAATTGAGCCGGGGCCACTGGTCGGGCTGAATTCTGGTTATCTGCTTCGCGCGACCCATCTGTTGCCGAAATCTGGCGCAGAAAGGCCTTGGAAAAACTACGAGAATTACATCTCGGACATGTTGTCGATCCGCTATGGTAAGATCGAAGACGGGGTTCTAACCTTTTCCGATTAGAACTACCACTGAACTTTCCACCACCGCAGCCAGGTAAAACTTCGACCACAACGCCCATTTGATTGGCGTATGGCCGCTATCGGCGAATACTATGCTCACAATTATGCTGGTCGATTGCGCAGACGATCAACGGATCGATCGTTTCGCATGCCAAAGTCGTGACGACTACGACAAACAGACCCACGCGGCCCCGAGCCGCAAAGAAAGCAAGGAGATTTCCATGAATCGCAAAGTATTTGCAATTGCGCTTGCCGCAGGCAGCATTGCAGCAGGCGCAGCATTCGCACAGGGAACAAACGTTTCCCATCCAATGGGTTTTTTCGTCACTTCAGTCGGCTTGGGTGACGGCGCAAACCTTGGCGGCCCGGACGGTGCGGACGCCCATTGCAGCAACCTCGCAACAGCAGCAGGTGCAGGCGACAGAGATTGGCGCGCATATCTTTCGACGCAGGAAGATGGAAAGCGCGGCGTTTCAGCCCGAAGCCGCATTGGCCAAGGCCCATGGTACAATGCAAACGGCGAACTGATCGCCTCTGATCTTGATCAGTTGCACATCCTGCCAAACCTCTATTACCGGACGGCTGTCGACGAAAACGGGAACAACATCAATGGCCGTGGTGACAAACCGAATGAGCACGACATTCTGACTGGCACACAAGCGGACGGGACTGCCTATTTCCCGTGGCAGGAAGGTGACAAGACGTGTTCAAACTGGACGTCGAACGGTGAAGGTTCTGCCACGGTCGGCCACCACGACCGGCACGGTGGGGGCGACACTAGCTGGAACGCCGCACACGGAAGCAGAGGGTGCTCAGCGGAAAACCTGCGTGGTACTGGCAGGGCCTGCTGGTACCTTGAAAAAAGAAAGGGCCGGGGCGCACTTCACGCCCCAGCCCCCTTGCTTGACTTCTAGCGGATCAGTTGCTTTCGCCAACGATCTTCCAGCTGCCGCCTTCGATTTTGGAGACGAACACCTTGCTAGCGCCGACGTGGTCGGACCCGAAGTCGATGTCTACGCCTGCGATCTTATCTTCGAACTTCAGACCTTCAACCGCCGCTAGGAAGCTTTTGGTGGTCAGCTCAGGACCAGCAGCTTCAAGCGCACGGTGCATAGTTTCTGCGCCGGAACGACCCAGCAGCGCGCCGGTGCCTGGGAATTTCTCACCAGTCGCTTCGGTGTACTGCTTGATCCATGCGCCAACTTCAGGATCGCCAGCGCGGGCCTCAAGGTCGGTCCAGCCGGATGCTGCGTAGAAGTTCTCAGTCACGCCGCCTGGAACTTTGGCGATGGCAGTGTGGAACGCAGCGGACGAGCCGATGAATTTCACATCGGTCCAGCCGATTTTCTTGGCCGTTGCGACAGCAGTGATGACACCGCGAATTGAAAGTGCGATCGGGATCAGATCACAGCCTGCGCCTTTCAGCTTGGTCAGCGCACCAACGTAGTCAGTTTCGTCCGGCTTGTGAGTGGTCTCACCGCCAAACTCCAGACCGCGTGCTTCTGCTTCGTCGATTGCACCCTGCGCGATTTCCTTGCCGAAGTCGGAAGGAATGTACATCGGGCAGATGGTTTTTGAGCCATACGTGTCGACCATGTAGCCAACGCCTGCGCGCAGCTGATCATAGTAGGATGAGAAGCCGACGAATTTCAGATCTTTCGGCTCTTCAATCATCTGACGGGCTGCCGACAGTGGATTGAAGTTAGGAATGTTTTTCGCCTGCTGCAGTTTGAACGCAGCTAGGTTGTGCGGCGTGCCAAGCGACATGAACATCGCAAAAATCTTGTCGCGGTTGATCAGTTTGTTGGCGGCCTGAACGGCCTTTGGCACCTGATAGCCGTGGTCTTCGACGACCAGTTTGATCTGGCGACCATGGACACCGCCATTGGCGTTCACTTCGTCAAAATACAGCTGAGCGGCCTGCATGGCGGGCGCACCAAAAGCTGCGAATGGGCCGGACATGTCCTGGTGACTGCCAAGGACCACTTCGGTGTCTGTGACGCCCTGCGAGGCGTGTGCAGCCGCGAAGGCGGCTGGCGCAGAAGCCAGCATCGCCAGTGCGGCGGCTGATGCGAGAAGTTTTTTCATTTGTAGTCTCCCTAGTGAAAACGGTGCGGAGTTATTCCCCGTACATGCTGTCGATGAGCGGCTTATGTTTTGTTTCCACGAAGCTGCGCTTCAGCTTCATGGTTGGCGTCAGCTCGTCATCCTCTGCGGTGAGAAGGATGTCGATCAGACGAAACTTTTTGATCTGTTCGACTTGCGCGAAGTCTTTGTTAACGGCGTCGACCTCAGTCCCGATCAGCTCAACAATCTGGGGCGCGCGGCAGAGCGATGCGTAATCCGAGAACGGGATCGCCTTGGTCTGCGCGTATTTTTCGACATTCTCCTGATCGATCATGATCAGGCAGGACAGGTACTTGCGCTTGTCACCAATGATCACCGCGTCAGAGATATAGGGCGAGAATTTCAGGCGGCTTTCCAGTTCAGCAGGCGTGATGTTCTTGCCACCCGCCGTGATGATGATGTCCTTGATCCGGCCCGTGATGGTGAGGGCGCCGTCATTGCCGATGCGCCCGACGTCTCCGGTATACAGCCAACCATCCTGAATGGTTTCTGACGTCTTTTCGGGCATATTCCAGTAGCCCTTAAAGACATTGCCGCCCTTGATAAGGATCTCGCCGCTATCGGCGATCTTGATCTCGGTGTGCGGCATCGGCTTGCCGACCGTGCCGATATTGTTGTCATCGGATGTGTTGATCGAGGCAACACCGGACGTTTCCGTCGCGCCATAGCCTTCCAGCAACGGCACGCCGATGGCGGCGAACCATCTTAGGAGTTCTGGGGAAACTGGCGCAGCACCCGACCCTGCACGGCGCATCCGGTCCATGCCGAGCATGCGGCGCAGATTGCGAAGGACCAGCGCATCCCACATCTTGAAGCGAGCCATGACGCCAGCAGGAACAACTTCACCCTTTTCCTTGTATTTCACCTTGGCTATGCCAGCGGCGATGGCCTGATCCATCGACCAACGGCCCACGCCGGTCGCCTCTGACCGCAGGATCTGGACGGAGGAATAGATCTTCTCCCACACTCGAGGCACGCAGGCAAAGGTGTGCGGGCTGACCTCCCGCAGGTTGTCGAACACTGTCTCGACGCTTTCGGCGAAATTTACTGTCGAGCCGACACCAAGCTGCACATAGACCGTGATCAGGCGTTCGTAGATGTGACAAAGGGGGAGGAAGCAAAGCTGCTCGTCGCCCGCGAAACTTTCCAGAACCTCCATCCCCGCGCTCAGCTGGAACATCACGTTCCGATGGCTGATCATCGCGCCTTTGGGCGGGCCGGTGGTGCCGGATGTGTAGATCAGGGTGATTGTGTCTTCGGGCTGGGCCTTTTCCAGTTCAGCCTCGAACCGTTTTGGGTGGGCCTTTTCGGCGGCCTCACCCTTGGCGATCAGGTCATCGTAGAAGATCACTTTGTCTTCGCTGAAATCACGCAAGCCGTCGCGGTCGAAGACGATGACATGGCGCAGGCCCGGCATGTCGTCTTTGACTTCGAGATACTTATCCAACTGCTCGTCGTTTTCCACAAACAGAACGGTGGAGCCGCTGTCATTGACCAGATAGGCAAGCTGCTTCGCGCTGTCGGTCGTGTAGACGCCCGATGCAATCGCGCCGATGCCCATGACCGCCATGTCATAGTAGAGCCACTCGCGGCGGTCTTCGGAGAGGATCGAGACGACCTCCCCCCGCTGCACGCCCAGTTCCATCAGGCCCTGGGCGACAAGTTTGGAATTGTCGAAATAATCCCTCCAGGTGAAGGATTTCCAGATGCCCATGTCCTTGTCGCGGTGGGCGACAGCGTCGCCTTTCTCGCGGCAGCGGTGCAGGAACAGCTCACCCACTGTGGCACAGCCCTCCAACGTGACTGGCATGTCGTCTGAAATGAAAGCTCCGTCAGGCATTTCGCCTTACCTCCACGTCTTTTTGCGCTTCCAGCGCTTTTGGCCGCGCTGGCTCTCGCCGGTTTGGCCGAGATAAAATTCCTGAATGTCCTGCGAGGCTAGCAATTGCTTCGCCTCACCGGCCATCACGATCCTGCCGATTTCCAGAACATAGCCGTAGTGCGCCGCCTTCAGTGCGACATTGGCGTTCTGTTCGACCAGCATCATTGTAACGCTCTGTTCGGCGTTCAAGCGTTTGATGATCGCGAAAATTTCCTGCACCAGCAAGGGCGACAGGCCAAGGCTTGGCTCGTCCAACAGCATCACTTTGGGCTTGGCCATCAGCCCGCGCCCGATCGCTAGCATCTGTTGCTGGCCACCCGACATCGTGCCAGCCTGCTGATCACGGCGTTCCTTGAGGATTGGGAAATACTCGAACACCATGTCGATATCATCGGCGATGTTCTCGCGGTCTTTGCGGGTATACGCGCCCATCATCAGGTTTTCGTGGACAGTGAGAAAGGGGAAAACCTCACGCCCTTCGGGAACATGAGCGACGCCTGCGCGGACGATATGGTCGGGGTCCTTGCCCTGAATTTCCTGACCTTCCAGTACGACCTGGCCCTTTTCAGGGTCCATGACGCCAGAGACGGTCTTCATCAGCGTCGTCTTGCCAGCGCCGTTTGCGCCCAGAATGGTAACGATCTGGCCTTTCGGCACCTCGATGGAAACGCCGCGAATGGCCATGATCGGACCGTAGAAGGTCTCGATGTTTTTCATGGACAGAACGGGTGCTGGCGCGTTCATGCCGCGTCCTCCTCTACGCCCAGATAGGCGGCTATGACGTCCGGGTGGCTTTGCACTTCAGCTGAAGTGCCCATCGCCAGCGGTCGGCCATCGGCGATGGCGAGGACACGGTCTGAGACCTGGCTGACCAAGCTCATGTCATGCTCAACCATCAGAACGGTCAGCCCCATGTCTTTCTTCATGTCTTCGATCCAGAAGGCGACGTCTTGCGTTTCCTCGACCGACAGGCCGGATGCAGGCTCATCGAGCAGCATTAACTTGGGGCCGGACGCAAGGGCGCGGGCAATCTCAACGACCTTCCTCAAACCATATGGCAGGCCTGCGATCATCTTTTCGCGGTAAGGCTGGAGATCGAGGAAATCGATGACTTCCTCGGCCCTCTCACGATGCTCCACCTCTGCCCGGCGCGCGGAGGGGAGGAACAGCATATCCTCAATCCAGTGTGTCTTGCGTTGGGAATGTCGCCCGACAAGCAGGTTGTGCAGAACGGTCGAATGTTCGAACAGCTCGATATTCTGGAACGTCCGCGCGATGCCGAGGGGGGCGATGTTGTCGGGGGACATGTTGGTGATGTCCTTACCGTCGAAATGGATCGCCCCACCGGTTGGCTGATAGAACCGGCTGATCAGATTGAAGATGGTCGACTTGCCGGCCCCGTTCGGACCAACAATCGTGAAGACCTCACCGGGCTGGACATCAAAGCTGACGCCATCAACAGCCTTTACGCCGCCGAAACTGATGGAGAGGTCCTTGACACTGAGAAGGCTCATTTCATCCGCTCCGTCTTCAGATAGGATTTCTGGCGGCGGAACATGTCTTTGCGCGCCATTGGAAACAGCTCAAGCCAGATGCGTATCTTGGTCCATCGCCCGTAGATGCCGAGCGGCTCTACAATGATGAAGATCACAAGGATGAGGGCGAAGATGCCGGTTTCGAGGCCCGGAATGGTGAAGTTGCCAAGGCCCATCAGTTCTGACACTTCCTCGCGCAGGATGGTGATCACGACGGGGAGAAGGCCGATGACGATGGCGCCGTAATACGCGCCGTGGATCGATCCGAGGCCGCCGACAGTCACCATCAACAAAAGCTGGATCGAGATCAGGATCAGGAAGGCTTCGTAGTTGAAGGCCTGTAGGAAATGCGCCAGCAGTGCGCCTGCGAGGCCGGTGAAAAAGCAGCTCACACCAAACGCGATCATCTTGTAGCGGGCGACGTTTACGCCCATCGCGCGGGCGGACACTTCGCTGTCGCGGATCGCTGTGAAGGCCCGGCCAGTGGGAGAGCGCAAGAGGTTTTTGTAGGCCACCGTCACAAGGATCACGACGATCAGGCACAACCAGTAGAAATAGTCCGGCGTGGTCCAGCGATCGATCTCGAAGCCGCCGATTGTGATCGCAGGGGTGAGGACGCCTTCAACGCCGCCGGTCCAGTGCTCCAACAGGATGATGACGTCTTCGACCATGATCCCGAAGGCGAGCGTTGCGATGGCGAGGTAGATGCCGCTCATCTTCAGGGCCGGGATCGCAACGATGGCGCCGACGACGCCTGAGAAGAGGCCAGCCAGAGGCAACGAGATTAGGAAAGGCACGCCCGCCTCTAGCAAGATCACTTGCATATATGCCCCGCAGGCGAGGAAAGCGGCATGGCCAAGACTGGGCTGGCCGGTGTGGCCCGCCAAAACCATCAGGCCTATGCCTGCGAGGACGTAGATCAGCACATATGTGATCTCACCCAGCAGGTATTCATCCAGCCAGAACGGAGCGGACAGGGCTGCGAGGATCAGCAGGATGTACTGGATCATCTCACGCCGGTCTTCGAACAGACGGATGTCCTGCAGATAGTCGGTCTTGAAGTGAATGCGCATCGCCTCAGACCTTTTTCTGCTGGATCTGCGCGAACAGACCGTTTGGACGGACGACAAGCACGATCAGCATGATCGCATAGGGCATGATTTGGCTGTAGCCCGGAGGCGCGAAGTACTGCGCCATCGGCTCAACAATCCCGATGATTAAACCGCCTGCCAGCGCGCCGGGCAGCGAGCCAAAGCCACCGATGACAGCGGCGGCAAAAGCCTTGATGCCGAGAAGGCCAGACGCCGGGTCGATTGCGCCTTTCGCGGCAAAGAGGATACCAGCAACAGTTGCAGTGACGCCAGCAACCGCCCAGATCATGGATGAAATCCACTTCACTGGGATGCCCATGTAATAGGCGGCCAATTGGTTCTGCGAGGCCGCCTGCATCGCCACGCCCAGCCGTGTGCGCTGGAAAAAGAAGTAAAGGCTGATGGTCAGAACGGCCGTCGCAATGATCACGACAGCCTCGTCATATCCAAGGATCAGACCGCCGATATCGAACGCTTTGCCAGCGAACGGCGTCTCAAGCGACTGCGGATCGTGGCCCCAAATGACGCCAGCGAAGAACCGCAGCACAAAGCCCAGTGCGATTGTCAGAATGACCACGGCGAATTGCGGCTGGCCGAACAGTTTGCGGATAACGACGACCTCAAGCAGGTAACTCAGCCCCGCCATGATCACGATGGCGAGGATGACGCCGATGCCAAAGGGCAGCCCCCACCATTCTTCGTTGACCATTGTAAGGGTGATGAAGGCGCCGATCATCATCATGTCGCCCTGGGCGAAATTGACCGCCTCAGTCGCTTTGTAGATGAGAACAAAACCAAGCGCGACGAGGCCGTAGATGCACCCGTTCGCTATGCCGCCGATTAGCAGCTGCAGAATGTCCAAGCGTCTCTCCCTGAGCGAAGACTAAGTGGGGCCGCCACCCTATTGCTGGACGGTCGGCGCTGTGTGGCCGGGCAAGAATTGAAATTTTGCAGGCCCACGTTTGAAATAACGTTAGCCAAGCACCCCGCCACCCGCAATGGTGACCTAGGTGCAACCTAGACGTTTTTAAACCCCTAAAAGGCGCGACGCAGTTGCGTCATCCAAATCGCCCGCTGAACCAGTCCACGCGGTCGCGCCGCGTTCAAGAATGACACAGTTATCAGCGACGCCACGAAGCTCTTTCAGCGACTTATCGACGGCGATGATGGAAAGGCCAGTCGCTTTCAGCTGGCCAATCATCGCCCAGATTTCCGTTCGGATGTTTGGCGCAAGACCTTCGGTTGCTTCATCTAGCAACAGTAATTTGGGGTTCGTCATCAGCGCCCGGCCAATCGCCAGCATTTGCTGTTCACCACCTGACAAGGTCGCCGCGGATTGTTCACGCCGTTCCCTAAGGCGGGGGAGGAAGTCGAAGATACGATCCAACGTCCATTCACCGGTACGTGCTGCAGCGGTCAAGTTTTCCTCGACTGTAAGGTTTGGAAAACATCGCCGTCCTTCCGGCACCAGACCGACACCCAGACGCGCTGCCTTATGGCTGGGCAGGCCGCGCATGTCTCGTCCTGCGAAGTTCACTTCGCCGTCCTGATGTTTCATCATCCGACAGATGATCTTGATCGTGGTCGATTTGCCCATGCCGTTGCGCCCCATCAGGGCAAGGAATTCGCCTTCTTCAAGGCTCAAATCAACGCCAAACAACGCCTGCGTCGCGCCGTAGGATGCTGTGACATTCTTTAGGGACAGAAAGCTCATCAGACTGCCTCCCCCAGATATGCGCGCCTGACTTCAGGATCGCCGCGAATTTCATCCGCCGTGCCGGTCGCGATGATGCGCCCGTAGACAAGCACGCTTATCCGATCCGCAAGGGTGAAGACCGCGTCCATGTCATGCTCAACCAATAGGATTGGCGCTTCGGACCGCAGGCTATCAAGGAACGCAGTCATTTCTTTCGACCCGGCTTCACCAAGACCCGCCATGGGTTCGTCCATGAGAAAGGCTTTCGGGTTTAGCGTCAGCGCAACGGCGACCTCTAGTTGGCGCCGCTGACCGTGGGATAGTTCAGATGTTACGGTGCCAGCCTGATCAGACAGCCCCACGCGCGCCAGCGCCTTTTCGGCAACATCACGCAGGCCCTGATCGCTCAACGCCCTGCGGAAGAACCGGAAGATCCCACCAGAAGCGCCCATCGCACCGAGTACGGCGTTTTGCAGCGCAGTGTACTCCATGGCCAAGGCGGAAACTTGAAAGGTACGCCCTAGCCCCAACTTGGCGCGGCCTACCGTATCAAGATGGGTGACGTCTTCGCCAAGAAACCGGATCGCACCAGCGTCAGGTTTTAGCCCACCCGCGATCTGGGCGATCAAGGTCGATTTGCCTGCCCCGTTCGGGCCGATCAACGCGTGGATTTCACCGGGCCGCAGGTCAAGCGAGACATCATCGCTGGCTTTCAGCGCGCCAAAGCTTTTGGAAACATTGGCGATTGCGAGGACGGATTCAGCCATCGGCCTTCTCCTTCCCAGCCAACACTCCGATCAGGCCGCCGCGCGCGAAGAGCACAATGAGGAGGAGGACAAGCCCTAGCCACCCATGCCAGAACTCGCTGAACCCACCGAGAATATGTTCCATCAGAATGAACATCGCGGCGCCAGCGACGGGGCCGAAGAGGCGCGCGACACCGCCGAGGATCACGAAGATCATGATCTCGCCTGAGGTTTGCCAACTGAGCATCACCGGGCTGACGAACCTGTTCAGATCAGCCATCAACGCGCCCGCAAGACCTGTGATCATGCCGGAGATGACGAAGACCGTCAGGCGCAGCTGGAAGGGTTTGATCCCGACTGTTTCGACGCGCTGCTCCGCCTGTCGGGCGGCAGTCAAGGCAAGACCAAAGCGGGATTTGGCGATTCGGGATGAGAAGATCAGCGCGAGCATCAGGGCGGTGAAAGCAAGGGCAAAGAACTGGATTGCGTCCAATGTATTCAGGCCCGGAAACTCATTCCGCACATAGATCGAAACGCCGTCTTCACCGCCATAGGCAGTCCAGGAGATGGCGAAATAGTAGAACATCTGACCGAACGCGAGCGTGATCATGATGAAGAAGATGCCGGATGTTCTGAGGCTCAGCGCACCGATGGCCAGCGCGGCAAGGCCAGACATCACCACTGCGACCAGCCAGATGATCGGCATCTGGTTCGTGCCCTCGATCACGAAGGGCCATTCCATGAATGGTGTATAATCCTGCGCATGGCTGGCGAGGATGCCCATCGCATACCCGCCGATGCCAAAATAGGCGGCATGGCCAAAGCTAACCAGGCCGCCAAGGCCTAGCGCCAGGTTCAGTCCGACCCCCGCCAGCGCCAAGATCGCGACCTTGGTGGACAGGGTGATGATGAACGGCTCATCCGCGAAATGCGCCCAGATCGGCACGGCCAGCAGAATGGCGGCGAGGGCGATATTGATCAGTGTCTCGCGACTCATTTCGCACCTCCGAACAGCCCGGCGGGCCTGACGATCAGCACAATGGCCATGAGGATGTAGATCGACATTGACGCGAGCGCAGAAGCGACAGGTACGGCGTCAACCGGCGGCATGAACTGTGAGAAGAGCGGCGGCAACAGGACCCGGCCCATCGTGTCGGTCATACCGACGAGCAACGAGCCGATCAACGCCCCCTTGATGGAGCCAATGCCGCCGATAACAATGACGACAAAAGCGAGAATTAGGACAGGTTCGCCCATCCCAACTTCGACCGATTCTAGTACGCCGACCATCGCACCAGCAAGACCAGCCAGCGATGCGCCCAACGCGAAAATGATGGTGTACAGCTTTGAAATATCAACGCCAAGGGCTGCGATCATTTCTCGGTCGCTCTCGCCTGCCCGAATGCGGATGCCGAGGCGGGTTTTCGCGATTAGTAGAAACAATCCCGCTGCAATGATCAGGCCGACAAAGATGATCGCCAACCGGTATTTCGGATAAACAAGGCCGCCGCCGAAATCGAAAACGCCCGACAGCCAGCCAGGTGTATTGAGATACAGGGGCAGTGAACCAAAGGTGTAGCGCGTGCCTTCGGACAGGATCAGGATCAGCGCGAATGTCGCCAGCACCTGATCGAGGTGATCCCTGTCATAAAGCCGCCTGATCACCACTAGCTCAATCAGCGCGCCCATGGCGGCGGCGGCGGCGAGTGAGGCGATGAGGCCCAGCATGAACGAACCGGTCCAAGTCGCCACAACTGCCGCGGCGAACGCGCCAATCATATAGAGCGAGCCGTGGGCGAGGTTGATCAGGCCCATGACGCCAAAGACCAGCGTCAGGCCAGCGGACATCATGAACAGCATGACGCCGAATTGCAGGCCGTTGAGCGCCTGCTCAAGTATCAGAACAGTTGACATGTTGGGGGATCTTTAAAGTCGCCGCCCCAAAGCTACAAATGCAGTTCGGGGCGGCGGTTAGCTTACATTTTGCAGTTGGCAGCGTGGCTGTCGACCATGTCGTCGACAACTTTGGCGACAACTTCGTTCGTCAGCGTTCCATCATCCCGCTTCACAACTTTCTGGACATAGATGTCGTGGATTGGGTGGTGGTTGTTGCCGAAGCTGAAATCACCACGAACACTGTCAAAGTTAGCGGCCCGCAGTGCTTCACGGAAAGCGTCCTTATCAGCAGGTTTCGCAGTTTTCAGCGCACCAAGGATCAGGTTCGCAGTGTCATACGCCTGACTGGCGTAGAACGATGGCAGGCGACCATAAGCGGCCTGATAGCCTTCGACGAACTTCTTGTTGGCGGCGTTATTCAGACCGTTTGACCACTGGGTGGTGTTGTGGATGCCAATCGCGCTGTCACCGACAGCAGGCAGGATCGTCTGGTCAAAGCTGAAGACCGGACCAAACCGCGGGGTGTCCACACCTGACTGCGCAAACTGCTTACCAAACGCGATGCCCATGCCGCCTGGCAGGAAGTAATAGACGGCATCAGCGCCGGATGCGCGGATCTGCGCGATCTCAGCGGCATAATCCTTCTGGCCCAGCTTGGTGAATACAACAGCGGCGCTTTCGCCTTTGAAGGTGCGCTGGAAACCAGCGACCATGTCTTTACCTGCAGGATAGTTAGGCGCCATCAAGAAGACGTTCTTGTAACCCGCCGTGTTGGCGTATTCGCCTGAAGCTTCAGGCAACATGTCGTTCTGCCATGAAACGTTGAAGTAATTCTCGTGACAGCCCTTGCCCGCCAACGCAGAAGGACCCGCGTTTGGTGAAAGGTAGAATGTGCCTTGACGGACGGCATTTGGCGCAACCGCCAACAACAGGTTCGACCAGATGATGCCAGTCATGATGTCGACCTTGTCAGACTGGATCATCTCATCCGCAACAGACACGGCGACGTCAGGCTTACGTGCATCATCCTTGACGATCAGTTCAATCGCATCAGAGCCAGCCTGGTCCAGCGCCAGCTGGAACCCATCACGAATTTCCGCGCCGAGACCGGCGGCAGAGCCGGACAAAGTGGTGATCATGCCGACTTTGATAGCGTGACCCGCGGCAAAGGCAGGGCCAGCAGCCATAAGCGTCGCAGAGGCTGCAAGCGCCAGAGTTTTGAGTTTCATGCGTAGTCTCCCAGTTGGTCTTGTGGCGACATTGCGCCGGTTATTTTTCGCGTCAGAACGCCTTAAAAGTCAGCGTCGTCAGTGAGCGTGATATCCCTTTGATATCGAGAATCTTGTCGTTGATGAATTTGCCCACATCTGCGTCTTCAGGGATATAGATTTTCATCATCAGATCGAAATCGCCGCTTGTCGAGTACATCTCTGACACGATTTCACGATCATAGATTGCATCCGCGACTTCGTAGGTCTTGCCAGGGTTGCAGCGCAGTTGAACAAATACGCAGGTCGTCATCGCAGGCAGTCTCCTTTAGTCGATCCCAGTCATTCGGCGCGGGCGCTAACCATAGCCGATTGTCAGCGATAGCCAAGTCTCTGTATGCAAAGCCAACCATTAAACCTGAGATGCTTCAAGTTCAAATATTCGAAACCTGAAGCAACATGGCATTCAATCAAGAAACCGCTTCTCAACGACAAGCCCCGCTAACGCATCGAAGGCATCGCTGACAGTCAACGCACTGGTGTTCAGGGTAGCAGCAGCCAGACGATACTGATCCTCACGACTTGTCAGGATTGACCGCAACTGCTCCATCGCTGCGGGGTTTCCCGCCATCGGCCGCTCATCGCCCTGCGCGCGGACACGGGCCATGTGTTCCTCTGGGGCGGCTTTCAACCAGATCGTGTGGAACCGATCCAGAAGATTGCTGAACGCGCCTGCCTGACTGACGACGCCGCCAGCGACGGCCAAAACGAGGCCGTCCTCGGTTTCGGCTAGACGGGTCAGTGCTTCATTCTCCAACCGCCGGTATCCTTCCTGACCATAAAGGGCGATCAGATCGGCGACACGCATTCCACTGAGATCTTCAATCTCATCATTCAACTCCACAAACCGCGCGCCGTATTCTTTGGCGAGCCGGGCGCCCAGCGTAGATTTTCCAGCGCCACGTAGACCAATCAATGCGATTCGACGAGCACGCATGGCGGACGCTTCTGACGATAGCATGTCCAGCACCATGTCCTGCTTTTCGGGGGGGGCCACGCGAAACAATTCCTCAACCCGCTGGCCCTTGGCATCAGGTGCGTGGGGTGAAACAAGCCATTCGATCCGCTGCCCCAATGCTTCGGCCACGCGATACAACAACGCGAGTGATATGTTGCCCTGCCCCGTTTCGATTTGGGCCAAATAGCGCTGCGAGACATCAGACAATTCCGCAAGGCGACGACGCGACAGGCCCTTCGCCTCACGCGCGGACCGAACACGGGCGCCGACACGGTCGGCCAGCGCCAGAATCGCATCTTCGCGAGGGTCCTGAAATGTCTGCTCTGGTTTATTCATCGGATATTCTCAGTAAGTTTCAATATGATAGCGCCCCTCTTTACGTAGCTTGGCGCGGATCGATGTCCAATCGAGGCGATGCTTCCGGGCGATGTCTTCAAAGGCCTGTTCGACCCCCTCATCCATCGCTTTCAGACCGCAAACGTAGAAATGCGCCTTGGGGTCCTGCATCGCCACGGCCAGCACTTCGTGATCTTCGCGCATTTTGTCCTGAACATATTGTTTTTCTTCACCTTCTACCCGGCTGAAGGCGAAGTGTTTGGAAAGGAAGCTATCCGGCACTTTGCCGAGCGGACCAAAATACGGCAAAGATTCCCGCGTCCGGGCGCCGAAGTAGAGCGCCAGGCCACCATTGCCCGCATCCGCATCCCGCTGACGCCGCATGGTAAAGCCGCGAAATGGCGCTGATCCAGTGCCGGTGCAGATCATCACCAATTTTGCATCTGCTTCGTTGGGCATCAGGAAGGTAGATCCAAACGGGCCAAGCAGATCGATCTCAGCGCCTTTTTCGAGGTCACATAAGTAATTCGATGCGGCGCCTTGATCCTCACGCTTCGCTGTCAGAGCGAGGTTGTTGGTCAATGGCCGTTCGCCATCGCGAGGGGACGAGATGGAGTAGAGCCGGGGGTGATGCGTCCCGCCGCCGTCCTTTTCGCCCGGTGGGACGATACCAACGCTTTGACCTTCGAGAACGGGAAAATGCTGATCGCCGAGATTGAGGATGATGTGGCGAATATCTACGTCCGCATCCTCCGCCGTTAACCGATAGTTGCCCTGAACCGTCGCCTTCGCTGGCTTTGCCGGGGTGTAGAGACCAACCGTCGGCTTCGATGCCGTCGCAGGGGCCTTTGTCGCCCCACCAGCACCGGAATGTGCCTGCTCAAGAAGGGCTGCGATTTGATCATCCAGCGCCTCAAGGTTGTCGCCGGGCCCAGCTTCAAGTTCAATTTCTTCCTGCTCTGGCAGCTCTTCCCATTCGTACTGTTCGTCCAGCGAATAGGTCTGGTTGACGATCCGCCATTCGTCGATGGAGCCAGTCGGGCAGACTGGAATGCAATCCATGCAGTTGTTGCAGATGTCCGGATTGACGACGACGTTGTCGTCATTGTGCTCAATCGCGTTAATTGGGCACGTCATCTCGCAGGTGTAGCAGCGGATGCAGATCTCCGGATCGATCAGGTGCTGTTTGACAGGTTTGTTCATGGATGCCTCCGTCCCCGCCGGAGAATTATGCCTCCGGCGGGGATATTTTTGGAACAAAGATGCGAGGCGTCACGCCATGTGGAGTTTGACGTACTCAAAGTCGCCCGGTTTGTTGTCGATGCCGACTTTTGGCGGGGCGATCCAGGTTGCGTATTTACCCGGCTCGTAACAAGGGACCATCAGCGATTGGATGAATACGCCGTCTTCTTTCGTGGGCAGCCATTCGTCTTTTTTGGCGTTCCATTCTTCGGCCGAAATCATGTCGCCCTCTGGCGTGATATTGGCCGATGCGAAGACGCCAATCTGGCGGTGGAAGCCTTCGTGCGGCAGCTTCATTTCAAACTCAACGCCCGATTTCGCGATCGCCTTGTTCCAGCGTTTCAGGCCACCTGACGCGTCTTTTACATAGTCATCGCGCAGGCGCATGTTCATCGCAGTCAGGGCAGGCACTTCGGTCCGGACGATCTTACCATCGACGATCTGAGTGACCGGATAAGTTTCGCCCGCCAGCTTATGATCATCGTCAATCTTATGCTCAAGGAACCGCCCCTTGATGCCAGAGTTGAAGGCGTTCGCCGCATTGGTCGAAATCTCGCCGCCAAACAGATCAAGGCTGAGCGTGTAGTGCATGTTCAGCTTTTTTTGGATCGTAGGCAGATCAATGACGCCCAGATCGCGGATCTTGTTGATGTCATAGGGGTCAGTGATGCCAGCCTTGTTCATCGCATCGACCGTCGCCTGAATGGTGCGGCCCACGCCAGTTTCGCCAACGAACATATGGTGCGCTTCTTCGGTCAGCATAAAGCGGCAGGTGCGAGACAGCGGATCGAAGCCTGACTGAGCCAGGCTTTCCAGCTGCATTTTGCCGTCGCGGTCAGTGAAGTATGTGAACATGAAGAACGACAGCCAGTCGGGTGTTTCCTCGTTAAACGCTCCCAGCATGCGCGGCGCTTCTTCTGAACCGGAGGAGCGGACCAGCAGATCATTCGCTTCTTCGCGGCCATCGCGGCCAAAGTATTTCTGGAGGAGGTAGACCATTGCCCACAGGTGCCGCCCCTCTTCCACGTTTACCTGGAAGAGGTTGCGCATGTCGTAAAGCGACGGCGCGGTCAGGCCGAGGAAGCGTTGCTGTTCGACTGAGCCTGGCTCCGTATCGCCCTGGATCACGATGAGACGACGCAAAAGTGCACGGTGTTCACCTGGCACTTCCTGCCAGGCAGGCTCACCCGTCATCTCGCCACAAGGGATGCGGCGATCTTCGACCTGTGGGGCAAGCAGGATGCCCCAGCGGTATTCCGGCATTTTGACGTAGTCGAACTTGGCCCAACCTTTTGGGTCAACTGAAACGGCGGTGCGAAGATAGACAAGGCTGTCCTGAAAATTCTGCGGGATCAGGTCGTTCCACCAGTTAATGTAACCGGGGTGCCATTTTTCCAGCGCCTTCTGGACGCGCTTGTCCGAAGACAGGCCAACATTGTTGGGAATAAGCGTGTCGTATTCAACATTCACGAGGTCGAGCATAGGGGTCTCCCGTCAGATCTGTTCTTTGAGTGCGGCGGTGGCCGGGTCGCCGGTATTCGGCGTCCCCGCGGGTTCAATGAGAAGCAGATGAGCCTCTTCTTCGGCGACCGGTCGGTGCTGGACGCCCTTGGGGACGACATAGATGTCGCCCTCGTTCAAAGTGACCGCCCCATCGGGAAGGTCGGTGCGCAAGGCCCCCTTAAGGACCATGAAAAAATCATCTGTATCGGCGTGGTCATGCCAGACGAACTCGCCTTTCACCTTAACCGCCATCAAATCATGGCCATTAAAGGCGCCGACGATCTTGGGCGTCCAATGCTCGCTGAAGGTGGCTAGCTTTTCGGTCGTGCGGATCGCTTCAGCCATAGGTCAGCGCCTTTCCGACATAAGCTCACCCAACCGCTTAACGCAGCGGGTGATCTCATCTTCAGTGTTGTAGTAGTGCGGCGCGATTCGCAGCAGGGTTGGCAGATCGCGTTTTTCGGCGTCGATTCGCGTGGTTCCGGGGCCGGATGTACCGACAGAAAAACCGCTAACGCGCAGTTGGGCAGTGATGACCGATGCGTCTGCACCGTCCAGTTTGAAGCTGGTGATGCCAGACTTCGTGACGCCAAGATCCATGTTCGTCACGCCCGGCAAGGCGCCAGCCATTTCAGCGCAAAGACCGCCAAGATGCGAAACGCGCGCTTCAATTGCGTCGATGCCGATCTGATCCGCATAGGTCATCGCGGTGGAGAGGCCAGCGCGAAGCGCATAGGCGTTTTCCCAGTTCTCAAACCGGCGCGCATCCGGGCGGAGTGTGTAGGCGTCACGTGACGTCCACGGGGCGCCGAAGAAGTCGATCATCGCTGGTTCAATCGTCTTAAGCCAGCGCTTGGCCACGTAAAGAAACCCGATACCGCGCGGCCCGCGCAGGAATTTACGGGCAGTGACAGATAGGAAATCGCAGCCCAGCGCTTTCACGTCGATATGCACCTGCCCAGCCGCCTGACAGGCGTCCAGAAGGTAGGGCACGTCGTGTTTGCGGGCGATACGCCCAACTTCTGCCGATGGGTTCACGAGACCGCCATTCGTAGGGATCCAGGTGATCGCGATCAGGCCCACATCAGGGCCCATCATCGCCTCAAGCGCTGCTGTATCCAATTGGCCTGACGCGTCCGACGGAATGACTTCGATCTTCAGATCTTCGCGTTTGGCGCGCTGAAGGAAGGCGACATAGTTCGCGGCATACTCCGCCTCTGCCGTCAGAATACGCGATCCGGGCGCAAGGGGGATGGCGTAGAACGCGTGCTGCCAGGCGACCGTGGCGTTTTCAACTACTGCAATCTCTTCAGGCGCCGCGTTGATATGAGCGGCGATGTGATCATAGACGCCTTCATGCGCCGTCGCGTTGTCTTCGGCGGCCTCATATCCGCCGATCTCAGCTTCCAGCTTCAGGTGGTTGATGACGGCGTCGACCACCGGCCGAGGCTGCAAGGATGAACCACACGCCAGAAGATGCGCGCCTTGGGCCAGGCCCGGCGTGTCGGCGCGTATGTCTTTGAGTTGGGCGTCGTCGATCACTGCATCTGCCTCAAACGCGGTTCATGTCATATTCACCCTTCTTGCCGGTCCCATAGCGCTGTAACGCGCCATCTGGACCAACGGCGTTAGGACGCTGGAACACCCAGTTCTGCCAGGCCGTGAGACGACCAAAGATGCGTGTCTCCATCGTTTCCGGTCCAGCAAAACGCAGGTTTGCTTCCATCGCCGTGAGGGCGTCAGGTGAAAAGCTGGCGCGCTCTTCCATGAAGATGCGCACTTCGTCTTCCCAGTCGATCTCATCGAGAATGTAAGTAACGAGGCCATAGTCATCCGCCTCTGTCGCCTCCATCGGGTTACCGATATTCGCCTCAGCATCCGTGACTTTGCTTTCGTCGCCGAGGAACCGGGTCTGAAGACGCGTGATGCCGTTCGACATCGGAAAGGCGCCAAAATTCGACTGCGTGAGAGTAATAGCGGCAGTGGGACGATTGTCGCCCTCAAACTCATCTTCCATCATGTAGCTGCGATCAACCGAGAACAGGATTTCAGCCAGCACACCAGTGAAGCACGACCCGTGCTCGACCAGCGCGATCATGGAACGGGAGGTGACGTCGATCCGCTTCAGAATGCGCTTCCAGTAGAGCAGCACCTCGTTCGCCAGCCAGTTGTCAGCGTTGGCGTGGAGCAGCGCTTCGTGCGCCGCCAGCTTCTCAGAGTCTCCCTGCGTTGTGAACGTCAGAAGGCCGATTTCCATTTCGTTCAGGCGAAGCTGCAGGATGGCGTCGTCCAGTTCTCGCGCGAGGCGCAGCATGTAGGCCTGATCGCCCTCAGCTTGAAACGCCACCATGTCTGCCGGCGCGTCGGCGTCAGGACCAGAAAGGGCGATGGCGGCTGAACGCCCGTCACGATCGATCGTTACTTCGACAAGCGAATATGTGATGCTGTCCTCAGCGATGGTGCGATCAAGCGCAGCAAGCTTGACGCCTTCGCCGCCCGGGCGGCTGGATTTGGCGACATACTCAGCGACACGGGTCGCCAGCGTTTCATCAAACTTCGAATTCGGCACGACATCATCGACCAGCTTCCAATCGAGCGCGCGCTTGCCTTTCACGCCCTCTTCGATGGAGCAGAAAACATCCGCCAGATCGCGGCGCACCTTGCGCTTGTCCGTGACGCGGGTCAGACCGCCAGTGCCGGGCAGAACCGCCAGCAAAGGTGCCTCAGGCAGCGCAACAGACGATGTCGCATCATCGGCGAGGATGATGTGGTCGCAAGCCAGCGCCAGCTCATACCCACCGCCCGCACAGGCACCTTTCACGGCGCAGATGTAATACTGACCGCTTTCCTCGCCCGCGACTTCGTAAGTGTTGCGCGTCTCATTCGTGAACTTACAGAAGTTCACTTTGTGAGAATGCGCCGCGCCGGCCAGCATCCGGATATTAGCGCCAGCCGAGAATACACGATCCTTGCCGGACTGCATCACAACAACTTTCACGCCGGGATACTCAAAGCGGAGCCGCTGAACGACATCGGCCAGCTCAATGTCCACGCCAAGATCATAGGAGTTCAGCTTCAGCTCATACCCATCAAACAGGCCCGCCGTTTCATCGACATCCATGAACAGATTGGCGACTTCGCCGTCCACTTCGAGACGCCAATGCTTCCAATCACTTGCTTGTTTCTGAAAGTCGATACGTTGCGACATCCGATCCTCCGCTGTTTTTTGCAAGATAATGCGCGCGGCATTACCGGTCAAATTTAGAGAGACAGATTTAGAAGTTATTTTAGTGTTAAAATTTAATAGCTTATCAATATTTCGCCAAACTTCACACATGCATTATATTTCAAACCATCTCGCTCCATACTGTACAAAGGCGCCGATCTTGTGAATCGAAACACTTGTCATTCGGCCAAACCCGAAATTAACGTCTTCCCATGAAAAACGACCCGCTTCTTCAGCCCTATCAGCTGAAACACCTCACCCTCCGCAATCGCATCATGACGACCAGTCATGAACCGGCTTATCCCGAAGACGGGATGCCAAAGGCGCGGTATCGCCGTTATCATGCTGAGCGCGCCAAGGCAGGCGTCGCTCTCACGATGACAGCAGGCTCAGCCATTGTCAGCCGCGATAGTCCGCCTGCCTTCAACAATGTCCTTGCCTATCGGGACGAAGTTGTCGGTTGGATGCGTGAACTTGTCGACGAATGCCACGATCACGGCGCCGCTGTCATGATCCAGCTGACCCACCTTGGCTGGCGAACGAACTGGAACAAAGGTGACTGGCTGCCCGTTGTCTCACCCGGTCGATCGCGTGAGCCTGCGCATGGCGCTTACCCTAAAATGATCGAAGACTGGGACATCGCCCGTATCATTCGCGACTACGGCGATGCGGCTGAGCGGATGCAAGCCGCTGGGCTGGATGGGATTGAGCTTTGCTGCACAGGGCACCTGCAGGATAGTTTCTTTAGCCCCGCTGTGAACGACTTCACAGAGGAATACGGCGGATCTTTCATCAACCGGATGCGGTTCATGACTGAAACCCTGACAGAAATTCGGGACCGCGTCGGCCCGGACTTTATTGTCGGCATCCGGTTCGCAGGTGACGATTACGTCAAAGACGGCGTCAATCACGACGAAGGCGTACGTATTTGCACGCACTTTCGCGATAGTGGATTGATCGACTTTCTGAACGTCACGCGCGGGTCCGTTTCGACAGACGCGCGAATGACCAAGATGATCCCGATCAGCGGCATGGCCTCAGCCCCGCATCTGGATGCGATGGGCGAGATCAGGAAAGAAGTGGCGTTTCCGATTTTCCACGCCGCACGCATCCCTGATGTCGCCACTGCCCGGCATGCAATTGCTGCAGGTAAGCTGGACATGGTCGGCATGACCCGCGCGCACATGGCCGATCCACATATCGTGAAGAAGATCGTCGAAGGGCGCGAGGATGACATCCGTCCTTGCGTTGGTGCCACATATTGCCTTGACCGCATCTATGAAGGTGGCGCGGCGCTTTGCTTCCACAACGCGGCGACGGGGCGGGAAGAAACCATGCCCCATGTCGTCGCCCCTGCCCCGACCAGGCGCAAGATCGTGGTTGTTGGCGCCGGAATGGCGGGGTTGGAGGCTGCGCGAGTTTGCGCAGAACGCGGGCACGAAGTTCTGGTATTTGAAGCGGCGGATGCGCCAGGGGGGCAATTGCGCCTCGCCATCCAGAACCCAAGGAAAGCTGAGCTTGGCTCAGCCATCGACTGGCGCATGGCGCAGTGCGCCGCGCGGGATGTTGGGTTTCGCTTCAACACCCTCGCCGAAGCGGCGGATGTTCTGGCTGAAACGCCTGACGTTGTCTTCATTGCAACCGGCGGCCTGCCGGAAGAGGCCAGTTTGACTGGGGCCGGGCATTGCGTGTCCAGTTGGGACATCCTCACCCAAGACGCTGCCCCCGGTGAAAGGGTTCTGATCTGGGACGAAGCTGGCGATCACGCAGGCATGCTGGCCGCGGAAGTCATTGCAAATTCTGGCACTCAGCTTGAGGTGATCAACCGCGATCGTAGGATCGCGCCTGAGGTTATGGGTATGAACCTGACACCTTATCTGGCAGCATTACAGCCAAAAGGCGTAGTTTTCACTCAAGGGCTTGAGTTGCGATCAGTGGCGAAGAACGGCAATGCGCTGACCTGTGAGATAGGCTCTGACTACACCGACCAGACCTTCACGCGGACCGTTGATCAGGTCGTTGTGAACAACGGCGCGCAGCCGCTGGACGATCTCTATTTTGAACTGAAAGCGCAGTCACGCAACAAAGGTGCAGTGGATTACGATGCACTGGCGGACGCCCATCCGCAGTCCGAGATCGAAGGTGATGGTTTCCTGCTCTACCGGATCGGGGACGCTGTTGCGACGCGCAACGTTCATGCGGCTGTGTTTGACGCGCTGAGGCTTGCAAAAGACATCTAAACTAACATCTGACGCAAATCGTGGGCGCGCAGCTACCGAAGCGAAAGCGACGCTGACAGAGGGTTGATGAAATCACGAATTTCACCAATCTTTTCCAGGATCGCCGGGCCAATCTGGGCCTCAAAGGCAAGGAAAGATGGCTCGCTGGCCCAATTGGCGGCGATAACGATTTTCTCGTCAACCACCATGGACGGCATCGTGCACAACTTTCCATCGCAATAGACCACCAAGGCGGCGTTCCCCGGATAGGGTGAGACCAGTTGGCAGCTTACGGCAGCTTCGTCTGCGTGATCAACGCAGAGAAAGCTATCGCCCCTTGTCAGCTTGGCGCCTGCACGTTCCAATCTCGCGCGGTGCGCCTTGGCATTGTTGTTCGCTGTCTCTTGCGCAGTTTCGACAGCCGCAACGCGCAAGCCAGTCAGGACGACACTTGTCTTGGCAGGATCATAGTCGATGCTTGTGACCACGGGGATTGGGTTGCCATGCCCATCTTTTGAGACATCGCGGACGGGCAGGCATTCTGTGCGGGGCTCCAACAGCAGAAGTTGACCGTCAAAACCCTCGGCGCGAAACACAGGCCCGCCGCGATGCATGATGCCGTCGTTACTCTCGATCCCGAAATCAACAAACCGGTAAAAGTCCGGGCAGTTTTGGGCTGACGCCTGACCGGCGAAAAGCACGAAGAAAAGGGTGGCGATGGGTTTTAGCATCTGATTTCCGGATCTTTAGGCGCAGCTAACGGGCGTTCATCCATCGTTGGCAAGTTGGGACGCCACGGGTTCGCTGAAACGTGAATGCGCGCTACGTCCCGTTGCGATGATTTCCAATGCCGCCAAGATCAGGCTGTCCGGTTTTGATGCTATCGGCAGCCGAGCTAACCACAGCAACCTCAACGCCCAGAACACTTTCGCCTCCTCTGGCCGCATCGGACGCCAGCGCCTCCACCATACCCGCCAACCTGACCGCCGCTTTCGGCTTACCCATATCCAGCTTCAATGCTGCATTCGCCAGTTGGATCACCGCCTGCGCCATCGCCTTTTCGGCTGAGTTTGGGGCGGAGGCCATCCAGACAGGCTCCAACACTTCATGGGCCTCCCAGTAGAACCCTTCACGCAACAATCGAAGCCCGTAAAGCCATGCCGCATTTCCGGCCTCAGCAGCCGCTTGGTCTCGGATCCAATCAAACGCGTCTTCGGGATGGCGGGCGTTTTGGCCCGGAATGTGTTTGTGGGTGGGGAGGGGCAGGCTCACCCGGTTTAGATCTCTTCGGCCTCAAGCCGCACCAGACGCGCCACATATTCGCTGATCGCCTCCAGCACCTTCTCCGGCTGATCGACGTGGGGGCTGTGCTGGCAATCCTCCAGCACCACAATGTCGGCGGGGCAGTAGGTGCGGACCTCGATCTCATCAAGTTGCGCGAGCGTGCCGTATTGGTCTTGGCGCCCCTGGATCGCGAGGACCGGGATGCGCCAGTAGTCGATGCATTCGGCGACGTTCCAGTCATTCTGGAATTCTGCGTCCAGCCACGGCCCGGCCCAGCCCATGAAAGTGGCCTTGGGGTCATTATGATATTTGGCCATCTTTTCGGGCCAGTCCGTTGTCTCAAACGCCTGTTTAGCCTTGGCGATTTCATCTCCGCTGATGTCTTCGTTGAAAAAATGCGGCGCCATCAGAATCAGGCCGCGGATGCGCTTGTCCTGCACGCCGCCTGTGTAGATGGCCGAGATCGTCGCACCGTCGCTGTGGCCCATCAGGATGTAGCGGTCGGCGCCGATTGCGCGAAGCACTTCCGGCAGCACATCCAATGCCTCGCCATCCATGAAGTCGACGGATTTCGGCAACTCTGCCGGGTCGGACCGGCCATATCCTGCGCGCGAATAGACGAAGACGCCGCAGCCGGTCGCTTGCTGCACTTTCTCAGGGAAATCGCGCCACAGCGCAACACAGCCGAGGCCTTCGTGCAGCATCACGATGGTTGGGGCATCGCCGGGCGCGAGGCCGTAGCACGTCGCCTCAAGCTGTTTGCCATCGGCTGCTACCCAGCCCATTTCACCGGGTTTCCAGTCGAACATCAGGCGTCATCCCTTAATTTAAAACGCTGGATTTTTCCCGTGGCGGTCTTAGGCAAATCCTCGGCGAATTCGATCCAGCGCGGGTATTTCCATTTGCCCGCCGTCTCTTTGACATGCTCCTGCAAGGCGGTTTCAAGCCCGTCAGCGGAGGCGCCTACGTTCAGTACGACGAAGGCCTTTGGTTTCTCCAGACCGTCTTCATCCCGCTTCGCCACAACAGCGCTCTCCAGCACGGCGGGGTGCGAGGCGAGGGCGGATTCGACCTCAAACGGCGACAGCCAGATGCCTGAGACCTTGAACATGTCGTCGGTCCGCCCGCAGTAGATATAGCGGCCATCGGCACCCAGTTCGTACTTGTCGCCGGTGCGGGTCCATTCGCCTTCGAACGTCGTTCGGGATTTGGTGCGCTGGTTCCAATACCCATCGGCGGCGCTGACGCCCCGCACAAGAAGCTCTCCTATCCCGCCGGGTTCAACTACGGCCCCGTCATCCTCAACCAGCCGAAGATCATAGCCGGGGACGGCGACGCCGGACGTGCCGTAGACCACGTCGCCGGGGGCGTTCGAGAGGAAGATGTGCAGCATCTCTGTCGAGCCGACGCCATCGAGGATGTCGCAGTTGAACAGGCGCTTCCAGCGCTCGCCAACATCGGCGGGTAGCGCCTCACCTGCTGATATGCAGCGGCGAAGCTTCACGTCGGGCGCGCCGACAGCCTCCAAATGCGCGCCCAATGCGGCGTAGAGTGTGGGGACGCCGCAAAAGATCGTTGGTTTGTGGCGGGCGAGGATGTCCGTGACCCCCTCGGGCGTGGGGCGCCCGGGGTTCAGGATCGTCGTCGCGCCGACCGCCATCGGGAAGGTGATCGCGTTGCCAAGGCCATAGGCGAAGAAGATCTTCGCAACGGAATGAACGACGTCGTTTTCCTCAATCCCCAGCACCTGCGCGCCATAGGTGTCCGCCGTCGCCTTCATGGATCCGTGGGCATGGAGGACGCCTTTTGGCGTGCCGGTGGAGCCTGAGGAATACAGCCAAAATGCGGTCTCATCGTCGGAAGTGTCGATCATTGGGCCGGGGCTGGCCTTGGCGAATTCAGCTTCGAAAGACAGGGTTCCTGACGGGGCGTCTCCGCCAATCACGAAGACCTTTTCGAGGTGCTGATAGGCGGCGAGGATCGGCTCTACCACGGGATAGAGCGCAGCAGAGACAAACAGCGCCCGCGCACGGCAGTCGTTCAGGATCGCCTCATAGACCGGCGTCGCCAGCAGCGTGTTCAGCAGGATCGGCACGACGCCTGACTTCAACGCGCCGAAGAAGGCGACGGGATAGGCGATCTCGTCCAGCACCAGCATCGCGACGCGGTCTTCGCGGCGAAGGCCATGATCGGCAAAGAAACCGATCATGCGATCGGACTGCGCGTCCAGTTCACCATAGGTGATTTCTGCGCCGCCCTCCTGCGCCTCGCGAAAAGCGGTTTTGTTAGCGAATGGCCCCGCGCTGTGGCGCGAGACGAAATATTGTGCAGCATTGGCCATAAGCGGACCTCCCGTTCCTCCCGTCTCTTTGGCGGGATTTACCTGTGTCTACAGCCGGATCGGGGGTCTGAGAACCGTGAGATATATTTCATCCTTCAGAAGGGTTCGTTATGCGGGCGCATTTCGACATTGAAGCTCCACGTCGATTTAGGCTGATGCGCGATATGAAATATCTCTCCGGCGATATCTGCGGGCACAGCATATTGATCGTCTGGACGCCCTTCACCCATCCGTTCCCGCACCCACCAGATGTCGATCAGCGCGTCGATGGTGATGTAGGCGACATGCAGGCCTTGCGGGTTCAGGTCACGGGCCAACGCCTCGGTCAGTATGCGCTGTCCTGACTTGGTTGGCGCGAAGCCGGTGAAATGAGGCTTGCCCCGCCAGGCGCCTGTGTTGCCGGTCACCAGAAAGGCGCCGTCGCCCTGCCCGATCATCGCTGGCGCAAGTTCCTGCGCTGCGACAAGCGTGGACGAGACATTCACGCGGAACGTCTGCTCAAACGCCTCAATATCGATGTCCTGATAATGCGCGAAAACCGCTGCGGCGGCGTTCTGGATATAGACTTTCGGAACGCCATGATCCGACCGGATCGCGGCCAATGTGTCACGAAACACATCTAGATCGCCGATGTCGCAGGGGTAGGCATGGGTGTTCGGCGTCTCGGCCGCGATCCGTTCCAGACGCGAGGCTTTGCGTGCGATCATCGCCACGTCATAGCCGCCTTCAGCGAACCGTTTCACGATAGCTTCGCCAGTTCCGCCGCCGACGCCGACAACAATGCAAAGGGGTTTGGTCACCATATCCGGTCCTCCTCTTGCGCAATCTAGACACGGTAATGCGCGACGCCAAAGACCTGCCCCGGCGTCCGCCATCTTGCGTGCGCCGCCCTCTCTGATACGCCTTATTGCAACAATGGGAGGGACGCACATGACTGCGGCCAATTACGATACAGCGCGGGGTCTCGCCCTGCTGACAATGATGGAACGGATCCGCGCCTTCGAGGAACAGGCAGAGCTTGCCGCAACCCGCGATCAGCTGGTTCTTGGCGCGATCCACCTGTCGATCGGGCAAGAGGCGATCCCAGCAGGCATCATGCCTCATCTCAAGAAAACCGACCTGATCCTTTCGACCCATCGCGGCCATGGACACACCCTCGCCAAGGGCGCTGATCCAACCGCGATGATGGAGGAGCTGTTAGGCCGCGACGGCGGATGTTGCGGCGGCAAGGGCGGTTCGATGCACATCGCGGATTTCGGTGTTGGCATGCTGGGCGCGAACGGCGTTGTCGGCGCGAACATCCATATTGGCGCAGGCGCGGCGCATGGCGCGAAGATGCTGGGCGACGGGCGCATCGTAGTCGATTTCTTCGGTGATGGCGCGATCAATCGGGGGCCGTTTCTGGAAGGGCTGAACTGGGCTGGGGTCTTTGATCTGCCAATCTTGTTTGTCTGCGAAGACAACCAGTATTCCGCCTCAACCAAAACTTCGGACATGATGTCCGGTGAGGGCGCTGCAGCACGCGCCCGGTCAATCGGCATCAAAACGCATGAGATTGACGGCAATGATGTTGAGGCGGTCTATGACCTCGCCGCTGAGATTACCGCCCGCATTCGCGAAACGGGCAAGCCGGAATTCCTTCACGCCAAGACCTATCGCCTGCACGGCCATACGTATTTTGATCCGGCGGCCTACCGCCCCGAAGGAGAGGCCGCTGAACGCTGGGCGAATGATGATCCGATCCAACGCCAGCGAGATGCGTTAGCAAACGCCGGTGTGGGCGACGCTCAAATCAAAGAGGCCAAGCAGGCTGCCGATGCCGAAATGATCGCAGCCCTCGCCGCAGCAACAGCCGCCCCATGGCCTGCCGACAACACCGTATATGACGACGTGCAGGACATCGGATCACCTGTGCAGGAGGCGTTCTGATGAAGATGACCTACGCAGACGCCGCCAAGCTGGCGCTGGCCGAATGCATGCGCGCCGATCCCACTGTCTGGGCCGTTGGCGAAGACCTGGGGCGCGGCGGCGTGTTCCAGCAATACAAGGGCCTGTGCGAAGAGTTCGGCCCTGATCGCATTTCTGATGCGCCAATCTCAGAAGCGGCCATCATGGGCGCTGCCTTTGGCGCTGCAATGGTCGGCACACGGCCCGTCGTGGAAATGCGCTTTGCAGATTTTGCCCTTTGCGCCACGGACGAGCTGGTCAACCAGATCGCCAAGGCCCGGTTTATGTTCGGTGGACAGTCCCGTGCGCCAATGGTGATCCGCAAGCCAATGGGCATGTGGCGGTCATCCGCAGCGCAGCATAGCCAAAGCCTAGAAAGTTGGTACGTGCATATCCCTGGCCTGGTCGTTTGTTGCCCTGCTACCCCGCAGGACAACTATTCGATGCTGAAAGCCGCCATCGAATGTGATGATCCGGTTGTGTATCTGGAACACAAGGATATTTGGGCGTTGGAAGGTGAAGTTGATACCTCGCAATCCTACGAATTTGGCAAGGCAGTGACGCGCCAGAAGGGCGATGCACTAACGCTCGTATCATGGTCGCACACCTGTAACATTGCTCTCGACGCCGTGCAGGATACTGACATTGAGGTGATCGACCTCAGATCCTTATGGCCGTGGGACAAGGAAACCGTCATCAATAGCGTGCAACGAACTAGCCGCCTGCTAATCGCCCATGAAAGCGTTCAGGTCGGCGGCTTCGGTGCCGAGGTGGCGGCGACTGTTGCTGAAAAAGTCGCTTGCAAGGTGAAGCGCCTCGGCGCCCCCCGGTCCCTGATCGCCTACGCCCCCAATCTAGAAAACCAACTGCGCATTACCGGCGACATGATCGCCGATGCCGCTAAGGAAATGATGCTATGAGTTCGAATGAAATGACCGGTGGCGAAGCCCTCGTCCGTATGCTTATGGCCCATGAGGCTGGCCCGATGTTCGGCATGGGCGGGTTTCAATTGCTGCCTTTTTATGATGCTGCACGCCGGCTTGGCTTGAACCACAACCTGATCAACGACGAACGTTGCGCGGTCTTTTGCGCTGACGCCTATGCCAAAATCTCGGGCCGCGTCGGGCTTGTCGACGCCACACTTGGGCCCGGGGCGACAAACCTTGTCACCGGGCTTGTCGAAGCGCTGAATGCAGGTTCTCCGATCGTGGCCATCGTAGGCGATGCGCAGCGCGATCATGCCGGCAAGAACATGACGCAGGAAACAGATCAGGTGTCGATCCTGCGCCCTGCCTGTAAAGAACTGATCAAGGTCGAAACCGTCGCGCGCGTGCCAGAGGCGATCCGCCGGGCCTACGCTGTCGCAACATCGGGCCGTCCCGGCCCTGTTGTGGTCGATGTCCCAGAGGATATCGCGCACGGCCTGCACGGCTTTGATGAAGATGACTTTGCTATCGACCCGCGTCACATCACGGCCCCTGCCCTGCGCTGCCGTCCGGACGCCGACGACGTTGCCAAAGCCGCGACAATCATCCGTGGCGCCCAGCGCCCTATGTTGCTGTGCGGCGGCGGCGTGCATCTATCCGATGCGACGGACGCCCTGACCCGGCTGGCGGAAAGCTGCGGCATCCCGGTGGCGCATACGATGACGGGGAAAGGCGCGATTTCCTGCGCCTCGCCCCTCAGCGCCGGGCTTTTCGGGCGCTACGACCGGATCGCGAATGAGATGATAGAAGCGTCCGATTGCCTGATCGTCGTCGGCTGTAAGCTGGGTGAGATCGCCACCAAACGCTTCACCATCCCCGGCCCCGGCAAGACCGTGATCCACATGGATAATGTTGCTGAAGAAATGGGCCGCACTTATCAGCCGACGCTGAAGCTGTGGTGCGATGCGCGTGCGGGCCTGGACGATATCGCGGATGCGCTGTCTGAGGATGCGGACATTCAGAAAGCCTCTCACGCTGCTTTCGCCGCGCAGGTGCCGTTGCTGATGGCGAAATGGCGTGAGGATGTCTCGGATCGCCTGAATTCTGAAGAAAGCCCGGTCCACATGGCCCGGTTGGTGACCGAGATTAACAAGGCGCTGCCTGCAGATGGCTACATGATCGCTGATGGCGGGTTCGCCGCACACTGGGGCGGATTGCTGTTTGATACCAAACAAGCCGGTCGGTCGTACGTGCCCGATCGGGGCTTTGCCTCTATCGGCTACGGCCTGCCCGGGGCAATGGGCGCGCAGCTGGCGAAACCGGACGCAAAGGTCGTTGGCCTTACCGGCGATGGCGGGTTCAACATGGTGCTTGGGGAGTTGGAAACCGCCCGCCGCATGAAACTCGGCTGCACCGTTGTCGTCGTGAACAACGCAGCATCAGGCTACGTCAAAGCCCTTCAGCACCTGATGTATGGCGAAGGCGCATACCAGTCGTCGGACCTTGCCGAGACCGACTACGCCAAGGTCGCCGAGGCGATGGGCTGCCATGGCATCCGTGTTGAGACGCCAGACCAGATCGCCCCGGCGCTGGCGTCGGCATTCGCAGAAACTGACCGCCCATCCGTCATCGACGTGATGGTCACCCGCGACCCATCGCGCATGTTGCCTGCCGTCGACAACCGGGCGGTGCAGGTGAAAAAGGGCGACCGGGTCGCCTAGCGTGAGCAATAGCTGGCGAGGTGGCGCAAAACCTGCGTAAGCTCTGCGGATAGGAGACTACGCATGACCCGCCGCCTCGCCGCAATTCTCACCGCAGACATCATTGGCTATTCCAAACTGATGGGTGAGGATGAGGCCGGCACGCTCGCCGCCCTCCGCCGTCTTCGCAGCGAGGTGTTCTCCCCCGCCGTCGCCAGCAAACGCGGCAAGATCATCAAAAGCATGGGCGACGGTTGGTTGGTTGCTTTCAACAGCGCCGAAGACGCGGTGACCTGCGCGATGCATGTGCAGGACAGGCTGACAACAGTTCCCACCATCAAGCTGCGCATCGGCGTCCACACCGGCGACGTCGTTCATCAGGACGAAGATGTCTTTGGCGACGGCGTGAACATCGCCGCGAGGCTAGAGGAAATCAGCCCCCATGGCGGCGTTGCAATCTCGGACGCCGTTTGGGGCGCGCTTGATGGCACGCTGAAGCCTTCATTTGATGATCAGGGTGAAAAGGCGTTGAAGAACATCGCCCATCCGGTCAGGTTGTGGGCGCGTGGCGGGGATGTCGAGGGGGGCTTTGATGCGAAAGTTGAGGCAGGGTTCCCAAACCTCGCCATCGTACCCATCGAAACATCCAGCGACGATGCGGAGGTGCAGGAGCTTGCCGCAGCGATCACCAGTGATCTGGCGACCTATCTCGGCGCCGTGCAGTGGATCAATGCCGAAACTTCGGCGGAACCCGCGCCGAATGCATACATCGCGCAAGGCGCTCTGCGCGCGCGAGGCGGTAGGATCAGGCTGGAAGTAACTCTTTCCGCCCCTAACGGTCAGGCATTGTGGCGCGAGAAATACGACAGCTTGATCGAAGACAGTTTTGACTGGCAGGATCAAACGAGCCGGGCGATCTCAACCAATCTTTTCGGCCATATTCTACAGCGTGAAGAATTACGCATCGAAACGACGCCCGAGGATCAGCGCACCGCTGAACAATGGCACAACTACGCATTGTTGCGATCTTCGCAGGATGCGGCCGGCTTGATCGAATGTATCCAGTGTATGGAACGGGCAATTGAGTTGGCGCCAAATTGGGGCCACCCTTATGTTATGGCGGTCGCCGCTCTTTTCTCGGCGACGTCCATGGGCCTCACCAAGGGATTTGAGCCATTCATAGCCAAACAGGCCGGATGGTTTCAAAAGGCGGATGAGTTAGAGCCCAAGGCGTCATCGGCTCGCGCCATGCTGGCCTTCGCACATTTTGTGCAAACGGGTGATCGGGACGCCGCCCGTGGGGTAACCTCACAACTATTGAAGCACCTGCCCTTTGACCCGGACGTGCTGATGTTTGGGGGATATCTCTTCCTCTACGCAGGTGAGCCTCAGCCAGGTCTCGACTGCCTGCGCAAACTGGCTGAGATTGGATTGCACACGCCATATTCAGCGGCGGTTCACAACGGGATCGCCTTCGCAAATGTTCAGCTTGGCTTACTGGAAGATGCGCTTGACCATTCCCGCAAGGCTTTGGCGATCAACCCGACTTATCCTGCCACCAACAGGCATCTCGCCGCCATCTTTGCCTTGACAGGCGATGCGAAAGCGGCTGCCGAGCAGTTGAAAGTTTTCAATCGCCTCATCCCAGACGAAACGATATCTAAAATTCGCGAACGCGTGCGGATGGGCGGCACCGAGCACGCGCTTCGCTATCTGGAAGGCTTGCGGCTGGCGGGGATGCCAGAATAGCGCCTCACGTCAGTGGTCGACATCGCCACCGCCTTGGGTAGGGTGCTGGCGACCAGATCAGACAGGAGAATATCCATGCAAATCCCCGCCCCCATCGCCGATTATGCTGACGAAATGACCGCCATTCGCCGCGATCTGCACGCCCATCCAGAATTGGGGTTTGAGGAAGTGCGCACATCCGGCGTCGTCGCCGACAAGCTGCGGGAATACGGCGTGGATGAGATGGAAACCGGCATCGGTCGCACCGGCGTCGTGGCCGTCATCAAAGGCAATCGCCCGGGCAAGCGCATTGGCCTGCGCGCCGACATGGACGCGCTGCCTATCCATGAGCAGACAAACCTGCCCTACGCCTCCAAAAACGCTGGCGTCATGCACGCCTGCGGCCATGATAGCCACACGACCATGCTGCTGGGCGCGGCGAAATATCTGGCTGAGACGCGTGATTTTGCGGGCGAGGCTGTGCTGATCTTTCAGCCCGCCGAAGAAGGTCTTGGCGGCGCGCGTGAGATGATCGCCGATGGTCTGTTCGATAAGTTCCCAGTGGATGAAGTTTATGGCCTGCATAATTCCCCCTTCGACGACCCGGGTCAGATCGGGATTAAGCCGGGTGCGGCGATGGCAGGCGCGAATTTCTTTGACATCAAGATCATTGGCAAAGGCGGCCATGCGGCCCGGCCCGAGGGCTCGGTCGATGCGCTGGTTGTCGCTTCAGGGCTGGCGCGTGAGCTGCACACCATCGTTTCACGCAATGTGCCGCCGTCAATTCCGATCGTATTGTCTGTGACCCAAATCCATGCGGGCGCCGCGTATAACGTGATCCCCGAAGATGCGATGCTGGCCGGCACCGTTCGCTATTTTGACGATGAAACAATGGAACTTGTCTCACAGCGTATGAGAGAACTTTGCGCGGGTTACGCCATCGCATACGGCGCAGAGATCGACATCGACATCCGCAATGTGTTCGACGTTCTGAGAAACGATGACGCGCTATCAGCTGAGATGTTGTCAGCCGCGATAGATGTCGTCGGCTCGGACAATGCACGACAAAAGGATGATGCTGTCATGGGGTCTGAAGACTTCGCCGACATGCTTGCCGTCGTACCCGGCGCCTACTGCACCATCGGTCATGCGGGCGATGTGCCGCTGCATAACCCGGCCTTCGTGCTGGATGATGACATCCTGCCAGTCGGCGCATCCCTGATGGCGCGGATGGTTGAGGTGCGCGGAGCCGCTTAAGGCGCAGCTGGGAACACCAAAAAGAATGCCGAAACGGTGACGACGGACAACATCGTCGTCACCAGCATCGCCGTTGACGTGCGTCGCACATAGACCCCTTGCGCCTGCGCCAAAACGAACGGGCCAGACCCGATAGGTAGCGCCGCCAGCAGGATGCCAACAGCAGCCCACAAAGGTTCTGTAGGAAACAGGACGATCAACGCAAAACCAGCCAAAACTGGGTGCATGATCAGCTTGGCGAAGGTGATCAGGCCAACTTCAAAACTGCCCTCTGTGATGGGTTTTCCAACCAGAAAAAGACCGATTGCGAACAACGCGCAAGGAGCAGCCGCAGCGCCGAGAATGCCGGTGAACTACTCAACTGGTTCGGCCAGCCCCAGACCTGTTGCAGCCCAGACAAGCGCCGCAAAGGGCGCAACCAGCATCGGGTTCGTGATCACCGCAAGAATGATCTTGCCGATTACTTTGAAGATCTGGGACTTTTCCTGTCGTGAGATTTCAATCGGGATAATCGCCAGTGTGATCGACAGAACGGAAATGATCGCTGCGACGATGGCGGGCAGCGCCGCCTCATCCCCAAACGCCGCTATTGCGAGGGGAATGCCCATGTAGCCTGAATTTGGATAGGCCCCGTTCAGCCCGTGCATCGACGCCTCTGACGCCGTCAGGCGAAACAGGACCATACCTACGATGCCCGCGATCGCCCATGTCGCCGCCAAAGCGCCGGAAAACCCGATGATGAAGGCTGGGTTGTAGATTTTAGCCAGATCGACACCGGCCATCACCTGAAACATCAACGCAGGCAAAGCGACCCAATAGACGAACCCGTTTAACGCCTCACTGCTGCCAGGGCCAAGCAGCCTAAGCTTACCGCAAGCATAGCCCACGCCGACAATCGCGAAGATAGGCAGAACGATGTCGAGGAAAGCTTGCACTGCGGGCCTGAACCATAGGGGTGATGGCCCCTTCTCCGCCGATCACCCGTTCCGGTTCAAGCGCTGAAACTTGCGTTTAGCTGCGGCTCTTCGCCCTTAATATCGCAGCGGTTCACTCCGCTGGCATGCCCAATGGCGCCCGGTTATCCAGCCGCCTCCGCATCACCTCGGCAATGATCACGCCAAAGGGCGCTGAGAACCAGATGCAGATCAAAAGCGCCGCTGCCTGATACTCAACCAATATGGGGCCAAGGACGAACAGCATCACGCGGAAAAGCCAGAATGACCCCCACATTGACCCAGCAAAGCGCCACATCCAAATGCGGTGAGTTTCTACATCGCGCTTGCGGATCGCCAGCACACCCATGACAGCGCAGGAATAGACAACGGCGGACATCGAGTAGAACCCCCACGTTGACCAGGACCCGCCGTATTCGCCAACATCGCCATGCTGAGCAGATAGGAGGACAGCGCAGATCACACTGATCGTCAAAAAGCCAAACGTGACTTTCCCAAGCATCTTGTGAGAACCGCCCTTAGGTGACCCGCCGGGCCGCAACATCTGGATGTGCATCAGCACAAAAGCGACCGAATTACAGATGATGTGACCGTAAAGAAGATTGGTGCGCCAATCTGGTCCCGTTACAAACCGTTCATGAAACGCCACGCCCCACGCTGGGTGCGAGGTGTAGGTCTCACCCCATACGGTGCAGGCGTTGTCTGGGCAGGACGCCATTGCCGCTGATCCCTCTGACGCGCCCAGATTGTCTAGAACATCATAAATGCCAATGAAAAATGCGATGGCGTCAGGCGCGCCTTCGATGATGTAGCGGATGTTAAGCACCAGCAAGAGGCCGATGCCCCAAAGCAGAAACCACGAATATCGCCCACGCATGAAGCCGCGCACAAGCAGACCGGCCCAGACGGCCAGCGCTGCGTAGATTGTCAGAACTCCATAGGAAATCATTGGTTTTCTCCCCTTAAGACGCGCCGGCTTTGCGTCCCGCGCAACCTTTGCCTTTTTCGGCCGCCCTTACTGGCGATTTTGATCAGTTTCTTGTGCGCAACAAGGATATCGCGCCAATAACACTGTTATTGAAATTCCATAACGTTGTTATGAAGTCAAGCTGAATGTAACATGCCGGTCCCGAACGCCATGACCACAAAGGCCCCAAACGTGCCCAGAACGACGGCTAAGCCGCAGGATACCCAGCGAAATGATGTACGCGAAGCTCTTCTAAGCGCCGCCATGAAATTGGCGGCTGAAAGCCGTGACCTTTCATTCTCGTTGCGCCAACTGGCCGAGGCGGCGGATACGTCCACAATGTCGATCTACACCCAGTTCGGAAACCGCGAGGGCTTGAACAGGGCGCTGTCGGCCCGTGCGTTCGGCCTGTTCGCAGATGAACTAAAGCGCGCCACAGCTGATATCGACCGAAAGGACGTCGTCCCGCTGTTGCAGCGCATGGCACAGGCCTACCGCAAATTTGCGCAAGACCATCCGTCAGGCTTTGATCTGCTATTCGGTGATATCAACAGCTTCGACACCGTTCCCCCACTATCGAACCAATACGAAGGCCTGCCGTCGCCCAGCGAAAACGGGTATGTGGTCTATGGCCTATATTATTCCGCGTTCGAAACGGGCGTAGCCCAGGGCGTATTTCGCAACGACGCTCCGGTCAGGTTGGTGATGGACAGTTTCTGGGCGCAGCTTCATGGCCTCGTCGCGTTGGAACGCCTGGGCTATGTCAGGTTACCCCAAGAAGCCGAGGATCGCTTCGCCTATGGGATCGAAGCCATCTTGAGAGGGCTAAAGTGAACGTATGACACAGCCCGCCCTCACGCCTGACATCGCTATCATTGGTGGAGGCCCCGCTGGATTGGCGGCGGCTGAGGCAGCGTTGGCGGCAGGGCGCAGTGTCACTGTGTTCGACGCCAAACCCAGCCTCGCCCGAAAGTTTCTGATGGCGGGCAAATCTGGGCTGAACCTGTCAAATGACCTGCCGCCAGACCAGTTTTGCGGCGCCTTTCCGCCAGAGATGCAGTCCTACCTCAAACACTTCACAGGCGAAGACGTTCGCAGATGGGCCGAAGGACTGGGGGAAGAGATGTTCATCGGGTCATCCCGTCGCCTTTATCCGGTTGCGATGAAGGCATCCCCACTTCTTCGCCGCTGGTTGGGGCGGCTTGGCGCTGCGGAACTTCGCACCAGATGGCGATGGACAGGATGGGATGGCGACGTGCTGACATTCGACAGCCCCGACGGCCCCCAAACAGCCCAACCCAAAGCGACCGTCCTGGCCATGGGCGGTGGATCATGGCCCCGCCTCGGGTCAGATGGCGAATGGATGAAGACGCTAGCGAAGGCTGGCATCGCCCTGTCCCCGCTACGCCCGGCGAATATGGGCTTTAACGTCGATTGGAGCGATCATATGGCCGATCGTTTCGCAGGCGCGCCAGTCAAGACCATCGCGATGACCTTCGGCAATACCCGCGTTGAAGGTGAATTCACCATTACACGCAACGGCGTCGAGGGCGGAGTGATCTACACCCTGTCCGCCCCAATCCGAGACGCGTTGGAACAGGGCGAAACGACTGCCTATATCGACCTTACACCTGGCCGTGGCCGCAAATCCCTCGCCCAACGCTTATCCAAACCGCAATGCAAGTTGTCGGCATCAAACTTTCTTCGCAAAACGGTTAGGATCACAGGCGTCAAAGCTGCACTGCTTCGCGAATGCGCGCCGGATATCAGTGGTGATCCTTATGAACTGGCGACGGCGATCAAGGCCCTGCCACTGACACTGAAGGCCCCCCGCCCCATCGAAGAAGCAGTCTCAACCACAGGCGGGGTCGCCTGGGCTGCTCTGACAGCCGACCTGATGCTAAACGCCTGCCCCGGAGTTTTTGCAGCGGGTGAGATGCTCGATTGGGAAGCGCCAACGGGCGGCTACCTGTTGACCGGTTGCCTCGCGACCGGCTTCGCAGCAGGGCGCGCGGCGGCGAAGTATTCCATGGGCAGTTAGGCGAACAACCGTCAGTTATGCTCTGCCAGAAACTCGTTCACTTCTTCAAAGAACTGATCGAAATAGGGCTGGCCTTCACGAAGGATATGCTCATTTCCCGGAAACTCGATGAAGGTCGCGCCAGGGATAAGTTTCGCCAGAAGACGCCCCTCAGCCACCGGCGCCACGCCATCATCCTTGTTGTGAATAACCAGCGTGGGCACATCCAGTTTCTTCGCCATTTCGCTGACATCGACATCGCCGTTCATAGTGGCGATTTCCAACGCACGCTCGGGACTGCAGGACATCCGTTGCATTTCATCAAAGCTTTCCTTCACTTCTTTCGGAGCATCGGGAAAGAAGGCGTCGGTAAAGAAGTTGCGGAACATCGGGTTCGGCGACCCCCAGCCCTGCTCAATCAGCGTCTTCGCCGCAGCATGGTAACTTTCTGAATGCCCATCGTCCCTAAGCATCCGCCCTCGGGCAAACCCGCCATAGAAGATCATGCACGATACTTCATCAGGATGTTCATAGGCATACCGTACCGAAAATGCCGCGCCCTGACTGATGTCATAAAGTGCAAACCTTTTCAGATTGGCCGCGGCGACCACAGCCTCCATATCTTCGATCATCGCATCGACCGAGATGATTGGCGGGTCCCAATCTGAAAGGCCGTTGCCGCGCTGATCAAACCGGACAAGCTGGTTGTGACCTGCAAACCGTTCCAGAAAAGATCGCCAGATCGGGCTTTGCCATTCGTATTCGAGATGGTTCATCCAGTTCGGCGCCTTCAGAATGGGACGACCTTCACCAACGCTTGCGTATCCGACCTGGGCGCCGTCTTTGGAAAAGCAGTACTTTACCCGCTGTTGTGCTGAGATTTTCGGAACTACGCGGGGCGGCGGGGCATCCGGGCTCCATTCCCATACACGGATCGGGCGAGAGATGTACTTGACCCGTTACGCGCCGAGATCGCGAAACGGCTCCTGAATTCTGTCCTGAACAGTCTGAAGCACCAGGTCTGAGGCCGCTACGCCGCCTGGCACCGCCAGCCCCTCAAGTCGAGAGGCGACATTGACCCCATCGCCGAAAATATCATCGCCGTCGATGACGATATCGCCGAGATTCACCCCAATGCGATATTGAATGCGCGTGTCATCTGCGCTGCCGCTTTCGCGTCTGCCCGTTTCAGCCTGCACATCGATCGCGCAAAGGACGGCATCTTGCGCGCTGCCAAATTCTACAAGCAGACCATCGCCTGTCGTCTTAACGATCCGCCCCCGGTTTTTGGCGATTTCCGGGTCGATCAGTTCAGCGCGATGGGCTCTTTGCCGGCTAAGAACACCATCCTGATCTTGCTCAACCAGCCGTGAAAACCCAACCATGTCAGCCGCCATAATTGCGGCAAGGCGTCGTTCCATATGAATGCTCCCTAACCTGCAAAGAAGGTTAACACCGAAGCATCAATCGCGGTGAGGTTTTTCGGGGCTCAAGTTTGCGGCGGGATCAGCACGAAATTGCCGATATGGCTTTTGGCCATAAACTCTTCCTGCGCCGCCGCAATATCCTCCAGTGGAAAGGTCTTGGCTAACAGGGGTCGAATTTCGCCCCGTTCGATATAGCCTATCAGATGGGGAAACACTGGCTCATCCCATCCTGTAGACCCAATCAACGTCAGGTCTTTCAGGTACATATCGCGCATATCCAGATCGACAATCGGCCCCGCAATGGCACCTGACGACACCAGCCGCCCGCCCCGCTTCAATACCTTCAGCATGGCCGGGAACCCATCGCCCGCCACGTTGTCGACCACAACATCGACCGCTTCATCGCCCATAACAGCGCGCAGGTCGGCGCCACGATCAACAACCCGGTCCGCGCCCAGCGCTTTCAACTGTTCCACCTTTGAAGCTGACGTAATCGCAATCACATAAGCGCCCCGCCGCTTTGCCAATTGCACTGTCGCTGACCCAACGCCGCCCGAAGCGCCAGCCACCAACACCACATCGCCCGCCTTCACCCCAGCCCGGTGCAGCATATTTTCCGAGGTGCCATAGGCGCAGGGGATCGTTGCAAGCTCCGCATCCGACCAGTCGCAGTCGACCGGGAACACCTCTGACCCGGGAACCTTCACATATTGTGCAAACGCCCCATCAAAATTTGACGCCATCCAAACGTTGTTCGGACTGTCATATCCATCAAGCCGCATACAGGCGCGGATCAGTGCGCGCTTGCCGATCAGCGAGCTGTCTTCAGCGGCGACGGTTTCCCCACAGCAATCAGTCCCTTGGATCAACGGAAACGGCGTACCGCCATCCCAGCCCCCGTCTGCCAACTGTTCCGCCGCTTCTGACTGAACATCAGCGGTGGAGGAGGTATCGGCGGTCACATCCGACGAATACCAGCCAAGCCGGGTGTTGATTTCAGTGTTGTTCATGCCAGCAGCGAGAACCCGCAGCAGAACTTCCCCCGGCCCGGGCTGAGGGGTCGGGACGGTTTTGTATTCCAGCTTGTCGTAACCGCCGTTCCCGGTCGTGACGACTGCGAGCATTTCGGCGGGGATGGCGGGCATGGGCACGGCTTTCAACGGGTGCAGAGTCTCAAGTAGGTTTGGCGGAAGTGGCAGCGGATGCAACCCTATTACGACGCAGGCGTCGTCAACTGCATCGTCGTTAGCCGGGCCGGATGCAGGTTGGGAGCAGATTCAGAAGAGCGCAAAATGCAGCGCAGCGCTACATTGTTGCAATGCGGAAAATGGCTGCTTTGAGCCCTTTTTGACCGATGCTCCAGATCACATTGCACGTCGCGAATGGCGGAAGGACTAAGCCGCTTACGCCGCACTGGCGCTGCTTTGGAGCTTTGCGCTTCGGATCCAATTGATGTGAATTTTGCAATTACCTGAGTCTGACTGACGATTGAGGCCTTCTCACTCTACAGACAGGAGGCTCCAATGACAGAGAAGGCATTAAGCCCTTTGCGGCAGCGTATAGTCAAAGACATGTCGATCCGAGGGATTGGCGAAAAGGCGCAGTCCGCACATATTCGCGGCGTCAAAGATCTGACCAATTTTCTGGGCCGCTCGCCCAACACCGCCACATCCGAAGATCTTCGAAACTATCAGCTTAAAATGAAAGAGAACGACGTGTCGGCGTCGACATTCAACTCACGGATTGTGGCGCTCCGGTTCTTCTTTGGCGTCACGTGCAGCAAGGAGGAGATGAAACGCTACATGCAGTTCCAGCGCAAACCAGCTGGGCAGCCGGTCGTCCTTAGTGTCGAAGAAGTGGGCTATCTGCTGACGGCTGTACCCGGCCCCGGTCTTAAGTTCCTAGCCGCCCTTGGCATCAGTTATGGCGCCAGTCTCAGGGCGGCGGAGGTTTGCAATCTGCGGTTTGTAAATATCGACAGAGACCGGATGATCATCCACATCGAGCACGGGAAGAACGGCAAAGATCGGAAAGCGATGCTGTCCTCCAGCCTGCTTGACCTGCTCCGCGACTATTGGCGCGAAGCTTGGCCGGAAGGCTGGCTCTTTCCTGGAAAGTCCAAGATCAATCTGGTCGTTCCTTGAAGTTCGTGAGGGCGTTTCGCTGCTGTCACCTGAATGACCCAGTGATAGTCAGCGTAGGGGGCTAAATTCTTGGCAGTCGCTAGTCCGGGAATATCTGAGATCTGTTGCAGTAATCTTCTGTTGAATGCCCTTTGAACAAGCCGTCTTGTGTGACTAGAACGGACCTCCAGCTTCTGGCGGCAGCGCCGAGAATGTCGGCGTGTAGACTATCCCCGCACATCACTATTCGATCGGATGGAATGAAAGGCAAAGACTGCTCAACCAGTTCATAAACGCCAGGGTACGGCTTGCCAAAAAAACGAACGTCAGCAATCCTCTTATCGGCTAACAACTGCCCGTAATGTCCCGGCTCTAGCGAAAAAGAAGCGTCCTAGGGCGCTGCAAGATCAGTTAGCGATTAAGACGGGGCGTGGATTGTGACCAGCGATGAGGCGAGCAACGACTGACGCTGATCTGTCCAGGCCGCGGATGAAAGAAACAGAAACCCATCAACGCGATCATACATAGCTTCGTCATCCACCAACCTGACGACCTCACCGTCGATATCCGCCAGACTATCTTCATCAGCTGCAATCGCACCCCATATGCCTAGGGTCAGGGCGGCCAGTGCTGCGTCGCGGCTGGTGATGATCTCATGATCTTCAACTTTCAAGCCAAGCCGCTGGAATTTCTGGATGGCGCCCATGCGGTCCTAACTGGCGACGCGGGGGACTATATCGCGACAGAGATTGCCGGACAGAAGGTCTTTGTGATCCGCGCCTCTGACGGTACTCGCGCCTTCAGGAATGGTTGTTGCATCGGGGGGCGCGGCTGTTGCCTGAGGGCGCCGGGCGATGCGCTACAATACGGTGCCCTTATCATCAGTGGGTCTGGTGTGAGGATGGCTCTCTTTTGGCTGTGCCGTGGTGGGGCTATGATGCCGACTTCGATAAGACGAAATGGGCGCTGGATACCATCCAATGGCAGATCTGGAGCGGCCTGCTGTTCGCCGCTATCGATCCTGCTGAAACACTGGAGGCTCAACTCGGCGCACTGATGCCTGAGATCGCGGTAGAGCCGATAGACAATTATGCGTGGGTGAAAGAGGAACGGTTGATTTTCGACGCCAACTGGAAAATCTACACTGATAACTTTGTTGAGAGTTACCACATACCAGGCATCCACCCCGCCTTTCACCAAGCCATCGATTTCGAGGCCTTTAAGACGGTTGCGCTCGACAGCATGGTCAGAATGAGCGCTCCGCCGAAAGAAGAACTGTTTTATCGTGGAAAGTGGCTTTGGATGTGGCCCAATTGGACGTTGTCATTGTTCGATGTCAGCAAGAACCCATCTCGGATTAATCCCATCGGCTCTTGACAAACGGAGCTCATCTACAACTTTCATTTTGGGGATCTTTAGGAAGACAATGCTCCACAGCGCGCCAAAACCATCGCCGACAACTTGGCCGTCGAACGCGAAGATTTTGAGATCTGCATTGAAACGCACAAGAATTACGCCGGCGGCGCCTGTAGGCCCTGACCGCTGTCGTATCGTCATGAGCAAAGGTTGACATATTTCCAGCGCCGACTGGCCGAGGCCGCTCTCTAAAGTTTCGGTTCAATCTGGCGTGCCAGATTGATTGGGAAACGCAAGTTGCGTTGACGGCTCTTGTATTGTTTTTCGACCAGACAGATTCAGCCCGATCAGAAAACACCTTGGCCGCCCCATCGCGATTAGGGTCAGTCTGTCGTCATCGGCTTGATCCGTTTTCTTTGCTCAAGTGAATTTAGCAACGAAACCAGTTATAGTTTCTCGCCGATCCCAAAGTAGACACTGGCGACAGTGAAATAAGACCGGTCCAAACGAGTATTTACACGCAATATGTGATTCCTGAAAAAAATTGATTACTTTTTGATAATTCAGCCGCCGATCACACAAAACGACGGCGACGCTAGGGTACCTACGGCAATTTGTTGACAGTACTCCACGATTGCTCTCTCATTCCGAACGGTAGAGGAAGAGAGTGACAGCTGTATGGCTGGAAACTCAGAAAAAGGGGAATGTCGTGATCTGGTTTCTGACGATCCTTGCGATACTCGTGATCGCAGCTCTGGTGATCTTATTCCTGAACCGCTACTATCGAAAGGCGACCCGCGAAGTGGCTTTGGTGCGAACCGGCGCCGGCGGACAGAGCGTAGTTCTAGACGGCGGCTGCATCGCATTGCCCTTCCTGCACAAAGTGTCAGAGGTCAATATGAAGACCTCGCGGTTGGAGATTGAACGGCTTGGCCCCAAGTCAATCATCACTTCCGACCGTTTGCGCGTCGATGTCGGCGCAGAATTCTACGTCCGCGTTGAGGGCAGTGAAACCGGCGTCGCCACTGCAGCGCAGGCGCTTGCAGGCAAGACATTCCGGTCATCGGAGCTCGCTGACACTCTGGAAGGCAAGTTGGTCGATGCCATGCTCGCTGTGGCCGCCGGTTACACGATGGACAGCCTGCAGGATAATCGAGGCAAGTACAGTGCTGAGGTAACTGAACTTTTGCGTGAAAATCTTGCGCAGAACGGCCTCGTTCTGGAATCCGTCTCCATGACCCGGCTCGACCAGACACCGTTCCATGCGCTCGACGAAAACAACGCCTTCAATGCCCTAGGGATGCGGCGGCTTTCCGAAATCATTTCAGTTAACAAGAAAGAACGTGCTGAAATCGAAGCCAATGCCGAAGTCGCCGTGCGCCAAAGCCAGCTCGATGCTACAAAACGAAAGTTGACTATCACTCAAGAAGAAGAAGAGGCCACAATCGCCCAACAGCGCGAAATTGAAACCGCGCGTGCGAAAAGTCAGGCCGATGTGGCGGAAGAACAAGAGACCTCAGAAAAACGGCGCGAATCGGCGCGGATTGAGCGTGAGCGCGAAGTCAGGTTGTCAGAGATAGCCAAGGATCGTGAGCTGAACCGAAACCGGCTCGAGAGCGAGCTATCCATAGAAACAGTCAAGGTCGAAAACTCGGTGGCGCTCGCGGCCAAACGCATCGACGAGGCCAAGGCGGAAGCGGAAGCAAAAGCCGCTGAAGCGTTGGAGGCTGAAGCGGAAGAAAAGGTTAAAACGGCCCGCGAAACTGCTGCAGCTGAACGTGACAAGGAACTCGCCTTAATCCGAGCGAAGGAACAGGCGGAAGTCGACGATACCCGGGTAGCATCCGAGGCTGACACAGTGATCTCTATGGCCAAGGCAGACGCCAAGGCGTTGCTTGAACAAGCAGCGGCGGCGAAGGGTGAAATGCTCGCCAAAGCCGAAGGTACTGCAGCGATTGTCGCGGCTGAAAACACGCAAACGTCTGAAGTGATCGCCATGAAACTTGACCAGGCGCGCATCAAGGTGTTGCCGGATGTCGTCGAGAAGATGCTGAAGCCGACTGAGAAAATAGAATCGATCCGCATCAATCACATCACTGGTATTGGCGGCGGTATTGGCGGCGATGGCGGCGGCAAGGCTGCCGGCGGAAATGGTGTGAATGACGTCATCGACGGCGTTCTTGGTCTGGCGCTGCAATTACCCGCTGTGAAAAAACTCGGGGAAGAGGTCGGTCTCAACATCTCCGACGGCATAAAAGGCGTGACAGCGCCACTCGACGGCGGTCCCGCAAAAAATGAGGCCGAAGCAGAACCGAAGAACGACTGACGCCCCGATAAACGGGTCGCCGACACATTGACAAGGGAGAGTTCCATGCAGTTCAACCGCAGACGTTTCCTAACTGCCGCATCAGCGGCGGCGCTGGCGACACCGGCAATCAATCGTAGGGCGATGGCGGCCAGCCATTCCGGACCGATTAAATTTGTTTCCATCCTGGACCAGTCCGGCGGGCTGGATATCTATGGTAAACCAATGGTCGACACGACCAAGATGGCGATTGATGAGATCAATGCTGCCGGTGGCCTTTTAGGGCGCGAAATCGACTTGCAGGTCTTTGACCCGCAATCAACGATCCAGTTCTACACTCAGTTCGCCACCCAGGCGGCTGCGGGTGAAAAGGCGGATGTCGTCCATGCCGGCATCACATCGGCCAGCCGCGAGGCTATCCGCCCAACCTTCTCTCGCTTTAAAACGCTCTACTTCTACAACACGCTCTATGAGGGCGGCGTTTGTGACTTAAACACGTTCTGCACAGGTTCCACCCCTGCACAGACGGTTGAGAAACTTGTGCCTCACACAATGGGGAAATGGGGCAAGAAAGTTTACATCATCGCAGCCGACTACAACTACGGTCAGATCACCGCGCAGTGGGTACAAAAATACGTCAAGGACAATGGCGGCGAAGCGGTTGAGACAGAGTTCTTCCCACTCGACGTAACCAATTTCGGTCCGACCATCAAGAAAATCCAGGCGGCCAAGCCTGATATGGTTATGTCGGCCTTGGTCGGAGGCGCGCACGTCAGCTTCTATCGCCAATATGCGGCGGCGGGGATGAACAAATCGATCCCTATCGCCTCCACCACCTTCGGCGTCGGTAATGAACATAAGCTAATCTCGGCGGAAGAAGGCGATGGTATGATCTGCGCCTATTCCTACTTCGAAGAGGTCGACAATGCCGCCAACAAGGCCTTTGTCCAGCGCTTCAAGGATCGCATGGGCGATGATGCGCCTGCGCTAAACGAACTGGCGGCACGGTCCTATGAAGCGGCGTATATCTGGGCCGAGGCGGTGAAAGCGGCAGGCACGCCAGAACGCGAAGCGGTCATTGAGGCATTGCGCTCAGGCGCCGGCTATGACGGTCCATCAGGCCGAGTGGCGATTGAGCCAAAGACCAATCACGCCAATCAGAATGTCTACCTGGCGGAGTTGAAGGATCAATCCTTCAACATCATCGAGACGCATGAGAACCAGCCGCCGACCGACACGTTGCTGGTCTGCGACCTGGTCGCCGACCCCAACCAAAGCACGTTCAAGTTTGAGAACGGGCTTGAGGCGGCCGGCATCGAGCTCTGATGCACTTTGCGTCCGGCCCAAAGCGGGCCGGACGTTCCTAATTCCAAGGAGGCGCCGGTGGACCTCGTCCTCTCGCTCATTCTGCAGATCATCTACGGGATCGCGAACCTCGCCCTGATCAGTCTGGGCCTCGCCATCATTTTCGGGATGATGCGGGTCATCAATCTCGCCCATGGCGAGTTTCTAATGCTGGGTGGATACACCGTAGTCGTCGCGACCAATAACGGCGTCAATTTGTGGGTGGCGATGCTGATCCTTGCGCCTCTTGTCGTTGGGGTGTTCGGTGTAATCGTTGAGAGGCTGTTGATCCGATGGCTTTATGGCCGAATGGTCGACACCTTGCTGGCGACATGGGGGCTTTCGCTTCTTTGTATCGGGCTTGTCACCTCAATTTTCGGCGCCTCAACTACGACGACGATTTCACCTCCGCTAGGTGTGGTGACCATTGGCGAATATACGTCTTCGGGCTATGAGCTTTTCCTGATAGGCGTCACAGTCGCGCTTTTGATCGCAGTGTACGCGACTTTGAAACTTACGAAGCTGGGCCTTCTCGCGCGCGGAACGATGCAGAATTCTGATATGGCGGCGGCGCTGGGCGTTTCCACCAGCAGGATCTACATGATCACCTTTGGTCTGGGCGCCGCGGTATCTGGTTTAGCGGGCGGGCTGCTGGCGCCGATCACCGGCGTTCTGCCAACGATCGGATCAGTCTACATCGCCAAAGCCTTTATCACCGTTATCTCAGGCGGCATGGCGATCCTCGCTGGCACAACCACCGCTTCAATCCTATTGGGCGGCGTCAATGGCATTGTCGCTTTCTTGACCGGGCCAACCATCGGTGAAGTCGCACTCCTTCTGCTCGCGATCATCCTTCTCCGCCTGATGCCGCGTGGCATCACTGGCCGGTTCTTTAAGAAGAGCCTTTGATGAAGATCGCGCAGGATTTCCGCGGTTCAGTGATCGTCGCTATTCTGGCGGCGCTCTTCACATTGATCGCCCCTTCGATCCTCGAGTTCTTTACGATCATCACACTGACCCAAGTGATTGGGCTCGCAATCCTGGCGCTCAGCCTGGCTCTTGTATGGGGCTATGGCGGCATCCTGTGTTTTGGTCAGACCGCGTTTTTCGGCCTTGGCGCATACGCTTACGCTGTTGCGGCGACGAATATTGGCGGATCAACAGGCGCGATCTTGATCGCAATTCTTGTCGCCGCTGCTTTCGCTGCGATCCTTGGCTATTTCGTCTTCTATGGAAGAGTTTCGGACGTCTATCTGGCCGTCATCACGCTGACTGTCGCGCTTATCCTCTATTCGCTGATCCGCCGCACATCTGGCCCGGAGTATAAGATTGGCAACGCGCTTTTGGGCGGATTCAATGGCACCGGGGCACCGCCCATCAACAGCCCGGGCGATGGGGCGGCAATGCTCTTCCCAGAGCATACATTCTATGTTGCGATGGCGGCCCTGATCCTAGTCTACCTTCTATGTGGCTGGGTCGTGAAAACGCATTTCGGCCGGGTCTGCATAGCAATCCGCGAGAATGAAACGCGGGCTGAACTTCTCGCCTACGACACACGGCTCTATAAACTTGGAATATTCACCCTCGGCGCCGCGATCGCAGGTCTGGGCGGCGTGTTTTTCTGCGTCGGGGTCAGCCGGGTGACACCAGATGTTTTTTCGCTTTCGCAATCTGCGCTCACCATCATCTGGGTGATTGTAGGAGGACGAGGCACCCTGATCGGACCCATCCTGGCGACGTTCGCACTATACTATCTGACCTCGGCGCTGGGAGCGCAGCAATGGTTAAACACCAATCTTGTGCTCGGCGTCATTCTAATCGGCTTTGTGCTTCTGGTGCCGAAAGGCGTCATTCCCTCTATCACTGATTGGGCCGATGGCCGCCGCGAAAGACGCGTCAGCCGGTCGCGCGAACGACGGATGCGGGTTCGCCGTTCAAGGGCCACCGCAGGTACGGAGGCCGCAGAATGAAGCGTGGCGAGGTAGTGGTGGAGGCGCGAGGGCTTTCAATGCACTTCGGCGGGGTCAGGGCCGTCGACCAGGTCGATTTCTCTCTTTGGGAAAATGAACTTCGTTGCCTAATCGGCCCGAACGGCGCCGGCAAGTCGACCTTCTTCAAGTGCCTCACAGGACAGCTGACGCCAACGATGGGCGACGTAGTAATCCGCGATGTTCACGTCGCCGGGCGTGAATCGCATGAAATCGCAGCGCTTGGCGTTGGTGTCAAAACGCAGGTGCCAAACGTTTTTGACGGCCTGTCAGCGGAAGAAAATATTTGGATCGCCGCTCGCCGTTGGCATGCGGCCAAGCGAGCCAAGACGCTGACGGCAGAGACAATCGAGCGGCTGCAGCTTGGGGATATTCGCAGCGACTTGGTTGGCGCGTTAGCCCATGGACAGCGCCAATGGGTCGAGCTTGGAATGGTCGTCGCGGCTGAGCCCTGGCTGGTGCTGCTGGATGAGCCCGCCGCAGGAATGACGCACGAAGAAACCGCCAGGACCGCCGAGTTGATCCAAGAGATCAACCAGACCGCCGCAATGATCGTCGTTGAACACGACATGCAGTTCATCCGCATGATCAGCCGTCAAGTAACGCTATTTCATGAGGGTCGCATCCTGATGGAAGATACGATGGATGCAATCTCGTCCGACCCCCGTGCGCGCGAAGTCTATCTGGGGCATCGAGCATGAGCGCGCTTCTGGAAGCTCACGCTCTTTCGTCAGGCTATGGTCGGGTCCCTGTGCTGCGCGGTGTCGATCTCCATGTCGACGATGGTGAAATCGTCGGTGTGCTTGGCCATAATGGCATGGGCAAGACAACGCTTTTGAAGACGCTCATCGGACTGGTTGCCACCAAAAACGGCACTGTCACTTATGCCGGGATGGACATCACCGATGATCGCCCGGGCGAGCGCGCGAAACACGGGATCGGTTATGTCCCACAGGGACGAGGGATTTTCCCAAACCTATCGGTCCTCGACAACATTAGAATGGGCGTCGCAGCGCACGACCTTGATGAAGAAGATGCGGTGCGCCGTATTCTGGTGGAGTTCCCACGGCTCGAGCGGCTGCTTGACCGTGATGGCGGCGCGCTCTCAGGCGGTGAACAGCAGCTTCTCGCAATCGCCCGCTGCCTCGTGTCAGAACCGGAATTGATCCTTCTCGATGAGCCGACCGAGGGCATTCAACCTTCTATCATCGATGAGATTATTGAGCTTCTTCGGGACCTGAATCGCAGCAGAGGCGTCGCCATCGTTCTCGTCGAGCAGAGCCTGGATTTCATTACTGAACTTTCAGACCGGGTGCTTTTGATCCAGAAAGGCCAGATCACAGGCGAGATCGCGGGAACCGATGCGGCAAATCCCGCCCTGATAGATGAATTCACTGGATTTGGCGGCGGTGCCGGTGCCGTGACGCCGCCTGCAGCAACAGGTCTTTTGACGTCGCCGAACGGCTCTCGTTCGACGGAAAAAACTGATCGGCCGGGTTCTCGAGCCAAGGGCGGACAATCTGGACCCAAACAGACATTCGCGCCAACGGCGCTCAGCGACAGGATCGAAGCTATGACAGTCCAACGCCCAAGTTTCGCGCAGATAAAAGAGATCGTCGAAGAGCTCGGCATGCACCTCTCAGATGAGCGGATCCGCGAGTTCCTCGAAGTGATGGCCCCATCATTGGATGCATACGACATTGTCGACTCGATGCCGGATTACCTACCGCCGGTGCTCTACCCTCGCACGTCGGGCCATCGCCCCAGCGAGGAAGAAAACCCGTTGAATGCCTGGTATGTGAAGACCGAAGTACGCGGTGCGCCCCGTGGTCCGCTGCAGGGGCGAACGGTGGCGCTGAAAGACAACGTCTGCCTGGCGGGCGTCCCTATGATGAATGGGTCGTCCACATTGAAAGGCTATACGCCGGACGTCGACGCCACCATCGTCACTCGATTGCTGGACGCCGGCGCGACCATCTCCGGTAAGGCCCACTGCGAGTTCTTCTGTTTCTCCGGTGGTAGCCACACCAATGCGACGGGCCCCTGCCACAACCCGCACAAGCATGGCTATTCGGCGGGCGGTTCTTCTTCCGGCTCGGCGGCTTTGGTGGCGAATGGCGATGTCGACATGGCGATTGGCGGGGATCAGGGCGGATCGATCCGCATGCCCGCCTCCTATTGTGGCATTTATGGAATGAAGCCGAGCCATGGATTGGTTCCCTACACTGGCGTCATGCCGATTGAGGCAACGATCGACCATACCGGCCCAATGACCGCCAATGTCAAAGACAACGCCTTGATGCTCGAGGTGCTGGCGGGTGCAGACGGTCTCGATCCTCGCCAATACGATGTCGTCACGGACAACTACACCCAAGCCGTCACGCGCGGCGCCAGCGGTCTTAAAATCGGCGTTGTGAAAGAGGGGTTCGGCCATGAAGGCGTCTCGGAAGCCGACGTAGACGCCAAGGTGCGTGCTGCGGCTGACACGCTGGCCCGTTGCGGTGCATCAGTTGACGAAATCTCTATCCCCTGGCACCTCAAGGGCCTGCCGATCTGGACCCCCATAGCCTCAGAGGGCGCGACAAACCAGATGATGCATGGCAATGGCATGGGCACGGGCTGGGAGGGGATGTATACGACCTCGCTGCTGGATTTTCATTCCAACTGGCGGAACCGGGCGGATGAATTGTCAGACACGTTGAAAATCACAATGTTCGTCGGCCAGTACTATCTGAAACACCACCGCGGGCACTACTACGCCAAGGCGCAAAATCTGTCGCGACAACTGCGAGAAGAGTACAACAAGGTTCTCGCAAGCTATGACCTTCTCTTGATGCCAACGACGCCAATGAAGGCGACGCCGATACCAGACAGCAGCGAGGACCTCGCGCTTTGGTGCCAGCGCGCCTTCGAGATGCTGATCAACACCGCGCCCTTCGATGTCACTGGCCATCCAGGTATGTCGATACCATGTGGCATGTCCGATGGTTTACCCATCGGTATGATGCTGGTTGGCCGCCGCTATGACGAAAGCACAATCTACCGCGCCGCCGGCGCATTTGAGGCGGCGGGAGACTGGCGGACGATGTGACCGGGCGCAGCGTCGCTCCCGCAGATGGTCTTTCCCACGTGAAGGGCCAGATGGATCGGCCCCTGATCGAGGCGACGATCCCCGATTTCCTTACGGAGGTCTCAAGACGCCACGGGAAGCGCACCGCCGCCGTGTTTCGCCAAACTGGCGACCGTTGGACATACGACCAACTTCAACGTCGCGTTGACCGGTTTGCTGCAGGCCTCCTTTCGCTTGGGCTTTATAAGGGCGACCGAATTGGGATTTGGGCCCCCAACCGCCCAGAATGGCTGATCGCGCAGTTCGCTACGGCGCGGATCGGGCTAATATTGGTCAACATCAACCCGGCCTATCGGACGTCAGAGCTGGAATATGCGCTGAACAAAGTCAGCGCGAAGGCGTTGATCTTGGCTCCGCAGTTCAAGTCTTCGGCTTATATAGATATGTTGCAGGAACTTGCGCCAGAAATGGCGGCGACGGTCCCTGGCCGGTTGCACGCCGCGCGTTTACCGTCGCTGCGCACTGTCATTCAACTTGGCCCGGCGCCTACCAAAGGCGCGTTCTCGTTCGATCAGGTCATGGCGCGGGGGCAAGGCGGTCCACGCGCGCGGCTTGATGCCATCAGCCGGGGGCTTTCGCCCCATGACGCGATCAACATACAGTTTACCTCAGGCACAACTGGGGCACCCAAAGGCGCGACGCTGACCCACCACAACATCATCAACAACGCGATTAGTAGCGCCCGCGTAATGCGGCTCCGCCCTGGCGAGGCGCTTTGTATCCCCGTGCCGCTATATCACTGTTTCGGCATGGTGCTTGGCAACCTCTCCGCCGCGGCATATGGCGCGACGATGGTCTTTCCGGGTGAAGGGTTTGATCCCAGCGAAACGCTCACCGCCCTGGCGGAGGAACGATGCGCCGCAATCCACGGCGTACCGACCATGTTCGCCGCAATGTTGGATCACCCTGACTTTCGCCACTGCGATCTTTCGGCAATGCGCACAGGCATTATGGCCGGCTCGCCATGCCCAGCGTCCTTGATGCGTCGCGTCGTCCGGGACATGCGAGTACGCGAGATTACAATCGCCTATGGCATGACCGAAACGAGCCCAATCTCGTTCCAGTCAGAAGTTGACGATCCCCCAGCTCTTCGCGTCGCAACGGTGGGAAGGATCCAGCCGCATTGCGAAGTGAAAGTCGTCGACAAAGCAGGGCGGACCACGCCGATTGGAACTTCGGGCGAACTTCTGACCCGAGGCTACCTCGTTATGAAAGGTTATTGGGACGACGCTGATCGGACGGCGGATGCGATAAAAGATGGATGGATGCATACCGGCGACATGGCGACAATCGACCCGCAAGGCTATTGCCGGATCGTCGGGCGCATCAAAGACATGCTTATCCGAGGCGGTGAGAACGTTTATCCGGCGGAGATTGAAGAGTTCCTGCTCACCCATCCCGATATCGCTGAGGTTCAAGTCTTTGGTATACCGGATTCGGTGTATGGCGAAGAGGTCGCGGCCTGGATCATTCCTCGCCGAAAAGGCGCGTTGACGACGGCCTTGGTACGCGAATTCTGTAGGGACCGGATCGCCCACTACAAAGTCCCTCACCATATCCGATTTGTCGACGAAATGCCGCTGACCGCGACAGGAAAGGCCCAGAAGTACCGCATGCGAGAGATCATGATCCAGGACGGCCTGAAGGAGGCGACACCATGAAAACCATCACAGCAATCATTCGCACAAAGCCCGGGACTGAGGAGACCATGAAAGAGGGACTTCTCGACGTAGCCGTCAACGTAGAAGCGAATGAACCCGAAACTATAAGTTTCTTCATTAGCCAGGATGCGGCGGACCCATGTGTCTTTTCCACTTATGAACGATTTACCAATCAGGCGGCCATGGACAGGCACAACAATTCACACACAGTCGCAGCCTTTTTCGAAATCGCGCAACCGATCCTTGATGGAGAAGTGGTCCTACTGACTTGTGAAGAAATATCCGCCAAGGTCTGATATTGAAATCTCATCTCGAAGCCTCCAAATTCCTCAAGACTTTGAGAGTTCTTTCCTAGCTACAAAGTTGCGCCTCGACTTCCAAGTATGTTTACCTTTCAGAGGTTTTGTCGAGATCCTGAAAGGTTATCATCGAGAAGTTCGAATGTCCGCTTCGATTGCGGTTTGCTTCTCGATCGCGCCGCAGCGAACGACCATTCTTCTCCAGAACTTCCTGATTTTCGCTAAATGCACACGAAATCTCGCACCTGTGGCGAAGGTCGCGTATGTCCACCTTGTGTGAATTGACTTTGGTTGGCTTTCGCAGTCGCCGCGAATGTCCGCAGTCAAGAACGCACCTGCAAAATCCGAGATCGGTCGTCGAGGTCCGCAATGGGCCTAAAGCGCTAGTTAGACGGATCAGGGAGAAGGTCAACAAAGTCCGCGATCCAGACCTTGGAGCGACCAATTGAGCCACGATCTGTCTTGTCGGACCGCAATGTCCAGCAGATCAAAGGCTTACAGGGCGGGCAATCCTAGAAGATCAACTGATTCAGCTGTGCTGAATTTCGTTAGCGCAGAATTTCCACTCAAACTGCACCTGCCCCCTTATTGCAGCCGCCGCCGTCGCAATAAGCAAACAGGCCATAGTGGGCGCGCGCATTTCTTAGATCTCATTGGATGATTGATCAGTACGCCAGCATCCTCAGCAAAGCGGCCCCAAAAGGGTGGTCCCCAAACTTTCTCTTAATTCCTATCTAAATGACCCACTGGATGTGCCCAGGCGCAGCATTTCAGAGATCAGTCCCGGCGACGCGGCGTGTTCATTTCAGCTGTTTTGTGGTGTGATGCAAAAGGTTAAAAAATCCTTATTTCACAACAATATCAATAATTTACCTATGGTTTTACGCATGAAATCCTCGCAAGTTCCGCAAGCTACTCAGCCGCCACCACAACCGGCGGCGCGCCGACCGGCATCTTGAGCCCGTCCATATCAATCGCCTTCTCGCCCTCGACCATCGCCGCAGGGATCGGCCCTCCAGTCGCCCAGTCCAGCAGCTCAACCGTGTGCACAACCGGCACGCCGATCGCCGAGCCGATCTGCATCATGCAGCCGATATTACCAGCTGAAATCACGTCGGGCTCGGTCGCCTCCAACGTCTTCACCTTGCAGTCTTTCAACTGCCCCGAAATCTCTGGCTGCAGCAGGTTGTATGTCCCGGCAGACCCACAGCAGAGGTGGCTATCCTTCGGCTCCACCACCTTGAAGCCAGCGGCCTTCAACAGGTCTTTCGGGAAGGTCTTGATTTGCTGGCCGTGCTGCAACGAACAGGCCGCGTGATACGCCACCCGCATCTCAGGCGCGTGGGTCGCATCGGTCAGGCCGAGGTTGATCATCACTTCGGACACATCCTTGGCGATGGCTGAGACTGCCGCCGCCTCCTCCGCCAGGGTTTCACTGCGAAACATGTGGCCATAGTCCTTTACCGTCGTGCCGCAGCCGGATGTGTTGATGACGATGGCATCCAGCCCCTTGCCCGCCATCTCAGCCGTCCAGGCGCGGATGTTCTTCGTCGCTGTCGCGTGACTTTCCGAGGTCTTGCCCATGTGATGGGTCAGCGCCCCGCAGCACCCCTGCCCGTCGGCGATAACGACCTCACAGCCGTGTCTTGTCAGCAGCCGGATCGTGGCGTCGTTGATGTTGGTGTTCAACGCCTTCTGGGCGCAGCCGGTCATCAGGGCGACCCGCTTTTTTCGCTCTCCCTCAGCCGGGAAAACCTGCGCATCGTCGTTGCGACTGACCGGCGGGATGGTCTTAGGGGCCATCTCAAGCATCGCCCTCAGGCGCGCATCCGGGACCAGCTTGCGGAACGGCCGCGCAATCTTCGCACCCAGCATCGCGAACCGGAGCCGCATCGGATACGGCAGAATACAGGCGAGCGTCCAGCGGATCAGGCGTTCATCCCAGGGGCGCTGGTATTTCTCTTCAATATACTCGCGGGCATGGTCCACAAGGTGCATATAGTGCACCCCCGACGGGCAAGTCGTCATGCAGGCAAGGCAGCTGAGGCAGCGGTCGACGTGAAGTACGGTTTTGGGGTCTGGAACCGACCCCGTCTCCAACATCTCCTTGATCTGATAAATACGCCCTCGCGGGCTATCCAGCTCGTCCCCCAGCACCTGATAGGTTGGGCAGGTCGCGGTGCAGAACCCGCAGTGGACGCAGGTGCGCAGAATCTCGTTCGAGCGATTGAACGCGGGTGCGGCCAGCTGTTTCTTTGTGAAATGAGTTTGCATGTCTGGTCCTTACGCCGCCATTAGGCTGGGGTTCAGCACGCCTGCCGGATCAAACTGATCGCGCAACTGCTGTGAGATCTTGGCGAGGCGCGGGGCCTGAGGCTGGAACACATCCAGTGCGGCCCGCTGTTGAACCGAGCCACGGATAAGCGTCGCGTAACCGCCGTGAGGGGCGATTTCAGCGCGGATTTGCTGCGCAATCTCAGCCGTCGCATCCGGTGTCTGCAGCCAGATCAACCCGCCACCCCAATCGAAGAACGCCTCGGCGCCCAGCGCAGTTTCCAGAGCTGCCGCGATGTCCGCAGCGGCAGAGGGTTTGACAGACAAACGCCACACCGGCTTATTCGAGCCATGGAACGGCACCACATCGCGGATGCTTTTCCACAGCGCGTCATGTTCACCGCCAGTGACGATCTTAGAAAGGCCGGAGGACAAGGCCGTAAGGTTCTTCGTTCGGTAATCGACCTGCGTTTTCAGCCCCTCGATCCGTAGACATGTCCGGCTGGTCGCGCCGGGCAGAAACGCCGCACCGGCCAATTCAAACGGCGTACCGAGCGCTTTGCGGAGTAGCGCGAGACCCTGTTCCACTGTGAAACCCTCAAAGACCAACGTCATCGCTGCCTGCGGTTTTGGCATGACCTTCATCGACACTTCGGTCAGCACACCGAGGCCCCCGTAAGCGCCGCATTGCAGCTTGGATAGATCAAGGCCGGTGACATTCTTCATCACCCTACCGCCACTTTTCACGATATCGCCCTCACCCGTTACAAAACGCACGCCCATTACGAAGTCCCGACAGGCGCCGACCAGCATGCGGCGGGGGCCAGAGATGTTGGTGGCTACGGTGCCCCCAATCGAGGGCTCTCCGGTTGATCCCAGCAGACCGCGATAGTCGATAGGCTCAAACGCCAGCATCTGGTTTTCCGCGGCAAGCGCCGTCTCAATCTCAGCCATTGACGTACCCGCCTGCGCGATCATCGTTAGCGCGCCGGGGTCATATAGGGTGATGCCGCTGAGGCCCTGCGTAGAAAGCACGTCTGCAGGCTGTGCGGGCCGCCCTAGATCAGTGCGGGTGCCGCCGCCGCGGATGCGCAACGGTGTTTTGTCAGCATGGGCCTGCTTGATCAGCGCGGCTAATTGAGCCTCAGTCTTAGGCATATCCATCAGCCGCGCCTCGCTGCGCTAACCTGCAGGGGAAACACCTTGGCAGGGTTCAACAGCCACTGGGGGTCAAAAACGTCCTTCACCCGCATCTGCGCCTCAAGATCTTCAGCAGAGTACTGGTCCGTCATCAGGTCGCGCTTTTCGATGCCAACGCCATGCTCACCCGTCAAGCAGCCGCCTACCTGGACGCACAGCTTTAGAATGTCGGCGCCAAACGCCTCTGCTCGCTCAAGATCACCGGGTTGGTTGGCGTCGAACAGGATCAACGGGTGCATGTTACCGTCGCCCGCATGAAAGACATTGGCGACGTCCATCTCGTGTTCCTTGGACAGTTCACCAATGCGTTTCAATGTGAAAGGCAGCTCAGACAGCGGTACGGTGCCATCGAGACACATATAGTCGTTAATCTGCCCCATCGCCCCAAAAGCCGACTTTCTACCTTTCCAGATCGCCGCGCTTTCATCAGCGCTTTGCGCCTCACGAAGTTCAACAGGGTTCAGAGCGGCGGCGATGTCCTTGATGATGGTCAGCTGGTCAGCGATCTCTGCTTCAGACCCTTCAACCTCAACGATCAACAGGGCTTCGCAATCCGGGTAACCTGCCTTCGCGAAATTTTCGACAACGCGAATGCAGGGCCGGTCCATGTATTCAATGGCGACGGGCAGGACGCCGGATTTGATTATGTTCGCGACACACTGGCCGGCAACTTCAGCGTCGTCATAGCCGATCAGTACAGGCCTGGCGCCTTCAGGTTTCGGAAGGATCTTCAACGTCGCTTCGATTACAATACCAAGCTGTCCTTCGGAGCCACAGATGATCCCCAATATGTCCAGGCCTGAGGCGTCCAAGTGCGGCCCGCCAACCTCAACAATTTCACCATCTGTCATAACGATCTTGACGCCTATCAGGTTGTTCGTTGTCACACCATATTTGAGGCAATGCGCCCCACCCGAATTCATCGCAATATTGCCCGCTATGGCGCAGGCAAGCTGGCTGGACGGATCAGGGGCGTAGAAGAAACCGTCATCTTCAACTGCACCGGTGACTGACAAGTTAGTCACGCCGGTTTGCACCCGGATGAAGCGATTGTCGTAGTCGATCTCAAGCACATCGGTCAGGCGCGCAGTGCCCAGAATAATGCTGTCAGCCGTCGGCAACGATCCACCGGCGAGTGAGGTACCAGCCCCGCGCGGTACAACGCGCACACCGAGGTCAAAGCAAACCTTCATTGCGGCGGCTACTTCTTCAGTTTTGCAAGGAAGAACGACCGCCAGCGGTGGGCAACGATACGCGGTTAACGCATCGCACTCATACGCCCGGGTCTCAACGGGGTCGGAAATGACGGCCCCGGGAACTGCCGCTTCAAGCGCGTCGATGATTTCATCACGACGGCCAAGCGTATCAGAATCCGGCACGGGCATTGCTATCGTCGACATTGAACCTCTCCCCTGAATTGGTATTACCATTATACCAGTTGAGTTTGCACCGCAAGTCTCTCGATTCTGCGCTTAGGTTGAATTGTCTAGTGCCCTTTCGCCACATACCAGCACAACTTAATATGATTTTTGAGCGAATCGAATTTTCTCAGGTGGGAACAAAGTGGCGGAAAAGAGCAGCGGGCCGACGAGCCCGTTCGGCGACAACACGTCGATTGATCAGATGATCGAAAGCTATCTTGGTGTCATTCGTGGCGTCTTGGACAAATTGCCCGCTGCGTCAGATGTGAACGAGCTAGACGCCAAATTAAAGGGAAATGAGCAGCAGGTGCTTTTGCACCTCGCCCGTGCGCAAATGACAATGATTAGCCGCGATTTAAATCTTTGGCGTCAAGTCGGCGAAACCATGCTCAACCACGGAATAGAGGCGACCAACGCTGCGCCTAAAGACATGTCCGATCCAAAAGCGCGTGACCACATGCGAATGATCGCACTGGACAAGGCGCGTGCCTGCCTGCGCGAGATTGGCGATCTCAGCCGCGTCAATGCAGAAGAATTCCAGCATGAACTGATTGAGATCGAAGCGGCGTTACGCGCCAGCCAATCGCCTGAGCCCTATGACAAGCCCAAGCGCCAAGCGAGAGCGAAACGATGAACAATCAAGACAATATTGAACGCGCAGACTGGATTGTACCTGAATTGGGCTTTGAGGCGGAAACCGAACGCCTTCGTAGGATGATCGCAGAATGGATCACGGGCGTAAAACCAGAGATGGCTGACGCGCTGCAATGGCAGTTCCTGTCTGGATCGAAATACTTCAGGCCACTTACCGTCTTCTGCTGCGCCGAAGCGATTGAAGCTGGCCCGATTGATGATCGCGCCATTCGCGGCGCCATGTCGCTAGAGTTGCTTCACAACATGACGTTGGTCGTCGACGATATCCTAGACCGGTCGGACGAACGGCGTGGTAAAGCGTCGATGCACCATAAATTTGGTGAGCTGAAAGCGCTGATGACCTCAGGCTATATGGTCGCCGAAGCCTACCGTATGGTGAAGTATGACCCAGCAGTCATTGAACTGCTGTCAGAACTGATGACCCGCCTGGGTGCCGCCGAGGTGAAGCAATGGGATGAACGTTGCAGGCCATTGGGTGTCGAAGACTGGCGCGTACTGGCTCGCGAAGACACGGGCTCCATGTTCGAAGTCGCTGCTTGTCTGGGCGATCCGACGGGTCAGTTGCGCAAATTCGGCCAGCTTCTTGGAATTCTCTATCACGCTTGTGATGATGTATCAGACGTTCGCGGCACCTCTGCCCTTGGCGGCGGCGGTGATGAGGATGTTCGCGACGGCATCCTGACGCTTCCCGCAGCTTTGGCCATCCGCGATCCTTATGTGGCCGAGATGTTCGCTGACCCGAATGAAAGCAATTACGACGACCTAGCGAGCGCCTTCCGCGCTGTACTGCCAGAGGCCGAGGCTGAGTTGGACAAGATCGTGGATGCAGCCATCGGAGAATCTGAGGCCAATTCAGAGGACCCGACCAAGCTAATCGATCTCGTCACCCTGACACGGAACCTCGGTCGGGAATAAGTCCAGGATCAAATCGCATCCAACAAGGCGCGGGCGTTATGCGGATCGCCCTTGCCATCCTTACCCGGGTATCGATTAAATATCGGGCGGAGCAAGTCATCAGCCTGAGACTTCTCTTTGGTATCAAAAAGAATCTTCGCAACTTTCAATGCTGATCTCAATTCCCAAGACAGTTCTTCGCGAGATATGGCGATCCGGATTGCGGCGCGATAGGCGTGCAATGCCTGCTCAGTCTGCCCACAGATCAAATGATAATCGCCTGTCAGAACCATTACCTCTGATTCCTGTGAGTATTCGCCGGAGCTGAGCACAAGCGCTGGCGCCTTTTCGACCAAATGTTGGGCACGGTCCCGCTGACCCGACAAAGCCAACATCTTAGCGTGTTTGGCGACGTAAGTTGCCCGATGGTAGCCAATAGACAGATCGTGAATGATGCTCATGCATTCATCCATCAGTTTCGCCGCCTCTTCGATATTGCCAAGCTCACTGAGTGCACGGGCCCGCCAGAACGTGCAGTAGGCTTTTAGGTAAACGTACCCAAGCTTGTCTGACAGTTCGATGCCTTTTTCCGCCCGCTCAAACAGCGTTTCCCAGTCCTCAATCATATCAATCGCTCGGATTGACGAGTTCGTGTAGGCGTAGGCGAGGCTATACGGGTCGTTCGTCTCTTTGGCATATTCAAGTACTTCGCCCGCGGTCTTCTCTGCAAGCGATGGGTCCCCAAGAACCCATTGGCTGACGGCAAGAAACGCATCGCTGACCACCAACGGGTCAACCGCATTGGTCAGGGCGCCAGTATTCATCCAAGCGCCTTCTGCATAAAAATCACGCACCCGGCCACCATACTCAACCGCGCTACGATAGTGACCGCGGTTATAGTACGACCAGGTCAGCAAAGAGGCGCTCATCACATCATAGCGCGGAACACCGAGGTCATCGGCGACATTGGATAGATGCACAAAGGTCTGATGCCCGGCGTGGATGTCACCCTTCATCGTCTGATAAGTGCCGAGGCCATAGAGAACGGTCATCTGCAAATCGGGATTATCGACCACATCGCAGAGCTGTCGAGCCCGTTCAAAAGCCTCTTGCGCTTGCGGTGAAGCATAACTGGTCGCAGCAAAATGCACGACGCCGATCAAGGACTGCAATTGCAACTCAAGGCCATTGCAAACATCTTCATCCGTGATCTTCAGCGCTTGCTCAAGCCCGCGATCAAATGAGGCCAACGCCTCTCGTGCCGCTGCACGACCCCATGCGATACGCCCTGCATTCAGCCAATGGGTCGCCGCTTCAGTCGCCCGGTTCGCTTCACTAAAGTGACGGGCGACATATTCCGGATCACGCGCGGCGCGTTCCGGATCTTCTTTCACTATTGTCTCTGCGATGACTTCATGCAGCCGGCGTCGACGTCGGCGCATGATGGATTCATACGCTGCATCCTGAATCAAAGCATGACGGAACATCCAAACATCATTCGATGCTGTGTTTTCCTGGAAGATCAGATCAGCAGCTTCTAGCTGCGACAAAGTCAGGCGAACTGTTTCTTCAGGCCAGCCCGACACTCGCTGCAACAGTGGCGTTTCAAATTCCCGTCCAATGACAGAGGCAAGCTGCGCCGCTTCACGTGCAGACCCCAGCCGATCAAGGCGCGCCATCAACGAATCCTGTAGGGTCGCAGGCACTGTCGCCAATTGATCATCAGTTCTGGCGGCACGACCTTCAGAGAAAGACTTTGCAAGCTCTTGCGCAAAAAGCGGGATGCCATCCGTACGCGCCGCAAGCTGGCGCTGCATGTCTTCTGGCAGCGTTTCCAGCCCCGTCGTACCGGAAATGATCTCAAGTACATCTGCGCCAGAGAGACGTTTCAAACCAAGCGTCTTCACGGCATCACTGTCCGACCAAGGCACCGCAAATTCCGGGCGATGCGTGATGATCATATGAACGCGCAGCTCGGTGAATTTCTCAACGAACAGACTGACAGCTTCTAATGAACTTTGATCAACCCAATGGGCATCTTCGAAAAAGATCTGGACCGGTCTTTGCTCTGAAAGCGTCGTAATCTGCGCGATCATCGCTTCGATCGTTTTCTGTTTCTGCAACCCGGCCGATAACTGCATCGCCGGAAACCGGTCAAGCGGCAGCGATAGGACCGAAGCAAACACCCCCCCCGTTTCCTGCGCAACTTTTTCTCCCGACACGCGTGCAAGCGTTTCGATCAGCTTGTCGAGCCTAGTTTCGACGCTGTCGCCCGGAACCATCTTGGCTTCATACTCCAGATACCGCCGAAGGGGGTGAAACGCGGTCTCAGTGAAAAAAGACGAGCACTGGAAGGTCAGGCTGAAGTGTTCGTCTGCTACTGTCTTTTCCCTGTATTCTTGCACAAGCCGGCTTTTACCAATGCCCGGCTCACCTTCCAGCAGCGTCACGCGGCCATTGCCAGCTTTCGCGTCATCCCACGCAAACAGCATTGTTTCCAATTCACTTTGACGACCGACAAATCGCGGCCCACTGCTGCCCATAGCTGCGGTCTGCACTTCCTCTTCAATCACATGCCAGGCAATTACCGGTTGGCTGATGCCTTTGAGCGTCTTTTCACCTAAAGATACCATGCTGAAACTGGAACGCAGCAGACGTTTGGTATCGCCGCTGATCACTACCATGTTTTCGCCCGCAACGCCCTGCAGACGAGCGGCGAGATTGGTTGTTTCGCCTGACGCAGCTGATGTTTGGAAAACGCGCTGTCCGACTATGTCACCGACGACGACAGTCCCGGTGGCGATGCCGATACGTACCTTCATTTCTTCGCCAATGAAGGGGCTTTTCTTTTTGACCTCTGCAACAATCTCAAGGCCGGACCTGACCGCCCTTTCTGCTGCATCTTCTTGCGCAAGCGGATAACCGAAGAAGGTCATCAACCCGTCGCCGAGGTATTGAGCAACGTAACCTCCATACTTCAGGATCACGTTTGATGCCGTTTCCTGATATACACGCAATAGTTCGCGATAATCTTCCGGGTCCATCCTGCTGGAAATTTCGGTGGACCCAACGAGATCGCAAAACTGGATCGTAAGTTGGCGGCGTTCTTCACCGCCACTTTTTGGCGCTGCTTCAACATTGGCCGGTGCGTCTGCCGCGCCAACCTCTTTTGCCGCCTTCAGAATTTTCAGGCGGTGGCCCAACGTTTTGACGCCGATCTCTTTCAGCAGATCCTGATCGAGTTCACCCAGCAAATCGATAGAGACTTCATTCTCTTCGAATTCGTCCGCATATTGCGACAGCCCAACGCTGGCCAGCCATTCGCGAATATCAGACATGAACTCTCACTCTTGAACGCCTACTTAGGTTCGGGTCTTACGTCGGCTGCGCCGCTTCGTTTTACCGTCAGGATTGTAATTCCAGATCTGACCAGAAGGCGAGTCGCTGCCTTTCGCCCGACCTGACAAAAGCTCAGCCCATTACTTCGCGGCCTAGCCAAAGTCGCAACCACCTTTATCGTCAAGCAGATTCCAATGTCGAGGTGAACGACGAGTAAGGCCTAACGCATGGGTCCCCAACGACCATGCTTTCGCATAAGCAGCAATTGGCGCCAATAGAACTTTCAGACCTTTATAGAACGAGCCTGAATATTCATCCGCTTCGATCACTTCGATCTTGCCAGCAACCCCATGGCGTAAACGCACAGCTTCAGCCGCTTGCAAACCAGAGGCGACCCCGCCTTCAACCGTCGCAACATCAGCATAGTGCCGGACGTAGGTCCTCGCGAGGAAAAGGTTATCAAGCCATGTCGTCGCTTCAGGCCGCTTGTCCCAACTACCAACGAGGTTGGCTAACAACTCTTCACCTGTGTTCATCGTTGCGTAAGTTTTTCTCAAGTTCACATCATCGAGTGTAATCGGCACCTGCGCGAAGAGCTGCTGTTGATCGTGTCTTAGATCTACAAGCAGCAGCGATGGGGGAGGAGTACCTCACCCGCCTGAGAATGGTCGCCGACTGCCTGGAGCACGAGGCTGGCGCGATCTGCGAGCTGGCCGATGCTGAGGAACGACCCCCGCGGCGGATGGCGTCTGCCCCTGCGATCTAGGCGCCCCTACAGGGCCACCTCTTCTTTTCTGAGTCTTCACACCTACCTGAAATCAGAGATGTTCCTGAGAGAGTCTCTCCGCGGATTTGACGGGTCCTTACGAAAGTGGCTTATGCAGGTACGCGCGAAGCATGTTGCTTTTCTAGGCGCAGAAATATTTTAAGGGGGAGCACCAAAGCTGAGCTAGCGTCGGTCGTTTGTTTGCCATTTTTGGTCCTCCATTTCCTAACCATGGGGGCGGACCAATTCAAAGGGCAGGCTCATGGTTGCAGAAATAACGCGAGAAAAATTATATTCTGGCTTTGTACGAACCGAAAGGTGGTCCAAGTTAGTTGCGGCTATTGGCTTTGCACAGGGTTTATCTGCAAATCCGGCAACGCCCGGTTCCGCGAAGAGTTGCTCAATAGTGAGATGTTCTACGACTTGCGCGAAGCCCAAATCCTGATCAAACAATGGTGTGTCCATTACAACACCAAACGACCCCATAGTGCATTGGGCTACCGCCCACCTGCGCCAGATGCAATCATCCCGAT
>CALKOT010000033.1 GCA_938092015.1 uncultured Paracoccaceae bacterium
ATCTCAACAATGGGATCGAACCACATCGGAGTCAGCAAAGGAGTCCCTCGCGTGCACGTGCGTAAGAAATCGCAAGCTTTTGAGCTGACCCCCGGCCAAACCTTGCTAATCTCTATACTTGAAAAATTGAATTATCTGCGCGGTTCCAAAAGCTTATGCGAAAATCACAGGCGACTAGTTATCCTTTTGGGTTCGCCAATCTCCCAAACGGTCAGATCCGCCGCACGGCTCACAGCGTTTTCAGGCAAATCTAACCTCCCCACCCTGAATAATTCTCCCGTCCCAACTGTTTGCTAAATGAAGACGCGATCTTCGTAACAGCGAACCGTAGGAACGAAACAATGACCCGCCTGAAATCCATCGCCCTTGGCGTTGCCGCCGCCCTGACGCTCGTCTCTGGCGCACAGCCCGCCAGCCACGCGGCGCCAACTGCCAAAGCCTATCTGATCAACGCGGCAGGTGAGACGATCGGCATTGCCAGCCTGATACAAGGTGCGGGGGGCGTTTTGATCCATGTCCGTGATGAGGGCCTGACGCCCGGCGCCCATGGGCTTCACCTGCACAGCCACAGCGTTTGTGAAGCGCATGAAGGGTTCAAGACCGCGGAGGGCCATGTCGGCAAGGTTCAGGATGGCCACGGCCTGCTGAACCCGAAGGGGCCAGAGCCGGGCGATATTCCCAACATCTTTGTAGGCCTGGACGGCATTGGCGAGATGGAGGCTTTCAACCCACGTGTGTCATTAGTCGAAGGCCCAAACAATCTGCTCGATGCCGATGGCTCGACCTTGGTCATCCATGAAAGGGCGGACAATCACGTGAACCAGCCCATCGGCGGCGCAGGCGGGCGGGTTGCTTGCGGCGTTATCGTTGCGGGCTGAGTGGGAAGTTGTTGGTGTGGCGAGTAGTGGGTCAGATGACCCGCCCTACGTTATCATGATGTGAACCCGCGCAAAATCAAAGATTAGCAAGACATTAATATGACACGTAATCAATGACTTAGCTATGGTTTCACGCGTGAAACCCTGCGGCGTTTCACAGGGTTCCGGCCATCAGGTCTTACTTTGCTTCAAGCGCCTCGATCCGCTTCAACAGCGCATCGTTTTCTTCGCGGGCTTTCGCAGCCATCTCACGAACGACCTCGAATTCCTCGCGGGTCACAAGATCCATCTCCTGCAGCATACGCTCTATACGGGACTTGATCGCTGTTTCAGCCTCGCCTTTCACGCCCTGCGCGACACCGGCGGCGTTTGTCATCAGTTGGCTCAGATCGTCGAAGATACGGGCGCGGGTTTGCATGCGAAGGCTCCTTTGTGCTAGGTTAGTATATGGCCCCGGCGACGTTCAGGTTCAAGCGGACGGGTTGTCCCGGACGGGGGGAGGTAGTCTATTGCCCCCCACCGCCCCGAACGGGCGCCGATGATTGGGGCCATTTTGCCTGACGGATCAAACCTTTCACACGCCAATCCTGTCGCCGGGCTGATCGCTTGCCGAACATGCGATGCGCTGTGGCGGGATGATCGCCCAGCGCCCAGCGCCCGGCGAACGGATGCGATGCCCACGGTGCCGTGCGGTTTTGCGCACCTCTCGCCCCGCCGCGCTGGACCGGGTTCTGGCCTTTGCATTGGCCACCCCGCCCCTGATGGCGATCGCACTAACCGCGTCTTTCCTGACTCTTTCAGGCGGCGGCGCCCGGCAAGAGGCGTCAGTGATCGATGCTGCTAACGCCGTAGCTCACGCCAACACGTGGCCGCTTGCGCTGGCCGTGGGCGCGCTGATCGTCGCGCTTCCATTGCTCAGGGCGCTGGCGCTTGCCTATGTCCTTCTTCCCATTCGGCTTGGCCGGGGACCAGCCCGCCGCGCCGCCCGCGCCTTTCGGTTGGCAGTGGAACTTCGCCCCTGGGCGATGGCTGAGATTTTCCTGATTGGCGTCGCCGTGGTGCTGGTCAAGGTGTCCGGCCTCGCCAGTGTCTCACTCGGCCCCGCGTTCTGGTCATTCGTCGCCCTCGCCGCCCTTGCATTGATGGAAGATGCGGCGCTGTGCGAGCGCAGCGTCTGGGATCTGATCCGATGACCGCCGCAGCGGTTGTCACAGCGCGTGAGTCGGGCCTGATCGCCTGCACCACATGCGGGAAGGTATGGTCGCCTGAAGCTGAAATATGCGGACACTGTGAAACGCCCCTCATAACCCGACCAGCGCAGGGCCTCAGCCCCGTCTGGGCCTGGCTGGTTGCCGGGATCCTGCTTTATATCCCTGCGAACATGTGGCCGATGTTGATCAGCCGAACGCTGGGCCGGGAAGACGCAAGCACAATCCTTTGCGGCGTGGTGGAGCTGACGCAATTAGGATCCTACGGCGTCGCATTCATCGTCTTCTTCGCCTCAATCGTAATCCCTGTCGCCAAATTCGCCGCCATTGCGGTGCTGGCCCTTGCCGTCAGACACGAAATCGCCATGTCCCAAACCAGATTAACGCATCTTTATGAAGTGGTTGAATTCATTGGACGATGGTCAATGATCGATATATTCGTCGTCGCCACCCTAGCGGCGCTGGTGCAGTTGGGATTTCTTGCATCGTTGGCGCCCGGACCTGCGGCGGCCTGCTTTGCGCTATCCGTCACTTTCACTATGCTCAGCGCCAAAGCGTTTGACACCAGACTGATTTGGGACCGGATCGGAGAGACGAAGTGACATTGCCCCCTCCCACCCCCGGCGCGCCTGATGTTGAACCCGTACGCTCAAGCCGCTGGCCTTCGCTGGTTTGGCTGGTTCCCGTGCTGGCGATCCTGGCCGCCATTGGCCTCCTGTTTCAGATTCTCGCTACGCGCGGGCCGCTGATAGAGATTGAGCTGGAAACAGCATCTGGCCTGAAGGCAGGCGAAACCATCATCAAGTACCGCGATGTCGATGTCGGGCAGGTTGAAACTGTACGGTTCTCAAGCGACCTCACCAAAGTGATTGTCGAGGCGCGAATGGACCAGTCAGTCGCGCCCTATCTCGATGACGATGCAAAGTTCTAGGTCGTCAGCCCGAAAGTTTCGGCGCAGGGCATCAGCGGTCTCTAAACCGTTTTGTCCGGCAGCTACATTGAAGGTTCACGGGATACCACGGCGGAAACGCCGCTCAGCCGGTTCAGCGCCCTAGATCAGCCTCCCCTAACGCCGGATCGCGCGTCTGGCATTCGCATTCGTCTGCGGGCTGAGGATGGCGGGTCACTGGATCTGGGGTCGCCTATTTTCTACAAACGGGTTGAGGTTGGCCAGGTTGAAAGCAAGCGCCTGACAGATGACGGTCAAGCGGTTGAGTTCGATATTTTCATCAATGCCTCAAACGACAAGCGGATCACCACCACGACGCGGTTCTGGAACGCATCAGGTGTGGATCTGGAACTTGGCGCCGGCGGCGCAAACCTGCGCATTGCCTCTCTCGCTTCGCTGATCCGCGGTGGCGCGATGTTTGACGCTGCGCCAGGCGGCGCGCCTGTCGAACCGGGGTACGTATTTCAGCTGTTTCCATCTGAAGCAGATGCTCGCGATATCATGGACGCAGATTTCGCGACGGGCGAACAGGTCGCTTTCCATATCTATTTCGGCGGCTCAGTCCGGGGTCTGAAACCCGGCGCCCCGGTCGAATATCGCGGCATTCGCGTCGGCCGGGTTGAGGCGGTATCCGCCGCGGTTGATGAGCTGAGCAATCGGTTTCGCACACGCACCCGCGTCGCTATAGCGCCATCACTTCTGGGACTGGGCGAAGGCGGTAAAGACGCGGTCATGGCGTTCCTGCGTACTGCTGTGGCTGATGGTTTGCAGGCCAAACTGGCGTTGGGCAACCTGCTGACCGGCGCTTTGATTGTGGAACTGGACGATGTCGCCGCTACGCCGCCATCCGCCATAGATGAAAGTGGGCCTATTCCTTTTCTGCCCGCCGTCTGATCTGATCTGGATGAACTGGCAGGCTCAGTCGAGGGCGTGCTGGACCAGGTAAACGCATTGCCGGTAGAGGCTTTGATGGCGAATGCTGTCTCATTACTAGAAAACCTGAACAAGGTCGTCGCCAACGACGCTACATAAGCTGTGCCGGCGAAGACCCTCGCGCTGTTGTCGGCGGCTGAGGCGTTGATCGCCGCGCCGGAACTGCGCCAGATAACTGTGGATGCAGGCGCGTTGATTGCGTCGCTTCGCACGTTGGCAGAAGATCCCGCGCTGACCGCCGCGCTTGGGCAGTTGGGCCAAACGCTCGCCAGTCTCAGCGCGATCCTCTCGGCGCTTGAGGAAGCTGGCGCAGCATCGGACCTCGCCGCTGGGCTTGCAGGGCTGCGCAGCATCGTCGAAGACCCCGCCCTTGCGCGCCTGCCAGCCAGCCTTGACCAGACCATTCTGGCGGCGAACGCTTTTCTTTCTAGCCCGGCCATGGCTGACCTGCCCGGTGAGATCAACTCAACACTAGGGGCCATACGCACAACGCTTGATCTGCCGGGTCTGGACGCCTTGCACGGTGATGTGAGCGCAACACTCACCAGCTTGCGCGCACGCTTAGACGATCCAGCATTGGCCCAGGCGATTGCTGAGCTTGGCCCCTTGATCGCATCAGCCCGCCAAACCGCAGACGGAACTGGCCCGCTGGTCGCGTCGCTTCAATCCCTGCTGGACGATCCGGCATTGCGAGAAGCGCCAGAGGCCCTTCGCGGAGCATTGATCGCCGCGCGCAACCTGTTGGAGGAAGAGGGCCTGCGCGACGCCAGCGCCGAGGCCGCCGCGACTTTCGCTTCGCTTCGCAAGATCCTTGATTCGAAGGACACACAGGCTGCACCGGGCGAGTTGAACGCAACCTTCGTTGCTGCACGCGGGTTACTGGATGATCTGGTAGAGCAAAAGGCCGCCGAAAACCTTGCCCAGACACTGGCCGCAACCCGCCGCCCGGCGGAAGATCCCGCCGTCATTCGCGCCGCAGACGCAATGGCAAGCGCCTTACTTGCCATTGAGGCCGTATTGGCTGCGCCCGGGCGCCATCGAGTTACCTGCCGCTGCAACCGAAGCGCTGACAGAAGCCACCGGCCTGATCGCTCAGTTCCAACAGGAAAACCTCGGCGCTGCGTCGATCGCGGCCCTTTCCGGCGTCACCAGCGCTTCGGCAGCGGTACGACAGGCGGCGGCGGGCGTGCCTGCGCTGCTTGCGCAGTTGTCTGAAGTGTCAGCGCGGGCCGATGACCTTTTGGAATCGGTCAGCGTCGGATCTGAGTTGAACTATGAAGCTGTCTCAGCCATTCGCGATATCCGGGATGCGGCGCGGGCGGTGACAGAGCTGATAGAACTGGCGCAGCAGAAACCAACATCCTTTATCTTCGGGAAATAGCGCATGGCCTTCCGCCTGATCTTCACCGTCCTGACCGCCGCCCTGTTGTCGGCCTGCGCCGCTGCGCCCGGCCCCGTATCCTATCTGTTGGATACCGAAGCCCGCCCGACTGGCGCGCTTAGCGGTGACGTCATTGGCCTGCGTGAAATCGAACTACCGCTATACGCACGCCGCACCCAAATCGCGGTACTGGGGCCGGGCGGTGAAGCTACGTTGAACGAAGACAACCGCTGGGCCGAAGAACCACCCCGCGCCGCCAGCCGACAGGTCGCCCCTATCCTTGCTGCCCAGCTGCGCCGCCCCGTCGTGGTTGAACCTTGGCCGCAGGGCGTATCACCCAAGCTTCGCGTGGACATCGACGTCGACTATTTCATTGGGGCGCTGGGCGGTGATATCCAGTTGGGCGGGCAATATCGTCTGGTACGCGCCGCGGCGCCTTCAGATGCGCGGATCCTTACGTTCGAGTATGTCGAGGCGCTGAACGGCGAAACCTTTGCCGATCTTGTTAAAGGTCATAACCGCGCGCTTACCCGGCTGGCCGAAGACATCGCACGGGAACTGGCGATCCGCTAAGCCACTGAGCAACAAGACTACCTCACTTTCCGGAACTGGATCTTTGCCGCCAGCACCGTCCCGCCGCCGCTGCAGTTCCTCGCCTTTCGACTGAACCTACAGTTGAATTCTGCTCCCATAGTAAACCAAAGGTTAACTTGTGACCTCATACAGTCGCGAGTCGTTTGGGGATCAGACGCAAAAGCATGAGTGTCATTTCCCTGGCTGTATGGTGATTTTTTTGGAAGGAGACAAATCATGTTGCAGGAAAGTTTCGCGAGCAAAGCAAGGCGCATCGCACTCGACAGAATTGAAACCTGTGGGCGGCGCGTCGTTGTTTCGACAGATTTCGAAGGCGTCGCCGCCGAATTGCGCGATAGTGAAAAAAGCAGTGTATCGGCCGAATTCAATCCGTCGCAAAGCAGGCTGTCGCCAGATGATTGCGCCTATCTGCTAGTCCGGGATGAAGGCGGCGAAATCGAAGGCTTTTGTGCTGTGAAAGCAGTTCAGATCGGACGGGAAGAGCGGCTGGCGGGGTATCTGTGGCGGCAGTATTGGGACCTCTACACCAATGGACAGGATCAGTTCGATCCAGAGGATCTGCCGCCACCTGCTTTCGATGTCTGTGGGAAAGTGTCCTATATTGGCGACTTCTATCTGATGAATAGCGCGCGTTGGAAACGCAAGATAGACGACACGGCGTTTGCGATGCTGGCCTATGCAATCAGCACGTCTGAGTGGCAGGCAGACTGGACGTTCTGCCTGACCAAGCATCGTAGCGCGACGCGTGGCATTGCGGCGCGATACACCTGCACCCAGACCTACCCTTGCGCGATTTCGTGGCGCCATGACGTCGACAAACGGCGCGATGATGACTGGATGATGTTCTTGTCGGCACGTGACCGCGACTGGGTGCTGCGGAAGTACGCAGCGCGAAACGGCGAGTTCAGCTCACACTGATCGCGGACGTATAGGCCATAAGCATCTTCTGTCCGGTTGTCGTTCGAACGGGCAGAAGAAGCCGCGAAAAATCGAAATGCTTACGGGCGCCGGTTTCAGAAAACCGCCCAACCGTCAGATCAGGTTCAGCCCTGTCCGCCACCAGACGTTGCTTCACGACGACGTCAGCGGAAAAAGCGCCCCATTTCTCAAAAAGATGTTCACGATAGACTTGGGGATCATGGCTATCGATGACTGTGGACTGCAAAGAGGCTGGCCCGATCAGCAAAGGCGTCGGCGCGCGGTCTGTAGCGTCAGGAACCTTGTGCAACACGACATAGGGCAAGATCTGTTCAATATTGATGAACTTGCCTGAATGTGTGCGCCACCATTCAATGAATTGATCAGTGCGGTTCATCAGTGGACGATCTCACCTTTCCGGGCGTGACCAGTTAATACACTACAAAAGTAGCCAAATATCGTTTCAAGCTGATGCAGCTGTGCGCTATCGATGCTGTAGACGTCTTTTGAGAAAATATTCATGCAATGATGATGGACGTCTGGCGTCAGGCCGACAAGTTCCGCTCGCTCCAACAAGGTATCCACTCGCAGCCGAAGGCCGGTTCTGGTCTTTGCCTCATTTACCTCCTGTACTACGTGCTCCTTCACTGCCGCTCCCCTTTCACAAGATAGACGTCAACACTTTGCATCTTTTACGTGTAAAAATGAACCGTTTCTGTCGGCCCGGTGTGAACTTTAATACGTTGGGGCCTGGAAGCACGCGCCACCGTAGGATCGCCTTGCGGCTTACGCGACCACTTGCCATGCAAGTTCAAGGCATCATTGCAAAGGAACGTCCCGTGGCTGGACCAATTCACTCGCATCCCAAGACCAGCCTATTGGCAGGACCTACGCCGCTTGAGCGTGCCGACAGGCTATCAGAGAAGTTGGATCTGGACCTCTGGATCAAACGCGACGATCTGGCTGGGGTCAGCTTTGGCGGGAACAAAAGCCGCCAGTTGGAATATTACCTCGGTGCGGCGCTGGCGGACAAAGCGGACACCATCCTGATCACCGGCGCCGTTCAATCCAACTTCGTCAGAACCGCGGCGGCGGCTGCTGCCAAACTGGGCATGACGACAATTGTTCAATTGGAAGACCGGGTGAAAACCACGTCTGAGCGCTATGCAAGCTCTGGCAATGTCCTGCTGGCTGAGATTATGGGGATAGAGGTCATGCGCTATCCCGAGGGCGAAGATGAAGCAGGCGCCGACCGGGCCCTTCGCCAGCGCGCAGAAGACCTGAAGGCGGAAGGGCGGCGTCCATTCGTCATCCCGCTTGGCCTTGGCAACAAACCGCTGGGCGCACTCGGGTACATGGATGCGGCGACCGAAATCATCGATCAGCAGGACGGGGCTTTTGACGTCATAATCACCCCATCTGGCAGCGGCCTGACCCATGGCGGCCTGCTGGCTGGGCTGCGCGCAGCAGGGGATCAGACACGTGTTGTTGGCGGCTGTGTCAGGCGGGCGGCTGATCTGCAAACAGCGCGGATAGCGACCGTGGTTGGCGACCTCCAGAAATTGGTCGATGCGCCTTTGAATGTACGCGATGGCGACATTGAGGTTCGTGATGGCGCGCTTGCGCCGGGTTATGGCCATCTCGGCCCGGTCGCGGCAAAGGCCATGCGCATGACGGCGCAGGCCGAAGGTTTGTTTCTCGACCCGGTCTATGCCTCAAAAGCCTTTGCGACGATCTTCGCGCTGAAGGATGAAGGCGCCCTGAAATTAGGCGCGCGCGTTCTGTTCATTCACACCGGCGGTCTGGCCGCGCTATTCGCTTATGAGCCGGAAATCCGGGCCGCCCTCGCAGAAATCGACAGTTTAACCTAGTCAGAAACCGGCTCTGCCTCTGGCGCGGCGCCGACTTCAATCGCAAAACCCTGACCTGCAGCGACAAACTGGATGAGGAGGGCGTCCAAGCGTGCAAAACGACGGTCGCCGCCAGTGGTTGGTCCGTGAAATTACTGAAACAGGTTAGAAACTCAGCACCCCTGGCGGCAGATCTGATCACTGACTTGAAATCCAACCACGATCTTAGCATGAATGCGGCCCGGCGGTTCTGACCAGCGGCACTGTTACGTCCCTGAGCCTATCACCAACGACCACACCGCCATCCGGAAAGGGTGCCCTGATGATCCTCTGTTGCGGTGAAGCGCTGATCGATATGATCCCTACGCCAACGAAATCCGGCACGAGCGGTTTTGTCCCTCATTCCGGGGGCGCCGTGTTTAACACCGCAATCGCGCTTGGGCGTCTGGGCGTCAAAGCCGGGATGCTGACAGGCCTGTCCTCCGACATGTTCGGCCAGCAGCTAATCGATGGCTTGCAAGAAAGTGGCGTTGACGCATCGCATGTAATCATGTCCGACCGCCCGACCACGTTGGCCTTTGTTCGCCTTCAGGATGGTCACGCCACCTACAACTTTTATGACGAAAACTCTGCCGGACGGGTGGCGACGCCGGATGATCTGCCTGGCTTGTCGCCTGATGTCTCTGCCCTGTATTTTGGCGGGATCAGCCTGGCGTGCGAACCTGGCGCCAATGCCTATGCCGCGCTTCTGGCGCAGGAAGGCGCTGGGCGGGCCGTCATGATTGACCCCAACATCCGACCAAAATTCATTGAGGACGCCGACCAGTACCGGAATCGGCTGAACCGCATGATCGCGCTGTCCGATATCGTCAAAGTCTCGGACGAGGATCTCAACTGAATCACGCTCGGCCCCGCATCCTTGGAAGAGAAAGCCGCATCGCTGAGGGATCAAGGCGCAATCATTATAACTCTGACTCGCGGAAGCGAAGGCCCGACGGGCTTTCTGGCCGACGGAACCGAGGTCAACGTCACCGCCCAGAAGGCTGAGGTCGTCGATACCGTCGGCGCGGGCGATACGTTCAACGCAGGCGTTCTGGCCAAACTTTTCGAACTTGGCGCGCTCAAGAACGCCAAACTGCACGACTTATCAGCGGCTGAGCTGGAGGCGGCCCTGGCCCACGGCGCCCGCGTCGCCGCAATTACGGTTTCCCGCGCAGGCGCCAACCCACCTTGGGCGGCAGAGCTTTAGAGCACCCTGTCTGAAAGGTGAAGGCAGGCAACAGGATCAAACAGAGAACGAATCGTGGCGAATTACTATCCGTCACTATATAAATCAATAGGTTAGCTTCACTTTCACATGTGAAAGAGACCTGAGACCAGCATATATGTCCTTCACATCGTCAGCCCAGCCGCAGCCAACTGCTCAGCAAATCCCAGCGTGATCCGATCGCCGAATGGCGGCCCCATGATCTGAACACCAGTTGGCAAACCGTCTTCATCTTTGCCCAGCGGAACAGCGGTTGACGGCAGGCCGGGGAAGGTTGCGAGGCCGGCAAAAACCAGTTGCTCGCCAAACCGGGTCTTCTCACCATCAATCATCAGATGGCGCGCGTTCCAGTCAGGCTCATCAGTCAGGGGAAAGGCCGTAACGCCCAGAGTTGGGGCCAGCACGACATCGAAATCAGCGAACAGTTCTTGCCATGTCCGGGTGACGCGCATTTGCTCATCCATCAAATCCATCCATTCATGCGCCGTGGTCCCTCGTGGGTCAGGCGTGGCGCGCGAGATGACCGTGGTCAGCATGTCGACATAGGTCTGGTGCATTTTAACAAGATCAGGCGTAGGCCCCTCAAAAGCGATATCGGCGCCTTCGTCCATCAGGTCACTTGCGACTTGTCTGATCGCCCCGCTAACGGCTGAGGCGGTCTTGGCCAGCGGGTGGCCGGTCATCACCAGCACGCGCGTATCCGCCAGCGTATCGAAGCGGGGCGCGATGAGGTCGGGTTTCATTCCCGGTTCAGCGGGGCCTGCGATCACGTCCATCGTCAAGGACAGATCCTTTGCCGATCGGGCCATCGGGCCGACAACAGCCAGCGCGGAATCAAGGCTGTCCGTGCCGGGGAAATCATGCCCCTTGCCCGGCACCAGCCCAAAGGTTGGCTTATGCCCGTAGACGCCGCAGAAATGCGCCGGCACCCGGATCGATCCGCCAATGTCAGAGCCGATTTCCAGCGGCGTCATCTTCGCCGCCAGCGCGGCTGAGGCGCCGCCGGATGAACCCCCGGGAGTGCGCGAATGGTCTATCGGGTTTACGGTGTTCCCATAGATCGGGTTGCCCGACTGCCAGTCAGCCAGCGCGACCGGCGCGTTTGTTTTGCCTATAATCACAGCGCCCGCCGCCTTGAGACGCGAGACGACGACCGAGTCTTTGTCGACGATATTGTTGGCGTGATCCGGGAACCCCCATGTCGTTGGCAAGCCTGCGACATTATTCGATTCCTTCACGGTCATCGAAACGCCGATCAGCAGCTTGTCGCTGCCTTTGGCGCCGTTCGCATCCAACGCTTTGGCCGCCGCCCGCGCCCGATCAAAATCGCGCACTACGACAGCATTGATGGGACCATCCGCTGCCTCGATCCTATCGATGGTCGCGTCGCACACCTCAAGCGCAGAGATTTTTCCCGTCCGGACCGCTTCAGCTGTTTCAACTGCTGTCATTTCGCCGAGATTCATCCGCAAATCCTCCGCCATTGTTCATTTGATGTACGGTCACCGTAACGCGCGGCAGGGCGCCGCGTCTACGAATGGTCATGCTTGACCCAGCGGCGGCGGAGGCGCAGGATTTCCCGCAATTCACACAACAGGAGGCCCCCCAATGAAGACCCCCCGCTTCGCAGCGCTGGCCGCTGGCGCGCTGCTTACCGCGACCGGCGCACAGGCCGAATACACACTGAATATTCTTCACATTAACGATCTGCACAGCCGGATTGAACCGATCACCAAATACGACGGCACCTGCGGCGCGGAAGATGACGCCGAAGGCAAATGTTTTGGCGGCATCGCCCGTGTGAAGACCTACCTGAACGAGCGTCGTGGCACCCTGACTGGTCAGAACGTGCTGACGCTGGATGCTGGCGACCAGTTCCAGGGCTCGCTGTTCTATTCGACCTACAAGGGCGCGGCCGCAGTTGAGTTCATGAACAAGATCGGCTTTGACGCGATGGCCGTCGGCAACCACGAGTTCGACGATGGCCCGCAGGTTTTGGCAGACTACATGGACAAAGCCTATTTCCCAGTCATTTCCGGTAACACGTCCGCCTATTTTGAACCCGCTCTGAAGGACAAACTGGATGGCTACGTCATCCGCACCATCGGCGGCGAGAAGATCGGCATCGTGTCCGTTCTGGCGACTGACACGGCGGAGACTTCATCCCCTGGCAAGAACGTCGGATTCGCTGGTGAGATCAGCTATCTGAAGACGGTCATTCCAGAGATTGAAAGTCAAGGCGTCAACAAGATCATCGCGCTGACGCATGTCGGCATCACCAAAGACATGGAAATTGCAGCGAAAGCCGCTGGCGTCGATGTCATCGTAGGTGGTCATAGCCACACTTACCTGTCTTCATCCGATCCCAAACGCAAGGGCGCGTATCCGACCTGGGTGACCAACGAAGTAACCGGCGATCTGGTGCCAATCGTGCAGGCCTACGCCTATTCGAAATACGTCGGCGAGCTGAAGGTTGTGTTCGACGACGAAGGTCGTGTTCTGTCAGCTGACGGCGACACCAAACTGCTCGACGCCTCGGTCAAACCCGACGCTGACATCGCCGCCCGCGTGGCGGAGCTTGCCGGCCCAATTGCCGAGCTGAAAGCGACCGAAGTCGGATCATCTACCGCCGCTATCGACGGTGACCGTAAAAACTGCCGTGCTCGCGAATGCGCCATGGGCGTGCTTGTGGCTGAGGCGATGCTGGACTTCACCAAAGACCAGGGCGTGACCATTGCTATCCAGAACGGCGGGGGGCTGCGCGCCTCTATCCCTGAAGGCAAAATCACGATGGGCGACGTGCTGACGGTGCTGCCGTTCCAGAACACTGTCGCAACTTTCAAGCTGACCGGCGCAGGCATTGTCGAAGCGCTTGAAAATGGTGTCGGCCGGGTCGAGGAAGGCGCAGGCCGGTTCCCGCAGGTCGCGGGCATGCGCTATGCGTGGGATGCGGCGTCTGAGCCGGGTTCGCGCATCAAGGCGGTTGAGGTGAAGGCTGGTGACGGCTGGACCGCACTGGACATGGACAAAACCTACGGCGTCGTCACCAACAACTACATGCGCGGTGGCGGCGACGGCTATAAGGTTTTCGCTTCTAAAGGCACTGATGCCTACGACTACGGTCCAGGGCTTGAGGTGATTGCGGCTGACTACATCAAGGCAAACTCCCCATACACGCCCGTTCTGCGCGGCAACATCGTAGAGGGCGTTAGCTTTGGGTCGGCCGAAGCCCCTAAAGCTGAAGAACCAAAAGCCGAAGAGCCGAAGGGCGCGGATAACATGGCGACCATGCTTTACACGATCAAAAAGGGCGACAGCCTGTGGTCGATTGCCTCCAAGAACCTTGGTGGCGGCATCAAGTGGAAGAAGATCGCAGAGCTGAACAAACTGACAGGATCATCGATACTGAAGGTCGGCTCTGAGATCATGTTGCCGAAGTAATTTCGGCGGCGGATGAGATTTGGGAAGGGGGGCTTCGGCCCCCCTTTTTCGTTCCGACAGACGCAGCGTCGCCTTCAGTTTTGCTTGCCTTCCGGGGGTGTTTTGAGGAACTGATAGAGAAACACAAAATTGACGGGAGGCTACAATGACCGAACTAAGAGGCGTCATTTCACCATTCACAACGCCCTTCACTGAAAGCGGCGAGATCAACCTCGACCTCGTCAAACCGCAAGTCGACTGGCTGATCGACAACGGCGTCCACGGGTTGGCGGCGGGCGGCAGCACAGGCGAGGGCCACGCACTTGGCCGCGATGAATACCGCGCGCTGATGGACGAAACGGCGCGGGCCGTCGATGGCCGCGTACCGCTGGTCGCTGGGATCATCGCAAACTCCACCGCCGAGGTCGCCGCGCGCGGCCATATTGTGAAGGACCTTGGCGTTGCGGCGCTGCAGATCACACCCCCGTCCTATCTGTTTCGCCCGGATGATGACGCGATGGTCGAACATTTCCGCGCCATCCATGCCGACTGTGACGTGCCGATCCTGATCTACAATGTCGTGCCGTGGTGCTACCTGTCGCCAGACCTCCTCCTCCGCATCATGGATGAGGTCCCGGGTGTCTGGGGCGTCAAGCAAAGCGCTGGCGACATGAAGCTGTTCGCGGATCTTCTGCGTCGCGCAAAGCCTGAGAACGTGATTTTCAGCGCTGTCGACGCCTTGCTGTATTCGTCTTACCAACTGGGCGCGCCCGGCGCGATCGCGGCGATCCTGACAGCGGCCCCCGGCCCGTCTGTCCGTCTGTGGAATGCGGTGCAGGAAGGCGACTGGGACACGGGCCGCGACCTGCATGAGCGTCTGATGCCACTGTGGGACGCCATCGGGCAGGACAACATGCCGTCGCTCTGCAAATACGCCCAAGGGCTTCAGGGGTTGGACGCAGGCGTCGCCCGTAAGCCGACCTCCCCCGCGACCAAAGCGCAGAAGGAAGAGGTACGCGCAGCGCTAAGAGGCCTCGACCTGATCTCTTAAGCAGTTAAACTCAGCGCCATGTGTGGTCGCTTTGCCCTTACACTGCCTCATGACGCCGTCGCTGAAATGTTCGACGTCGCGCCTGACCCGTCGCTGATGATGCGCGGCCCGCGCTACAACATCTGCCCGACGCAAGAGGTTGAGGTTTGCCGCATTGGCGCTGAAGGGCGTGAAATGGCGCGCCTAAGATGGGGCTACATCCCGCATTGGTACAAGGCGCCAAACGACGGCCCGCTGATCATCAACGCCCGGTCCGAAACCATCGCTGATAAACCTGCTTTCCACGATGCCGTGCGCCACCAACGCTGCCTGATCCCGGCATCCGGGTTTTACGAATGGCGTCAAAGCGCGGGGAAGGGGAAAGAACCGTATTGGATATCCGCTGCCTCCGGCGCGTCCATGCTTGCATGGGCCGGGATTTGGCAGGATTGGAGCGGCGATGATGGGCAGGTGATCAGCACCTGCGCCATTGTGACAACCGCCGCCACTGGCCCGTTGGCGCCGATCCATCATCGTGCGCCTTTGTCGATTGAGCCTGATCAATTTGGCTTGTGGCTGGGTGAAGAAGGCAAAGGCGCCGCCCGATTGATGCAGCCCGCCGCCGAGGATTTCTTCGCCTTTCATCAGGTCGACACCGCGATTAACAAGGCCAAGTCGGATGGCCCGCAACTGATGGCCTCAGTGACAGAAAGCAGGTTGATCTGATTGTAGCGAATTACGCGACAAACCTCTTCCAAACTCGCTATTTGTCAATCTTCTGACCATCCCCAAATCTCCACTATCAAACAGATACGGAGATCCAAAATGAACATCCTACGCATCGATGGCAGCATGCGCCGCACCGGATCCATCAGTCGACAGCTGACGGATGAAGTTATCGACAATCTGATCTCTCAAACCCCCGGCGCTGCTATCCGCGTGCGCGATCTGGCCAATCCTTTACCGTATGTGACGGAAGATTGGATCAACGCCAATTTTACCGATCCGGATGAACGTACAGAAAGCCAGAAACAGACCCTCGCCCATTCCGACCAGTTGATGGAGGAACTTGAAACAGCCGACACGATCATCATCGGTCTGCCGATCTACAACTTCGGCGTTCCGGCGGCGGTAAAGGCGTGGATCGACCTGATCGCCCGCGCCAGGCGTACCTTCAAATACACTGAAACGGGACCTGAAGGTCTGCTGAAAGGAAAGATGGCCTACATCGTTGTCGCCTCAGGCGGTAAGGGCATGGGCACCGAGATAGACTTTGCGACGGATTACATGAAATTCGCGCTGGGATTTGTCGGGATCAAGAACGTCAAAGTGATCGACGCCAGCGCCCATATGAGCGGGCTTGACCAGACGCTTGCCCGCGCGCGAGAGGCGATTGCAGCCTAATCTGCTTTCAGCGCAGTGTCGCCATCATGACCCACTATGATGGCGATTCTTTTTTTAGGCTCAGCGTGATCGGGCTGATCACTCTCTCCGTGTTTCTGACCGCCTTAACCATCTGGCATTCATGGTGGATCGGGCGACGCAGGCGCCTTGTCACGCGCATTCTCATCGCCTTGGCGGCGCTGTATCTTTTTACCTGGCTCTCGCCGCAGATCTACTATGGCTACTATCTGATGATTTTTGACGGTCTGCCGTTACAAATCGTGACCGGCGCACCGCCTTCTCCGACCAGTGTCGCGCAGCTTCTTACGTTCCAGTCGAACGCTACCCTGTCGGATCACGGTAAAGGCGCCCTTGGCTGGCTGCTAATTGCAGCATCACTGATCCCGGCGCGACGCCGAGGCTAACCTACTTGCCTTGAGCGACGAGGAAGCCAACCACACCGGCCACGACCAAACCAGCAACAACAGCCAGTGCGATTTTCCAGGCTGAATAAGGCCGCTCACCCTGAACCGAACCAGTTCGACCATTGACGATAAACCGGTAAGTATCGCCCCGATATTTGTATGCAGCCATCCAGACAGGCAGCAAGATATGCTTGAACGTTTCATCCGAGACACGAACCGACATACTGGTGATCTGCTGCTTGTCGCCGCCAATGTCGAACCGCACATCGCGCTCAATCACACGGTCCATGATCTGGCGCGCCTCAGCAAAACCATCCTCAATCGGCACGGTGTACGCTTCAGCCCGGAATCCGGCCAAGTAAGCCGACTGATAGGGTTTCAGTGCGGACAGGTCCCAGGGGCCCAGCTTGTCCGCGTATTTTTTCGGCAGGGACTTTGACCCAATCACAAGTACATCATCGAAGAACCGTCGCACTCGGCCGGCTGCATTCGACCAGCGCACTTTTGGCACCTGCCGGGTCTGCATTTGCTGCTTGCCGTCAACCATGACCGAAACGCGTTGAGTGACGTAGTAAACGTCGCCACGTTTGCCGCGATATTCAGTCTGAGTTTCGGCGTCATAGGTCCAGTACGGGACATACAGCCCTTCCATCGGGCGCCCTGCCCTTGCGTATTCGCCAAGGCCTGATGGTGCGAACCAAAGTGAGCCGAGCCAGTTATTCATCGCCTCACGCGCATTGCGCTCTGTCAGCTCAAAGGGAAGTACGCCCTTGGGTTTGATGTGCCGGTTGGAGTGAGTTTCAGTGACGATGGGTGATGCGCAAAACAGGCATTCACCGGCATGGGTCTTTTCATCAAACTCAACCTCAGCCCCGCAGTTATCGCAACTGATGGTTTGGGTTTCTTCATAGACGGCGTCGTTCAGCTGACCCGATAGCGCGTCACGCAGTGACTGTTCAGACACTGCGCTCCCACCCCAAGGACCGTCGGCTTGCTCAATCTCGTTGGTGGCGCCGCAAAATCCGCAGCGTACAACCGGCTCACCCGGCGCATATGTCAGCGCTGCGCCGCACTCTTCGCACGGGAATTTTTCGTGCAGCGGCTCTTCACCGGACTTGATTAGATCTGCCATGTTACAACCAGCGATGAAGAACTTTGGGCGCCATAATGCGCAATGCATTGTCCTTCAGCAAATAGTGTCGCCACAGGTGAAACGCGATATGCACAACGGCCAGGATCGTCAGGGCGTCAAAGGCGATTTCGTGCACCTCTTCCGCGATGTCGCATAGCGTGATGACACCGTCGCCGAAATTAAGCGGAATGACGCCGAAGCCCAGCACAGGGAACGGCGCCACAAGACCCGTAAGGCCGCCAGACAGCATCATGATCGGTAGCGCCCAATAGAGGGCCCGGTGCCCCCATTGGTGCACAAGTTTCGCTTTGGCCGGCAGCTTCGGCCCCGGACGGCTGGCAAGACCATTGCGCCAGTAGGTCAGCCACCAGATCGCTACCAGAATGGCCAGCAGCACCCCAACGCCAGCATGGGTCGCCAGCGCGTCCGTTTTGGCCGCGCTAGAGGCCCTTCGCTCTGCATCGTCAGGCTCGACAATCAGGAAATACAGCAAAAAGCCGAACCCGACCCAGTGCAGCCATTTCAGAATAGTTCGACGCATCAGCCCCCAAGCTCCAATTATGCCGGGGGTGGTGGTGGCGGCGCGACCGTAAACAGCTGCGCAAGCTCATTCACTTCGCCCGCCGCAATCCACCCCGCGTAGCCTTGCGACCAGACTGTCGTCTCTCGGGTAAAGGACCCCTCGGCCACCATCCGGCCCAGATCGCCGCGCCCGAACGGGCCAGTTGTCTGGCCGTTCACCGCGACATGCCAAAGGCGCTCTGGTGGTGGAGGGGGCGGTGGTGGTGGGGCCGCATGCGTCGGCTGCTGGGGCTGGCCCCAAGGCGACATCTGGCCCATCTGATTTGCCATCGCCATGCCCATCCCCATGCCAAGCCCAGCGCCCATACCGCCGCCGCCTGAAGGGTTCTCAGCCGCCGCGCGCATCGCTTCAGCCGCATGGAACTGCGAGTATTTACCAAGATCGCCGATCACGCCCATGGACGTACGTTTATCGAGCGCCTGCTCAACTTCTTCCGGCAGTGAGATATTTTCGACGAACAGCTCAGGCGTTTCAATACCCATCTGAGCAAGTTCAGGTTTTACCCGAGCCTTCAGAAACTCAGCCAGATCGTCGGTGTTGGCCGCCAGGTCGAGCACCGGAATACCCGAAGACGCCAGCGAGTTTGAGAACCGTGAAACGATGACGTTTCGCAGCTGGAAAGTGACCTCATCGGTTGTCACTTCGCCGTCGGTACCGACGATTTCCTGCATGAACAGCGCCGGATCCATCACGCGGATGGAATAGGTGCCGAAGGCGCGCAGACGCGTTGGGCCAAACTCAGGATCACGCAGCATGATCGGGTTTTTCGTACCCCATTTCAGGTCCTGGAACCTGCGCATGTTGACGAAATAGATTTCAGACTTGAACGGGCTTTCGAACCCGTGGTCCCAATGCTGCAGCGTCGTCATGATCGGCATGTTGTTCGTCTCTAACTGGTAGAGACCCGGCGCGAACACGTCGGCCAACTGGCCTTCGTGCACAAAGACAGCCGCTTGGCCCTCGCGGACAGTCAGCTTTGCGCCGTATTTGATTTCATTGCCGTGGCGCTCGAACCGCCAAACCATCGTATCGCGGCTGTCGTCCGTCCATTCAATGACGTCGATAAACTCACCGGTGAGTTTGTCCCAAAGGCTCATGGAGGTTTCTCCTTCTTAGGCCCCGCCGGGGCGTATCTCTGAAATAATTTCGGGCAACAAAGGCCTCGCCTCATCCGCCTGCATACCGGGCTTAAGCCGTCGGTCATAGAGGATCCGGAGGAGGATTTCGTCATGTTCCGTCAGCAGTGCAAATTCCTGATCATCGTTGAAGATCGATGGGCGCACATCCGGGTCGTCATTCATCAGGCCCAGCGTCTGGGTCAGTTCCTCATGGATGCAGGATGATCGCAGGACGCCCTCTAGTTCGCCTTTTATCACGATCATCGCGCCAGTGATCAGACCACCATCGAGATCGTCAAACGCAACCTGACCGACGCAAGGGTAATAAACGTCCTCAGCCCACTGAATGATCAGGGGCATATTTTCAGCAAGCCCCGTTTCTTCCAGCTCAGCCACGAAAGCGCGGCGTTCTTCAGCATCTAGTATGAGGATCGTAAGGTTAGGATCACTTTCCTCTTCAACGATCTCAAGTCCAGTAAGGTTGGCCAGGCGCAGGGCGAAGCTGGTGTATTCAAGCCGGTCTTCGCCAGTCGCCGCCTTGCCGCTGACGTGATACCTGATCGGTTGTTCCCAGCGGCTGATCCGCGATGGCGTGGTCTCTTCGACCAAGACATCGTTTTCGCGTGAGTATTCTCGGTTCAAGGCGATCCGCTCAAAGTTCTCAGCCAAAGCGGCATTCGAGAAAACCGCATCCACCGGCGTACGCTCAGTCCGCAGTTTTCCGCCTGTTGTTAGCGTGTCAGAGTAGTGCCGATACGTCTCACGTGTGCGATCACAGGCAGACAAGAAAACCACCGTCGCCAGGCAGCCCAGTACGGACCTCAAGCCCACTTTCCGAGGCAGTTTCATGTCTCATCTCGTGGGTAAAGATCATCCAGAACGCTGGGGAGCAGAGGCGTAACTTCTTTCACTGTCATGCCCGTTGACAGGCGTGGGTCGTAGAGCATCTGAAGCAGATATTCATCATGCCGGGTCAGGAAGGCGAATTCTTCATCGTCATTGAATATCGACGGGCGAACGTCATCGTCGTCATTTGTCAAACCGAGGGTCTGGATGACTTCTTCATGCAGACAGCTTTCCCTGAACAGGCCTTCAATTTCATTTCGTATGAAGACCAAGCCAAGTGTGATCTCGCCTTTCTTGTTGTAGAACAGCCGTCCTATACACGGATTTCGCCATGAACTTGCCCATCGGACATTGAATTCGGCAAATTCATCGCCCCATCTTTCCTGGAATTCCTGATTGATCTTTCTGCGCTCAGCTTCGTCCAGATACATGATCACAAAGTTGGACTTGTTCGATATCGGCTCAATCTTCTGACCCGTCAGATGCGAGACGCGAAAGGCAAGTTCGCGCATCTGCTTGCGGTCTTCACGGGTCACACCCTTTCCGAAGAACGTATATCTGATCGGCTCTTCCCATCGACCGAGGATTTTTTCAGTCGGTTTTGCGGCCAGCTCTTCATCATATTCACTGTACATTGCGATCTTGATGAAGTTTCGCGCCAGATCATCTTTGGTGAAAGGTGCATCGTCTGGGTCACGTTCTGTGCGCATTTTGCCCTTGGCCTGCAGCGCGGTCGTATAGCTTTCATAGCGCTCTGTCGTGTTGGCGCAGGCCGCAAGGATCAAACTTGCGGCCAACGCCGAAACAATCATGCAGGCAGTTCTACTCAAGCGGTCGGCGCCTCGGTTGCTGCAGGACGGCTGAATTTGGCGGAGGCGAGCGTCGTTTTCAACTCTTCCTCGATCGTTTGCAGTTCGCTTTCAGCTGCGGCGCGGCGTGCTTTGCCTTCGTCGGCGATCTGCAGGCTTTCCTCAATCGTGTCGATCAGGGTCCGGTTGGCGGATTTGACCGCTTCGATATCGAAAACGCCACGCTCCATCTCTTTACGGACTTCGCGGTTTGCGGCCTGAAGGTTTTCAGCGTTTTTCTGCAGCAAATCATTCGTCAGATCAGTCGCTTCTTTCACCGTTTTCGCAGCCTCGCGGGAACGGAAGATCGTCACTGCCTGCGCCAACTGCGTTTCCCAAAGTGGAAGCGTGTTGACCAGGGTGGAGTTGATTTTGTTGACAAGCGACTTGTCATTTTCCTGAACCAGACGGATCGAAGGCAGCGACTGCATCGTTACTTGACGTGTCAGTTTAAGATCATACACCCGGCGTTCCAGATCGTCCCGCGCTGCGCGCAGATCGCGCAGTTCCTGGGCGCGAAGCACGCCTTCTTCCTCTGGTGCGTTTTCGACAACCTTGGCCATCGCCGGGATTTCTTCTTCATCCAGCAGGCGCAGCTTTTCTTCGCCAGCGGCAATGAACAGGGCAAGGTCGTTGTAAAAGTCGAGGCTGGATTCATAAAGCTTATCCAGCGACTTGATGTCTTTTAGCAGGATGCTTTCATGCTCAAGCAGCTCATCTGAAACACGGTCGATCTGACCGCGAACGGTTTCATATTTTGCGATGAACTCGGCGACTGGGCGGGCCTTGCCAAAGAGACGCTCCCACCAGCTTTGCTTGCGGTTGGGGTCCAATTCTTCAGCGTCAAAGCCGCGAATGTTGGTGACCATCTCGCGCAAGGATGCTCCAGCCGGACCAACATCCTTGTTGCGGACACCGTCCAGCATCTGGGACGAGATCGCCTGCAATTCAGTCTGCGCGGCAGAGCCGAATTTGATGATCGACTGGCTGTCGTTCATATCCAGATCGGCAAGCAGGCCCGTTACCTGCGTCTGCTCTTCTGGTGTCATTTTGTCGGCTTCTTTAATGTCTGCAGCGGGCATAGCCAGCAGGTTAATGGAAAGTTCTTCCGCTTCTACCAGCAATGTCTGGGCTTTCGCCTGGATTGTCTCGCTCATCAATTGGCTCCTTTTACGGCGCTTGCAGCGCCTCTTTTATGGCGCTTACATCGCGCCTTCTTGTTTCAGTCGGTCTCTCAGGACCTCGATCTCAACTTCGAGATCAACACGATCATCGATCAGCAGGGATTTGCGTTGTTTGGCGAAACTCGTTTCCAGATCGGTCAGCAAACCTTCGTACTCGCCACGCATGTCATCGGCGACGCCTTTGGATTTGGCGTTCGCGAATTTCACCGTCGCATCACGCAAACCAATCAGATGCACGCTGAGAAACTTGCGGGCGCGGCGCAGATCCCGCGGATCGTTCTGAATTTCCTTCAGTATATCGCGGGCGGCGAATGCCAGCGCATCGATGCGTTTTTCCAGCCCTCGATCGCGTAGACCATTCGCGGCTGATACCGTTTCTTCGACCACTTTTTCAGCCTGATCCAACTTGGCTGCGACGCGGTCCAGTTCTTCATCTGGCAGGCCAATGCCGCCCTTGGCTTTCATCGGGTCAAAACCAAACGTCGCCAAATGCGCGCCGACGCCCAGTGCGCCATAGAACATAGCGACCAGCATATTCAGGTCGATGCCCAGCCAGCAGATGATAAAAAGCGACGCGCCGGTCAGCGCCGATGCGAATGTTTTACGGGGAAATGCAGGCGGCTTTGCAATGGTGCGTTCGTTATAGGCCGCTTCCGCCTTCAGCCCCTGGCCGGTCAGCCATGCGGAAAGGATCAGCAGGATATAAGGGCAAACCGCCCACAACACCTTAGCCATATCCGCAGTGAAAAGACCCTCTAACCCCGGTAAGATTAGGCCTGAAGGGGCAATATATAACCCCAGCACACGCCAGCTGAATGACCGGGCCTTGCGACCAGAAAACTTGGATGCGGGCGGCGGGGGCGCTTCAGTGGCGCCACCGGGCGAATGTGCCCCGCCAAAGCGTTTGGCGCTCATTGGCTGGTTTCCTGCTGCTGGCTACGGTCATAATCCACGCCAAACGCGGCGCATGACGCGACGCCGATGGTCAGGAAAAGCACGATATAAGCAATGGTCTTCACATTCAGATCCCGGACTGTGGTTCAAGCGCAACACATTTAGGACGCCTACAAGTGCAGCCCCATTAATACCGCAGATCAGTCTGATTCGGCGAATACCTCATCCCCCTCCGGCGGGGTGAAGTAGTCAGCCTTGTCTTTGACAAAAATGTGCCGCTTGAAAGGCAGTTCCGTGGGAAGATCCAATGTTCCTGCAAAAATTGAGATCTTGTCACCTTCCAAACGCTCCCAGAAAACATTGCCGCCACAAGTGTTGCAGAACCCCCGCTGTGCGGTGTCTGATGCATGATACCAGGTCAGCGTGGCATCGCTGGTCATTGTCAAATCAGCCTTGGCGACATTTGTCGCCGCTACGTGATGGCCGGATGTTTTGCGGCATTGTTCGCAGTGGCAGCCGATGATTTCCCTCATCGGGCCGCTCACCTCATATTCAATGCCGCCACACAGGCAGGAACCGGTTTTTGTGCTCATCTCTTCGCCTCCCAGCTTTGATGATCTATCTTGTGAGACATGAAACGCATCATCTTGGCCCTTTGCGGCGCCCTTATCGCCAGTCCCGTCCTCGCTGCTTCTTGCGATCCTTCGCCCGGTTCGGCTTGTCAGGGCGATCAGGCCAGCAGCATGGCTGACTTGTTGGAGGCGGCGATCGAGGCGCAGATCGTCATTTTGGGCGAACGACACGACAACCCGATCCACCACGAAAAGCAGGCAGAGATTGTCCGCATTCTTGCCCCTGCCGGATTGGCGTTTGAGATGATCAAACGGGCCGAGGAAGAAGTGGCGAACGACCGCCGCACAGCGTGGGAAAATGAAAGCTGGTCCAACTGGGACGACTATCGCCAGATTTTGGAGGCTGCGCCAAACGCCCGCATAACCGGCGGCGGCGTTGATCGCGACGTGCTGCTGTCATCGGTGAAAAATGGCGCGGCGATGGCTTGGGGGGCGGAAGGTGCACGCTATCGCCTGCTCGATCAGCTGCCAATTGATGTGACTGAGGCGATGATCGAAGAACAGCGCGTCGCCCATTGCGACGCCCTGCCAAAACCCATGCTACCCGGGATGGTAGAGGCACAGCAGTTGCGCGACGCCGCTTTTGCCGACGCAGTGCTGCGGTTGGTTGAGGACGGGCATGAACCTGCAGTCCTGATCACAGGTAACGGTCACGCGCGAACAGACCGGGGATCCCCGCTGTATTTGGGGCGGGCGGCGCCGTTGGTTTCAGTTCTATCTATCGGGATTATAGAAGCGGGCGAAATGACAGATGTTCCCTACGACTATGTGATCTACACCAAAGTTCACGACCGCGAAGATCCCTGCGAGGCGTTTTTGAAATCGCGGCAGAAGAACTGAACAGGGATGTCTTTCGCATCGCTTTGGTGAACCAGGCATTGAAGCGGCTGCACCCTGACCCAAAGGTTATCAAAACACTAATTTAATAATAATATCAAATATATAGCATTGGTTTCACGCGTGAAACCTTGTGCGTTTCACACCTTTAGGCGACTTGTCCCGCAGCCCAACCTGATGACCAGGCCCATTGGAAATTGTATCCACCCAACCAACCCGTGACATCGACAACCTCGCCGATGAAATAGAGGCCAGACGCCGCTTTCGCTTCCATCGTCTTTGAATTCAGGGCGTCCGTATCAACCCCGCCCAATGTAACTTCAGCTGTCCGATAGCCTTCGGTCCCAAGGGGGCGGATGCGCCAGTTGGTCAGGGCTTCAGCGATCTCTTCCAGTTTGACGTTCGACATATCCGCAAGTTTGCCCGGCGCATCTATTCCCGCCGCCAGATGCTTGGCCAGCGCCCGCGGCAGGCCATCGGCCAGCGCGGTTTGCAGGGCCTGGCGACCATTTTCCTGCCTGGCTTCTTTCAGGTGCTCGACCAATTCTTCGGCGTCCGCAAAGGCCAGCACCAGATCCTCACCCTCGCGCCAATACGATGACGCTTGCAGGGCTGCGGGACCCGATAGGCCACGATGGGTGAATAGCAGCGCTTCTTCAAACGTTGCGCCGCCCGTAGTTGCGTTTACCTCAGCCGCAACGCCGACCAGAGGTTTTTGCGCCTCCAGCTGATCAGGGGGCAAGGAGAAAGGGACAAGACCTGCACGGGTATCCAGCACGTTTAGGCCGAACTGCCAGGCGATCTGATAACCGAACCCTGTCGCGCCAATCTTGGGGATGGATTTACCGCCGCAAGCGACAACAAGCGCCTCGGTCGTCACGGCCCCCTGGCTGGTTGAAAGGCTGTAGCCGACATCCGCCCTTTCAACCGCCTCGACAGAGCAATTCAGCCGCAACTCAGCATCGCCCATTTCCGTCAGCAGCATGTCGATGATCTGAACTGCGCTGTCATCGCAGAACAACTGGCCCAGCGTCTTTTCGTGCCAGTCGATCCCGTGGGCGTCGACCATCGCGATGAAGTCCCACTGGGTGTAGCGGCTGAGCGCTGATTTGCAGAAATGTGGATTGGCCGAGATGAACGCCTCGGGCCGCGCATCAAGGCTGGTGAAATTGCATCGACCCCCGCCAGAAATGCGGATCTTTTCACCAGCTTTCTTGGTGTGCTCAATCACCAGCACCCGCCGCCCGCGCTTTGAGCATTCGGCGGCGCACATCATGCCAGCAGCGCCGGCGCCGATGATGGTGACGTCGTAATCGGTCATGGTTTCACTGGGAAACGCGGGCTGATGATCACATCAGCCCAATTTCGCGGGCCAACGCTTCGCCATCCTCAACCGTTGCAGGGGATAGCGGAGGCCGAACCGTCGCCCAGCGCTTGTCGCCAACCAAAGATAGCGCCCGCTTCTGGGGTGAGATGAATGACCTTGACTGCACAGCTTTGCGGACCGCTTCGATGGGCGGGAACAGCGCCTCAGCCTCAACCGGGCTGCGGTCCCACGCCTCAATCAGCTTGGCGATGGCGCCTGCCTGCACGTTGGCCGTCGCGGTAATTGAGCCCGTCGCACCTAGCGGCAGCGCCTTCAGCAAGGCGGCCTCTGAGGCCGGGTAGATGATCATGCCTTCGATGGCGAGCAATGCCTCAGTGTTTTCCCACACGCCTGAGCTGTCTTTAATGCCGACGACTTCGGTGACGTCCTCGAAAAGCTTGCGCGCCAGTTCGGGCCAGATCGGCACGCCGGACACTTGCGGGATGTGGTAGAGGTAGATCGCGGACCCAGCGATCGCTTTGGCCAGTTGGCAGAAGTATTCGTAGAGCCCCACTTGCGTCGCTTCTTTGTAATAGAAGGGCGGTAGGGACATCACGCCGCCGCAACCCATGTCGAGGCAGGCTTTCGACAGATCGACCGTATCAGCCAGATTGCAGAGGCCGGTACCCGGTACGATCCGGTCGCCGTCGATGCCGCTGTCGATCAGCGCTTTCAGCGCCGCCAGACGTTCTGGGGTGGAAACGGACAGCGCCTCACCAGTTGTGCCGAAAGGAGCAAGGCCGACAGCGCCTTCTTCCAACAGCGCGTTGGCTTTTTCGACGAAGAGGTCAGTAGCGATGCTCAGGTCATCGTTGAAGGGCGTGAGAATTGGCGCGACTACGCCGCGGAGGGTTTTCATTTCAGTGATGTCCTTTGCGCAGCGATCATTCGTATCGGAGGTTGTCCGGGGCCATTCCTTGGCGTGCGGAGAGGTCCCGGGTCAAGTCCGATACGGTGGTGACGCGGCGGTTTTCTGGGTGAGCTCATCAAGAGCTGCTGTTGTTTGGAGGCCTTCAGGACACTGGCTCTAAGGCGCCTATGGGGCGGGCGACCAGCACGGCCCGCGTCCGCCCTCCCCCAGGCGGACGCATTGCTGAGCTTCAACTCGTCACATGTTCGGGGAATCAGGCACCATAAATTGCCAAACAGAACCGTAGCATAGCGTCCCCCTCGGGCGGCCGCGGGCCTTAGTTCTTTGTTGTGATGTTGGTCTTTGCGAGTGTCCACAAAGCCCCATTTTCCGCCCTCAGAAATCAGTTGGCGCGCCGCCCTCTTCCTTGCGCTTGGCGACAAACGCCTCAAGCTCGGCCCGGATATCCTCGTCCATCGGCGGCGGCGTGTATTCTTCCAGGATCGCCTTTGAAATCTTGTTAGCCCGCTCTGAAGTCCAGACGGCGCCAGCCTCGTGCCACGCCTCATAGTTCGACCAATCTGACAGGAACGGCGAGTAGAACGCCGTCTCGTACCGGTCCTGTGTGTGCTGAACGCCAAAGAAATGACCATCCGGCCCAACCTCACGGATCGCTTCGACCGCCAGATCAGCCTCCATCACTGACACTTCGCGCATATAGTGCTGCATCTGCTGGATGATCTCGCAGTCCATCACAAATTTCTCGTAGGATGCGATCAACCCACCCTCAAGCCAGCCAGCCGCGTGATAGACGAGGTTCACACCAGCCGTCATACAGGCCCAGAGAGAGTTTGAGCTTTCCCACATCGCCTGCCCATCCGGCGCATTCGCAGCGCAGGCGTTAGACGCGCGCAGCGGCAACCCATAGTGCCGCGCCATCTGCCCGGCCATTTGTGTTGCGCGGGAATATTCCGGCGTGCCGAAAGCAGGGGCGCCGGTTTTCATATCCACGTTGGATGTGAATGACCCCATCACCACCGGGACGCCCGGGTTGATGTATTGAAGAAGGGCGATGGCGCACAGCCCCTCCGCCACTGCTTGAACGGTCGCCCCGGCCAGCGTTACCGGCGCCATGGCACCTGACAGCGTAAACGGCGTCACCGACACCATCTGGCCGCGCTTTGCCAACCGCATGGCGCCGTCCAGCATCGGCCAGTCATGCTTTAGCGGCGACGATGAATTGATGTTGGTGTACATGCGGACTTTTCTGTCGAACTCGCTGTGGGACAAGCCCCCCGCGATCCGCACCATTTCCATCACATCCTCAACCCGCTCTGGCCCTAATGAATAGGCGTGGCAGACCTTGTCCGTCATAGTCAGCTTGTCATACAGGCAGTCGAGATGGCGGACAGAGGCGTGAATATCAATCGGTTCAACCGGATATCCACCCGCGATATGGATGCAGTTGAAGTACTGCGTCAGCTTCATGAAATTCCGGAAATCCTCAACCGCGCCAGGGCGGCGGCCATGATCCAGATCCATCGCGTTCGGTGGTGATGAGACGTTCACGAACGCCATATGATCGCCACCGATGGTGACTTTCCTGTCCAGATTTCTCGGGGTCATGTCGAACTGGGACGGGGCCGTACCGACCATCTCCATCACGAAATCGCGTCCCATGCGGACATTATCGCCGGTCACGGTACAGCCAGCCTGCTTCAGTATGGCTTTGGCGTCTTCGTTCAGGAATTCGATGCCAATGGTTTCCAACACCGTCATCGCGGCGTTGTGGATCGCTTCAATCCCATCTGGGCGTAGCGGCGTTGTCGGATGATCAGTGTTGACCGTCAGTTCCCACGGCGATTGCTTGATCGCGATGGTTGATCCTCGGCGGGCGTTGCCGGAACGGCCCCCTGAACGGCGTCGGGCGGGGCGGTCTTCAGTTTCGGTGGTCATGTTTTGCTCTTCCGGGCTGATCTGACCCAATCGTGCGGGGTGGGAGCGTGGATTCTGTCGCCCCGGCGACAGATCAGGTCGGCTTTGGGCTCAACTCCCCTTTTGACGCTGGGCAAGCACATCCGGAAGATCGGCGATCGATGGCAGGACAATATCACCCGCTGGTGCCAACTCCGCCTCAGTCGCAGGGCCGGTCAGGACACCAACACTCAGGGCGCAACCTGCCGCGCGACCGGCGCCAAGGTCATGCACGCTATCGCCAACCATGACCGTTTCCGACGGATCAGCGCTGATCGCCTTGGCGAACGCGTTTGGCATGCCTGGCCCAGGTTTGTGCCCGTGGCCGCTGTCATAACCAGCTACAAAATCAAACAGATCGTCGACGCCCAACATCTTGATATTCGCATGGGCAGTCGCCTCGGCGTCATGGGTCGCGACCCCAAGGCTGAACCCCATCTCACGCAGCGCTACCAGTGTTTCACGTAATCGCGCTACGGGGGCGAGGTCTTCAGCCCCCATTTCCAACGCTGTCCGATTGGCGAGATCTTCAATCTCAGCCGCCGACCATTTCGGCAGGATGGACGCCATCAGTTCAGCCACCATATCGACGGAACCCGCAACCACGGGCGATCCTGGCAGGAACACTTTGGTGCGTATGTCGTAACCCACCGCATCACACAGCGTCGTCGTGAGCGTCACGTCGCCTTCAGCCAGATGGTTCGCGATTTTCTCAACCGCTTCACGCCATGTCGCCGTGAAATCGATCAGTGTGCCGTCTTTATCAAACAGAACGCCTTTGATGGTCGCCATGTCAGCCCCTTCCAGTCTTTGCAGCATCATTGCTCATAGCGTAGGGCCGGGTACAAGGTGCATGACGTATATTTGCAAAGGCAGACCCATGACCGACTTCCCCTCCACTGAGCGCATCGCCTATTCTCTGTTCTTTCCAATGACCACGCGGTGGCGCGATAACGATGTCTACGGCCATATTAACAACGCCTATTACTATGAGTTCTTTGATACCGCCGTGAACCAGTGGTTGCTGAAGACAGAGGCGCTTGATCTGCCCGATGGCCCTGTCATCGGTCTGGTTGCTGAAACCGCCTGTAAGTTCCGCAGCGCGGTCAGTTATCCACAACAGCTCGAGGTTGGTCTGACGACCCTGCGCGTTGGCAAATCCAGCGTCATTTTCGGCATGGGCTTGTTTGCGGAAAAATCTAATGAAGCCGCTGCTCTATGCCGGTTTGTTCATGTATATGTCGATCAGGAATCGCGCCGCCCAACGCCAATTCCAGCGGCAATGTTGGAAAAACTGAAGCTTCTGACACCCTAGAAGTCGGCAATTGGGGGCATTTCTCACCCGGTTTTGGCCGGTCAAATGGTAAAATTCGCCTGAATCGATCACCCCCAGATACAAAAGTGAGACACCCGCGCTGCGGTTAAGAGCCGACTTAATCGTCAGTAATACATGGGTTTTCGTCCGATCGTCGCCCCGTTTGAATAAAGTACGGCAATCCTAGTTGTTGTGAATTTGTAACGGTGTCGTTAAGTTCTAGAACCATTAGCGCAGTATCGCGTTATCTTATTGTTTTCGCGTATGATCCATGCGAAAACACTAGCGTAGGGCTTTTAGAACGCCCTGCATGAGGGTCACTTAATTAGGGCGCGCAGCGCACAGCCGCCCGAGAACGAGACGGAGAGAGGGATGAAAAACATTTCCCGCACGATCCTGGTTGGCGTCGCAATCGTCGCAGCTGGTTGTACGAATATTCCAGGCGCAAACCTTGGCGGCACTTTCGGCGCTGCTGACTTCCTTGCGGCCGACCTGCCAGGCGGCGACTTTAATGCCGAGCTGGCTAAACAGTACCAGGGCCTCGCCGCGATCAACGCGACGAAAGAAGGCAACTGGATGGACGCAGCCGGTTACATGGACCGTTCGAACGCAGCAGCAGCTGGCGGCGTAACACCATGGGATCCTGCAAACCTGGGCGTTGGTGGCGATGCAGCCTCCATGTTCGGTTCTGTTGGTTCAACCATCGCAGCGAACGCAGCCGCGCGCCCAGCAGCTTGTGCAGAAGCACAGGCAATGTGGGATCACTGGCTGGAAGCTCAGTATCAGGCCCCAGGTGGTTGCCTGGACGCTGACGAAATCAAAGCCAAAATGGATGCAGCACTTGCAGCCTGTGGCGCAGTTGCTGGCGACTACATCGTCTACTTCGGCTTCGACCGTTCAGACCTGTCTTCCGCTGCTCAGGGTGTCGTCGCTGATGTCGTCGCAGCAGTTTCCGGTATCGCCGCTCCAGCAATCTCGCTGGTTGGCCACACCGACACGTCAGGTTCCGCCGCATACAACCAGGGTCTGTCACAGCGCCGCGTCAACCGCGTTGCTAACGCTCTCGGTTCTTCAGGCGTCAACCTTGGCAACGTAACTCGCGCCGCTCGCGGTGAGTCTCAGAACGCAATCGCCACCGGCGACAACGTACGTGAGCCTCGCAACCGTCGCGTCACGATCGAGCTCGGAAACTAGGTCGACCTCATAGATTTGGAGCGGCCCTGCAGGAAACTGCGGGGCCGTTTCCGTTTGAGGCCTGTGCTGATCTCAGAGTTGTGAGCTGTCGGCCTAACAATCGCCTCAACCCCTCACTATCTGGTGATCATGAAACGCTCACTCGCTATCCTCACCGCCCTAATGCTGACAGCATCTCCGCTGTCCGCCGACGACAGCAAATCACCGCTTCCGTCTGATGAAGAGATGCAGCAACTAGGCGACATAGCCCAGCGCTGGATGCGCAGCTTTGCAGAAAAAATGTCGCCCATGGTCGAACAACTGCGCGAGATGGTTGACGATATGAGCGCGTATGAAGCGCCCGAAATGCTGCCAAATGGCGATATTATCATTCGGCGCAAACCAGATGCGGAAACGGCTGAGGACGAAGCACCTTCAATTGAGCTGTAACCATCGGGTGAAGACCCCGGGACCTGACTTTACCGCATTGAATGCAGGCGATACCAAGCCTGTATGTCCCACCTGTTCTCACCCTACACGCTGAAATCTGTCACTTTCCGCAACCGGGTCGCCGTTTCCCCGATGAGCCAGTATCGCGCCAGCGACGGCCTCGCGAATGACTGGCATATCGTCCATTTAGGTCGCTTCGCCATGGGCAGCGCCGGTCTGGTCTTTGTCGAAGCAACGGCTGTGACAGATGATGGGCGACGCACACATGGCGACCTTGGGCTTTGGAACGACGAACAGATTGAACCACTGGCCCGCATCGCCACGTTTCTTGAGGCTGAGGGTGCAGTTCCCGGCATTCAACTTGGCCACGCAGGCCGCAAATCATCCGAACGCCGCCCCTGGCACGGTGAAACCCCAGTGGATGCAAAGGATGAAGCAGACCGCGGCGAAGCGCCGTGGCGGGCCATGGTCCCATCGCCTTTGCCATATGCCGAAGGCTGGCCTTCCCGCATGAGATGACCGAGGATGACATCCAGGCCGTCATCACTGCCTTTGCCGCCGCCGCAAAGCGGTCACTTCAGGCCGGGTTCAAGGTAGTGGAGGTTTACGCAGCGCACGGTTTCCTGATCCACCAGTTCTACTCCCCCATTTCCAACCAGCGTTCTGATCATTGGGGCGGCTCATTAGAAGATCGTTGTCGCTTTCCCGTCGCAGTCGCCAAGGCGATCCGCGCCGAATGGCCAGATGACTTGCCGCTGATCTTTCGCCTGTCCTGCACCGACTGGCTGGATGATGGCTGGACTGATGCTGACACAGAATACCTGACGCGCCAGCTGACAGCGGTGGGCGTCGACATGATCGTTTGTTCCACGGGCGGAATAGGCAATGGCAAAGCCCGCGCAAGGCACCAACGCATGACGCTGGAGCACGGATTTCAGACGCCGTTCGCCGCAAATCTGCGGCAAGCGACAAGCGCCCACACAATGACTGCCGGCGTGATCTGGGATGAACTGGCAGCGGAAGCGATGCTGAAGAACGACGAGGCGGACATGGTCGCCATGGGGCGTGAGTTACTGGACCATCCGAACTGGCCCCTGCAGGCGCAAGCACGCCTTGAGGAAATCCAGGATTTCGCCGCCTGGCCGCCCGAAAGCGGATGGTGGTTAGACAAACGCCATCGCCTCACAACCAAACTCAAACTGCGTTAGGGTGGAGATCCGGCGCCTCAGAGGATGTAGTCGCCGGTAAATTCAGTCGTCGCTTCAGCAAACTCCGCACGATCACCATCACGCACCGCGGTCAGGTCGTACTTGGTGTTCACCACATTACCTGAAACATCGTTTAGCAGCACAAGCTCCAGATCTACTGTAACGTCATTGGCGGTACTTGCAGGCATAACAGCGAAATCAAAGCTGTCTTCATCCGAAGAAGAGGCCGCACGTTCAGCCCCAGCGATTTCAGTCTTCTGGCTTTTGACGGTAAAGTGAAAGGCGTCACGAGTCATCTTATGCTCCTTCTTCTGAAAGCGACGCCGTATCGCGTCATGGCCTATAATCTTCCACAGAAAGAGCGCCCTGAAACTCCCCCACCTGGGGGAGAAACCGTGTGATTTCTCACAATCAGAGCCAACATCCAGGCAGGCGAGCGGGATAGAGATGGCGCCTGTTTGAGACCGGCCCCGTGGAGCTGCGGCAATGAGATAGCATAAATATTTGAAGGCTGGATGTAGGGCGCGCAGCCGGATTACTCTAAGCAAACCAGCGTCAAATTACGCAAGACCTTTCCCAAGCCAAGCGAACAGCCTATCTGTCACCAAACACATGATACCGGAGCTGACATGCGCGCACTCGACCTGCCCCTTCCCGTTTTTGACGCCGACGCCACTGCAGGTGGTTCGCTGGGTGATCTGCCCGAGTGGCGATTGGAAGATCTTTACCCAGGGATGGATAGCCCCGAACTGCGCACAGATCTCGACTGGCTGAAATCCGAAATCGCCAGTTTTGCCGAAGACTATCAGGGCAAGCTCGCAGATTTGGACGCTGCTGGAATGCTCGCCTGCATTCGCCGTTATGAGGCGATCAGCAGCAAAGCCGGCCGTGTGATGTCTTTCGCGGGTCTTCTGTTCCAGCAGAACATGTCCGACACCGCCCGGTCGAAATTCTATGCCGACACCGATGCTGAACTGAACGACAGTTCAACCCCGCTGGTTTTCTTCTCGTTGGAGCTGAACCGCATCGACGACGATGCGCTCAACGCTCTCTTATCCGCAAACGAAGACCTTGCGCGCTACCAGCCATGGTTCGACCGCCTCCGCAATTTCCGGCCGCACCAGCTGTCGGATGAGCTTGAACAATATCAGCACGACCTATCCGTCGTAGGCACATCTGCCTGGAACCGCCTGTTTGATGAAACGATGTCCAGCCTGACTTTCGACGTCGATGGCGAGGAAATGAATGCTGAGCAGACGCTGAACCTTCTCTCAGATCCTGATCGCGAAAAGCGCGCGGCGGGCGCGGCTGCGTTGTCGGCGACGTTCAAAGCCAATCTTGGCCTCTTCGCCCGCATCACCAACACCCTTGCCAAGGAAAAGGAAATCGACGACCGCTGGCGCAAGCTGGACACGCCGCAGGCGTTCCGCCACCTGTCCAATCAGGTTGAGCCTGAGGTTGTGCAGGCCCTCCGCGACGCTGTCGTCAACGCTTACCCGAACCTGTCGCATCGCTACTATAAGCTGAAGGCCAAATGGCTGGGCCTTGAGACCATGCAGCATTGGGACCGTAACGCGCCCCTGCCGATCGCTGACAATGACCCGATCCAGTGGGATGTTGCGCGTGATACGGTGATGGAGGCTTACGCAGGCTTCCACCCCCGCATGGCCGAAATCGCTGAGCCGTTTTTCAACAAAGGATGGATCGACGCTGAGGTGAAGCCCGGCAAATCACCCGGCGCGTTTGCCCATCCGACCGTAACGGACGTGCACCCCTATGTGATGCTCAACTACCTCGGAAAAACCCGCGACGTGATGACCTTGGCGCATGAGCTTGGCCATGGCGTCCATCAGGTGCTTGCTGCTGGTCAGGGTGAATTGCTGTCCCGGACGCCTCTGACGCTGGCCGAAACAGCGTCAGTCTTTGGCGAGATGCTGACATTCAAAAAGATGCTGAACGCCGAAACGGACCCCGCCAAACGCAAGGCCCTGCTGGCGGGCAAGGTTGAAGACATGATCAACACAGTCGTCCGTCAGATCGCGTTCTACGAATTCGAATGCCGCCTCCATGCCGCCCGCGCGGAAGGGGAGCTGACGCCAGACCAGATCTGCGATGTCTGGATGTCGGTCCAGGCCGAAAGCCTTGGCCCTGTGTTCGAGTTTGCCGAGGGGTATGAGACGTACTGGACCTACATCCCCCATTTCATCCACTCACCATTCTACGTCTACGCCTATGCGTTCGGCGACGGGTTGGTGAATGCGCTTTACGCAGTTTACGAAGAGGCGCCCAAAGGCTTTCAGCAGAAGTATTTCGACATGCTCGCCGCTGGTGGGTCAAAGCACCATAAAGAGCTTTTGGCCCCCTTCGGGCTCGATGCGTCAGATCCGGCTTTCTGGGACAAGGGCCTCAGCGTCATTTCAGGGATGATTGACGAATTGGAAGCAATGGAGGGGTGACAAACCCTATAGGGTGCGCTTCTGCGCACCCTATGCCCAAAGCACTGGGCCGGGTGTTGGTTACACGCACCTAAATTCTATGGGTTTCACACTGCGGAATAGTTAACAGATTCTCGTATCTTATATTTATCAATAGCTTACAGATGGTTTCACGCGTGAAACCCTTACATCTCAAGCCTTCTTCACCAACCCAACGACAAACAACAGCACCACCGCCCCAAATGTCGCCGACAGGATCGACGTGATCAGCCCACCTTCAGTCGCAATCCCTACCTGAGGCAGAATAAACCCGGCAATCACGGCGCCCAGCACACCGACAACCATGTTGCCAATCATGCCAAACCCGCCGCCTTTCATGATCCGCCCCGCAAGCCAGCCGGCGACGATCCCGATCAGAAGCATTGCGATGATGCCCATGGCGCGACCATTCCCTTACATTTCACTGTGATCCTATCTACCTGAGAACCGGACGCAATCGCCATTTCCACCAAGATGGAACGGGGATGGGCAGCGGCGGGATGGACCGAGGCGGGCGCGGCGCGTAGGGTTCGCCTCGCATCTTCGAAAGGCTTCAGAATGGCAAGCAAAGACGAATTTCTGAACATCTACCACCACGGCATGGCCCGCGTCGCCACAGCTACGCCCAGCGTCACGGTCGCTGACCCTGACGCCAACCTCGCCGCGACGCTGGAGATGGCCGAAGCCGCCCACGCTGAGGGCACCGCCCTGCTGGTCTGCCCCGAACTGGGTTTAAGCGGCTACGCCATCGACGACCTCCTCCTCCAAGACGCAATGCTGGACCGGGCTGAGGCCGCCGTCGTCGCGCTGATCGAAGCCTCCGCTAACTGGACGCCTGTCCTGCTGGTCGGCCTCCCCCTCCGCGTCATGGGCCGCCTCTACAACGTCGCCGCCGTCATCCATCGCGGTGCGCTTTTAGGCATTGTCCCCAAAACCTTCCTCCCGAACTACCGGGAGTTTTACGAGCGTCGCCATTTCGCCTCTGGCGCCGATGCCCGCGTCGATCACGCCGTCATCGCAGGCCATGAAGCGCCTTTCGGTACGGACCTGATCTTTCAGGCCCAGGACATGCCCGATTTCAGCCTGGCGGTTGAGATTTGTGAGGATGTCTGGGTGCCAACCCCCCCATCCTCCGCCGCCGCAATGGCGGGCGCGGCTGTTATCGCGAACCTCTCAGCGTCCAACGTCACAGTCGGCAAATCCGACTTCCGCCACGCTCTCTGCCGCGTCCAGTCCGCCCGCTGCTTCGCCGCCTACATCTATTCAGCGGCAGGGCATGGTGAAAGCACGACCGACCTCGCGTGGGACGGCCATGCGATGATCTATGAGAACGGCACACTGCTGGCAGAATCCGAACGTTTCGCTGTGAAACCTCAGCTGCTGACCGCCGATGTCGATCTGGAGGTCCTCAGACAGGACCGCATTCGCCACGGCAGCTTTAACGACTGCGCCGCACTGGAGAACAGCGAATTCCGCCGCATCCCTTTCACCCTGAACGCCCCCAAAGGCGACCTTGGCCTTCAGCGCGAAGTTGACCGCTTTCCCTACGTTCCCAACAACGACGCCAAGCTCGATGAGCTGTGCTTTGAGGCCTACAACATCCAGGTTGCAGGCCTCGTCCAGCGACTGGAAGCATCCCGCATCGAAAAGATCGTCATCGGCGTCTCAGGCGGCCTCGACTCCACACAGGCCTTGTTGGTCGCCGCCCAAGCAATGGACCGGTTAGGCCATCCGCGCACGAACATCCTCGCCTACACTATGCCGGGCTTCGCAACTTCATCCAGCACAAAATCCGCCGCCCACGACTTAATGGCGGCGCTTGGCGTTACTGCGGACGAAATCAGCATCGACGCTGTATCCCGCCAAACGCTCGAAGATATCGGCCACCCCTATGCTGAGGGCGTCAACGACTACGACGTTACCTTTGAAAACGTACAGGCGGGCGCCAGAACCGCGACTCTCTTCCGCCTCGCCAACCACCAAGGCGCGCTGGTGCTCGGCACCGGAGACCTGTCGGAGCTTGCCCTTGGCTGGTGCACCTACGGCGTCGGCGATCATATGAGCCACTACAACGTCAACGGCTCCGTTTCGAAAACCCTGATCCAGCACCTGATCCGCTGGGTCGCAGCCTCACGCCGGTTTGGCGAAGACGCGTCAGAGGTTTGCCTCCGCATCCTCGCCACCGAGATATCACCTGAATTGGTGCCCGGCGACGGCGAGACACCCAGCCAGAAAACCGAAGACGTCGTCGGCCCGTATGAGTTGCAGGACTTCAACCTCTTCCACATTTCGCGCTTCGGCCTGAAACCATCGAAGGTCGCGTTCCTCAGCTGGCATGCGTGGAATGACAAGTCAGAGGGCGCCTTCCCCCCTCACTTGGCCATCGAAAAGCAGAACGAATATGATCTTGCGACCATCCGCAAATGGCTGCGCAGCTTCCTATGGCGGTTCTTCCAGACCAGCCAGTTCAAACGATCCGCAGTGCCAAACGGCCCGAAAGTCGCGTCCGGCGGCAGCCTCAGCCCCCGCGGCGACTGGCGGGCGCCGTCAGACAGTTCATCAGCGGCGTGGATCAAAGAGCTTGAGGAAAACGTCCCCGAAAAACTCTGATCATCTTTGGTCCAAAAATATCCAATCAGCGCCCCAAAGGGGCGCAAACAAAGGCTCAGATTCCGACCGCTGCGAAAGCTTCCGCAATCTCATCCATCCGCTCTTCTCTGAGACCCGCGATGTTTAGGCGACTGTCGCCAACAATGTAGATCGCAAACTCGTCTCGCAGCCTTGCAACCTGCTCTGGCGTAGCGCCGATCAGGCTGAACATACCACGATGATCAGCGATAAAATCGAACCGGTCTGAGTTTGTGCGCGCCCGCATTGCATCCGCCAGAGATTGGCGCAGCGAAAGCATTCTGGTGCGCATGGCGGTCAGCTCGTCTTCCCACACTTTGCGAAGATCTGGATCCGTCAGGATTGTCCGCACAATTGCCGCACCGTGATCCGGCGGCATGGAATAGGTGATCCGCATCAAAGTCATCAAATTCGCCTTAGCGGCAACCTGCGCCTCAGCCGACCCCGACACGACAATCGCACAACCCGTCCGGTCACGGTACAGCGCAAAGTTTTTCGAGCAGGAGGTCGCGATCAGCATCTCCGGCACGCGCGCCGCCATATGGCGCAGCCCCGCCGCATCTTCGTCCAGCCCATCGCCAAACCCCTGATAGGCGATGTCGACCATTGGCAGAAAACCCTGCGCCAGCGCCATTTCGGTCAAACGCTCCCAATCGGCCAGCGTCAGATTAGCACCGGTAGGGTTGTGGCAGCAGCCATGGAAAAGCACGATGTCATTCGGCCCCGCCGCTTTCAGGTCGTCCATCATTCTACCCACATCGACCGCCCGGGTCTTAGGGTCGAAATAGGCGTAGGACCGGGTTTTCACCCCCAAACCTTCGGCCATTGCATGGTGATTGCCCCATGTGGGCGTTGAGGCCCAGATGGTCGCATCCGGGTTCGCCTCACGCGCGAGGTTCATCAAAATATAAAGCGCCCCACTGCCCCCGGCTGTTTGGATCGCGCCGACCCTGTCACTGGGCGCCGTATCGCCAAGTACCAGATCAGCCATCAAACCGGCGAAGCCAACATCACCCAAGAGGCCCAGGTATGACTTTGTGTCCTGGCTTTCCAGAATGCGCGCCTCAGCCATTTTGACAGCCTTCGGGATCACTGTCAGCCCTTCACCATCTTTGTAGACGCCGACCCCAAGATCGATCTTGTTCGGGCGCGGGTCTGCCTGAAATTCAGCCATGATCTGCAAAATCGGATCAGCCGGGGACGGTTTCAGTGAGGACAACATGGGCGAACCTTCTATGTTGATTGCCAGTGGGCGAAGCGTGTCTTGTTTGATCCTCGTCACATCAGAGGTCAAGTTCAGAGGTCGAGCACCTTATGCGACGGCCCCGCAAGGTGGCGGCGAGGCATGAAACACGATATGTCGCGCCTCAAAGTCAGATAGAAGGCCAGACATGATCGACGTTTCAGATAAGGGCATCCCCAAGGTTAAACTGATCACTCCCCGTCGATTCGGCGATTCGCGGGGGTGGTTTTCCGAAACATGGACCAAGCCCAAGATGGCTGCTGCGGGTCTCGATTTCGACTTCATGCAGGACAACCATTCCTATTCCGCGCAAACCCACACCCTGCGCGGTCTGCATTATCAGGCGCCACCATACGCCCAAACCAAATTGGTTCGTGTGGCGCGGGGCGCAGTGTTGGACGTGGCCGTTGATGTACGCGTTGGATCGCCGACTTATCTGAAATGGGTCTCGGCTGAACTGTCGGCGGAAAACGGCGCTCAATTGTTGGTGCCTCAAGGCTTTCTCCACGGTTTTATGACGCTGCTTCCAGATACTGAAGTGCTCTACAGGTTCGATGCGCCCTATTCGAGCGAGGCTGACGGCGCCGTCCGTTTTGACGATCCAATGCTAGGCGTCGATTGGAGCATCGACCCGGCCAAGGCGATCTTATCTGACAAAGACGCCGCCGCACCTGCCTTTACCGATTTCGACAACCCATTCACTTATGAGGCGTCGTCATGAAACTATTGGTAACTGGCGGATGCGGTTTTATCGGGTCCGCAGTTGTACGACATGCTCTGGCCGAAGGGCACGAGGTGGTGAACGCCGATCGCCTGACATACGCCGCGAACCGCGCCAATATCCCAAACTCTGGCAACCAAGCCTATACGCTTGAAGTCGCTGATATCTGCAATGCCCACGCGATGGAGCGTGTGTTTAAGACCCACAATCCCGACATCGCGATGCATCTGGCAGCGGAAAGCCATGTGGATCGGTCGATTGACGGGCCCGGCGCCTTTATCGAGACCAACGTTGTTGGCACCTATACCTTGCTGCAAGCCGCACGGGCGCAGCATCAGCGGAACCCAGAATTCCGATTTCACCACATCTCAACCGATGAGGTGTACGGATCGCTAGGCGTTGATGGAAAGTTCACTGAGACCACTGCCTATGATCCCCGCTCGCCCTATTCCGCTTCAAAGGCGTCATCCGATCATCTGGTGCGGGCGTGGGGTGAGACATACGGCCTGCCAGTTGTCGTCACCAATTGCTCAAACAATTACGGGCCATACCACTTTCCGGAAAAGCTGATCCCGCTGATCATTCTGAACGGCCTCGCGGGCAAACCTTTGCCGGTCTATGGCGAGGGTCTGAACATCCGCGATTGGCTGTATGTCGAAGATCACGCCAAGGCGTTGTTGTTGGTCGCAACAAAAGGCCAGATTGGTGAGACATACAATATCGGCGGAGATGCTGAGGCGACGAACATCAGCATTGTGAAACAGATATGTGCGCTGCTTGATGAAGCAGTCCCAACTGACAAACCGCGAGAAGACCTGATCACATTCGTCGCAGATCGCCCGGGGCACGATTTCCGTTATGCGATTGATGCAACCAAGATCCAGACGGAACTTGGATGGAAACCCACTGTCACGCTTGAGCAGGGCTTACGCGAAACCGTCCAGTGGTATCTGAAGAACGAGGCGTGGTGGCGTCCCATTCAGGAACGGTATCAACAGGAACGACTGGGCCTGAAATGAAGATCCTGATGTTCGGCAAGACCGGTCAGGTCGCCACGGAAATCCTGCGCCGCGCGGGTGATATTGAGGTCGAGGCGCTGGACCGCGCCGCCGCCGACCAGGCTAACCCAGCCGCCTGCGCTGCACTGGTCGCCAAGACGAATGCCGACGTCATCATTAACGCCGCCGCCTACACCGCCGTTGACAAGGCAGAAGAAGATGAGGCGACGGCAGCCAGTGGGGCGGTTGTTGGTGTTACGCTGTTTGTTGGGAGGCTGTTGCTCGTGGCCAGTTACCATCTCTCTGTCTCCACCGTGTCTCGTGGGCGCGGGCAGAGCGCCGTCGCCGGCGCCGCCTATCGCGCTGGCGAGACACTGCACTGTGAGCGAGAGGGGGTGCCCATGACTACTCACGGAAGGGCGGAAGAACTCTGTCGTCGCCCGTGAGTGGCGTCTGGCGCTTCCTTCCGAGCTGTCCTCTGAGAAGCGTGTTGCGCTTGCCGAGGGGTTTGGGCGGGAGCTGGTGGCGCGGTACGGGGTTGCTGTTGATGTTGCGGTTCATGCACCTCATCGTGAGGGGGATGATCGGAACTGGCATGCGCATTTGCTGACAACCACTCGTGAGGTTGGTTCGGACGGGTTTGGGGCGAAGACGCGGGTTCTGGATGCAGCCAAGACCGGTGGCGTTGAGATTGAGGCGATGCGGGGTGTTTGGGCGCAGGCTCAGAACGAGGCCTATCGGGAGGCTGGGATTGACGCCTCCGTGGATCATCGGTCGCTGGAGGCGCAGCGTGATGATGCGCTCGAGCGCGGGGATGTTATCCTGGCCGAGGTTCTGGATCGGCAGCCGGAGCCCCGGCTTGGTGTCGCCGCCACCAATGTTGAGCGGCGCGCCGCCCGGGAGGCGGCGGCTGAGGGGCGGGATCATGCGCCCGTGACAGAGCGGGGGCAGGCCGTCGTCGCCATTCGGGCCATTCGTTACGAAGTCGAGATGGTTCTGGCGGACTGGAAAGGTGCGCGGGAACGCGCCGTCTCAGCCTATGGGGCTGCCCGTGAAGAGGGCTCCGGGCGCGTTGGCGCCGCTATTGAGGCCATTCGCGCCGTCAGAGAACCGCAGGGGCGCGAGGAGGGGGCTTCTGGGGGCGAAGCTGGGCGAGAGCGGGATGATGCCGAGGATCGCGCTCTGGAGCGCGTCAGGGCCGCTCAGGAGAAACTCAAGGAAGAAGAACTGGGCGAAGAGCGCGGCGATGGCCGGAACGAAGGAGACAAGGGCATCGAAAAACGCAAAGAGCCTCAGGAAGAGCGGTACGAAGAGATGGAACGCGAAGAACAGGCTGAGCGGCTGGCCATAGAGCGCAACAGCAGAGACCGGGGGGGGGGGTGAGCGGTGAAGGGGGACGGTTAGAGACTTCCCTGGGCGGAAGAACTTGGGAGATTTCCCTATCTCGTTGCAGGTAAAAGGGAAAATGAATTTCTGTGACGCTTTCGGTTCCCAGAAGGGCGGAGATTCACTCCCAAAAGGGGCGAATCCAAAACTGTCCGGTCCGGACGTGAGTGAATCGTGATTGATTCTTAGAACGACGAAGTTTCTGCAGCTTGTTTGACATGAGTAATTTGTTGCCAGACTGAGATAGCCTGGGAAATCTGAACAGTTGAGTTAGGTGAATTTTTTGCTCCTGATCCGGAAGCGTTGCGGGTGTTCAGCTTCATCCAAGAGTGTTTCCGGAAGTCTGCGATGCAATTGCGTCTGAGGCTGAACGAATGGGCGTCACGCAGGGATGGTTGATTGAGCAGATGTGGGCGATGTACCGAATTCAGGCTGACTGTCGTCACCGAAACGGCGCGTCAGCGTAGACAGCATTGATCCCGTCCTGAAGGCCGATCTTTGGTGTCCATCCCAGCGCTGCGATGCGGGAATTGTCCATCAGCTTTTTTGGCGTGCCATCAGGTTTTGACGTGTCTTTGCGCAGATCGCCTTCTAGGCCCACCACATCCATCACCATCTGCGCCAGATCATCGATGCGGATGTCTGTGCCTGATCCAAGGTTCATATGCTCAGCCTCGGAATAGTGTTTCATCAGAAACACCAGCCCGTCGGCGCAGTCATCTGCGTGCAGAAACTCACGCATTGGCGATCCTGTGCCCCAGATCTCCATGCCGCTTTCGCCTGCCTCCTTCGCCTCATGCGCCTTACGGATCAGGGCAGGGAGGACGTGACTGGTTTTCAGGTCGTAATTGTCGCCCGGCCCATAAAGGTTGGTCGGCATGGCCGAGATGAAGTCAGAGCCGTACTGCTTGCGATACGCTTGGCACATCTTCACGCCTGCAATCTTGGCGATCGCATACCATTCATTCGTCGGCTCAAGCGGTCCGGTTAGCAGGCTGTCTTCGCGGATCGGCTGGTTTGCAAATTTCGGATAGATGCAGGAAGAGCCGAGGAACAGCAGCTTTTCCGCCCCATGCACATGTGCGGCGTGGATCACGTTGGTTGCGATCATCGTGTTTTCATAAAGGAACTCTGCCGCCTGCGTGTCATTGGCCAGAATGCCGCCGACCTTCGCCGCTGCCATGAAGATCGCGTGGGGTTTGTGTTTCGCCATGTAGGCGTCGACCTGCGCGGGGTTGATCAGGTCAGCTTCTGACCTGTCCGCCGTCAAAACCTCGCAGCCCTCACTGGCCAGCCTGCGCACCACCGCGCCGCCGACCATGCCCTTGTGGCCGCAGACCCAGACGCGTTTGCCGGCAAGGGAATACTCAGCCATGCCGTTCTTTCCGACCCGCTTCCTTGGTGACTTCCGCCAGGTCGCCTTCGACCATTTCGCGGACCATTTCGTCCAGTGTGCAGGTCGCGGTCCAGCCGAGTTTTTCCTTCGCCTTGGTCGGATCGCCGATCAGCAGGTCCACTTCGGTGGGGCGAAAATACGCAGGATCAATGCTGACCACGATCTCGCCCGCCTTGTTGCGCCCGACCTCGTCTACGCCGGACCCTTCCCAGGTGATCACTTCGTCTACGGCGGCAAAGGCGCGGTCGACAAAGCTGCGCACGGTATGCGTCTCACCGGTGGCGAGCACATAATCATCCGCTTCATCCTGCTGCATCATCCGCCACATGCCTTCTACATAATCGCGGGCGTGGCCCCAGTCGCGCTCTGCATCCAGATTGCCAAGGTACAGCCGGTCCTGCAGACCTTTGCTGATCGCGGCGGCGGCGCGGGTGATCTTGCGGGTCACGAAGGTCTCGCCGCGCAGGGGGCTTTCGTGATTGAACAGGATGCCATTTGAGGCGTGGATGCCGTAAGCTTCGCGGTAGTTCACCGTGATCCAGTAGCCGTAGATCTTGGCGGCGGCGTAGGGTGAGCGCGGGTAGAACGGCGTCGTTTCCGACTGCGGAACTTCCTGCACCTTGCCGTATAGTTCCGACGTTGAGGCCTGATAGAACCGGGTCTTCTGTTCCAGCCCCAGAATGCGGATCGCTTCGAGGATGCGCAGCGTGCCGATGGCGTCGGCGTTGGCGGTGTATTCCGGCGTCTCGAAGCTGACCATCACATGGGACTGGGCCGCGAGGTTATAGATCTCATCTGGCTGCACTTCCTGAATGATGCGGATCAGGTTGGTGCTGTCCGTCAGGTCGCCATAATGCAGGATAAAGCGGCGATTTTCCGCGTGCGGGCTTTCGTAGAGATGATCGATCCGCGCGCTGTTGAAGGACGAGGACCGACGTTTGACGCCATGCACTTCGTAGCCCTTCTCAAGCAGCAACTCAGAAAGATAGGCGCCGTCCTGTCCTGTAACGCCCGTGATCAATGCTTTTTTCATATCTGTTCGCGATCAGCCTGAAGAGAAGTTTGCGGCGGTATGCCATGGTGGGGTCCAGGGCATCAATGCGGCGCCCTTTCACCAAGGGACGTGAGGCGCGCGGCGACAAGCTGTGCTTTCACCGTCCCATCGGTCCAGAGGCGGCATTCGACCCCGCCGCCAAATATTCCGTTTGCGCCGCTTTCAAAGGTGATTGATCCGGTGCGTGCTCCGGGCAGGCCAGTTGCGAGGGTCGCATCACCCGCAGACGCGCCATCCAGGGCTACATCCATCACCACGCGGCCTTTGCGGCTGAGGCCTAGCTGAACCTCATAGTCCAGCCGCCAGCGTCCAGGCGGCAACAGCGCCCGGCGGTGGATCGCGGCGTAGCCTTTCTTGCCGGGAGTGGCGGTGGCCTGATCTTCGCCCGTCATCAGGTCGATAGGGGCGGGGTCAGGCGCTGCGACCTCGCCAAAGCGGATGCGGGTTGCGACCGGGGTCATGACGGTGGGGGTGAAGGTCAGAAAGGGCGCCTCGAAGGTCCCATGCGGGACGTTCAGGCCGATCACCCGGCGGGGGGGCTTGTTCGCCGCGTGGCGGGCGTGTTCCGCGCGGATGATGGCGGCGAAGGCGGCCTCGGCGATGGGGGCCGGGGCGGCGCCAGCGTCGAGGATCAGCAGATCCGCCTGAAGCGCTGTGTCGATCCCTGCCGCGTCTGTCGCCATGCAGACCGGGTTCGCCAGCCTGGCGCCTCGCATCCGTGCGGCGAACCGTGTCGCCCGTCCTGCATCGTCGCCAAACCACCCAATGGCGGTGTCTGATGGCGCATAGGCGAGATGGTCGGCGAGGAAAGCAAAGAGGTGATCGTCCAGATCTTCCCCGTGGGGAAGGGCGCCATGGCTTTCCGGGCCGTAGGTGTAAGAGGCGGGCGGCTTGCCCGTCGCACCTGCCATAAGGCCCTTCAGAAGCCGCCGGGCAGGGGGATCGGACAGGGGGAACTCTTCGAACGCCTCATCCGGGGCGCCCCATGTTTCGACCTGTCCCGGTGGGGTTTCGTCAGCCACTTGTTCGACGAACTCTTCAAACGGGTCCTCCGTCCGGCCTGCGCCATGCTTGGCTGAGGCGCGGCGGGCGTGTTCTGCATGGTAAAGCCTCAGATCACTTCCCACCGCCTCGTTGAGGTCCGTTAGCTGGCCGTATTTCAGCGCGAGGCGGGCGTTCATGTTGCTGTCGACATGCCAGCCCTGCGTCATGCGCTCGTCAAAGCCGCAAAGGGCCGTCAGATCAGCGGCGCGGGCCAGTTGGAAGTCGCCGGGCGCGTCATAGCCCACGGCGGGCAAGTAATGGCTGACCCGTTCCTCCAGTTGGAGCGCGTGGGCGAGGGTGAGGGTCTCAGCTGCGGCTGCTTCGGGTTCGTTGCGGGGCAGCGCCTCCCACGCGAAGCGGGGCAGCTCGAACCGGGGGAGACCGTAATAGCCGGGCGGCAGGGCGGGGGTAATCTCGCTTAAGGTCGGGCCTGTGGCGGCGATCAGCAGGCAGTCAGGGTTGGTCAACAGCACCCAGTCCACGCCAGTCTTGAGACGACGGAGAGCGATGTTCCGGCAGATCGCTTCGCGCACCGGCGGTCCATCGGCGGGCTGGGTCGTGTGAAATGAAGGGCGCACGCGGATGACGCGGATGAGGCTGATGGCGCGGGGCGTCAGCGTATCGGCGATGGCTTCGGGATGAGTGGGAAGGTCGTCATCCGTTGCGTAGTCGACAAAGACGATCTCATCGCGGCCCGGGCCCAACTGGTGCGCAAGCTGGTTCAGACCAAGCGCGGTGCGCCTGTTCAGCTCGTAGCTGTAGGCGTCATTGCGGCCGTATACTATGACTGAGAGCATAGAGTATTCCTGCGGTGATGCTGGCGGGGCGAGGCCCTGTTCACGAACGCCATGTCAGCTGTCTATATCAGGCTCTGGCGCGCCGACAATCGATATTGAAACTGTCCCAAAATCCGCCCGGCCATCCTGCAGATCAGCTCCTTTCCGCTTGCCGCCAACCTGGTCCTGGCCCTGAGGCGCCCATGATTGCCCTTCCATTTTGGAAAAGCTATGAGCAGGCATGATAATCTTGTGCGGACAGGGCCGGGCTATTGATCGCTGCCGTCAAGCCAACTTTAAATCAAACAGATCTGATGGAAATGCGTGATTTGGTAT
>CALKOT010000034.1 GCA_938092015.1 uncultured Paracoccaceae bacterium
ATGTTCTTAACAAGCTTGTCAGCTGAGGCTTTGCTGGTTCCGGGTTTCTTGTTCATCTTTACTCCATGAAGGTTGCGATGAACCAGAAATCCTCCGTTACGAAAACCTCAAATCTGTCCCAAAGGTGCCGACGTCAGACAATATATCGAAGCCGAGAGAAGAAGAATCAGAAACAGGACACCCTGATGGGCGCCCGCCAAAGCGATTAGGCGGGATCGTCGCTAGACGACCAGATCGCAGCCGGTCGCCCGGCGTCCCAGATTTGCTATGAAGCCAAGCGGCATTCAGGTGCTTTCTCTCACTCAGATCAGCTTGAACGCTGCCCGAGCGGGGCGCGGGCTGTCAACAGGATTTCCCTTGACCTTCCGGTTTGTGGAGTTAGCTATAAAGTTAACAAAGTGGAGTATGCCTTGGACACCCTGTCACAGACTTTCTCGGCCCTCGCTGATCCAACGCGTCGCGCCATTCTCCAGCAGTTAACGCAGGGCGGCGCCAGTTTCACGGACCTTGCCCGCCCGCATCAGATTTCGCGCCCGGCCGTCGTTAAGCATATCAAGGCGTTAGAAAAGTCGGGGTTGGTCGAACGTACAGGCTCCGCCACCCGGCCAGTTTATCAGCTTAGCGCCGCCGCGTTGCGCGAACCTGTTGATTGGCTGTCAAATTACCAACAGTTCTGGGACAGCAGTCTGGACCGTCTGGATGATTACGTGCGCGAGGTGACCGAACAAAAGGGTGGTAAGGCATGACCGAACAGGCCAATGAGGTTGATTTTCCTGCGCCAGAGCAAATGCGCCTGTCCCGCTGGTTTCCAGCGCCGCCTGCGCTGCTGTGGCGGTTCTGGACTGATCCAGCCCAGATCGTGCGCTGGTTTGGACCAGCTGGCGCTGACCAGCGGAAAGTCGAAGCTGACCTAAGGGTTGGTGGCGCCTGGGGTGTTGATTTTCAGGCCTATGGAGGCCTTCGCCGGGTGCGCGGCGAGTATCTTGAGCTGGATGAACCCCATCGTTTGGTCAGCACATGGGCCTGGTTGGACGATGATGGCGTCAAAGGCGTCGAAAGTCATTATGAGCTTGCGTTGACGGGCGAAGGTGATGGCGTCCGCCTGATCCTGACCCATACGCTTCCAACCGCTGAACTGGCGTCACAGCATGGTCAGGGCTGGGTTGGTTCTATGCAGTCGCTTGCTGATTATGTTGCTGAGCAGAATGCAGCTTAACCAACGCTGAACACGGTTGTGATCTGCAACCCGATCCTTGCAAAATGCAACGCAATCTGCGGCTTAACTGTGAAATCGGCCTGAATAGGGTCATTTTTCGCCCACAAATCTGGCGCCACTCTTGCTCATCATTATTCAAGCGGTTCGGTCCTGTGGGATGTTTGGCGATCAGGCCGCTGCAAATGTAACTCGATGTGGGGTCGAAACCATGCGTAGCTCAATTGTTCTATCCGGCGACTGCCGGGATACCAAAAAAGCAGCCCAATGGGCAGAAGGCGAAGCCCGAAGGGCGCGCTTTACCCATGATACGTCTGAAGCCTTGGCTGGCCGGGTGCTGAAATTCTATCGGGCTGCCTGCAAGGCGTTCTTCGCCCAGGATGGGGCGGCGCAGATGCTGATGCTGTGCCTCGATCTTAGCCGACCAGCGCCACAGTTTGAGTTGATCTCAGACGGTGAACAGGCGCGTGGAACCGTCACTGCAGCGCAGGATCTGCGGTACGGCGAACGTCGGTATGGCGGACTGCTGGATGGACTGACCTGCGCGTCCGTTCCGACCTGAGGGACAATCAGGCGCGGGCATTCAATTGTTTGCGACGTTCTTTCATTTTGGCGTGCGCATCATCAGTTCCATCGTGGAATGACCCGAACCATTTGTCCCACGGCATTTCCAGCGTGCCGTAATTACATTCAAAATACCGGTGGTGCATCTGGTGATGAAAGTTCCCCAGATGCAGGCGTTTCTTGTCCTGCGCCACTAATCCTTCGAAACCGGCATGGGATGTGGCGGCGGTAAGCGCCTGATGCTGCAAGTGAAAGATGATGTGGATCGGATGGGCTGCGACGACCCAATGGATCAGGATTGAGCTGAAGAACATCAAGTGTTCAAGCGGATGCATCGACAGGCCGGACCATGGGCCAATATTGGTGTTTCTATGATGCAAGGAATGCGCAAGGCGATACAGCGGTGGCCAGTGTAGGGCGCGGTGGATCCAGTAGAAATGGAATGACAGCCAGATTGGCGTCAGCAGAAACAGCGCAGCGAACCAGACCGGGTTTTCGGCCCATGTGAGCATTGGCGCATAGCCGTTCGCCATCAACCAAAGCACCAAAACTTCATAAGCGCTCCAAAACCCGACGCCGCTGGTCAGGGTCCAGATCATGTTGTCTTTGGTCTGATCGTTCATGGTGAAGGCCCGGCCTTTTGAGCCAAGATCGCGCGGATCAAACTTCAATCGTTTACCCTGTTTCTTCCAGACGTGAAGATACAGATGCAGCCCGCCAGCAAGGACCGTAATCAACACGATGTTCTTCAGCCATATCTGTGCGATCCAGCCGAACGCGAAGGTTTCTGCGGCTTCTAACGGCGGCTGAAACCAGAGCCATGTGGCGCAGGCGAGCGCGACCAGAACAAGGTTTTCTCCAAACACCAGCCAGCGTTCTGCGAACCAGCGGGCCATGGCGCCGGGGTGCGGTGGCCAGGCAAAGAAAGGCGATGTGTTCAAAGGGGCAGTGGACATGTAGGCCCACTGCCTCTCAAGATCGCTTTGCTGTTCCTTCGCCATTCGCAAACCGTCCCCTGTTTTGCGTCATATTGACGACAGTTGGGGGCTGCGCAAGTCTGTTGGCAACGGTTCAGGCGGCCTTTTTGTTAATGGCCTCCCACACCCGAAGAGGCGTGTATGGACCTTCAATGGGCGTGCCGCCTGCGCGTCGAATCGCATCCCTAACAGCGATCGTGACAGCGGGGATGCCAGCGACGGTGCCTGCCTCGCCGCACCCTTTGACGCCGTAGGGGTTCGACGGCGTTGGCACTTCGATGAACTTTGCGTCGATCATCGGGAAGTTGTCAGCGCGCGGCATGGCGTAATCCATGAAGCTGCCTGTTAGCGGCTGGCCGGTTTCTTCATCGTAAACCGCGCATTCCATCAGCGCCTGACCCGCGCCTTGCGCCAGCCCGCCGACCGCCTGACCATTGGCGATCAACGGGTTCACGATAGTGCCGAAATCATCGACCATAGTGTAGCGATCCAGCGTGACTTCCCCGGTTTCGAGATCAACCTCAACCTCAGCTACATGGCAGCCGTTCGGGAAGGTGTTGGCGATGGTGTCGACCTCACCCACGCCTTCGACGCCGCCCATTTTTGCGATCACTTCGGTCAGGCCCACACGGCGGTCTGTGCCCGCGATAGAGAAGACACCGTCAGCCGCGCTGAACTCCACATCCGCCTCGGCAACCTCAAGTTCCTCTGCGGCGACAGGTTTGGTTTTCTTGATGACGTCCTCGGCGGCCAGTTTGACCACACGGCTCGCCATAATGAGCGACCGTGAACCACCGGTGCCGCCACCATAAGGGATTGAGTCGCTGTCACCTGCAGCGAGGGTGATGTCGTCCCATTCCAGCCCAAGATTATCGGTCAAGATCTGTGACCAGGCGGTCTCATGCCCCTGGCCATTGGACTGTGTGCCAACGCGGATCAGCGCTTTGCCCTCTGCGCTGATTTCCACGCGAGAGTATTCGACCGGCGCGCCGCCTGTCCGTTCCATATAATAGACGGCGGACTGGCCGCGGATCTTGCCCTTGGCGGTGGTCGCCTCAGCGCGGCTTGCGAAACCAGCGTGATCTGAGAAATCCATTGCCTCATCGATCAGCCTGTTCGGGTCCTGAGCGTCAAAGGTCAGCCCACCCATCGTCGTATGCGGCGCATCGGCTGAGGTCAGCAGGTTCTTGCGGCGAACTTCAACCGGGTCCACGTCCATTGCGATGGCGGCGGCTTCAAACAGACGCTCAGTGCAGTGGATCACCTCTGGCCGCCCGGCGCCGCGATAGGCATCCGTCGGCGTGGTGTTGGTGAACGCAGCGGTGGACCGGTGCGCATAGGTTGGCACGCGGTACATGCCGCCGGTTAGGTTCATCGAGAACACTGAATGGATCGCGGGGCCCGCGGTTGAGGCATAGGCGCCGACATTACCGAATGAACGCATGCGGATGCCTAGAAGATTGCCTTCGGCATCGAAAGCGCCCTCAGCCGTCGTTTGCAGATCGCGGGCCTGCACGTCGGACAGGAAGCTTTCCGACCGCTCACCAATCCACTTGATCGGCTTGCCAGTGTCCTTCGCGGCCAGTGCCGCAAGGCCATATTCGGCGTGGGTCATGATCTTCATGCCAAACCCGCCGCCGATATCAGGGGCGTGGACACGCAGGCGCGAAGGTTCAACCTTCAGCGAAATCGCCATGTTGTTGCGCATGCCGACCGCGCCCTGACTGCCGACCCATGCCTCCCACCTGTCATCGGCGTACTGAACGATGATGCCACGCGGTTCCATCGACGTGACGATGATCCGCTGGTTGCGAACGGGCGTTGTGGCGATGTGGACGGCTTTGGCGAAAGCAGCCTCGGTCTGTTCAACATCACCGGACGTCCAATCGTAACAGGTGTTCGATGGCGCTTCGTCGTGGAGGAGAGGCGCGCCGTCATTCACAGCCGCCTTGGCGTCGACTACGACGGGCAACTCATCAAAGTCGAACTCGATCATCTCAGCCGCATCGCGGGCCTGATCCAACGTATCGGCGACAACAAAGGCGATTGGCTGTCCGACATAGCGCAATCGATCTTTCGCTACATGCGGTTGCGAAACCGGCGGGATCTCTGGCCCGCCCATTGCGACAATCGGCAATCCGCAGGTTATCGGCTGTAGCCGATCTGCAACGTCATCCCACGTGTATAGCGCCCGAACGCCCGGCGCATTCCGTGCCTCTGTTGCGTCCAGTGAGGTCAGGTCCGCATGGGCAACCGGTGAGCGCAGAACATGGCAAAAAAGGCACCCTTCAGGCTGAATATCATCAATATACTGGCCGGTTCCTTTCAAAAACCGGACATCTTCTTTTCGCAAAGCTGCCTGACCTACGCCAAATTTCATGTCGATAACCCCTTGATATGCATCGTCGCTTTGGGTGGGATGGTACTGTTCTTTGAGTTGATTCCCACCGCGCATTCGTCGCAGGAGTGCAAAAGCATTAACGAAGTCTCGCAAACTGTTGTTTCTGCAAGAGATATTTGTTTTTAGGGTCGGTGGTGGCGTGTAAACTGGTGTAAGGGGAATCGTCTTGGTGCAAGACGACCGTGTAATGTCGATCCTGACCGGGCTGGTTATCGTAGTCGCGATGGCCACACTGGCGCAGCGTTCTGATCAGCTGCTCGATTTCTTTTTTGGTGAAAAAGTAGCGTCTATCGCGCCGCAGAATGACGCCTTCGCGTTGTTTGCGGGTGAGAGCAAGGTCATCGACGTTCTGGCCAATGACGAGAACGCGAAACCTGAAGACGCTGACAACGTAAACATCCTTGTTTCCCCCAGCTGTGGGGCCGCCGAAACGACTGATGGCGGCGTTCTCTACATCTCAAATGACCGCTGTGTTGGCGCCCAGCTGTTTGCCTACTGTTTGCCTGCTGTGTGCGGCGTGGTGACGAATGCGCTTGTGCCTCAGTGACAGTGAATGTGGCGGCTGCCGTCGCTAACCAGCCCGTTACGCCATTGGAAACGCCGAAGTCGTCGCAACAGCTCAGAAATCAGCTGGAACAGGAAACCGCCGAAGCGGCCAGTGGGACGGTGATCGCCAAAGCGCCCGAAACGGAAGCTGCGCCATCGCGTGCGGTTGGATACGATGATGCGATCCGTGTTGATGCCGGAAAAGCGCAACCGGCAAATGAAGTCATTGCCGCGATTCGCACGGTTAATACCAACAGCTCAGCCGCGCCACGATTGCGGACGCCTGTTCCGGTGATTGACGATGGTGGCCGTGCGCCGGTCATTCAGGCCGAAGTCGCTTCTAAGAATGAGGGCGGGTTCTTCCAGCGCCTGTTCTCAGCCCCAACAGATGAACCGAAACTGGCAGAAACGAATGCACCGGATGAGCCGCCCCGGGTGGCCAATCTGGGAACCAGTCAGCGTTGGCGGCCCGGTGCTGCTCCGGATGTCAGCAGTATTTCAGATGGTGAGCCTGAATTGCAGGCTGAGATCAAGATTGCCGCTGTCCAGACAGAAAACATCGCGCCCTCAAGAGAGCGTGTGCAGGCTGTCGAAGCGAGCAAACTGCCACCGGCGCCTGCGGCTGCTGCGCCAGTGACGTCTGGCGGTTGTGCGCCAGTAGTGTCTACGCGCCCGGGCCAGGGCGGTATGGTACGGGTCGATCTGACCGCGGACTGCTATGCTTCGCGCCCCTTCGCCTTGCTGCATGCTGGTCTTGAATTTGGCGGCCGTTTCAGTGCTGACGGCATCGCAGCATTGGAAATCCCCGTTCTTGAAATCTCAACTGAGATCAGTGCGCGCTTTGAAGGTGGTGAAGTCGTTTCAGCGCCGCTTAACCTTGACCTGCGGTCTGTTGAGCAGACCCATCACATCGCCATCGCCTGGACTGCGCCGGTCAATTTGGGTCTGCATGCGTTTGAATATTCGGCTGGCTTTGGCGCAGATGGTCATGTCTGGGAACAGAACCCACGCGATTTCCGTGATGTGCGTCGGCCCGGCGGTGGCTTTCACACGTCATATCCGGCCGCTGTAATCGATGGTCAGTCGATTGAGATCTACACGTTCTGGGCTAACCGTCGGACGCGCCCTGGGTTCATGCGGATCGTTGTTGACCACGCTTCACGTGGTGACGTCGCCAATGGGGAATTCTGTGGGCAGGGCCCTCTGGCCAGCCCTGGTTACTCAGTCCTCAGAGCGGAACGTGGCGTTGTTACAGATAGGGTCCGTTCCGGGTTTACACCTGCCACCTGCGGACAGAACATCAGCGTAGATGTGCGCTATTCAAATGGCGCCCTCGCCGATTTACAGATCACTGAATGATGGACATGATCCAAACGATTGTGAGACAAAAACGAATGGTTGCTTCTTTTTTCAGATGGCGCGTGCTGTTTGCCGTCCTGTTGGCCCCGGTTTTCGCTACTGCGGAACCTGTCCGCCTGACCTCCATCACAACCGGGTTCATTATCAGCGGTGAATTGATCCGTTTTGATGGACAGGATTATGTCGTCAGATCCTCGATTGGTCAGTTGACCATCGACGGTTATGACATGCGCTGCGATGGGCCAGGTTGCCCAAAGACATCGATCTTTCAGACGACGTACGGCGTTGTTGGGTCAAATCTGATTGGTTCAACCCTTATGCCGGAACTAATCGAAGCTTATTCCGAGACCCAGCTTGGTACGGTTGAACGACGCGCCGGAAATGAAGCGTCGCAGTTGGTCATGCGTCTGCGAAACGATACGGGACAGGATCTGGCGGAAATTGATTTGCGCGCTGGTGGTTCAGCTGAAGCATTCTCTGCTCTGATTTCGGGTGAGGCGGCCATTGGCATGTCTTCGCGCAAAGTGTCGGACCTTGAATTTGCGGCGCTTGAAACTGCAGGCATCAAGGAAATCACCCGGGCTGGCACCGAACATGTTCTCGCTCTCGATGGTCTGATCGTGATCGTGTCGCGCGATAACCCATCCAAAACCCTGAATGTTGACGATCTCGCAGACATTTTTTCCGGCGATATCAACAACTGGGAACAGCTTGGCGGCCCCAATGCACCGATCAAGGTCTATATGCGTGAGCCCGGTTCAGGAACGCATGACAGCTTTACCGGCGCAGTGCTGACCCCCCGCAACACCAGCCTGACCGATGATGCGACCATCGTATCATCGTCGCGTGACCTGTCGGACATGGTTGCAGCGGATCCGTTCGCCATTGGCGTGACTGGCATCGCCTATGAACGCAATGGCCGTGCGCTGGCGCTTGAAACGTCATGCGGGCTGGTGGTTGAACCGACCGAGTTCAATGTGAAGACAGAGGAATACCCCCTGGCCCGGCGTTTGTATCTCTATACAACCGGTGCGCCGCTGCCAGTCTCGGCAAAAGGTATTCTGGACTATTCACTATCTGATGATGCGCAGTTTCAGATCGCTGACCTTGGGTTCGTTGATCAGTCGATCAGCGCGATATCGCTGAACGAGCAGGGACGCCGCATCGCTGAGGCATTCATTGGTCCCCGTGATCCCGAAGCGTTGCGCACAATGCGCGAGCTGGCGCTTGAATTGCTTGAAGCTGACCGGTTGAGCACGACACTGCGGTTTCGCCGCAGCTCGTCCGTGTTGGACGTGAAATCGCTGGACGATATTGGCCGTCTGGCGCGTTTCGCCGCAAAAGGCGGTTTGGACAACAAAGAGGTTCTTTTGATCGGGTTCGCCGATGATGCCGGCCGGTTTGAGGCGAATGTCTCACTTAGCCAGCAACGGGCGCGGCAGATCAGGGCCGAACTGGAAGCCGCGTTGTCTAATCTGAATGTTTAACCAAATAGCGTTGATTTCATCGAAATGGGATATGGCGATCTTGCGCCGGTGGCCTGTGGTGACGATGCGCTGGGCGGCGTTTCTAACCGCCGGTTAGAAGTCTGGGTTCGCGATCGAATCTGAGTTTCCACGACACAAGATGATGGGGCGATGGCGATTTTCTCACCATCGCCCTTTTTTCTTCACGATCTTAGTCTTAGGCTCTTACCAGAGCTGGGAAGGCGTTCATGGTTTTTGGTCTTTTCAAGAAAAGTGGCGGCGGCGAGCAGGTGTCAACCTACGCGGACGTCGTCGTGGTTAGTCTTTCAAAGTCGGCCTATTATGCCGACGCGCGGGACAATTTGCTGAAAACGGTTCAGCAGGCGGTCGACGACAGTCCAACCGGACGTGTCGTGATCGAAATGAGTAATGTGAAGCAGTTTACTTCAGGGCCTTTGGGTGCGCTGGTCGTATGCGCACGCAAAGCCGATGAAAAGGCGGTCAGCTGGTTCGCGGCCTCGGTGAGCGGGTTTGTCGGCAAGGTTCTGTCCACTGCGACGGAAACAAAGAAGTCACCCAGCTTTCCGACCGTCAGGGCGGCGCTGGCGGCACTGTCTACCGAGGCGGCGTCTGATTTTGATAAAAAGAACTCGGCCGTAGGCCAATTGTTCTTTAACGAATTCGTTGGATTTTGCGTTAGCAAGCGCCCGGGTTAGAACCCGGGCACAATCCCATCTACCCATGACTGCAGAATGATCTGCGCCACCGCACCCTTGCGCGCGGGGGCGATCCGGTCGTTGCGGCCTGCCAGCGCTTCCCTCATCTCATCCTTCGAGACCCATATCGCATCTTCCAACTCGTTCTTATCGAGGTGGATATCCATGCTTTCAGCTTTGCCCGAACAGCCCATCATAAGCGATGCAGGGAACGGCCAGGGTTGCGAAACGACATAGCGTACATCGCTGACTGGAACACCAGCCTCTTCCATCGTTTCGCGCCTGACAGCGGCCTCGATGGTTTCGCCCGGCTCCATGAACCCGGCGAGGAGGGAATACATGCGTTCTGGCCAGAAAGACTGGCGACCCAGCAGCACGTTATCACTGCTGAGGATAAGCATGATGACGACGGGGTCGGTGCGCGGGAAATGCGCGCGTTTGCAAGCTTCGTTAGTGCAATCCATGCGCCAACCACCCGGCGCAACGGTGTTGGGCGCGCCGCAGTTGGCGCAGAACATGTGCGTGTTGCGCCATTCAAAGAGGCCCTTGGCCGATGCCGCGACGCCCGCGTCTTCGTGGGTGACCTCGCCCATAACAGCACGCAGATCGACGAACTTGCGGGTTTCCGTCAAGTCCAGTGTGCGCTTGTCGACAAACTCCGCCGGTTTTTCATCAGGCGGCGCGATGTAGCTGACATCAGCCGCGAAATGCGCGACGCCGTCTTTGTCGAGGCCGAGTAAGGCCGGCGCAATTTCAGCGCCGGTGATCAGATCGTCCGTGACCGGCAACCACGCGAGGCGCGGGCCATCCGGGGTCAGATCGAACAGCGGTTTACCCTGCCAGAACGGTAAGGTTTTGCTGGTCGGATTTGCAATATGCTCATCCAGTTTCGGAATATCGGTGCGAAGCGCATCGGCGCGGTCAAGGAACGAGCCGGCGAATGTAATTGAAGTCTCTGGGATCATGGCGCGAACCTGCCTTGGCTGAACCGGCGGGGCAAGGCCGCTGGTGTTCTTTTTCTCCCGACCCTCGCGGGCCGGGATTATGGAAGCATGGGGATCAAAGAATGTTGGTTAGCCCAGATGACCCTCAGCCTTGGCCCAAACGGTGGTGGCGTCCAGCGCGGTTTCAATTGGCTCAAACAGCGCGTTGATCTCATCTTCGTTGATGATCATCGGCGGGCAGAAGGCGAGGGTGTCGCCAATGGCGCGCAGGATGATGCTGTGTTTCAGCAGCTCATTTGACAGATACGGCGCGACTTTGCCCGGATTTGCGAACGTTGCGGCGCTGGAAGGGTCGGGAGACAGTTCAAGGCCGCCCATCAGGCCAGAGACGCGGGCCTCGCCAACCAATTCGTGCTGGGCCAAACGGTTCATGTGCTGTTTGAACAGGGGGGACATGTCGCGGACATGGCCGACGATGTTGCGCTTTTCGTAGATCTCCAGTGTCTTCACACCCATCGCACAGCCGAGCGGGTGGCCGCCATAGGTAAAGCCGTGGCCGAAGACGCCGACTTCGCCTGACTGCGATTCAATCGCCTCGGCCATGTCGTGATTGATGGCGACGGCGGACAGGGGGGCGTAGGCAGCGGTCAGCTGTTTCGCCATGGAGATCGATGTCGGCTGCATCCCGAAAGTCTGAGACCCAAACCAGTTGCCGGTCCGCCCAAAGCCGGTGATCACTTCGTCGGCGATGCAGAGGATATCGTATTTTTCCAGCACCGCCTGAATGGCCGGGAAGTATCCTTCGGGCGGTACGATCACGCCGCCTGCGCCCATCACCGGCTCTGCAATAAAGGCAGCGACGGTGTCCGGGTCTTCGCGGATGATCATCTCCTCCAGTTCTGCCGCGAGGCGCGCAGAAAACTCGGTTTCCGTCTCACCGTCCTTCGCTTCGCGCCAGAAATGCGGCGTGCCGGTGTGCATGATCCGGTCGACGGGCAAGTCGAAATGTTTGTGATTGTACGGCAGGCCGGTGAGAGAGGCAGAGACGATCGTGACGCCGTGATAGCCCTTCACCCGGCTGATGATCTTCTTCTTCTCAGGCTTGCCGCGTGCGTTGTTGTAGTACCAGGCCAGCTTGATCTGGGTGTCGTTCGCTTCAGATCCCGATGACTGATAGATGACTTTCGACACCGGCACGGGCGCGATGTCTTTCAGCTTTTCGGCCAATTCAATAGCAGGTTCAAAACTGCGTCCGCCGAAGAGGTGATAGTAAGGCAGTTTGTCGAGTTGCTCTTTCGCGGCATCAATCAGTTCGGCGTCGCCAAAGCCGAGGCCAGCGCACCAGAGGCCCGCCATGCCTTCGATATAGCGCTTCCCGTCCTCGTCGTAGACATAGACGCCCTCGCCGGTCTCAATGACGTGCGGCCCGGTTTTACGGTGCTGCACAGCGTTCGTGTACGGGTGCAGCAGGGCCTCAACATCGCGGGCCTGAGCGTTTGAAAGCGGGGCGCCATCCATCGACATGGGTTCGTCTCCTTAGTGTGTCTCATTTTTAGCGATTGAGCGCTTCGAACGCGCGATTTTCAAGCCCAAATAGCTGGCGGACCGTCGCGTCAGCGGTTACGAGAGGTGTATGAATATCCGTTTTGCTGCGTTCGCCGTTCACTGTTTTACAGCTTCAGGCGCATTTCTCGCGTTTCTGGCGATGCTGGCGGCGATGCGTGGTGCGTGGGCTGAAATGTTCGCCTGGCTCGGCGTAGCTCTTATCGTTGACGGGATCGATGGGCCCATTGCCCGGAAGTTGGACGTCAAGGAAAACGCATCGCGCTGGGACGGGGCGCTGCTGGACCTGATCGTTGATTATCTGACCTATGTGTTCATACCGGCGGTCGCGCTGGTCACATCGGGTGAGATGTACCACCCGCTTGCGATCCCAGCGGCGGCGATCATCATCATGTCGGGCGCGATCTATTTTGCCGACACGTCGATGAAGACCAAGGACGCCAGTTTTCAGGGCTTTCCTGGCTGCTGGAACATGGTCGTGCTGGTGCTGTTCGCGACGGATTACACAAACTCAACCGGGTTTCTGATCATCCTCGCCATTGGCGTCGCGCATTTCGTGCCGCTGCGGTTCATCCATCCGGTGCGCACGCAGTTGTGGCGGCCGGTGAATCTTGCGGCTTGCATCGCTTGGGTCGCCTTTGCGGGTTGGGCTGCTTGGGAGCATTTTGAGCAGCCGCGCATTTGTACCATCGGCCTCATGATCTCGACGCTATATTTGATGTTCGCCGGGATTGCCCAGCAGGCGCTTGGACTGATTAAAAATAGGTAGACGGCGTTGGGCCGGGCGCTACGTCGCAGGTCATGCAATGGATCCCAACCAGAGACGCCGGCCTTGCCCGGCTTGATGATTTCGTGCCGCGCGCCGGTGGGCGCTATGCGTTGTCGCGCAATTTCGATTTTGGACCTGACAAACGGACGAATGTGTCCGCCCTTTCACCTTGGCTGCGTCGCCGGATGGTCGCAGAGCAGGAGGTGCTGGATGTCGTCCTGGCTCGCCACCAGTTGGAGATATCAGAGAAGTTCGTGCAGGAGGTTTACTGGCGGGCCTATTTCAAAGGCTGGCTTGAGCGGCGGCCCGAGATCTGGAACCGCTATCGGCGGGACTTGAAAGCGGCGGCTGAAGCTGTGGAAAGGAATACCAGCCTGCGCACCGCTTACGTTGAGGCCGTCGAAGGACGCACCGGGATCGACGGGTTCGATGATTGGGCGCGTGAGCTGGGCGCGACCGGCTGGCTGCATAATCACGCGCGGATGTGGTTTGCCTCGATCTGGATTTTCACGCTGCGGCTGCCCTGGGTTCTGGGGGCTGATTTCTTCCTGCAGCATCTTCTGGATGCGGATGCGGCGTCGAATACGTGCAGTTGGCGCTGGGTCGGCGGGCTGCATACCCGGGGCAAGACGTACCTGGCGCGACCCGACAATATTGAGCGCTATACCGACGGGCGGTTCCGGCCCGCGGGCCTTTCGCCCACCGCTGATCCGTTGGAGGAGGCGGAGAACCCGCCTGCCGCACCTGCCCTTGTAGGTGATGCGCTGCCGGAATGTGATTACTTGTTGTTGCTGACGGATGACGACATGACGCCAGAGGTTCCGCGTCGTGGCGATGCGCTGATCATGACAGCCGATGAGCGGCGGTCGCTCGGGGCGCCGGGTGCGGTTTCGGCCGCGTTTATAGCGGGCGCAATCGATGATCTCTCCGTGAGGCTGGGCGGTGTCGATCATGTCGAGTCTGCGGATTGGACTGCGACGCTGATTGCGCGGGCTGAGGCGGCGCGCGTCACGGATATCGTTTCGCCTTATACGCCGATGGGTTGGGCGGCGGACAGTCTGGCGGCGGCTGAACCTGCATTAGGTGCAGCCGGAATTAGGGTGTATAGGATCTTGCGGGAGTACGACCGGGCGGCGTGGCCACATGCGCACAAAGGGTTCTTTGCGTTGAAAAAGCAAATACCAAAGCTGATTGGGCAGCCGTTGCTGATCTAGCTTGCCACCGCCCCAGCTCAAGGCCGGGGCGGTGTGGTTCTTCTTACTTCAAAGCCTCATCACAGCGTCCACAAACACCCGGATGCTTGTGCGAACCGACATCAGGCAGGATCTTCCAGCAGCGCTGGCATTTCTCACCCTTGGCGAGCGTTGGAACCACTGCGACGCCTTCAACATCGTCCAGCTTGAAGGCGTCTTTCGTCCCACCGCCCGCTTTGATCGTCACGCCAGAAGTGATGCAGAGATCGGCAAAATCGACCGAGGCGAGCTGATCGCGGACCGCCTTATCCTTCACGCTGACCGTTGGCGCGGCCTCAAGTGACGCGCCGATGCGCTTTTCGCGGCGCTCAATTTCCAGCGCGCCGGTGACGACGCGGCGGACGGTGCGGATGGCGTCCCATTTGGCGGCCAATGCCTCGTTTTTCCAGTCTGGCGTTTCTGGGAAATCTTCGATGTGGATCGATGACTCGTCGCCCGGGAACCGCTCCAGCCACACTTCTTCCATCGTGAAGGCGAGGATTGGGGCAAGCCATGCGGTCAGGCGGCGATGCAGGATATCCAGTACCGTGCGGGCCGAGCGCCGCGCGTGGCTGTCGGCGGCATCGCAATACAAGGCGTCCTTGCGGATGTCGAAATAGACCGAACTGAGGTCCACCGTGCAGAACTGGAAAAGCTGCGCAAAGACGTTCTGGAAGGAATAGGCGGTGTAGCCCTGGCGCACGACCTCATCCAGTTCGCTAAGGCGATGTAGCACCCAGCGTTCCAGTTCGGGCATGTCCTTCGGATCGACCTTCTCGTCGTCCGAGAACCCATCCAGATTGCCAAGAATGAACCGCAAGGTGTTGCGCAGTCGGCGATAGCTGTCGGCGGTGCCTTTCAGGATCTCCGGCCCAATGCGGTGATCGTGCACATAGTCCGTCTGCGCGACCCAGAGGCGGAGGATATCGGCGCCGTACTGCTTGACGATCGTCTCGGGCACGATGGTGTTGCCGAGCGATTTGGACATCTTCATGCCCTTCTCATCCAGCGTGAAGGCGTGCGTGACCACGGCCCGGTACGGCGCGCGGCCCTTGGTGCCGCAGGCCTGCAACATGGATGAGTGGAACCAGCCGCGATGCTGATCGGTACCTTCGAGATAGACATCCGCGATGCCGTCCGGCGTGCCGTCTTCGCGATCGCGCAGGGTGAAGGCGTGGGTTGAGCCTGAGTCGAACCAGACGTCCAAGATGTCGTCGACCTTTTCCCAATCATCAGGGTTCACGCCTTCGACACCGCTGAGGAAGAGTTCTTTCGCGCCATCAGCGAACCATGCGTCTGCGCCTTCCTTGATGAAGGCCACCAGGATGCGCTCGTTTACCTCTTCATTACGCAGGATCTCAATCTCACCCGGGCCGACCTCACGCTTGAAGCAGGTCAGCGGCACGCCCCAGGCGCGCTGGCGGCTGAGCACCCAGTCAGGCCGCGCCTCGATCATTGAATGCAGGCGGTTGCGGCCGGTTTTTGGCGTCCATGTCACCAGCTGGTCGATGGAGGCGAGGGCGCGGGACCGGATGGTTTTGCCAAGCTCATCCATGCCATCATCAAGCTCTTTATCGATAGCGGCGAACCACTGCGGCGTGTTGCGGAAGATCAGCGGTGCTTTTGAACGCCATGAATGTGGGTAGGAGTGTTTGACCTGCCCGCGCGCGATCAGGCCGCCAACCTCAACCAGCTTGTCGATGACGCGCTTGTTGGCGTCCTTTTCCTTGCCCTTGTGGTCAAAGATCACGCCGCCGCCAAAGAACGGCAGGTCGGCGCGGAAAGACCCGTCTTCGAGGACGTTGTGCGTCATCGGCAGGTTGTGTTTGACGCCGATGATGTAGTCGTCGGCGCCGTGAGACGGGGCGGTGTGGACGAAGCCGGTGCCAGCCTCGTCGGTGACGTGGTCGCCCGGCAGCATGGGGACGTCGTAGTCCCACTCGCCATTTGCGCCGTCGGCGGCGCGCAGGGGGTGGGCGCAGGTCAGCTTAGCCAGTTCTTCGGCGGTAACGGCGCGGACCTTCTCCCATGCGCCATCTTCAAGGCGGGCTTTGGCGAAAGTTTCGGCGGCGAGATTGTCGGCCAAGAGGTACAGATCGCCGGCGGAGCACCAGCACTCATCCGGCGTCGCGTTCACGCGATACAGGCCATAGCTGATCGTCTCGCTGAAGCAGATCGCGCGGTTCTGCGGGATCGTCCACGGGGTCGTCGTCCAGATAACAACGCGAGCATCGGCCATATCATCAGCGGCGCCGGATACGATCTTGAACGGCGACCAGATCGTATGGCTCTTATGCTCGTGATACTCGACCTCAGCCTCGGCCAGCGCAGTTTTCTCAACCACCGACCACATCACGGGTTTTGAACCCTGATAAAGCGAGCCGTTCATCACGAAGGTCATGAACTCAGCCGCAATCGTCGCCTCTGACGTATAGTCCATCGTCAGATATGGTTTGTCCCAGTTGCCGGTCACGCCGAGGCGTTTGAATTCCTCACGCTGGATATCGACCCAGCCTTCGGCGAACTTGCGGCATTCACCGCGCAGCTCATTGATCGGCACATCGTCTTTGTTCTTGCCCTTCTGGCGGTACTGTTCCTCGATCTTCCACTCGATTGGCAGGCCGTGACAGTCCCAGCCGGGGATATAGCGGCTGTCCTTGCCCATCATCTGCTGGGACCGGACGACCATATCTTTGAGGATCTTGTTCAGCGCGTGCCCGATATGGAGGTGGCCGTTGGCGTAGGGTGGGCCATCGTGCAGCGTGAACTGCTCACGGTCGGTTTTCGCACGGTTCTTGCCGTAGACATCCATTTTGGCCCATCGCGCCAACCAGTCAGGTTCGCGCTTGGGCAGACCGGCCCGCATGGGGAAGTCGGTCTGGGGCAAGGTCAGGGTTGATTTGTAGTCGGGGCCTTCATTGGCCGTTTTGTCAGCGCACATTGGATCACATCGCGTTTATGAAAGATTGGATTCGGATGACGAAAAGGGCGGCGCGACGATAATCTGCGCCTCAATCCCGGCGCCGCTGTTCAGCGGGCCGGGCCAATAATTCGTAACGATATGCAGAATGTTTGGCCCATAGCGGGTTCTTACCAGCGCGGCAGGTCCGCGTCCATCACGTAAAGGTGCGAAACGATATGTGTAAGGTGGCGTAAATTGACCCATGTTATGAGTGAACCGAAAAAAGGGAGATGAAGCATGTTTAAATCTCTGATCGCTGGAATGATGGCGATAGGCCTCACGATCTCCGCCGCGCCGCAAAAAGCTGCGGCTGGTGGCGACGATGTCTTACGCGGGGTGATTGCTGGTGTGATTGTTCTGGGTACGATTGCAGCGTTGGATGACGCCTTTGATGATCGGCATCGCCATAAGCATGATCATGTGCGGTTGAAACCTAAATATGGTCATAACGACCACTACGTTTATCGCCATGGCAAACGGGTTTATTCAGATCGAGATTATCGCCGTGGGCGTGATCACAAAGGCCATGGTCATCGGCACCGGGATGACCGCTATCGCCATTCGGATCGCCGTAATGACGATTATCGCCGCGATAATGATCGCTACCGGGGTCATGATGGGCGCCGCAAAAGCGACTATCACAGCCATGACGACTATCGTCACAAGAACCATGGCGGACACAAGAACGCTGGCAAGCATGGCGGCAAAAAGCATGCTGGCGATGGGCGCAAACATAACAACCGCAAACAAGTAAAACGCTTGCGTAAGCAGAAAGAGCGTTTGATTCACGAAAACGCCCGTTTGCGTCGCCAGTTGGAGCGGCGTGAGCAGTATGTCGAGAACCTGAGGAACTATCAGCAGTGACAATGCAGACTTTTAGCCGACGCCGCGCCCTGATGTTGGGTGCGGCTTTTTCTTTGGCCGGGCCGGCGGCGATGGCCGCACCCAGGGCCAAGCTGATTGATGACAGCTGGTGGGCAACGGGGTCTGGCGGCGACCCGGACTATGGTGTCTGGGCTGAGTTTCTGAAGACTTATCTGCGTCCCGGTTCGGATGGGCTGACGCGCGTCGCCTATGGTCAGGCGCAATCTGATGGCGCGGACCGGGCGCTAAGGTCGTGGTTGGGGCAGACCCAGCAAACCGACCCGGGCACGCTTAGTCCGGCTGCGCAGCGGGCGTGGTGGTACAATCTATACAATGCCGCAACGGTTGATCTGGTGCTGTCTGAGTTTCCCGTCAGCTCTATCAAGAAGGTGAAAGGAGGGCTCTTCAACACTGGTCCGTGGGATGAGGACGTCCTGACCGTAAATGGCGTCGCAATGTGCCTGAATGATATAGAGCACGGCATCCTGCGCCCGATTTACCGTGATAATCGGGTGCATTATGCGGTTAATTGCGCCTCTGTTGGGTGCCCGAACCTAAAGGCGACACCGTGGATTGCGGCGACGTTGGACGCTGATTTGAATTCTGCTGCGCGAGATTATGTGAACAACCCGCGCGGCGCGTCTGTGTCTGGCGGTAAGCTGGCCGTGTCAAAGATCTACACTTGGTACGATGAGGATTTCGGTGGATCAGAAGCCGGGATCATCGCGCATCTGAAGCAGTATGCAGGGCCTGATCTGGCGGCGGCTTTGGGCGCCGTGAATGGTATAGATGAAGATTTTTATGATTGGGATTTGAACGGGGCGTAGGTTCTGGATTTTTTAGGTGGCTGTGAAGTCCCACCCTACGTCCGCAGCGCGGCCACGACCTTGATCTCAACAAGTGCGCCGGGCCGCCTTAGTCCGGCGACTTCGACCGCTGTCCAGGCGGGGAAGGGCGGCGCCACATACTCCGCCCGAACCTCTGAAAACAGATCGAAGTGATCAGCGATCCCAACATGATAGCTGGTCATCTCGACGATATCGGCGCAGGTCAGCCCCGCTTCCGCCAACACGGCGCTGATCTTGTCAAAGGCGCTGCGGAACTGCGCCTCTGCATCTTCCAGCATTGAGCCATCCCCCACGGAACCAGTCATGCCGGTGAGGAAGACATGGCCGTTCGAGACGGCACCCGGCGATAGTTTCATCACTTCGACCAAAGCCTCAACGCCTTCTGGGATCAACGCCCGCCGCGTCACGCCGCTTCGTCCAGTCCCCGCTGCTTGAGGAGGGCGCCAACCTCTGGCAACCGCCCGCGAAAACCCTTGTAGGCGTCTTCCGGGTCTTCTTTACCGCCAGCCGAGTAGATTTTCTCGGCCAGCAGCGCCGCCGTATCTGCATCAAACGGATCGCCTGCGTCGGTGAAGGCGGCATAGGCGTCGGCGTCCATCACTTCGGACCACATGTAGCTGTAATAGCCAGCCGAATAGCCATCGCCCGAGAAGACGTGGGCGAAATGGGGCGTGCGGTGGCGCATGACGATCTCTTTCGGCATGTCGATGCCATCCAGCGTCGCCTTCTCAAACGCCATCGGGTCGAAATCAGACGCATCCTCAAGCTCATGCATCGCCAGATCAATGAGGGCGGATGCAGTGTATTCGACCGAGCCAAAGCCCTGGCCAAAATTCTCCGCCGCCAGCACACGGTCGATCAGCGCCTCTGGCATGGCCTCACCGGTTTTGTAGTGGCGTGCAAACTTCGCCAGCACTTCCTTTTCGCTCAACCAGTGCTCGTAAAGCTGGCTTGGCAGTTCAACAAAGTCCCGCGCGACCGAGGTGCAGGCGATGTAGGGATAGGTTACGTCCGAAAGCATCCCGTGTAGACCATGGCCAAACTCGTGGAACAACGTACGGGCGTCGTCAAAGGTCAGAAGCGTCGCTTCGCTTTCCGCCCCCTTCGCGAAGTTCATCGTGTTGGTGATGATCGGGCGAATTTCTTCCCCCAGTTTCGACTGCCCGCGATAGGCTGACATCCAGGCGCCAGACCGTTTTGAGCCGCGCGCGAAATAGTCGCCGATGAAGATCGCCATGTGGCGGCCATTCTTGGAGACCTCCCACGTCTGCGCATCTGGATGCTGGCGGGGGGCGTCTTTCAGCTCCTTGAATTCCAGCCCGAAAAGCCGCGTGGCGCAATCGAAGGCGGCGTTGATCATCGCTTCCAGCTGGAAATACGGTTTCAGTTCTGCTTCATCCAGATCGTGCTCAGCTTTGCGCTGTTTTTCAGCATAATAGCGCCAGTCCCATGCCTCGATATCGATATTTGCGCCCTCTGGGGCGGCGAGGGCCTGCATCGCATCCCGCTCTTCCAGTGCGCGCTTCCGTGCAGGCGTCCAGACCGCCATTAGCAAATCCCGCACCCGATCCGGCGTTTTCGCCATCTGATCGTCCAGCTTGAACGCCGCAAAATTCTTGAAGCCGAGCATCTGCGCCCGCTCGGCCCGCAACTTCACTGTCTCAGCCGCGAGCGCGCGGTTGTCCGTCTCATCCCGTATTTCGCCGCGTGAGGTCCACGCCTTCCACGCCTGTTCACGCAACGCGCGGTTAGACGAAAACTGCAGGAACGGTGCGATCAGCGAGCGGGACAGGGTGATTACATGCCCACCCTCATGCCCGCGGTCCTTTGCGGCTTGCGCGGCGGCGGCGATCAGGAAATCAGGTAGGCCAGCAAGGGCATCTTCGCCTTCCAACTTCAGCTCCCAATCCTTTTCATCTTTGAGGATGTTCTGGCTGAAAGTGGCGCCAAGGGTCGCCAGACGCTCCATCACCGATGACATCCGGTCTTTGTCCTCGCCTTCAAGCTTGGCCCCGGACCGCACAAAGCCCTGATGATATAAGCGTAGAACACGCGACGCTTCGCCATCCAGACCAAGCTCATCGCGACGCTGATATAATGCGTCGACCCGGGCAAAAAGGTCGGGGTTCATGTTGATCTCGGACGAGTGCTTGGACAGGACCGGCGCGACCCAGCGCTCAACCTCCTGCAACTCATCATTCGTGTTGCAGCCCGCCAGTTGAAAGAACACGCGGGCGACCCGCTCCAGCAACTCGCCGGACGTCTCTAGCGCAACGATGGTGTTCTCAAAGGTCGGGGTGGCGGCGTCTGCTGCGATGGCCGCGACCTCAGCCTTGTTCTCTTCAATCGCCGCTGCGAAGGCGGGACGGAAATGGGCGGCCTTGATCATTTCGAAAGGGGGGACGCCAAAGGGAGTGGTCCAGTCAGTCAGGAGGGGATTTGTCATGGGGCGCTCTTCAGTTGATTGCATCTTACTTGGCATGGTCCCACCCGAATCCCAAGGCCCAGCCGCTCACGAAGCCGCACTGAACGAAAGCGCCATTCGCCACGTTTTCATCCAAGGGTTGTCGCAGAGCGTGAGGACACGCACTAAGCTTATGAAAATAAACCGAAATGCGGCTACCTCAATGTGACTCTTATACTTTCTGCGCGTGCCCGCGAACGTTACTCTGATCTTGGTGGTGTAGTTCGCATCAAGCAGGCGACCGTGTTGTTGGTTGCCCTGCGATTGCGAATTTTTTGGGACTTGTGGAGCGATTAGATGTCAATGGTGGAGTCTGTTTCTACAGATGGCGTGACCTTTATGCGTGGGCGAAACGGCGAACAGTTATCGCAGGCGCAAATTGCGAAAATATGGTCTGAGCTTGACGCGGGCCGCCGAGCCGGAGAAGCCTCTCGTGTGCTGACCTCGAACATCAAACCTAACCCTAACGGACTGGCCTGGCGTCTTGGCGCCTTCATGGCGCTGTTTGACATTATTGCAATCGTCGTCGCCTTTGGCGCGGCGATCTTCTTGGCCAATCTGGCGCGTATGGTCTTTGGTGTTGAAACGCAGAACAGTGTTCAGTTTATCTTAAGCCGATGGCGCGAACTGGCCTTGCTGATGGGCCTGACGATTGGTGTTCTTGCTTTTGGTGGGCTTTACCGGCGCAGTGGGTGGGAACTTGGCGAGGTGCGCAAAGTGTTTGGCGCCGTCGCGTTGATCGCGCTTTTTGATGCGACACTGCAGTTCATCTTCCGTGAGCACGATAGTCGTTTTTGGTTCGCTTTTGCCTATCCGTTGGCGGCGTTCACGATCCTGTCTGCGCGTATGATCGTACGCAGCCTGCCGCGTGTGCAGCAGGCGATGACAAGTCACGTCGTGCTTATTGGCGCTGGCGTTACGCCAGATGGATTTGTCCATGAATTACGTGAAAGCCGGTCCGGGAAGGTCAAGCTGCTTAGCGCTGCGCCGCTATCGCGGTATTATGGCGTTGATGCGGCGGGAATGCAGGCGCATTTGGCGGACCTTGCCGCACAGGCGGGCGTCCCAGGTTCGAAATTGCTGACAGTGCTGGCTCCGACGCCGTGGGAGCTTGGTGAGGCGCAAAATGTGCTCGCCAGTTTAAACGGGGCGCATCTGCCTTACAGTGTCGTTCTGCCTTTCGGTGGATTGGCGCGCAGCGGCTTAAACCTTCAGGAAGTCGTCGGCGCTGACATGGTCCTGGCCGAGATGATGCCTGAGCGTGGAACATGGGGCGCGCTGGTATGCGCGTAACTGGTCGCTTTGACTGGACATCTTCGTTTTGTTCAAAACAATCGGTGCGGTGCTGGCGCGCACCGGCAGCCGCTGAGGTTGCTTATCCGCTTGGCTAAGCAGGCTCGCTGAAATCCACCACGCCATCATTTGCGAAGCAGGTGCTGGTGCACATCTGCTTAGATCCACCGGATTGGGCAGGTGGATCTCGTTGAAGTCGAGCGTGCTGTGCCGCCGGTCCAAAAGTTACCGATACCTCCCAGTGGCGCCGCCACACCGTTCACTGAATAGTTGAGCGTACAGAACAGACGCACCCTTAGCATTGTAACGGAGGTCTCTAAACCGGCCAACGCCGTGCATGGCTGGGCCGGGCGTCATGCAGCAGCGTGTCGCCGCCAAACAGCCCATCAAGAATCGTCCCGAAAGGGGGGGGGCGGCGGAGAGTGGGGCCAGGCGAGGCCACGAAAGGATGGCAAGATGGAACCGCCGTCGACTAAACTGGCTTTGGGGGCAAAGCCCGGATTATCCGGGGTGCGGTGTATGATCAGCCTGATTTGGCCAATTGACTGTCTTGGTGGATATTCGTCTACGGACGAATGAGGATAACATGATGGAACGCAAACTGACGACGATCGTGGCGATGGATGTCGTAGGGTTTGCAGGTCTCGTCTCTGAAGATGAACAGGGCGCGCTTGAAAGGCTTGAACGGCTGAAAGATGATGTTATCTGCCTTCGCGTCGAAGCCCATCGCGGCAGAGTGTTCAAGTCGCTGGGCGACGGTTTTTTGGTGGAGTTTTCAAGCACGATCGAAGCGGTCAATTGCGCGATTGGCGTGCAGCGAGCGATCCGGAAGTCGATGCTGGACGCAGGTAATACTTCGACCTTGATCCTGCGCATCGGCGTCTCATTGGGCGATGTCGTAGTGCAAGGCGACGACCTCATGGGGGAAGGCGTCAATGTAGCGTCCCGTCTTGAAGCGATGGCAGAACCTGGCGGACTGGTCGTCTCAGCCGAGGTCATGGCGCAGGTTCGCGGGAAGACTGATGTTTTGCTGGAAGACCAGGGTTTTCAGCGGTTGAAGGAAACTGATGCGCCGATACATGTTTACAAGACCCGGTCCAAAAACGTTGCGGGTGGCGGTTTCTTTGATTTTGACGAGGATGCACTATTAGGAGAGCTGATCACAGGCGGCTGCATATGCGGTGATATACGCTATGAAATCGACGCTCCGTCAATCAGCACCGGCTATTGCCATTGCAGCATTTGCCAGAAATTCACTGGCTCAGCGATGAGCACTTGGACGGCTTTTCCAAAATCGGCGGTAAGCTTCGTGACGGCAGAGCCCGCCTATTTTGGATCTTCACCTATTGCAGAGCGAGGGTTCTGTTCAACTTGCGGTGCCAGCATTGCTTATCGTCTGCTGCAACCAAAAGAGGCGGCGCATCTTGTCCTGTTCACCCCCAGTCTCGATCACCCCGAAAACTATGCGCCAGTGGCGCACAGCGGGGTTGAGACAAAGATGCCGTGGCTCGAAATCTTCGATGATCTGCCAAGAACGGAAACACGTGACTCGCGGGTGTTACAGAAGGCATGGTCAAGCGTTGGTGTGCCGGACCCCAGTAACTGGGGCCCGATGGTGAAACCACCAGAGGTTTTTTAGACCGTAGACGACGCGCGCCAGTTTAGCTGGTCATCCCGTCCCAAAAGCTTTTGACCTTGGTGAAAAAGTCTTTGCTTTCAGGACTGTTTTCTTTGCTCGCGTCTTCGAACAACTGCAGCAGTTCCTTTTGATGCGATGTCAGGTTCACAGGCGTTTCGACCTGCAGCTCCAGATAAAGATCGCCGAACTTGCCGCCCCGCAACTGTGGCATGCCCTTGGCGCGTAGCCGCAGCTGTTTGCCAGACTGGCTGCCTGCAGGGATCTTCACACGGGACCGGCCGCCATCAATGGTTGGGGCCTCAATTTCGCCGCCCAGCGCTGCCGTCGTCATCGGGACGGGTATGTGACAGAACAGATCCATGCCGTCACGCTCAAACAGCGGATGCTCGGCCATCTCAAGGAAGATATAGAGATCGCCCGGTGGCCCACCGCGTGCACCTGCTTCGCCTTCACCAGCCAAACGGATGCGGGTGCCGTTTTCGACGCCTTCCGGGATGCGCACTTGTAGCGACCGAGATTTCGCAACCCGGCCCTGACCCTGGCAAGACCGGCAAGGGTTCTTGATGGTCTGGCCGCGCCCGCCGCACGTTGGACAGGTACGTTCAATGGTAAAGAAACCCTGCTGTGCGCGAACTTTGCCCATGCCTGAACAGGTTGGGCACGTCACAGGCTCAGCGCCGCCTTCACCACCCGATCCATCGCAGCTTTCGCAAGCGACTGAGCCGGGGACAGAGATGGTGGTTTCCTTGCCTGTGAAGGCATCTTCAAGATTGATCTTCAGGTTATAGCGCAGGTCCGATCCGCGTGCGCGCGCCCGACCGCCCCCGCCACCACGGCGTTGGCCGCCCATGAAGTCGCCAAAAAGATCGTCGAACACGTCTGAGAATGCGGACGAAAACTCAGGTCCGCCTGCGCCGCCGCGACCGCCGCCGCCCATGCCGCCTTCAAATGCCGCATGACCGAACTGGTCGTAGGCCGCCTTCTTCTCGGCGTCCTTCAGAACTTCATAGGCCTCGTTCGCTTCTTTGAACTTTTCGGCCGCTTTCGGGTCGTCCTTGTTCTTGTCCGGGTGCAGTTCGCGGGCCTTCCCGCGGAAGGCTTTTTTCAGCTCAGCATCCGACGCGCCCTTTTGGACGCCAAGGACTTCGTAAAAATCACGTTTAGACATAGGGAGCGATACGCCTCGCCTTTTCGTTGCGCCGGTGTAGACGGGTGCGATGCGAATGGAAAGGAAAGAAAAGCGGCGGCGGGAAGATGATTACCCGCCGCCGCATTTCGATCAGGACTTCTTGTCGTCGTCCTTGACCTCTTCGAAGTCAGCGTCGACCACATCATCCGCCTCTTTCGCGGCGTCCGCAGCGGCGGCTGCTGCGCCACCATCTTCGTCTTCGCCTTCAGCTTCTTCCATCTGCGATTTGTAGATGGCTTCGCCCAGTTTCATCGCCGTTTCGGTCAGCGCCTGGGTTTTCTCTTTGATCGGCTCAGCTTCGTCGCCTTCAAGGGCCTCTTTCAGCTCAGAAATCGCTTCTTCGATTGAGGTTTTGACCTCATCATCAACCTTATCGCCATGCTCATTCAGAGATTTCTCAGTCGAATGCACCAGGCTTTCGGCGTGGTTGCGCGCGTCAACTTCTTCACGCTTGGCCTTATCCGCTTCGGCGTTCTCTTCCGCGTCTTTGACCATCTGGTCGATATCCGCATCCGACAGACCGCCAGAGGCCTGAATGGTGATTTTCTGTTCCTTGTTGGTGCCTTTGTCTTTGGCGCCAACCGAAACAATGCCGTTTACGTCGATGTCGAACGTCACTTCGATCTGCGGCATGCCGCGAGGCGCCGGTGGGATGTCTTCCAGATTAAACTGGCCCAGCATCTTGTTGTCCGTGGCCATCTCACGCTCACCCTGGAACACGCGGATCGTCACAGCGTTCTGGTTGTCTTCCGCGGTTGAGAAGATCTGCGATTTCTCGGTTGGGATGGCGGAGTTGCGATCGATCAGGCGGGTGAAGACACCGCCGAGGGTTTCGATGCCAAGTGACAATGGCGTCACGTCCAGCAGTGTGACGTCCGTGACGTCGCCCTGCAGAACACCGGCCTGAATGGCGGCGCCCATAGCGACGACTTCATCGGGGTTAACGCCTTTATGCGGCTCTTTGCCGAAGAATTTCTGAACCGTCTCAACAACCTTCGGCATACGCGTCATGCCGCCGACCAGAACAACCTCATCAATGTCGCCAGCGGACACGCCAGCGTCTTTCAGGGCTTTCTTGCAAGGCGCCAGAGTTTTCTGCACCAGATCATCGACCAGGCTTTCCAGCTTGGCGCGGGTCAGCTTGAGCGTAAGGTGTTTTGGACCGGACGCATCGGCGGTGATGTAAGGCAGGTTGATCTCGGTCTGTGTCGCGGACGAAAGTTCAATCTTGGCTTTCTCAGCGGCTTCTTTCAGACGCTGCAACGCCAGCTTGTCGCCGCGCAGGTCCATCGAGTTCTCTTTCTTGAACTCATCGGCAAGATAATCGACCAGACGAAGGTCAAAGTCTTCGCCGCCCAGCGCCGTGTCGCCATTGGTGGACTGGACCTGGAACAAGCCATCGCCGATTTCCAGGATTGAAACGTCGAAGGTGCCGCCGCCAAGGTCATAGACCACAATGGTGCGATCTTCGTCGGATTTGTCGAGGCCATAAGCCAGCGCAGCCGCTGTCGGCTCGTTAATGATGCGCAGAACTTCAAGGCCCGCGATCTTGCCGGCGTCTTTGGTCGCCTGACGCTGGGCGTCGTTGAAGTAGGCAGGAACCGTGATGACAGCCTTGTCGACGCTTTCGCTGAGATAGCCTTCAGCGGTCTCTTTCATTTTCTGCAGGATGAACGCGCTGACCTGTGAGGGTGAATACTTTTCACCGCGTGCTTCGACCCATGCGTCGCCATTGTCACCTTTGACAATTTCGAAAGGGACCAGCTTCTGGTCTTTCTTTACGGTCTTGTCGTCGAACCGGCGACCGATCAGGCGTTTGACCGCGAACAGAGTGTTTTCCGGGTTGGTGACAGCCTGGCGTTTGGCAGGCTGGCCGACAAGGCGCTCACCATCTTCCGAAAAAGCCACCATTGAAGGCGTCGTGCGCGCGCCTTCGGCGTTTTCTACGACACGTGGCGTGGCGCCATCCATGATCGCAACGCAAGAGTTTGTCGTACCGAGGTCGATACCGATTACTTTAGACATGTTCAGTCCTCTTCTTCTGGCGATTTATGACGCCGGGTCCTTTGAAGGCCCCCGGCCTCGATCCCATTTGAGTTTTGAGAAGCAGGGCCTCCACGCCCTGCGTTCGGGTCGCTATATAGGGTGGTGACCGCAGGGTCGCAAGAATGTGACCGGGACTTTTTGCGAGTCTTTTCAGCTTGTTTGATGAAGTAGGAGCATTGTGATGACGAAAGACGCAATCAAGGCAGTGATGGCGGCGGATGCGCCCCTGAAACCCGGCGGATCAAATTACCCCGAACCTTTTGCATCCCGTGTCGCTGGTCGATCGAAACGGCCACTGGGCGATATGTTCGGCCTGCAGACCTTTGGCGTAAACCATACGACACTCGCCCCCGGCACAGAATCGGCGCTGCTTCACATCCATTCCAAGGCCGATGAGCTGATTTATGTGCTGTCCGGCCACCCGACGCTGGTGACGGATGAAGAGGAAATTTAGCTGGAGCCCGGGATGGCATGCGGCTTTCCAGCGGCAGGTTGGGCGCACCAGATCGTCAATCGCACGGATGAGGATGTGGCCATCCTGGAGATCGGTGATCGGCATCCTGAAGATAGTGGTGAATACCCTGCGGATGATCTGTCGGTTAAGAAAGTCGATGGCGCCTGGGTGTTTTCGCGCAAAGATGGGACGCCGTATTGAGCCTTCCTGCTGGCTTCACCCTCCACGATGCGCATCTCGACGTCGCCGCCCAGACGGCGATGGCGGCTGATCTGCGCGCCGTGGCCGAAGCCGCCCCAATGTTCCATCCCGAAACGCGTTGGGGGAAGCAGATGTCAGTCAAGATGACCTCTGCCGGCCGCGTTGGCTGGTTTTCTGACCATCGGGGGTATCGATATGAGATGCAGCATCCCTCTGGCGCCCCATGGCCGCCGATCCCTGACAGTGTGTTGACGGTTTGGCGTGATGTTAGTGCATGGGACGACGACCCTGATTGCTGCCTGATCAATTACTATGGCGAAGGCGCGAAGATGGGCCAGCATCAGGACAAGGACGAAAACGCCTTTGACGCTCCGGTTGTCAGCATCTCGCTTGGTGATCCGGCTCGGTTCCGCATGGGCGGAACTGAGAGGTCGGACAAGACAGCGTCGGTTGAACTGAAATCCGGCGACGTCATCGTGATGGGTGGCCCCTCCCGCCTCGCTTACCACGGTGTTGACCGAATAGAATTCGGTGCCTCGCCTCTGTTGCCAAAGGGCGGGCGGATCAATGTGACGCTCAGAGTGGTCAATCGTTGATGTTTTAAGCACGTTTCATATTCGTAGTGATATGCCCACTATACTAAAGAAAAGCGCCCTTGCCCTTTTGCTGGCTTCGTTTTCAATTGGTGGACTGTCATTATGGTAATGTCAGGGGGTTGCGTGCTACACCCGAAAGAGAGGCCGCCCCACTGTTCTCTCTTGATTTCTCCTCGTCCCCACAATCGGGAGAGGTCACTCCCTGACGATTTTCCGGTCTGAAACGGCTGTAAGCCTGTCCACATGAAAATTCTTGTATTAACCATGTGGTGACGCTTCGGGCATGGGAGATTCCAAATGGACTTCATCAACGTTATCATCGCTGGCATTGCTGGTTACGCATTTGGTGCGGTTTGGTACGGCATTTTTGGCAAGCAATGGCAAGCTACGACCGGCCTGACGGCTGATGATGTAAAGCCTTCCAACAACATCTCAGCCTACATCATCGGCATCGTCTGCAACATCGTGATCGCTGGCATGATGCGTCACATCTTCATCGCCTCGGGCGTTGCGGGCCTGGCGAATAGTGTCGTCAGCGGCCTTGGCCTCGGCTTATTCATCGCGGGTGCATTCCTGATGATCAACTACAGCTTCACCAAACGATCTTTGACCCTGAAATGGATCGATATTGGCCACGCCGCAGGCGTAGGCGCTGTTATCGGGGCTGCGCTCAGCTTTTTGATATAGAGCTTTACCCTGGCGCTATCTCTGAGGTGAAAATTTGCCTGCCCGGCTAAATACGGTTCATGCTGGGCAGGCCTAGTTGTGTCATCCGGCAGGCGTCATGATCCCAACCGTCGCCCCACCCGCATCAACGATCACGGCAATCCGTCCGACGCCGGGTACATCGAACGGCCCGTTCAGCAAAGTTGGCGCAGCCTTATCTGTCGCATCAACATCTGAAACTGCGACATAGGTCAGCCAATGCGCAGGAATTTCTTTTGGCACGCCATCTGGCCGGGGCATGATTCCAGCCATCGGCTGGTCGCCCAGATGCGCTACATTATAAGGCCCGCTGCCACCTTCCATATCCATCGTCGTAAACGTCCAGCCTGCATGCTCCGCATACCAGTCTTTCGCAGCTTCAGGGTCGTCGGTCATTAGCTCTGACCACCAGATTTTTCCGTGATATTCTGATATGTCTCTTCCCTTATTGTTAACTTAAAGGTGAATATACCACAAAGCCTGTGACAGAAAATGTCAGCTGAACGCATTCGCTGCGCTGCACCTGTACTTCGCCCGCCAAACCCTATAAAGGCGCCTCTTTCGACCACCGCATGTTCGCCGCAGCACTGAACCGCAGCCTTGAAACGCGCTCCCAAACTCGAAAGCTGAACCCTTGAAACAAGCCCTCGCCGACGCGCTGGAACATCGCGGCTATGACACTCTCACCCCTGTACAGGAGGCTGTCACTGAAGCTGAGCTGACTGGCAAGGATCTTCTCGTCTCCGCCCAGACCGGGTCGGGCAAGACGCTGGGCTTTGGTCTGGCCATCGCCCCCACGCTGCTGGGTGACAGAGAAGAGTTTGGCGCAGCAGAGGCCCCGCTGGCGCTGATCATCGCCCCGACGCGCGAACTGGCCTTGCAGGTAAAGCGCGAACTGGAATGGCTGTACTTCAAAACCGGCGCCCGCCTCGCATCCTGCGTTGGCGGCATGGATATGCGCGATGAGCGGCGCGCCCTGAACCGGGGCGCTCATATCGTCGTCGCCACGCCAGGCCGCCTGCGCGACCATATTGAGCGCGGCTCGATTGACCTTGGCGACATCCGCGCCGTCGTATTGGACGAAGCGGATGAAATGCTGGATCTCGGCTTCCGCGAAGATCTTGAATTCATCCTTGGTGAAGCGCCAGAAGATCGCCAGACGTTGCTGTTCTCTGCAACTGTTCCAAAAATGATCGCGACGCTGGCTAAAAAATACCAGAACGATGCTGTCCGCGTGTCCACCACGCAGGAAAAGACCCAGCACGCTGACATTCAGTATCAGGCGATGAACGTCGCGCCGCGTGACGCTGAGAACGCGATCATTAACGTTCTGCGGTTCTATGAAGCACCCAATGCGCTGGTTTTCTGCAACACCCGCGCCATGGTTGGCCGGATGACCACGCGGTTGTCGAACCGTGGCTTTTCGGTCGTCGCCCTTTCAGGGGAATTGTCCCAGACTGAACGGACGCACGCGCTGCAGGCCATGCGCGACGGTCGGGCGCGCGTTTGCGTGGCGACTGATGTCGCAGCGCGCGGGATTGACCTGCCGAACCTTGATTTGGTCATCCACGCCGAACTGCCCAGCAACTCCGAAACCCTGCTGCACCGCTCTGGCCGAACAGGCCGGGCCGGGCGCAAGGGCATCAGTGCGCTGGTCGTGCCGCCATCTCAGCGCAAAAAGGCTGAACGCCTGCTGAAATTCGCCAAACTGAATGCGACCTGGGGCGCAGCGCCATCAGCTGAGGCCGTCGCCGCCAAAGATGAAGAGCGGATGATGGATGATCCGGCGTGGCTGGAAGAGATCACCGAGGCTGAGCGCCCCTCTGTCGACAAACTGACAGAACGCTTCACCGCAGAACAGATCGCTGGCGCCTTTATGCGCCTCCATGGCAGTAAACATTCGGCGCCAGAAGAATTGTCCGAAGTCGCCAGCGGCGGCAGTGCCCGGGAAGAACGCCCGCCCTTCGGCCCGTCCATCTGGTTCTCTGTGGCTGGGGGCCGTGAGATCGGTGCCGAGGCGCGACGCATTCTGCCAATGCTTTGCAAAATGGGCGATCTGACCAAAGAAGACATCGGTGCGATCCGGGTTCGCGATCGCGAAAGCTTTGTCGAAATTCGCGAAAGCGCAGTGAAGGGCTTTGTCAAAGCGCTGGGCCCGAACATGACTGTCGAAGACGACGCGCCCGTTACACAGCTGAAAGAGCCGCCAGTAGGCATCCGCTCAGCGCGCCCAGGCGGCCCCCGGCCAGGCGGACGCGATGACCGGTCAGGAGGCCGCAAGCCGCGCGGCAAGTTTGATCGCGGCGAGCGGGGCAGTTGGAATGATCGGGACGACCGTCCCCCGCGCCACGAACGCCCTGCAAGGGAAGGTCGCCCTGCACGTGCTGAGAAAACTTACCGCCCTGAACGCCCCGTCAGTGAAGATGGGCCTGAACGCACAGAACGCGCAGAACGGCCTAAATCAACGCCGCCCGTACAATATGATGACGCGCGCGAAGCTAAGCCCAAAAAGCCAAAGCCGGGCGTGAAGAAACCGTTTCAGAAAGGGCCAAAGCCTGACCTGACACGCGGCGGCGCCGTCACTGCAAGCAACGGCCCAAAGCGTAAAGAGGACGGCGCCAAAGGTCCGTCTAAAGGGCCCAAACCGCCCAAAGGCAAACCAAACAGCAAAAAGAACAAGGCCCGCGCCGCAGCCAAAGCGGCGGAAAAGGGCGGTATGTCAAAGCTAAAACGCGGTTAACTCGAACGTTCTTTACCGTTCATGACATCTGATCAGGCAACGCAATGATGCCTGATCAGACCGTCTGTGCAGCCCCGGCGCATAAATAATCCGAGCACCCAAAAACGATCAGCCTGGTCGCTGGCGTAATTTTGTGTTCGCGGCCGAATACATTCCCTACCGAGAAACGATACAGGCGGATGATCTCGCGAGACTGTAGTGACTGATACCCCCGCAAAGCGGGGGCGGCGTCTTCATTCGGCCGGAGTCAAACCTACACTCGACAAACTGGCGCTGCAGTTTTTAGAGATGGCCTTTGTGTCGGAAAGGCATTGCAGGATACGGCCATCGCCGATTTCCTCGGATGCGCAATGTGTTGCTACATCCTGGGTGCAAACTTCTTTCAATGTCCCGAGCCGATCAAAAAACGTCTCCATCAGCCGTGACACACCATCTGTCGCGGCATAGCAGGCGTCCGTCAGCGTGGCCGTATGGGTATAAAGGCAGGAAGCAATGCGACCATCACCTGGCTTAACCTCTGCGCAATGATAGCTGATATCGTAGGCGCAGGATTCATAAAGGTTCTGTGCGCCAACAGGCGAGTACATCAATCCAAAAGAGATAACTACAGCAGCGGGTAATGCGGGTTTCATGGCGCTATTCCTGAAATTTGAACGATATATCATGGCGTTACGATCACATAGACGTTCACGTTGTTTTCAACGATCAGGCGGTAATACAGGCCGCCGCAACGCCAGTGATTTATCCCGCTAAGCAGTACAAGCGTACACCCAGGGGGGAGGGCGCTTAATCTGTCTTGCCGGCGTTCAACCCTGCGGACCGTGCGACGAGCGCTGCGCCGTATCTTTCTGCGAACTTCGCTAGCGCTGGCAGGCGACGCGCCCAGCAAACTGGCTGCTAGCGACAGGGGCGCAGATGATGTTTGCGGGGTCAATAGGGGGGGGGCGCCAGCGCAAAACCGAAAGCAATGGCGGCGACGCTGAGAGTCCTGAGCATTGTGGTAATCTCCAGTTGCAGTCGTCATCACCCTACAATCACTTGGTGTTGGTCTTGGGACAAGCTCTGTTTCGTATGAACTTGCAGGCGCCCTTAGTCAGCGACGAAACCCGGCGGCAGATCCGACCAGTTTTCCCCTTTCAGGCCAATTTCGTATCCAAGTTGATACAGCCCCTTCATATAGGCTGGATCAAACACCTCGGTGGACTCAACTGAAAAGTCCGAAGGCACCGCCATCACGTTCAGATCAATGCCGTCGCGCTGCGCTATGGTGAATATTTTGTAGATATCACCGGCGCCGGAACCGCCCAGCAGACTGCTGGCCGCGGCGCTTGCAATCGGGATCAAACGCGGTTCAACCGGACGATATGGTTTCTTCAGCTTGTTGTTCATTACCACATACAGCGTCCGCTCCACTGGCGTCCCGACAGCGCTGTCCACCCGGCCAAGTTGGTAGCCCGGGCTGAACAGCATCACCTGCTGCGTCGCCCCACCATCAACATGCATTTCATCGTACACTGCTCCGCTCGCACCTACGACTGGGATCAGAACAGGTGGGAAAATGCCTGGAATTGCCGATGAGGCGAGGATGACATCCTCAACCAAACGCTCGGCGTCTTTGTGGTTCGTCGCGGCAATCCCCGTGGTGTTCCAGATTGCGGGTCTGGCGGCATCTAGGTTGGTTGTCCCGACCAGCAAGGTTCGGCCTGCTTTGGCTGTATTGCGAAGTCGCCGCATCACGTCCTCATCAACGTATTTTGCGACCAGGCCACGGTATCCATCAGTGTTTGTGACAGCTGATCCACCGGTCAAGGCGGAAGAAAACGTCGTCTCAATCAGCTGATCGGTACGATACTGCGTGTAAACTTCTTCCAGTTTTTGGTCGTATTCAGGGCCGAGAAACGCAAATAGCGCAATGATCGCGCCAGTGCTGACACCAGTTACAGTTGAAAATTCAGGCCGATCGCCACGCGCAGTCCACCCGTTTAGAAGACCCGCACCATATGCGCCGTCAGGCCCGCCACCCGAAAGCGCCAGGATGGACAATTTGATGACGCCATTGCGTTTGATTTGATCAGCATGGGTGGTCTGTATGCGTTCGGCATAGTCGCCGAGCGTTCCGCCACCAATGCCATTAAGCGTCAGTTTATCTCGCCAATGGCGAATAAAGTGATCGTTAATTTGAATTCCGTAAGGCGCTGCAACGCCAGCGATTGCTTCCGGCGCTGGTTTCTACGCAAGCAGCCGCAGTGCAAAGGATCGCCACCGCTAATGAGAGCGTTTTGTATGTCATCTCTATCCCCGGTGAATTAGCAATTGCATGGCCTGATATGGAAAGTGCCCGATCCCGCGATAGAACTATAGCTGTATTTTCGTCAATCTGGTTTGGCCAAGGCTGATAGGTTTTTTACTTCGATGCAGTGCGGCTTTGTTAGGCCTGGGTCGATTTTTGGGCCCGCAGCTCCAAGCCCACCGGGGCAAGAAGGTGTTCAGAACAGACCTTAGTCCGAACCAGCGATGTGGAGTGATAACTGCAAGCGTCAGCCATGCGCTGACTGGCGCAAACTAACGCCCGATGCGTCCGCGTCTGGAATTGCGTGACCGAATTGTTCCCCGAGAGCGGCCAAATCTGTTTGAGGTTCTGCTCGACCAAAACGTCTGACGCCCTCTGAAACCTTCATTTCGCGAAAAGCCGGGCTCAACCTCCTGATCGGGCGCCTTATAGGTAAGCGACCGCTTTGGATCATTTTCGGTCGGTGCGCATGCAGCCAGAAACAGAAGAACGGCGCCCAAGCTCAGCAATAGCTTTGTCGTCATGGTCAGATTGCTCCTGCAAGGTAGGCGGGTAATTCTCACTCCGGTTGTATGCAGTCCCCGTCGCGCAGCGCTGCGATACAAATCACGTTTCTCGTCATTGGCGTCATATCAGCCGTCAACCGGTCCCAGACACGTCGACCCTATGACAGCCAGTCATCCTGGGTTGGGGCGGCATTCGAGTATTCTCCGGATGGGGAAATGTTTGTGCACTTTATCATGCGAAAAGGGTTCAGATTGATGCGACGCCGAAAGAAGCGCTGATCTGGCGTCTGTCGACACTTTAGCTGACCCAACCGCAAATCAGCGCATAATTAGCTGGATCAGGGGCAGCACTTTCATTCATGGAAGGCGCTTCAAACGCGCTCGACCGAAGGAAAACCTATGACCCCCGACCACCTCGACACGGACGACGCGGAAGAAGTTGGCCATATCCTCGCCGCCGCCATGTTCAACGACCCGCTCGCCGCTGTGACCTTTCCAGAGATTGAGGATCGTGAGGCGCTTCTCCCCCTCCACCTTGAAGCGCTGGTGCGGTATTGCGCCCTGTTCGGGTTGGTAGAGGGGCTTGGCGACCCGCTAGAGGCCGCCGCAATCTGGCTGGTTCCGGGTGAGACTGAAATGCCCCCGGAACGGTTGGTCGCCGCAGGCTTCAATACCCATGCCGAAGTGATCGGTGATGAAGCGTCTGAGCGGTTCTTTGGTGTGATGGAGCATATGGAAGGTGTCCATGCAGACGCGATCGACCGCGACCACTGGTACCTTCAAGTGATCGGCGTCTCGCCGGACGTCCAGCAAAGCGGTTATGGCGCAGCCCTACTTGCCCCGGTTCTGGAAGAAGCGGATCAGGCGCGGCAGCCCATCTACCTTGAAACATTTGCAGCAGAGACTGTGGCGTACTATGAAAATTTGGATTTTGAGGTCGTGGCGACAGACCGCGATCCTGTGCTGGGATTGAAGTACTGGGCCATGCTGCGCGAACCTGTGGCGTGATATCCGTCGTGCTTAATCGGGGCGGCGGTTAGGGGGCTTCGCCCCTCGCATCTTTGGCCCAAAATATCCTCGCCGAAGGCAGATCGCGCGTAGCGGGATAGTGGCGCAGTTGGAGGCAGGTTTGCGTTGAAAGGTGTGAAATGGCGCAGGCGTCAACAAGTTAATTATATACTAATATTTATATAAAACAGATAGTTATAGAAGGTTTCACGCGTGAAACCCCGTCGCGTTTCACACGTCCCTGGCCAGCCGGGCCATGCCGCCCAACATCAAATCCGTCACCATATCGGCATACTCGGCCCGACTGATCCCGCCGGTTGGCCGGTGCCACATGTAGACCCAGTTCAGCATCCCAAAAAGCGACATCGCGGCAGGACGTAATGCTTCGGGTTTCGCTGTGAACAGCCCCTCTGCCGCCCGGGCCAAAGCCTCTGAGACCAGCTTTACGAGGTCCCGTTGCAGCGCTTCCAGCACCTTCCGCTCAGCATCCGGAAGGGCGCCTAGCGCCTCCAGCTGAAGCTTATGCTCTGCGTCCGCATTTCGGTAAGCTTCAAGGATCACGTGGACAACAGTTCTGAGATCAGCCTGGGCATCTTGTCCCCCTTCGACGCCTTCCACAGCCCCCTTCAGCGCCGAAAGGTGGGTAAAATGGATGTCGAATAGCAGCGCCTCTTTCGAAGGGTAGTAGTGGTAGATCAGCGACTTCGAAATGCCCGCAGCCCGCGCCAGTCCGGCCATCGAAGCGCGGTCAAACCCCTCATCCGCAAAGGTTCGCGCGGCGGCTTTCAGGATCGCGCCGCGCTTCAGGTCATGGTCTTTGGCGATGGGCCGGGCCAAGGCGTTAGTCCTTGGGCCGATTGTCGATCAGCCGGACCGCCTTGCCCTGTGATCGGGGTACGTTGCCAACCTTCCCCGCCAAGACTTTCGCTGTGATCCCGATGGAGGCTTTGATCTTCCTCGCCAGCTCCTCGGCCCCGGCCTGGGCGGTGGATTCAGCTACAATCCCAGCCTTTGCGGGCTCTGTATGGATTGTCATCTGATCCATCCGATCACCCTTGGTCAGTTCGATCTGAAAGTGGGGCGCGAGGGACGGCACCGTCATCAGCTGTTCCTCGATCTGGGTCGGAAAGACATTCACGCCCCGCAGGATGATCATGTCGTCGGTACGGCCCGTGACCTTCTCCATCCGCCGCATGGACCTTGCCGTGCCGGGCAGCAGGCGGGTGAGGTCACGGGTGCGGTAGCGGATGATGGGGAAAGCCTCTTTAGTGAGGGAGGTGAAGACCAGCTCGCCCAGTTCGCCGTCCTCGCAGACATCGCCGGTCTCGGGGTTAATGATCTCTGGGTAGAAGTGATCTTCCCAGATGTGGAGGCCGTCTTTTGTCTCGACGCATTCCATCGACACGCCAGGGCCAATCACTTCTGACAGGCCGTAGATATCGACCGCGTGCATGTCGAAAGCGTCTTCGATTTCGCGGCGCATCGCGTTGGTCCAGGGCTCAGCGCCGAAGATGCCGACTTCTAGGGGGGACTTCTTCGGGGCGAGCCCCTGCTCTGCGTATTCGTCGAGGATCGAGAGGCAGTAGGAGGGTGTCACAGTGATACCCTTGGCCCCGAAGTCCTCGATCAGGCGAACCTGGCGCTGTGTCATGCCGCCTGAGATTGGGATGGTCGTGAGGCCCAGCGCGTCAGCGCCGAGATGGATGCCGAGGCCGCCGGTGAATAGGCCGTATCCGTAGGCGTTGTGGAGCATGTCACCGGGGCGCATGCCTGCGGCCCTCAGCGACCTCGCGACGACTTCTCCCCAGTTCTCAAGGTCCTTCGCGGTGTAGCCGACGACCGTTGGCTGGCCAGTGGTGCCAGAGGAGGCGTGAATGCGCTGGACCCGCTCTCTCGGGACGGCGAACATGCCGAACGGGTAGTTGTTGCGGAGGTCCTGTTTCACAGTGAACGGGAACTTTGAGAGGTCGCTCAACGTCTTCAGGTCATCAGGATGAACCCCCGCCTCATCGAACGCCTTTTTGTAGTGCGGGACGTTGGTATAGGCGTGGTTCAGGGACCATTTCATCCGCGCTAGCTGGACCGAGGCGATTTCATCGCGGGAGGCGATTTCGATGGGGTTCAGATCGGATTTGGCGGGGGTGAGGTCTTTCATCGTCGGCTCCCTTAGGTGTGAAACCGGGTAGGGTCTCACGCGTGAAAATCAAACCAACGTATTGATATAATTGAGTTTCACGTTCTTTGTTAACTATGGTTAATGCAGGGTTTCACGCCTTCTCAAGCACCATCGCGATGCCCTGGCCAACGCCAATGCACATGGTGCAAAGGGCGCGGGTCCCGTTGCCTTCCTGCATTTCCGTCGCCGCCGTAAGTGCGAGGCGGGCGCCGGACATGCCGAGGGGGTGGCCAAGGGCGATCGCGCCGCCGTTCGGGTTCACAAAATCGGCGTCGTCGGCCACGCCGAGCTGGCGGGTGACGGCGAGGCCTTGTGCGGCAAACGCCTCGTTCAGCTCGATGATGTCGATGTCATTGATCTTCAGGCCGAGGCGGTCTAGCAGTTTCTGTGAGGCGGGCGCCGGGCCGATGCCCATGATGCGTGGCTCAACCCCTGCGACGCCCATGCCAACGATGCGGGCCTTTGGCGTCAGGCCGTATTTCTCGACCGCTGCGCCGGATGCAATGATCACTGCTGCCGCGCCGTCGTTCACGCCAGATGCGTTACCTGCGGTGACTGAGCCGCCTTCGCGGAACGGAGCGCGGAGTTTGGCGAGCTTTTCCAGCGAGGTCGCGCGGGGGTGTTCATCCTGCGAAACCACAATCGCATCGCCTTTGCGCTGAGGTATCGTGTAGGCGGTGATCTCTTTCGCAAGGCGGCCCCGTTCAATCGCGGCGATGGCCTTTTCCTGCGAGCGCAAAGCAAACGCATCCTGATCTTCGCGGCTGACCTGGAAATCCTCGGCCACGTTTTCAGCCGTCTCTGGCATCGAATCGATGCCGTAAGCCGCCTTCATCTTCGTGTTGACGAACCGCCAGCCAATGGTCGTGTCATAAATTTCTGCATTTCTTGAAAATGCTGCATCGGCCTTTGGCATGACCATGGGGGCGCGGCTCATGCTTTCTACGCCGCCCGCCAGCACGACCTCTGCCTCGCCCGCCTTGATCGCGCGGGCGGCGGAGCCGATGGCGTCCATGCCTGAGCCACAGAGCCGATTGACGGTAGATCCGGGAACGGATGTCGATAGCCCAGCCAGCAACGTCGCCATGCGCGCGACGTTACGGTTGTCTTCGCCGGCGCCGTTGGCGCAGCCCATGATGCAATCGTCAATCGCCTCGCTTGGCAGGCCGGGCGTCAGTGCCATTACTTCGCGGATCGCGTGGGCCAGCATGTCGTCAGGGCGAACAGAGGATAGCGCGCCACCGAAACGTCCGATGGGGGTGCGGAGCCCCTCGCAGAGATAAGCTTCGGTCATGGTGTATCCTCCTCAAAATGTTGGCCCTTGATGTTGCGGGACCGGCCCCGCATCAGGGCGATTGTCTCACCGTTCTGGTTGGTAACCTTGGCGTCGTAAACGCCGGAACGGCCGGTTTTTGATTGTTCTTCGCAGGTCGCAGTCAACACGTCGCCCAGCTTGCCTGGCGCGACGAACGTGATGTCATTGGTCTGCGCGACGGCGTTCTGGTTGTAGCTGTTGCAGGCGAAGGCGAAGGCGCTGTCAGCGAGGGTAAAGATGAACCCGCCGTGGCAAATGTAATGGCCGTTCAGATGATGGTCTTTGACCTCTAGCGTCAGAACGGCGCGGCCTTCGTCCGACTCCACAACCTTCATACCCAGCCAGTTAGAGGCTTTGTCATGCTCCATCATCGTCGCTGTGACTTTTTCGGCGCGGACTTTTGGCGTCATGTGGGGAATCTCCTGTGAGCCCTTGGATAGAATAAGCCGACCATGCGGTCAATTAATTGTGCCGCCGCGCTTAGTCTTCCAGATAAGCAAATGCCAACGTTGCAGAGATCGCTGGTTTTGGTGACCCGTCTGCGCGTCCAGTGATCCGTGTGGTCGCCATGCGGCGGCCATTTGACAGCACTTCAGCCTCAAAAATCACGTCGGCGTCGACGATTGGGCGCATGAAGTGGACTGTCATGTCGACGGTTGTGCAGTTTCGGTAGCGTCCGTTGGCTGACATTAGGGCCAAGACTGTCACTGTGTCAGCGGCGGCTGAGATTGCCTGGCCTGATAGAACGGGCGTGCCGCCACCGCGGACCAGGTCTTGGCTCATCGGCAAGCGGTAGGTGGATTTGGGGCCGTCGGCAGTTTCGACCTTGATGGCGAGCGCTTTTACCCATGGGGCGAACTGGTCGATGTAGAAGGCTTCGACCTCGGCGGCAGTGATGGTGTCAGTCATGTGTGGTCCTTCGCGGTTTGCGGCGGAGGGTAGCGGATTTGGTGGGCGAGGGAAGGGGTGCGTGGGGTGAGGCGTGGGGTTAGGTGGCTGTGGGATTTCGTGGCTTGGGGAGAAAGCGTTTAGATGGGTTTGCGCGGGCTCTCGCTGTTTGGCTTCGCCAAAAAGCTGTCGCGTGAGATCCGAGCTTTTAGGTTCTTCGACCGCCATTTTATGTTCGTAAAGCGAACATAAAATGGCGATCCCGAGAGGATTTGAACCTCTGACCTGCCGCTTAGGAGGCGGCTGCTCTATCCAGCTGAGCTACGGGACCGCATGACATTCCAATCTCATTTTCGAGGCCTCGCCGCAAGAAACTAATACGGCGCGCGCTATGTAAAGCCGTATGAGACTTGAGACTGCAGAATGACCCGCATGCGCCGTAAATCAGACCTGCCGCAAAAGACCTGCATAACCTGCGGGCGGCCTTATGCGTGGCGGAAAAAGTGGGCGAAGGTCTGGGATGAGGTCAAATATTGCTCTGACCGCTGCCGCAGACATTGCCGTCAGAGAGGCGGCTCCAGCTTGGCCAGCCGCGCCTCTTCTTCCTGAATGTAGTTCCGGTTGCGCGGCGCCTCGCCGTGGCGCTTGGTCAGCTGAATCTGGAAGTTGGTCAGCTTGCCATAGAGGAAGCTGATCTCGGATGCGATCAGATAGACGTCCCACATCCGGAAGAAGCGTTCATCATACAGCTTCAGCACTTCTTCGCGGTTCTCGTGGAACCGTTTGCGCCATTCGTTCAGCCTATAGGCGTAGTGTTTGGTCAGGATTTCGATGTTCTTAACCATAAATTTCGCCTTTTCGACTGCAGGAAGTGTCTCTGACAGTGGCGGGATGTGACCGTTCGGAAAGATGTATTTCTCAATGAACGGCGGATCGGATAGGTTCTGCTTTGCCTGCCCGATGGAATGGATCAGGGCCGCGCCGTCATCTGTCAGCAGTTTATGGATCGTCTGGAAGTATTCGTCGAAATGGTGCGGGCCGACATGTTCGAACATGCCCACAGACACAACGCGATCAAACTGGCCTTCTACCTTGCAATAATCCTGCAAGAGAAACCGGCAGCGATGAGCAATGCCCAGATCGGCGGCGCGCTGGTTGGCGACGCGGTGCTGTTCTTCAGACAGCGTCACGCCGGTGACATCTGCGCCGGTGGCCTGCGCGAGATAAATGCCCATGCCGCCCCAGCCGCAGCCGATATCCAGAATGCGTTGGCCGGGTTTGAGCAACATTTTCGCTGCAATGTGGCGCTTTTTCTTGCGCTGGGCTTCTTCCAGCGTTTCGTCGCCATTCTCGTAATAGGCGCAGGAATACTGAAGGTCAGTGTCGAGGAAGAGGCGAAACAGGCTCTTATCCAAATCATAGTGATGCGCGACATTGCCCTTGGCGGTTTCGGGCAGGACGTGGCGGCGCAGTTTGCGGTGGATCATGCGGCCCACTTCGCGTGTGACGGCGCCGGCTGAGGCGAAGTTTTTCGCGCCATTGGCTTTTGCGAGGGCCATGAAGTCGTAAAGACTGCCTTCTTCAACGATCAGGCGGCCATCCATGTAAAGCTCAGCGAACTGCAGGTTCGGGTCGAACCAGGCGGCGCGAACAGCGGCGGTGTCGGTCAGGCGGATCTTGGCGACCGGGTCTGATCCGTCGCCAAACACTTTTACGTCGCCGGAAGGAAAGGTGACCTGCAAAGCGCCGGACTTCTTCATCCCGCGTTCCAGCATCGCGCTGAGGTATTTTTCCATGTTCGCCGCTCCGATATCGTGTCGCGTGATCTTCTGCATCGACTAATGAGGTGTTCCGCGCGCTCTGATCCGGGTCTCAGCATAGCTGCAATTCAACTTGGCGTCGTCATGGTTTAGTTTAGCTTTCGGCGGGGCCAGTAATGGAGCAAAGACAATGAAGCTTGCACCTTTCTTACTCACAGCCTTGGTGGTTTTGACCGCGTGCTCTGCCGCGGCTGAACGATTTGCGCTGGTCATAGGGAATGGCGGATATGAGACCGCCTCTCTCGCCAACCCGCCGAACGATGCGGCGTTGACCACAGCGGCCCTGCGTGATGCTGGGTTTGCGGTGACGACGGTAGTCGACGCCAACCAGATAGAAATGAAACAGCAAATACGCGCGTTCTCGCAGACTGTGCGCAGCGCCGGGCCAGACGCCGTTGCGGCGTTTTACTATGCCGGGCACGGCGTGCAGGTGGATGGGAAGAACTATCTCATCCCGGTTGATGCGACGATTTCGGCCAAGCCTGATTTGGAATACGAGACGATTGAGGCGCAATGGGTTCTCGACATAATCGGGGCCAGCGGCGCCGGATTGTCGATCATCATCCTTGATGCGTGCAGGGATGATCCGTTCTGGTCCTTCACGCGGTCCCATACCCGGGGGCTTGCCCGGATGGATGCGCCGCGAGGCGCGTTGCTCAGCTATTCAACGGCGCCAGGCGATGTTGCAGCGGATGGCGCCGCTAATAACAGCCCGTTCACCGAAGCGTTGGCCCGGGCCATCCGCACGCCGGGCCTGAAGATCGAAGAGACTTTCAAGCAGGTTCGACGCGAGGTGCTGGATGCAACTGGTGACCGACAATTGCCGTGGGAATCGACCTCTCTGACCGGCGATTTCTATTTCACGCCGGGCGGGCAATCGTTGCCGGTGGCGACTGTTGTTACGCCTGAGCCTGCAACTCCAGCGCCGCAGCCCCCGCCACATCCGTCGTGCGCGGTTTTGTGCCGGTCAAGTTGAGCATGGATGACTGGGACCAGAACCGCGAATTGAGGTGCTATCATCCCGAAACGCGAAAGGTCGCGACGTTTGCGCCAGTCGCCTCCAGCCGGTGCCGTGGGGGGGTACTACCGCATATCGAAAAGCGACTATTTCAAAGTGCAGAAATAGACGGTAACGCGCCTATTCCCAGGCATCTGTCAGCAGCTTGACGTCGCCCTGCTGATACCTGCCCTTGATGACATGCCCGGGATCACCAATCTCGGGAAAATCCTCAACCCAATCTCTGAATCTGTCATTTGATACAACACGGGCGCCTAGTTCGCGAGCGGCCTGAAGGATGAACCTGTCTGCCGGTTCGCCTTTGAGCACGACCATGACACGCTTTTCCGGAAGGCCCAGCAATTTTGCCATCGCGTTGGTGTTCTTGAACTTTCCGGTTAGCAGATAACCGACGTTTGCATCGAAAATGACGCCCGGCGCAAATCCCTGCCTAGTCAAGTTAATGATGACCTCAACGACGCTATCCAATCGCGGTTCGCCATCCTTCCAGTACATCACGTTCGATCCGTCGACGATGATTTGCTTGCGTTTGCCAAACCTGCTGCGCCCTGTGGGGCCTGACGGGCGGCGCAGGACCAGTATGAGGAAAAAGACCACGCCAAGCGCCGCCGGGATGACAAGCGCTGGGGCGACGAAACCGGTCTGCGATGCAATCAGCACAATGAAGGAAAGCAGAAGGAAGGCGAAGCGGGTCAGCATTCTGGTGGTTTAGCGCTGGCCTTGCGATATGCCAATAGAGCGAGGCAACGGCAGGTCAGCTCTCATCCCTGAAATCAATATGGATGTGGTTCCCGTCCGGGTCCCAGACGTTGTATTGCGTGATGCCAAAATCGGCGACAACACTGATGCGGAATGCTTCACCCATATCGTTCAGCTTCGCCTCAAACCCCGCAGAGTCCGTTGCAGAAAAAGCAAAATGTTCCAGTTTCAGCGCCGTCTCTGAACCCGTGGCGGGCGCCCCCTCGATACCAACCAGATGTACCGCAGGATGGTCACCGACGTACATCCAGGCGCCGGGGAAGGGGAAATTGGGCCGCTCGCCGCGTCGCATGCCAAGGACGCGTGTGTACCAGTCGATCATTACCTCGAGATGCGTGGTTCTAACATTCACATGGTCGAGTTTTCTTATTTCCATGGCCGCTTCAGCCTTCTTGATGACTTGCTGGCGATCTCAAGCGATTTCCAGTGCATTCCAACGAAATTTCTAACTTAGCTTTTATTTGGTGCCGGTAGACCATTGCCAGGACGATGCGGCGCTCTAGCTCCTAACTAAACAAATAGCGGAACGGCTGATATGTATTCCCTAAGCACACTCGTGACCGGCGGGGTCATGCTTATCGCGACGCCGTTGGCGGCTGAAATCAGGTTCTCTTTTGCTGAAAGTGCACCAAAGGATAGATTCAGCATTACCAATGAGGCTGACTGTGCAACCGGCGCGCTGGAAGTTACCATTGACCTGTCTAAATCCGCCGGAAAGCTGATCTTCGACACGATTGACGCTGGCGCGGGTGTTGAAGTGTTTCAGCCGTTTGAGCTAATCGCAGGTGAAGACATGGTCCTGTCCGCTACGCCGATTACTGATGGCGATGACAAGATCCAGATGTCGCTGGCCAGTATGTCGCCGGGTGCCAAGATCACTTTCACAATCGATGCGGACGACCGACTGACAAACGGCGCGCTGGGCCAGATCCGGGTTGCGGGGTCTGAGATTGAAGGCGCGCTGGCTACGGTTGCCTCAGCTGAGGAAGCTGTGTCAGGCTCTTATGATCGTCGCAGTCAGGCCGTTCTGGCATATGATGCCTGCCTATAGCGGCAGGGCCGTCGTGTATTTCACGTCTCTGAGCGCAAATCCGCTGTTGGCGGATGCCACCGATGGATGGGCCAGTAAACGCCCCATCAGAAACGCCTCATACTCAGCCATGTCTGCGACCCTGATTTTCAGCAGATAACCGCGCCCGCCTGATGTGGCATGGCATTCCATCACTTCTGCAGCGGTTTGAACGAAGCTTTCAAAGCTGTTTCGGTGGGTTGGTGAATGATCCTGTAAACTGACATCTGCAAAAGCGCATAACGTCAGGCCAACACGCATCGGATCGACCAGCGCGACCCGGCGGGGGATAATCCCTGTTTCTTCCATAGACCGGACGCGCCGCCAGACAGATGCAGAGGACATGGCTGTCGCCTCAGCTAGTGCATCTAGCGTCGCGAGACCGTCGGTCTGCAGATGGCGAAGGATAGCAAGATCCAACGCATCAAGAGTGATTTTCTCAGATTTTGAGTTCATGTGAAGAACATATCAGAATTTCCGCAAAATGGCGATGAGATTGGCAGGAAATTCCATCTGATTTTGGCGAGAATCGTTCATACCCTTGAAGGAGCCCCCAAAAATGTCCGTGTCCACCCGCACTCGCCGTGAAACTGGCCCTGTCGCCGCCGACCACACCATTAGTCAGCGCTGGTGCGCTTACTCCGATTGTGAGCATGGCCGCTGGGATGCTCTCTACCGGCGCATGATGGAGATCCTGCCGGGCCGCGCCTGCCAGTCGTTCATGGACGCAACCAAAGCGTTGAAACTATCTGATGGCGGCATTCCGGATTTCGAACTGTTATCCGACAGATTAGAGGCGCTGACAGGTTGGCGGATCGTCGGCGTACCCGGCCTTGTTCCGGATGAGGCATTTTTTGATCATCTCGCCAATCGCCGTTTCCTGGCAGGCTGCTTCATCCGCGATGCTGATGAGATCGACTACATCGAGGAACCTGATGTCTTTCACGACGTTTTTGGCCATGTCCCGTTGTTGGCCAATCCGGTTTACGCTGATTTCATGCAGGCTTACGGTCAGGGCGGCCTGCGGGCGCTGAAACTGGGGCGACTTGAAAATCTGGCGCGGCTTTACTGGTACACGATTGAGTTTGGTCTGATCCGCGAGGCCGGTGATCTGCGTTTATTCGGCGCTGGCATTATGTCTTCGCCTACAGAAACGGTGTTTGCGCTTGAAGACGCTTCACCCAATCGCGTTCAGTTCGATCTTGAGTGGGTAATGCGCACCAACTACCGCATAGATGATTTCCAGCAGACCTATTTTGTAATCGACAGTTTTGAGGAACTGCTGGAGGCCGCCATGCAGGACTTCGCACCGATCTACGAACGCCTTGCCAATGGCGTCGCCTATCAGCCGGAAGACGTTCTGCCGTTCGATCAAGTAGAGCACGAAGGAACGCAGGCATACTTCCGCGCGAAAGCCGCAGCTTGACCTGATGGCGTAAGGCGGCGATGGGTCTGGGGTTCTACGAAAGAGACCCCATGACCGCCGCTGCCGCCCCAACCCGCGATATCACCGCATGGATTGTTCTGTTTTTTTGCGGGCTAAGCTGGGGTGTGACCGGGCCGCTGTCGAAACTGGCGGTCTCAACCGGGCATCACCCGGTGGCGATCACATTCTGGAGCGCGCTGATCGCGGCCGTGGTGTTCAGCATTGTCTTGATTGTTCGGCGGGAACGTCCGGCGATCAGCCGGTTCGCTGCTTTCTTTTTCCTTGGCTGCGGGTTTCTGGGCACGGCTTTTCCAAACTCAATATCCTACGAGGCGTACCGGCACCTTCCCGTTGGCGTGAATGTCATGATCCTGTCTTTGGTCCCGATGGCGACCTTGTTGATCGCCCTGCCTTTCGGAGTCGAAAAACTGGACATCCGGCGGGCTATGGGCCTTGGACTTGGCGTTATCGCGGTGACCTTGATCACCCTGCCGTCTACATCGCTGCCGTCGCCCGAGATAGCGATCTATGTTGCACTGCCAGTGCTGGTCGCAGTGTCCTATGCCGCTGAAAATATCTGGATCGCGCGGTTGCAGCCCAAAGGGATAAGCACGGTCATCGTGATGTGGGGCCTTAGTGTTGGTGGCGTTGTCTTATTGGCGCCGGTGACATTCGGGTTGGATGTCCTCTTCGATATTACCTTAATGGGGCCACCCGAATTGGCGGTGATCGCAAGCAGTATCGTCCATATTGGCGCTTATTTCGGGTTCGTATGGATGATCAATCGCTCAGGCCCGGTATTCGCAAGTCAGGTCGGCTATATCGTCACTGCGACCGGCGTATTGTTGGGTATGGCGTTCTATGATGAACGACATTCGGCGTGGGTTTGGGCCGCACTGGCGTTGATGATGATTGGGTTATCGCTGGTGAAGCCAGCAGACCGGCGGAAGTAGTGGGGCTTTAAACCCACCATGTACGCCCTGTTGATGGATTGGAAACGGTAGGCCTGGAGACCCACGGCACATTTTCATCAAACACCAATTTCGGCAAAACCCCCTATGCACCAGTCAAAAGAAACGTTGTACCTGTTTGCCCCGGCTTGATGACCTGCCCTTGGCAATTCAGGCCGTAACTTCGCAAGCAGCCCTGCCAAAAAACCTTAGAGTCCGGTGAACTTCGCTGTCTCCTTTTGCGTCGACCGTCTTCGTTCGCTGGATCGTTGGCAGATGGTTCGGTTCCCGTGTGACGATCCGGTATTCTGTCTCACCGCAGGTCTGCCAAATGAAATATTCATTATGCGGCTGCGCCCCAGTGTAGCTTTCGAACAAGTGTATCCTGATCCATTGCGATCCGCCGTTCGGAAAGCGTTCGATCCCTTGCGCACATAGTTCGATCTGGTCACTCATCATTTTGGTGCAAAGTGGGTCTGGGCCATCGTTTGTCCCGGAAGCGTAGACTGCCATGGGCGTGAAGGATCCAAGGATGCTGAGCAGCACACCGAGTACGAGACCTGACGCGCAATAGGATGGTCGCTTCAAGGAGCGTGGAAATACAGGTTGCTTCATTATCCATCCATTGATTTCGCAGGCTACAAGGCAGTTCCGGTAAATCACTTGTGATTCGCAAGTGATAATAAGGAACGACTTGTTATTTGCAAGCGTTGCGGCGCTCTGCTATCCGAAGGCCATGGTTTATGATGCGAATTGTTGTCCGTTTCGGTTTGGGCTTGGTGCGTTTGGCGACCGATGGACGCTATTGATCATTCGCGACATGATGTTCTTTGGCTTCACGCGTTTTCAGCAATTTCAGGATGCAGGTGAAGGCATTTCAACAAACATCTTGACGGACCGGTTGGCGCGGCTAGTAGAACAGGGCATCGTCAGTCGGCAGAAGGACCCTGCAAGCGGACGGCAAGTGATATACTCGCTGACTGAAAAGGGAAAAGACCTCAGCAAGATCATGCTGGCGATCTTTGAATGGTCGGACAAGCACGATCCAGAAACTCTGGCGCCACCTGAATTTGCGGACAAGTTACGCACTGAGTTTTTCGCCGATTCGGACGCTATGCTTGATGCTTTTCAGCGGATGCATACTGACGCTGACTAACCTGGTTTGGAGTGAAGAGTTAACCTTCCAAGAACAAATTCACCCGCCGGTTTTCTTTACCCTTCTTCTCAACTTTGCCCAACCGGATCCGCCCAATTTCTGCCGTGGACCGCACATGCGTGCCGCCGCAAGGTTGCAAGTCAACTGTCGCCTCTCCGGCGCCGATTCGGACCAGCCGCACACGTCCCTGACCAACGGGCGGCTTTACGCGCATGGTTTTGACGAGGCCGGGATTGGCGGCTAGTTCTTCGTCGTTGATCCATTCCTCGGTTACGGCATGGTCGCCAGCGATCAGGGCGTTTAGTTCCTCGGCGATGGCTTCCTTGTCTTCAGGGGTTTCGGGCATGTTGAAGTCCAACCGGCCCTTAAGGGAGCTGATCGCGCCACCGGTGACGGGCAGGGGGATTACGACGGACATAAGGTGCAAGGCGGTGTGGATGCGTCGGTAAAGGGCGCGGTTCGCTTCGTTCAGCTCTGCCGTGACTTTTGCGCCAACGGGAGGGGTCGTGGCGCCCTCAGCAGGTACATGCACTACTTCAGTCCCGTCACCCTTAACGGCTGTCGTGATCACCGCTTCACCGCCGTCCCAACGGATCACGCCGTCATCGCCGGGCTGGCCACCGCCAGTTGGGTAGAACACCGACTGGTCAAGGATGATCCTGCCCTGATCGTTCACCGCCAGAACGGTCGCCTCGCATGAGGTCTGATAGGCGTCGTCTCGGTAGAGGGGCGTAGTCATGGCGATATCCTTCGGTTCATCCTTTGATTGGACGTCGCTGGCGCGAAATCAAGTCGTTAGGTCAGGTGAACGAGGGATTGCTTTCGGAACGCGGCGGCAGTCTATGGAGAGAAATAGATGGGAGCGGGTATGCCGCGTAAGGATCGGATTGACGCATTGGGGGCTGTCGCCCTTGTCGGATTTTCGGCTGCGATGGGCCTTAACCAGGCGCTGATCAAGCTGGTGAACGAAGGCATGGCGCCAATCTTTCAGGCTGGCATGCGATCCGCCGTCGCCTTCCCGGTTGTTATGCTGTTCGCCTTTCTGATGGCGCGACGGCTCTCACTTAAAGACGGTTCGCTGATCCCCGGCATCTTTACCGGCCTTCTGTTTTCAGCCGAATTCATGTTGCTGTTCAAGTCGGTTGAGTTCTCATCCGTCGCCCGCATCTCGATCCTCTTTTACACGATGCCGATGTGGGTCGCGCTGGGCGCGCATTTCCTGATTCCTGGGGAAAAGCTAACCAAGATGCGTGTCCTCGGATTATTGCTGGCGGTTTGTGGCGTCGTGCTGGCGCTGTCGGATCAAGAGATCGCAGCGCGAGATGACGCCTGGAAAGGTGATATCATGGCCCTGCTTGGCGCAATGTTGTGGGCCTGTATTGCGCTTACAGCACGCACCACGAAGATGTCGAAGGCGAGCCCTGAGATGCAGCTTATCTACCAGCTTGCCATCTCGGCCCCTGTGATGATTGGAATCGCGTTCTACACAGGCGATACCTATCGTGAGATGACGTATCTGCTGTTTGGCATCTTCCTGTTTCAGTCTCTCATCGTAGTCGGTGTTGGGTTCCTGACATGGTTCTGGGTATTGTCGATCTACCCGGCGTCGAACATGGCGTCGTTCGGGTTCCTTGCGCCGGTCTTTGGCGTGCTGGCTGGCTGGCAGATCCTGGGTGAGAACGTCTCAATCGCCATTGTCGGCGCACTCGTTCTGGTCGCCATCGGCATCGTGCTGGTGAACCGAAAACCATCCCCCAAATGACGGAGCCTGCCAAAGGCCACATCGCGATGTTCCTGTTCGCCGCTCTCGTCTCAGGGTCGTTCTCGCTGGGCGGGATGGCTGCGCCTTACCTCGATCCTGGCGCGTTTAACGCGGTTCGCTTTGTTATCGCCGCCATCGCCATGGGTATGGTCGCCTATTTCAGTGGCGGAATGGAAACGCGGCATTTCACAACGGCGCCCTGGCGCTATGTCCTGCTCGGCTCAACCATGGCGCTGTACTTCGTCACGATGTTTGAGGCGCTGCAGATCACTGATCCCGTCTCAACCGGCGCTGTCTTCACGCTAACCCCGGTTATGAGCGCGATTTTCGGCTATCTCCTCCTCCGCCAGGTCACCACGCCCTTCAATGCGCTGGCTATCGCAATAGGCGGTGCCGGGGCGGTCTGGGTAATTTTCCGGGGGGATGTGGAAGCCATTCTGGGCTTCGAAGTCGGCCCCGGCGAAAAGCTGTTTTTCTTTGGGGCCGCAGCCCATGCGTTCTATGCGCCGCTGGTGCGAAAGCTGAACAGAGGGGAACCTGTAGCAGCTTTCGCCTTTGGCACCATCGTCGCGGCGATGATCCTGATTGCGATCTGGGCGGGCAAAGATCTGGTTCGGACAGATTGGGCCGCGATGCCTGCGATTGTCTGGATCACGATCCTTTATACGGCGATCGGGGCGACGATGATGTCATTCCTTTGCATCCAGTTCGCAACGCTGCGCCTGCCATCCGGAAAGGTCATGGCGTACACGTACCTCACCCCCAGTTTCGTGATCCTGTGGGAGGCGGCGCTGGGCCATGGTTGGGCCGCTGGAACCGTTTGGTTGGGCGCTGCGGCGTCTGTGCTTGGCTTGGCGCTGCTGGCTTGGCGGTAGGGCTGCCTGCGAACGCTTTTGATAACGTCGTGCTGATGTTGGAATGCAGGGTGGCTTACGCTTGGCTAAACCTTTTTGGTCACCCGCCAGCTTGACCCGAATGGATCGCGAATAGCGCCTGTTCGGCGATGATCTGGCCCATCGACCACTGCATCAACGATTGTCCCGCCATTGGTGGCGCTGCGCGCGACGCAGACATCCGCATCCTCTACTTCGGCGACAAAGGGGATCATGCGGCAGTGGGGTTGATTTGTGCAGTTTCAGCAGGAACCGTCTTTCTCCGATTTTCATCTCTCGAAGATCAGCTTTTGCGCTTTCGTCGATCTCTGCGTCAAACACACACGCATAGTAAGCCGACGCCATATTCAAATCGAATACCGACAGGGTCGTCACAGCATCCCCCTCATCGGATGTTCGATTTCGATTGACCATAAATCCATCTCATCAATTCAAGTCTATAGTTTCTAAAAAGTACACGTCCCGGGTAAGCTTGTGAAGCACTTGCTTCCAAGCCCGGGCGTCTCTACCTGTTGGGCGAGAAAAGCGGAGAAAACATGTCCTCACTTGTGCAAATTCTGGACGTCATTTTGACATCGGCGTGGTGGATCATCATCATTCAGGCAGTGATGAGCTGGTTAATCTCATTTAACGTGTTGAATATTAAGCAGCCCTTTATCTATCAGGTCTGGTCAAGTTTGAACGCAGTGACTGAACCTGTATATCGCCGCGTCCGGAAGTTCCTGCCGCAAACCGGCGGCCTCGATTTCGCGCCGATCGTTGTGCTGTTGGGGATCATGGCCATTCGGATCGTGCTGTCTAACAACCTTGCTTACTAAGACGTGGCGACTTTTCGCGCCGCTGATCGGGATGATCTTGGCGCGATCGTCGCGTTGTTGGCGGATGATCCGCCGGGGCAGGGGCGCGAAGACGCTAGCGACCCGCCTGGTCCTGCTTACGTAGGTGCGTTTCAGGCGATCATCGCCGACCCAAATCAATTGCTTGCTGTTGCGGATGCGGACGGTGTGGTTGGCTGTATGCAGATCAGCTTTATTCCCGGGCTGTCGCGGCTGGGCATGTGGCGCGGCCAGATCGAAAGCGTGCGTATCGCAGCTTCGCATCGGGGTGCAGGTTTGGGTCGAGATTTCTTTAAATGGGCGATTGAACAATGCCGGGACCGGGGCTGTGGACTGGTGCAGTTGACGACAGATAAATCCCGCGCAGATGCGCTAAGGTTCTACCAATCACTTGGCTTTGCCGACAGCCACACTGGCATGAAGCTGTCGCTGGACTGAACTAGTCGAAAGTTACTATTTGGCCATCTGAGCGGGCGATCCGGCCTGACAGGCTGGCGGGGCCTTCTGAAATCTCGACTGGACCTTCAACTGCGCCTAACGCGGCTGAAATCTCAGCTGCATCGGGATGGCTTACGGCCAGCGCCTCACACCGAGAACCCATATCTGGCAGACGTTGAGCCGGATGCATTCCTTCTGTCCATTGGATCGTCAACGGAAAGGCGCCTTCTTTACCCGGCACGCCATCGACAGGAACCGCCAGTTTCCAACGCAGATCGGAACGAGTGAAACTTTCGACAGGCCCCAGGTCGACAGGCGCGGCGGCGATAAGCGCTTCCGCATTATCGGTTGAAACAGCCCAGTTGATCAGTCGCGGGCCTTCAGCCAGATGCGCCCGAATGTCGGGGTCGCCCAGCCCGAACCAGCGAGGGCGGCCAGGATCCGGAGCTTCGGGATCGATGGCGACAAGTTCAATATAGAACTCTCCCATATTCCAAAGGGCGTTGTGAGTGCCCATCATGTCGTGTTTTCCCCGCGCCGCGGGCGGCATGCCGAGTTTCATGGCGACAGCGGCCTGATCTACGCTGAGATCGAGGCAGCCAATGATGATGTGGTCGAGTTTTGTTGTCATGCCGCCACGAAAGCACACAACTTCGCGTGAGGAAAGCCGCCAGCCAGTCGCGCTTATCCCGTGCGATGACTAACTCTGCCCATGAACTCAAAAACCGGAGATGAAGAATGCTGATCCCCAGAAAACCAACCCCTGACCTTTCTTTGCCGCTTGTCGGCGAAGGGTCCGACAAAGGGACGGTCGTCTGCTTTTACCGGGGCCTGCATTGCCCGCTTTGCGCCAAGTATCTTGATGAACTGGCCAAGCTGACGCTAGAATTTGAGAAGCGCGGCGTCACAACCATCGCCATTTCGTCCGACACAGAAGAACGTGCGCAAGGCATGGCTGATAAACTGGCAGCGCCGTTGCGGGTCGCTTATGGCCTGCCGCTGTCTGACGCGAAGGACTGGGGCCTCTAAATTTAAACCTCACGCGGGATGACGTCGATCGGGATTGAGGAACCAGCGCTGTTCTCTGAACCCGGCCTCTTCATGGTCGGCCCTGACCGCACCCTGTATTATGGCGCGGTTCAGACGATGCCATTCGTCCGCCCGCATTTCTCGGAACTGCTGGGCGCGCTTGATTTTGCAATTGAGAAAAACTACCCGGCGCGTGGGGAATATGTAGGGGCGGTCTGAGGTTCAGGCGATCAAGTAAAATTTCCGAGGTCGCCCCTCCTTTTGGACGGGCGGCTTTGAACCCAGCAATCGCATCGGTAAATCGACCGATCCGTTCGTTAAGATTGATGCGAAGCCATCCACCAAACGTTGCCGCATGGGTCCTTCACGCCTGCCATTCGGTCCCCATGTGGACGATCGTTTGGCTCCATCAATGATGCCGCCCCAAAGCGCAGCGCGGTTTGGTAGGTTTTGTCCGCATTTTCGACGTAAATGTGCATCTGAGAGATGTTGGCAAGGTAGTCTTCAGTACATTCATTCAACATGATCAATGAGTTGCCAATCAAGAAGCGCGCGTGTTGAAACCTACCGTCGTCATATCTGCTTTCCTTGACAACGGTTGCACCGACGAACGCTGCGATCAAAAAATTTATCAGGCGATCCGCGTCTTTAACGGTGAAATAGGGTGTGATCGTTTGTTCCGCGATATCAGAAATCTCTTTGCCTTTCACCGGACGCTCCTTGCCGTGTAATTGAGCAAAGTGTCAGACGCATTCAACGTCTGCAACCTGACCATTCAGTTTACCACCACCACATATCGCACGATCCGGTTGTTGTCGCTGTCAGCGAAATAGTATCGCCCACCATCGACCAATGCGCCTTCAGGGTCATCGAATTTGCCGGGTCCGATCCCGGGCGCACCATCGCCCAACACGCCGATCAGCGTGCCGCCGTCCGGGCCTTCGGGATCGATCAGCAGAATGCGATGCGCATCCTGATCGGCCACGATCAACCGTCCCCATTCATCGATGTCCATGTATCGCGGCCCGACAAAGCCGAATTTCAGATGATCCAGGATCTGCAGCTGTGCCAGATCGACGGAATATCGCACCAGTCGCCTGTTCGCGTTGTCCGCGACCCAGATATCGCCGTTCGGGGCCTCGGCGATGTCATGGGCGCCAAGATGCCCGCCCTTGCCGTTAACCCACTCATCACCGTCAAAGGCGCCGACAACGCCCTGACCGCTGGCCATCACGAAGATGCGGCCTGTGGAATGGATCAGCGCGCCCTCGGTATTCATTGCGCGATACGCGGCGACCGGTTCGGGTTTTGAGGTCTCAAGGTCGTTAAAGATCAGCGCTGCGCTTAGGCCTGTGACTGCGACGATTGACCTGCCATCGCGATCAAAGGCGATGTCGTGCACTCCATACATCGCCCCTTCACCGATTGTGCGGATCACTTCCAGCGTTTCAGCGTCCATCACTACGATCTGATTGCCGAACTTGTCGGCGATATAAAGATGCCCGTCCGGCCCCATCGCCAGATCATGCGGATCGTTAAGCACAGGTTCGCTAGCTTTATCGAAACTGGCGAACGGGTTGGGGGCCTGAGCCTGGGCGCAAAAACCAAAGGCGATGATAGGTAAGAGAATGCGGAGCATGGGCGTTCCTTTCACCGGAAATCATCAGGCGTCCCGGCCCCGCCGTCCAGTCCTTGTTTTCGGGCGCGTCGAGAAATACGTTTCGGCCAATCAGAATTTAGAACCCCTCAAAAGTGCCCTTAATCCTCCTCCACCTTGGCCTCATGGTCGCAATGGGTGGCGAAATAGCTGTTCCCACCCGCTTGGGTCTTGCCATCTTTACACTGGCGGCGAGTGTGATGTTTTACGCGTTTTGGCACTTGAGCGAGAGATGGTGCTGGCTGAGATCTCTCTGTTCTTAAAGAACATTACCACTTCCACTATGCTGATCTACATTGGCAATTGAGGCGGGCATGAAGAAGCTGGGCTAAAGCGCGAGAAAACATCTCGCCCTTCAGGAACAGCGCCCTATCTGCAAGTTCTTGAGACACGCAGAAGGCTCATCATGTCGGACGCAGACCAAGATATTTTGCAAAATGGCCCGATGGACGCAGTCATCACATGGGTCGATGGTGATGACCTGGCCCATAAGGCGAAACGGGCGCGATATCTGGGCGTCGCGTCGGCGCCATTGCATGAGAATGGGATCAATCCGCACCGCTGGGCGAATAGTGATGAGATCCTGTTCTGCCTGCGCTCAATCGAAGCGAACGCGCCATGGGTTCGCCGTGTCTGGATTGTTGTGGACGGGCAGGGGCCTGATCTGTCTTCGCTATCGGCTGCGATCACGGCCAAGATAACGCTGGTCGACCACCGCCATATCTTTCGCGGATTTGAGACTTCGTTGCCGACGTTCAATTCCCTCGCAATTGAGAGCATATTGTGGCGGATTGAGGGGCTTTCGGACCGCTTTCTCTACTTCAACGATGACGTTTTTCTGACCGCGCCGATTGTTCCGTCTGACATGTTTTGGGATGGATCGCCGGTTCTGCGCGGCAAGTGGGTGGACCTGTCGCCGATGGTCGCCTCAACGAAATCGCGCGCCGATCCTGCGCTGTTTAACCATTTCATGCAGATGAATGCGGCGCTTGAGGCGGGCTTTGACCTGACCCGCGTCTTCGTCGCCGCCCATGTTGTTCATCCGTTCAGCCGACCGGTGATGAAGCAGTTGTTCGCCAGTCGCTCAGTCGCTTTTTGCGCTAATATCAGCCACCGGTTCCGCGATATAAACCAGTTTTCGCCACAAGCGCTGCACAACCACGCCTGTCTGGCTATGGGACGCGCGGTGACTGAGAAGACTCGTGACTACATTCATTTGCGAGGAGCTGGCGCGGTCGATTCCGAGGCGGCGCACGGCGCGCTTTTGGCGGCGGTGGCGGGCGATGTCCGCTTTCTTTGCGTCAACGATCTGCCGCATCTGACGTCGTTAGTCCCAGATGCGCGCGAACTGATCGCGCGCGCTGTTGCGCCGCTTGATTATTAGGTAATTCGCCGTAGCGAAGTGAGCGCGACGGTTGGAGCTTCGATTATCAGCGCCCGGCGATAAAGCGACATCGCCTCGACCAGTTCGCCAGCGCCAAGGTGCGCTGGGCCAAACGGGTCAACGGGAGCTGCTGCAGCGGGCTGAAAGGGTTGTGAGCCGCCAAAAAAAACGCTTGGATAGTTTAACCGTATCCTCTGCGTGGAGGTGGTTGATCGCAGCGATATCGTCAGCGGTAAGAAAATTCAGCCGCCGTCCGATCCAAGTATCATCTTCATGACACCGTGCCATGGTTGCCGCCGCAGTGATCAGTGCTGCGCGGTGCAAGCGTGAGCCAATTGCGCGGCTGTTTTGTTCAGCAATCGCTATGGACAATGCGACACCTTTCCAACCGAGAGAGCGGTTTGCCTCTGCTTCCAGCGAAAGCGTCAGGCCAGGCAGGGTGCTGATGCCGACCCTGTCTGCAAAGCTGGCGACTACATTGCCGCCGGGAAAACTGCGCCTCTGATAAAGCTGTGCGTCAACCAAGCCAAACTGCCTGCAAAACCGGCTGAGGCAGGCGTCATAGAAAAGCGCGCGGCTGGCCAACGAACGCCCAATATAGCTTACTTCGCCCCAAATTGGCTCATCAAGTTTGATGCGAAAGCTTTTGGCCTGCTGCACCAACAACGCCCTCCACACATCTGCTTGCGGGCGCCGATACGCCAGAACTGATATCTCTGCCCGCCGGCTTTGAAGGGCCGTTGCGAGGCGGTTTTGCGCTGGGCCAGTCAGAGGCCAGAAATGCTCTGATGACAGGATCAGGGTCGTTGCGCCTTTCGCCTGCGCCTGAGACCAGATTTTTCCCAAAGCCGCTTCAAGGCCCGCCTCGCCGGTAGTCGCTAAACGTGCAAGGTTTCGCCGACCCAGTAGCGTTGGCGCAGCAATTCCGGCGCTTTCCAGAGCTGGGGCGTTCTCACGAAGAAAGGCTTGAATTGCAGACGGTCCGGCCTTCCAGACACCAATGCGAAGGAAGACCCGAATTTCGATTTACTTCAGCTTTTTATCTCGCATCGCCAGAAGGCGCAGGCGAAGCGCGTTGATCTTGATAAAGCCAGCTGCGTCTTTCTGGTCATATGCGCCCTGATCATCCTCAAACGTCACATGTTCTTCGGAATAGAGCGAATGATCCGACCAGCGACCAACACAAGCGACCGACCCTTTGTAGAGCTTCAGGCGCACAGTCCCGCTGGCATGTTCCTGACTTTTGTCGATCATGGCTTGCAGCATTTCACGCTCGGGGCTGAACCAGAAGCCATTGTAAATCAGCTCTGCATACTTCGGCATCAGCTCATCTTTCAGGTGGGCTGCGCCACGATCCAGAGTGATCGATTCAATAGCTCTGTGGCCTTCCAGCATGATCGTGCCACCCGGCGTTTCGTAAATGCCGCGCGACTTCATGCCAACGAACCGGCCCTCGACCAGGTCGAGGCGGCCAATGCCGTGCTTGCCGCCAAGCTCATTCAGCGCCGTCAGCATTTCAGCTGGCGACAGCGCCTTGCCGTTCAGGCTGACCGGGTCGCCCTTTTCGTAGCCGATCTCGATGAATTCAGCTTTCTCGGGCGCATCTTCTGGATGAACTGTGCGCTGATAGACGTAGTCAGGCGCCATATCGGCGGGATCTTCCAGCACTTTGCCTTCGGACGAAGTGTGCAAAAGGTTGGCGTCGACGCTGAATGGCGCCTCGCCGCGTTTGTCGGTGGGCACTGGCACCTGATGCTGTTCGGCATATTCGATGAGGCGCGTACGCGACGTCAGATCCCATTCCCGCCACGGCGCGATGACTTTGATGTCTGGGTTCAGCGCATAGGCCGCCAGTTCAAACCGCACCTGATCGTTGCCTTTGCCTGTCGCTCCATGGGCGACGGCGTCAGCGCCAGTTTCTTCGGCAATCTCAACAAGGCGCTTTGAAATCAGCGGGCGGGCGATGGAAGTGCCTAGCAGATATAGGCCCTCATAGACTGCATTGGCGCGGAACATCGGGAAGACGAAGTCGCTGACGAATTCTTCGCGCACATCGTCGATATAGATATTCTCTTCCTTGATCCCCAGCAGCAACGCCTTGTCGCGTGCTGGTCCCAGTTCCTCACCCTGGCCAAGATCGGCGGTGAAGGTCACAACCTCGCAGCCATATTCGGCCTGAAGCCATTTTAGGATGATGGATGTGTCGAGGCCGCCGGAATAGGCGAGGACGACTTTCTTGGGCGCGGACATTGGGGGGCTCCGTTTCTGGGCTTTGGGATGCTCTATAGCGCAGGGGCTGGCGTTGCAATTCCGTGAGGTCGTTTGCGAGCTGAAAAGTCAATGCATCCTTGTGTTTGTTGCGCTCCGCAAGATCAGTCCGAGCCAATGTCAGCAGGGTAGTTGCGGAAAAACGGCAACTAAGGGGTATCATGTAGCGATTTGACCCAGATCGTTCGATCAACCGACCGCTATGCTACGTTCTAGGCCCCGAGTAAGGGCGCTGAAATCTGTTCGGGCGATTTGAACGTGATCCGATCTCAGGTGGCTCTCTAGGCCAGGTCAACCATCAGTCCGGCTGATTCTTTTCAGCTATCTCAACGTGGCCTCAACCAAAGCCGAAACTGGTATCGGCTTTCGACGTTGAATCCTAGCGTGACCTAAACATAGTCAGGCGGGTTGGAATATCGGCAGCGCGCGCCGTCAATGAGAAGCGTTTGAAGTGCGCCCATTACGCGCTTCAAACAGCAGAAGATGTCCACGATATCCAGTGACCGGCCGGCACACACGTCTCGGTCGACAGCACACAGCCCTCGTACCAGATTGTCCGTCGTCGTATAAAGTGGGGCATCAGAGCGTTTTGAGCATTGGAGGCTCTGGCTCGTTTGTATGATTGATTATGCTGCTTGTTTTTGATGTTGCAAGCGTCGCTGTCGGATTGTCAGTTTTTTGATTTTCTCCCT
>CALKOT010000035.1 GCA_938092015.1 uncultured Paracoccaceae bacterium
CGCTATGGCTGCGGAATGGAATACTCAAGTCTCGGGCTACTACCATCTGGGTGCGGCCTTCTCCGACAATAGCGCCCAGGATGGCGTTGGCGTTCTGCGTGACGGCGAATTTCACATCAATGCGGAACTTGTAACTGACACAGGCCTTAAGTTTTTCGCTCGGATTGAAGTCGAAGCTCAAACCGACGGGGATCAGATCGACAAGAACTATGGCGGCGTGGAAACGCGGTTCGGTACGTTCAAGTTCGGCGGCGATGACACTGCAATCGCCACATACCACAACGGCGTCATTAGTTCTCCGGGATCAAAAATCGGCTACTATGACGCCGACCCAATCACCCTTGCCGGTGACGACATGGGCGCAGTAGCTGGCGGTGAGCAAGGCGTAGGCTTTCATTACGATACGCCTGAATTCAACGGCTTTCAGGCTGGCTTCAGCTACGTACCCAGCCTCAGTGCGGATGGGGCCGGCGATTCAAACAACCCCGTCTTTGAAGGCGGAGATGAGTTTTGGTCGGTTGCCGCCGCCTATAATGGAGAATTCCAGGGCTTTGGCTTTGGCATCTCTGGCGGCTATGCGGATGAAAGCGGCCCAAACAACGATGTTTGGAATGTTGGCGGATATGCCAGCGCCAGCGGGTTCACGTTGGCGGGTGGCTACCAAGATGCAGGTTCAGCCTACACGGATGGCGCGTCTGCTGGCGAAACTTTCTATGTCGGCGCGATGTACGAAACAGGCCCCTGGATGATTGGCGCGGGCTATTCGAACAACGACTTCAACGACACTGATGTTGCAGCTGGCTGGGTGACTTATCGCCTTGCGCCCGGCGTCATGGCGACAGGGGGAATCGAATATGCTGACGATTCAACGCAAGAAGACATCGGCGGTATCGTCTACATGAGCCTTCTGTTCTGAAATGAGTGGGGCGGATCATCCGCCCCACGCCTTCCTGCCGAAACGTAAAGCTGCGGCGCAGGTTAAGTATTTCGCGCCAAGGGGGTGTTCGGGCCGTCTTGTTCGTCTATATCTCAGCCAAGAATAACCTTTAGGACAGAGAGGCCCGACAATGGCATTCGACCTTCCCGATCTTCCCTACGCCCACGACGCGCTCGCAGCTGGCGGCATGTCGAAAGAAACGATGGAGTTTCACCACGACCTTCACCACAAAGCTTACGCCGACAATGGCGCCAAGCTGCTTGCAGGTTCCGGCCACGAAGGTAAGTCGCTCGAAGATATCGTGACAGCGACGTATCAGGCTGGCGCTGTTGCGCAGTCAGGCCTGTTCAACAACGCATCCCAGATGTGGAACCATAACGAGTTCTGGACAATGATGGGCCCCAATGGCCGTAACATGCCGTCCGAACTTGAAGCACGCATTGTTGACGCCTTTGGTTCAGTCGATGCGTTCAAATCAGAATTCGGCGCTGCCGGCGCAGGTCAGTTTGGGTCCGGCTGGTGCTGGCTGGTGAAAGAAGGCGATGCGCTGAAAGTCACCAAAGCCGAAAACGGCGTGAACCCGTTGTGCTTTGGCCAGACCGCTCTGCTTGGCTGTGATGTGTGGGAACATTCCTACTACATCGATTTCCGCAACAAACGCCCTGTCTACCTGTCGAACTTCCTCGACAATCTGGTGAACTGGGAAAATGTGGCTGAGCGGCTTTCAAACGCTGGCGGCTGACCGCTAACAACCTCTGAATGGGAAAGGGCCGCTGATGATCCAGCGGCCCTTTTTCTTTGCTGATTTGCTGTTCAGCCTGCGACCATCTTCGTGACCAAAGCCTTCAAAGCGCTTTGACCAATGCCTCAGCCGTTTCATGAACTGTGAGGAAGTCAAGAAAGCTCTGATCTGCAAATCCTCTGTCTACTGTCGATTGGAGCAATGTGATCAGAGGGTCCCAATAGCCACCGAGATTTAGCAGGTGTGCGGGCCGATCGTGCAGACCAAGTTGGCGCCATGTGAGCAGCTCAATCAATTCATCCAATGTCCCGGGCCCACCGGGCAGGGCGACAAAAGCGTCAGAGCGGTCGAACATGATCATTTTACGCTCGTGCATTGTTTGGACGACAATCAGTTCCGACACATCCCGTTTGCCGATCTCACGGTCCATCAGGTGCTGCGGGATGACGCCCAACACCTCACCCCCTGCGTCCATAGTGGCCGTCGCGACCCTGCCCATCAATCCGACATCGCCAGCGCCATAGACCAGTCCCATGCCACGTTTTGCGATGCCTGTTCCGACCGTTTCAGCCGCTGTCGCAAAAGTTGGGTGGTCGCCATCGCGTGATCCGCAGTAGACGCATACTCGTTTCATGGTCGAATTCCTTGGCAATTTTCCCAGTCTGAATAAGGATCGCGCGGGGATGAGTCGACAGACGACTGTGTTTCGGTGCAGGAAGTAGATGTGAGCAGGGTAAGAATAGCATGAGCGGTAGTGGAAGCGTTAACGGACTTGTCGTCGGTGGCTTTGTCCTGTGCTGTGTAATCGGCGCTGCAGGGTATTTTGCCTATCAACCGTCCGGTAATGATGAAGTTGTCGGAGCGCAGCAGAATACTCTAATCAAACCGGACCCTGTCATCAAACCCGCCGATCCAGAGCCAACGGTAGAAACGCCCAAGGTTGAAGAGGCCAAAGTGTCGGAGCCCTTGGTAGAAGTCGAAGCTGAAACGCCTCCACCCACGCCAGAACCCGTGCCGCAACCTGAACCTGAACCGGTCAAACCGCTTGAAACCGAAACGCCTGCGCCAGAGGTTGTCGAAACTCCCCAAGCAGAACCAGAGCCGGCGCCAACGGTTGAAGCGAAGGTTGAACCAGAACCCGAACCTGTAGCTGAGCCTGAGCCTGAGCCGGACAACACGGACATTCCACCGGTTTTTGACCTGATCCGTATCGATCGCAGCGGCGCCGGCCTGATTGCAGGTCGTGCGACGCCAGACACTGACATTGAGATCGTCAACGAAGGGTCTGTCGTCGGCACCGCCAGAACGGGCCGCGATGGCGCCTTTGTCGCCTATATCACGGTCGATCCAAGCATTGCGGCGCAAGAACTGATTGCGCAGGCCGCTGGTGATCAGACCTCTGTTGCGACCATCGCGACGCCTGTTGTTGTCGTTACATCGGCTGATGAAGACGCTGAACCTGTGATTTTTCAACCCAACGAAGATGGCGTCCGGTTGATCCAGCCGACCTCGCGGCCAGACGACGCCAGTGTGACGCTGGATTCCATCTCTTATGATGCGCAGGGCCAAGTGACTTTTTCTGGCCGGGCCCGTCAGTCGGCGGCGATCAGGCTGTATCTGGATGATCAATTGACGCTTGAAACACGGGCGGCAGACGACATTTCCTGGCGGGCGATTGCAGGTGAGGCGATTGCGCCAGGGGTCTACACATTGCGTGTTGATCAGCTGAATGCCGCCGGCGCCGTCACCAGCCGGTTAGAAACGCCATTTCTGCGGGAACAGATCGTCGAAGGCGATCTGGGTGACAATAAGCTGACCGTGCAGACCGGCAATAACCTCTGGAAGCTTGCTGAGGGCATCTACGGTGCAGGGACAAGATACACCCTGATTTACCAGGCAAACCGCGACAGCATCCGAGACCCGGATCTGATTTATCCGGGGCAGATATTCAAATTGCCGGATGCAGCGCCGACACAGTGAGGCGCTGACGTAGGGGCGATTGGTCTGAAAGCGCCATGGTCAGCACTGGCGCTGCGCCGATCATAGCTTAAGTAAGACCAAAGAAGACCAGCCAAGGGGCTATATGCGTTCAATGAACAGCCGCGACCATACGGGCGGCTCACCCGACATTCGCGTGATCCAACGGGTTGCGCCATATCTCTGGCCAAAAGGCGATACCGGCGCGCGTATCCGCGTTGTAATCGCCATGATCGCTTTGGTCGCGGCAAAGCTAGCTACAGTTGGCACACCCATCCTGTACATGTGGGCCGTTGATGGACTGACCGACCCGGCAGAGACACCTATCTGGCTGTTAACGCCTGTGGCGCTTGTCATCGCTTATGGCGTAGCGCGTATCTCATCGATCGCGTTTGCACAGATTCGCGATGCTGTTTTCGCAAAGGTGGCGCAGCGCGCGCTCAGACGGCTGGCGCTTACGACATTCCGGCATGTTCATGCGTTAAGCCTGCGCTATCATATCACGCGCAAAACGGGCGGCCTTAGCCGCATCATTGAGCGCGGCGTGAAGGGCGTTGAGTTTCTTCTTCGATTTCTTCTTTTTTCCATTGGTCCGTTGATTCTTGAATTGATCATGGTCGCGGCCATTTTCTTTTTCGCCTTCTCGGGCTGGTATCTGCTGATCATCGTTCTAGCCATTGCGGTCTATGTCTGGTTTACCTTCAAAGTGACCGAGATGCGGGTGAAGATCCGCATAGAAATGAACGACAAGGATACTGATGCAAACCAGAAGGCGATCGACAGCCTTTTGAACTTTGAAACGGTAAAATACTTCACGGCTGAAAATCGCGAGGCTGCTCGCTATGACGTGTCGATGGAGGGGTATGAAGACGCCGCCATCCGCACATCTGTTTCACTCGCATGGTTAAACCTTGGCCAGACCGTCATTCTTAGCATTGGTTTGGTCGCCGCGATGTGGATGGCCGCCGTTGGCGTACAGAACGGCACCATGACCGTTGGCCAGTTCGTTGCGGTTAACGCGTATATGATCCAGTTGACAATGCCGCTTAACTTTCTTGGCACCGTTTATCGCGAAATTCGTCAAAGCCTTGTGGACATGCGTGAGATGTTCACGCTGCTCGATCAACCGCCAGAAGTTCTCGATAAGAAGGGCGCGAGCGCGCTTAAGGTCGGCGATGCTGACCTGAGGTTTGAAGATATCCATTTCGCTTATGACCCAGAACGGCAGATTCTGAAGGGTATCGACATCACCGTTCTGGGGGGCAAGACCCTGGCGATCGTCGGCCCGTCGGGTTCCGGCAAATCAACGATCTCTCGCCTCTTGTTTCGGTTTTATGATGTCGGGCAAGGCGCGATCAGGATCGACGGTCAGGACGTTCGCGACATCAGTCAAGAAACACTGCGCGCCGCCATTGGCGTGGTGCCGCAGGATACAGTCCTGTTCAATGATACGATCAAGTACAACATCGCATATGGCAGGGATGGCGCCAGCGAAGACGAGATCATTGAGGCGGCCAAGGCTGCCCAGATCCATGATTTCATCACTGCCTTGCCCGAAGGCTATGGAACGATGGTTGGCGAGCGTGGCTTGAAACTGTCAGGCGGTGAAAAACAGCGTGTGGCCATCGCCCGAACGATCCTGAAGAATCCACCAATCCTGATTCTCGATGAGGCGACTTCCGCGCTCGACAGTGGGACAGAGAGGGAAATTCAGGACAGCCTGACACGACTTGGCGCGGATCGCACAGTTCTGACCATCGCGCACCGTCTGTCGACGGTTGTGCATGCGGATGAGATTGTCGTCTTGGACAAAGGTGTGATCATTGAACGCGGCCGCCATGATGATTTGCTGGCGCAAAAAGGCGTCTACGCAACAATGTGGCGACGTCAGGAAGCTGAGGAATTTCAGGTCGCTTAGGCGCGCCCGGATTAGTGACGCCCATGTCCAAGTAACCTGAGCGGTTCTGGATCAAAAATGCTAAACCGCGCCGCGTTGCTGAAACTTGGCGCGGTTTGTTGTTTGAACTAGGCGCCGCTACTCAGCAGCTTTTGCGAAAGCGGGAACGGGCGGTGGCGGCGCTGGCGTTTGTTCGTCCAATTCATCTACCCGCTCCAACCAGTCCATTTGGTCCAGCTTGGCGCGGCGTAGCTTCTTGTAAAGGGCGGCGTCGCGCTTGAACTCAGCGTATGCTGCGCGGCCATGTAGAATTGGATAGTACAGCGGCGCAGCCGTGCGATGCAGCCAGCCGAGACGTTTCAGCAAGTGGTCCATCAGCCAAACCCGGATCGACAGGGCCGCAGGGGTGACCAGCAAGGTCAGTACGGTAGAAAGGCCAAGGCCAAACACGACAGCCGTCGCCAGTTGAACCCACCAGAGCGCGGTAGGCGCGCCTACCAGTGCAACTGACGCGAAGAGGGTGCTCCACGCTTCCGCTGACAACAGCCCGGTTGCAAACAGCCCGCCTACAGCCGCCGGTATGGCACCAAAATCGATGGACGTCGCGAACATCATTGGCGCAAGGCCGGCCATGGTCGTGATTGTTGTCAACAGAACGGGCCGGATGCGTTGCTCGGCCGTTCGAATGATCGCCTCGATGCGGGGGTGTTCTTCGACGAACTCTCGATAGGTATCGATCAGAACAATGTTGTTGTTCACCACAATCCCGGCAAGCGCCACGACCCCCGTGCCTGTCATGATGATCGAAAACGGCTGCTGCATGACCATCATGCCCAGCAGCACACCCGTTGCGGACATCACAACTGCGCTGAGGACGAGGACTGAGTTGTAGACGGAATTGAACTGCGCCAGCAGGATCGCGAACATCAGACCCAGCGCCCCGATCATAGCGCTCTGCAAGAATGCCTGGCTTTCCGCCTGTTCTTCCTGATCACCACGGAAAAGGTAGTCTACGCCAAACGGCAGAGGGTTGTCCTGCAGATAGGCTTCAATTTCGGCGATTTTTTCGTTGGCGTTCACGCCGTCAGCCAGATCAGCGCGAACGTCGATGAACCGTACTGTTTCATACCGGCTGATCTCGCCAAGTTTGCGCTGTGGCGTGATCTCAATGAAATTCGACAAGGGAACTAGGCCCTGACTGGTGCGGAGCTTTAATTGATCCAACGTCGCAAGGGTGCGGTCCTGTTCAGGAAACCGGACACGAATGTCCAGTTCATCATCGCTGTCATCGGGGCGGATGACATCCAGCTTGGCGCCACGGGTGACCAGCTGAACCAAGGTCCCAATGGTGCTCATGTCGGCGCCAAAGCGTCCCGCCATCTCGCGATCAACGGCAATGGCCCAGTCGATGCCGGGCAGGGGGCTGGTGTCATCGATATTTACCAGATCTTCATCCGCCTGGAAAAGCCGCGTGGCTTCAGCGGCAGTGCGAAGCAGAGCTTCGAAATTCTGGCTCTCTAGGCGCAGCTGGATAGGTTTGCCTTGCTGAGGGCCATCTTTTTGAACCTGCAATTCAGCGATCACGCCTGGTACATTTGCGATGCGTTGTTCAACCTCGGCGATAATTTCATCGCCCGCACGGCGTTTGTCCCACGGCAACAATTCTAACTGGATCTCGCCAATGCTGTCAGGGGGCCCTTCGCCGCCTCGTTTTTCCAGCCCGCCATTTCCTGCAAACGCGAATACTGACGCGACGCCGTCGATATCGAGAACAGTGTCCTCAACTTCGCGGACCAGGCGATCTTTTTCAGCCAGCGATAAGTTCCCACGCGCCCGCACATAGATGAGCGAACGTTCGGGTTCAGTTTTCACAAAAAACTCAACGCCAAGGTTGTTCTCGGTGAAGGTCGAGACGATGGTGAACATTCCGGCCAAGGCTATGCCAATCGCAACGAACGGCATCACTGGGTTGCCCACGACGAATTGCACTACGTGGCCAAACGGCGTGCGGCGATATCCGGTGTCAACCAGTTTTGGCGCTGGTGGGTGGCCAAAAATTGCGCGGCGGATCATGCGGAACGGGAAGGTGATGATCGCGAAGATCAGCCATGCGACGAAGCGGACGGGCGTTAACAGCCAACGAACGGCTTTTCGCACTGGGGCGAGGAAACGTCCGACGCCTGCAAATCCACGCGCCAGCACCTGCCCAAGGACAGGCAGGAAGATCAGCGCGACAATCAAGGATGCAGAAAGAACAAAGATCAGCGTGATCGGCAGTTGCCCCATGAACTGACCGGGCATGCCGGGCCAGAACAACATCGGCAGGAAGGCGCACAACGTTGTCGCAGTGGAAGATACGATAGGCCAGAACATCCGCCGCGCCGCTTCGGCATACGCGACATCCGGCGCGGCGCCTTCGGTCAGTCGCCTGTCAGCGTATTCGGCGACCACAATGGCGCCATCCACCAGCATACCGACGGCGAGGATGAGGCCGAACATGACCATGTTGTTGACGCTCATCCCAAGAACAGCCAGCAACGCAAAGCTAAGGAGGAAGGAGCAGGGGATCGCGATCCCCACCAGCATCGATGATCGCATGCCCAAAGTCAGCACAACGACCAGCATGACAAGAAGCACAGCGGTCAGGACTGACCCTTCGAGCTGACCGACCATGCCTTTCACGCGCTTGGATTCGTCCATCGAAATGTCGACATCGACAGTGGTTTTCAGCGCATCAGGCCATTCGGCCTGAAAGATGGCGACTTTCTCGCGAACGGCCTCAACGGTCTCAATAATGTTTTCGCCGACGCGTTTCTTTACCTGCAAGGCGACTGTCGGACGGTTATTGTAGCGCGCCGTGCCGGTTGCATCTTCGTAGGTCCGCCGCAGCGTTGCGATATCGCCCAGCAGGACCAAGCGGTCGCCTTCAAGACGGATCGGCAGACGGTAAAGGTCTTCGGGGGATTCGAAATTGCCGGGCAGTTTTACGGAAAATGCACCCGCGCCGTTCTCAATCGTACCCAACGGTGCAAGGACGTTGTTGTTCGAGACGATCGACAACAGTTCCTGTGCGGTGACGTTATATGCCTCCATTTTGAGGGGATCGATGATGACCTCGATCATCTCGTTCCGGTGACCCGCCAGGCCAACCTCAAGCACAGATGAGACGCTTTCGATGTCGCGCTGCATCTCTTTTGCTAGTTTCAACAACGTACGTTCGGGCACGTCGCCCGACAGCGAAATCACCAGAATGGGGAAGGCAGATAGGTTAATTTCAATGACGTTAGGTTCTTCAATCTCATCCGGCATTTCGGATTTCGCCTGATCAACCTTGTCGCGGACATCTGCGATGGTCGCCGCTTTGTCCCAGCCAAAATCAAACTGTAGCAGGACACCCGCATGGTTTTCGGTGGCAAACGCCGTCATCTGATCAAGGCCTTCCAAAGACCTCAACTTGGTTTCCAGAGGTTTCACCATCAGGCGCTCACTGTCCGCGGCGGATACACCGGGCAGGGGGACAGAGACGTACAGGATAGGTACGTCAATATTTGGTGAGCCTTCTTTGGGCAGGGTGAAGTACGAATAGACACCCGCGCCAATGGCCAGGATGATCATCGCGATGATCATCCGGCTGCGTTCTACCGCCCAATCGACGAGGCCGGTCATTGCGTTAGCTCCGAAGGGGCGTAGCTGACTTCCAGCAATTGCCCATCTGTCACAAACTCTTGTCCTACAACTATTACCTCAACCTGCTCTGGCAGGCCTGCGACCCAGACGCCGCGTTCTTCGTCACGTAAAACCGTGACGGGCATGAACTGGACCCGGTTTTCGATGTTCAGTCGGACGCCCAGATTGCCGTCATTGTCTAGGGTCAAAGCCGTCTGCGGTAGTTTATGTGCAGGCTTGCCTTCCAACAAAATGCGCATTTCGGTTGTCATGCCATCGCGGATCGAAAGTTCACCATTCTCGGTTTCAGCTTCAACCAGATAGGTCCTTGTATTTCGCTCAGCTGAGCGGGCGACATAGGTAATCTCGCCTTCAATCATGCGGCCAGTGATTAAACGGCCTTCAACAGATGCGCCTACATTCAAAGCGTCGACTGACCGTTCTGGTGCAAAAGCGACCATCTTGATCGGGTTGAGCGTGATGACAGACGCGCAGATATTGCCGTTCTGTAGCAACGATCCCAGTTCAGCGGTGTCTGTTTCCAGAATGCCATCAAAGGGCGCTTTCATTTCCAAACGGCCAATGCCCATTTCAGCGCGAATGATGCGGGCCTTGGCTGCTTGCAGTGCGGCGGCCTTGGTATTGGCAGTGGTCTCAGCGCCAAATCCGCGTTCGGCCAGTTTCTTGGCAGCGGATTGTTCAATTTCTGCTTCTTTCAGGCGCGCCTGCGCTTCGGTTAGTTCAGCTTTGCGATCATCCTCGGCGATGCGGCACAGAACCTGACCCTTTTTGACGATATCGCCTTTAAGCAGCGGCTCAGAAACGACAAGGCCTGATTCTTCGGCGCGAACGTCAACACGCCGCGTCGCTTCGGTTCTGCCACGAAGAAGAAGTGTGTCGACAAAGGGCTCTGCTGCAGATTTCAGCACGACGACTGATGCGCTGCGTTCATCTTGCGCTGAAGTGACCATCGGAAATGTCATCAGTGCTGCGCACATCAACGCTTGGGGCAGTCTCATCAATAAATTCCTTGTCTTCCTTCGCGACGTTGATACGTCTGCGACCGCCGTTTCCGGCGGTTTCCCAATACGTAAGGTGACCACTGTCTATTACAATACGATCTAAGGCGCCAATTTCTTACCAATGGAGCGCTTTATTGACGCTTAGGTCTGGGAATTCGCGCTCCGCTTTTGTAACGTCCGCCAACTTTTGCGGGAGCATGCGCGTGAGCGATTCAGACAGTTTTATCAGTGAAGTCAGTGAAGAGGTTCGCCGCGACCGTATGTTTGCGCTGTGGCGCAAGTACGGGCCCTTCCTAATTGGCGCGATTGCGTTGATCGTCGCGGCCGCAGGTCTAAAGGCGTATCTTGATGCAGAAGAACGCGCAGCGGCGCAACAGGCTGGCGGTGCGTTGATCGCCGCGTCGGAAGGGGATCTGGATGAACAGGCCGCCGCGCTGGCTGCGTTGGCTGAAAGTTCTGATCACGAAGGCGCACGCCTGCTTGCAGAATTGCGTGTCGCTGGCGTTTTGGCGGCGGAAGGCGATTCTGCCGCCGCTGCTGAAGCCTATGATCGCATCGCTGCGTCAGCTTCATCGGATTTGCTGATACAGGATTTTGCTACTTACCGGGCAGTGATGTTGCGCGGCGCTGAGATGGAGTCTGCCGCATTCGCCGACGCTTTGTCGTCAATCGCGAATGGGTCGGGTCCATTCCGATTGCTCGCGATGGAAGCCAGAGGCATTGCCCTTGTCCGCGCAGGGGACCAGCAGGCCGGTGAGGATGAATTGCGCGCCGCTCATTCCGATGAAGCCGCGCCGCAGGCCCTGCGTCAGCGGATCGAGGTATTGATGACGGCCTTGGGCGGGTCATTGGACAACTGAGCGTAGCTTGGCTAGCGTGTTGAAAAGGGGCCAATAATGAGCGGTGCTAAGATGTTGAAACGACTGGTGATAGGCGCGGCGGTCATCTCTGTAGCGGGATGCTCTTTGTTCGTAGACGATGAAGAGATTCTACCAGGCGAACGCATCCCGGTTCGCGCTACAGTCGAAGAACGCACTGCTTCACCTGAAGTTCGCGCCCGTGTTGGCGCCTTGCCTGCGCCGCTTCGCAACGAAGAATGGACGCAGCGCAATGGCGGACCAACCCACGCTATCGGCCATATCCAGGCAGGCAGCTCGCTTTCGGTCGCATGGTCCGCTGACATCGGCAGCGGTGGCGGCAGCGACAGTATTCTTACCGGCGCGCCTGTCGTGGCAGGCGGCAAAGTATTCACGCTTGACGCTGCTTCCAAGGTAAGCGCGTTCAGCACAAGCGGCGCCAAGGCGTGGAGCGTCAATGTGGCGCCTGAAGGCGAATCCGGCGATGACGGCTTTGGTGGCGGCCTGGCCTACGAAGGCGGCCGTCTGTTCGTCACAACTGGCTTTGGCGACACGATTGCGCTGGATGCAAGCAATGGCGGCGAAATCTGGCGCCAGCGTATTGGCGCGCCGATCAGGTCAGCACCGTCTGTGGCGGCTGGTATTGTCATCTCAATCGGTCGTGACAACACCGCCTATGCGTATAGCGCCGCCGATGGCGCCGTACGCTGGCGTGTTCGGGGCGCGGCCTCAGGCGCAGGCGTTCTTGGCGGCGCCAGCGCGGCTATCAGCCCAGGCGGCACCGCTATTATCCCGTTCGGTTCCGGCGAAGTAATCGCCGTCGGCCTGCAAAACGGTCGTCGCACCTGGAGCGATGTTGTCTCTGGCGGTCGTCGTGGCCTTGCACGCTCTGCGATTTCCGATATTTCCGCTGACCCTGTCATTCAGGGCGTTGCGGTGATTGCAGGTAACTCAAGCGGTCTTCTGGTTGGTATCGATGGCCGGTCTGGCCGTCGCGGGTGGAGCCGGGAATTCGGCGCCATGGGGCCGGTCTGGTCTGCTGGGCCAACGATGTTCCTGCTGACGGACGATGCCCAGCTGAAACGATTGTCAGCGCAGGACGGAGCGACGCTCTGGTCTACGACATTGCCGCAATATGACGACCCTGAAGACCTGGAAGGCGTCATCCGCTATGGCGGCCCGGTGCTGGCGGGCGGAAGATTGCTGGTGACGAGCGCCGATGGTCGACTTCTCAGCTTCAATCCCGAAACAGGTGAAGAAATTGGGCGCATCGAGATCAGCGGCCTTACTGGTATTGGCCCTGTCGTTTCGGGTGGCACGGTCTATGTGCTGACTGATGGTGGATCACTGATCGCACTTCGCTGAAGCAAATAATGTAATGGCGCTGGACCTGAGACCGTAGCGGGCGTAAGGGACGCGCCATGTCATTCACCATCGCCCTGATCGGACGGCCCAATGTGGGCAAGTCCACCCTGTTCAACCGTCTGGTTGGTAAGAAGCTTGCGCTGGTCGATGACCAGCCGGGCGTCACCCGCGATCTACGCGAAGGCGCGGGGCGTTTGGGGGATCTCAGGTTTCAGGTGGTGGACACGGCCGGTTTAGAAATCGCCAAGGACGCCTCACTGCCGGGTCGTATGCGCAAGTTGACCGAACGCGGCGTTGAGATGGCCGATCTCTGCGTCTTTATGCTTGATGCGCGTTCCGGCCTGATGCCGCTAGACTATGAAATTGCGGATATTCTTCGCAAATCCCAAACCGAAGTCGTTCTGGTCTGCAACAAGGCCGAAGGCCGCGTTGGCGAAGATGCAGTGTACGAAGCGTATCAGCTGGGCCTGGGCCAACCCTTGGCGATTTCGTCTGAGCATGGCGAAGGGATGGAAGATCTCTACGACGCAGTGCGTCCCTCAGTGGACAAACACGACGCTGAGTTGCAGCAGATCGAGGCACCTGCGGATGATGACGGCAAGGATCGCGCCCTGCAGATCGCTGTTGTGGGCCGCCCGAATGCCGGCAAATCGACTTTGGTCAACGCCATCCTGGGCGAAGAACGCCTTTTGACCGGACCAGAGGCCGGGATTACCCGCGATGCAATTGGCTTGTCGGTCGATTGGGGTGACCGGGCATTCAAGATTTTTGATACTGCGGGTCTGCGCAAACGGGCGCGGATTGAGAACAAAGTTGAAAAACTGTCTGCCTCTGATGCTGTGCGCGCTGTGCGCTTTGCAGAAGTTGTCATTGTCTTGATGGATGCTGAGAACGCGTACGAGACGCAGGATCTTCGCATCGCTGATCTGGCCGAACGCGAGGGCAGGGCGGTTGTCTTCGCCATCAACAAGTGGGACGCCGCCGCCAACAAGCAGGAACTTCTACGCGATCTGAAGGAAAAGCAGGAACGTCTTCTGCCGCAACTTTCTGGCGCGCCGCTGATAACGGTATCTGCGCTTACAGGGCGTGGCCTGGATCGGCTGCGTGAAGCTGTGCTGGAAATGCACGAAGCGTGGAACATCCGCATTCCAACAGCGAAACTAAACCAGTGGCTTGCCGCGCGCACGCAGGCGCACCCGCCACCGGCACCATCGGGGCGGCGTATCCGGCTGCGCTACATGACGCAGATCAAATCGCGCCCGCCTACTTTCATGGTGTCCTGTTCGCGTCCAGAAGATCTGCCAACAAGCTATTCACGCTTTTTGGTCAATGGGTTGCGTGAAGTTTTTGGTATGAAGGGCATTCCGATCCGACTTTCAATGCGCAAAGGTGAAAACCCGTTTGCGGAAAAGAAAAAGCCACGTGGGCATCGGAGTTCGTCAAAGCAATAGCGCTGATGCGCTATGCCTCCGGCGGGGATATTTTCAGAACAAAGAACAGGCGCTTTCCGCGTCAGATGTGGATCAGCGCACCATGCTGAGCCGTAGATTGAGCGTCCAGAAGCGCAGCGGCGACATCCATCGTCGTGCGTAGTGCCGTTTGGTTTTCACCAGGATGAAAGCGTGCGCGCAATGCAGTCGGCATAGCTGTCGGAGCGATGGACCAGATCTTCAGTTTTGTGTTGGCGCATTCTTCAGCCCAGGATGCAACAATCGCCGCCTGCGCCGCTTTTGATGCGCCATAGGCCGCGTTGAACTTGCCATGCGGTGCATCAGGATCAGCGCAGAAAATCGCTTCGCCTGCCTCAGCCGCCCTTAACAATGGGTCCAGAACCCGGATCAGACGCTGTGTGGCAAGCGCGTTGGTCTTCATCGCCTTTTCTACATCTTTCGCCGCAGCGTGCTGGGCGGGGGACAGGGGCGCAGGTTCCGCAGCTGTGTGCAGCCAAAGGTCGAGTTTGCCCCAGCGTTGATGGATTGCGCCGCCTAAACGCTCCAACCCTGGATCATCATTGATGTCTAGGGGGACCAGTGTTGCTTCGCCACTAGCCTGCTTGATCTCATCATCCAGTTCTTCCAGACCGCCAACAGTGCGGGCAAGTGCGATGACATGCGCACCTTCAGCTGCCAGCACCTTTGCGGAGGCATAGCCAAGGCCACGCGACGCGCCAGTGACAAGCGCGATTTTCCCTGTGAGATCGGCCATTTATTCGGCAGGCTCCAATTTCAACCGCCCGCTCGCCATCTGGTCAGAGGGGGGAATTGGATAGTCGCCAGAGAAGCAGGCGTCGCAGAATTGTGCGCACGCCTTGTTCCTACCTTCGTCCTTACCGCACGCGCGATAAAGGCCATCAAGTGAGACGAACTTAAGGCTGTCGACCTGTAGATAGTCGGCCATTTCGTCTTCGGTCATGTTGTGAGCCAGCAGTTTGGACCGTTCTGGCGTGTCGACACCATAAAAGCAGGACCACATCGTGGGGGGCGATGCGATGCGGAAATGAACTTCCTTGGCCCCGGCATCCAGCACCATTTCCTTGATCTTGCGACTGGTCGTGCCGCGTACAACGCTATCATCGACCAGAACTACGCGTTTGCCTTCGATCAGCGCGCGATTAACGTTCAGTTTCAGACGAACGCCCATGTTTCGGATCTGGTCTGAAGGCTCGATAAACGTTCGGCCCATATAGGAATTTCGAATGATGCCCATGGCGAACGGAATGCCCGATTGCTGAGCGTAGCCAATGGCGGCAGGTGTGCCGCTGTCAGGGACGGGGCAGACATAATCTGCTTCAATAGGCGCTTCTTTGGCCAGTTCGACGCCGATGCGGCGGCGGGCTTCGTAAACGCTCATCCCGCCGATCATGCTATCTGGGCGTGAGAAGTAGACATATTCGAAGACACAGAATTTCGAGACGTCTTTGCGGAACGGATGCTCAGATTTCACGCCATCTTTGGTGATGATGACCATCTCGCCTGGTTCAACTTCACGCACGAACTCCGCCCCTACGATATCCAGCGCGCAGGTCTCAGACGCCAGGAACCAGCTGTCGTTCAGCTTGCCAAGCATTAGCGGGCGGACACCAAGCGGGTCGCGCACGCCGATCATTTTTGTGCGGGTCATCGCGATGATGGAAAACGCGCCTTCGACCCGACGAAGGGCGTCCTTCATCCGCTCTGGTATGTCTTTCTGGATCGATTTCGCCATTAAATGCACGATGCATTCGGTGTCGGATGATGACTGAAAGATCGATCCGCCGGTAATCAGCTCTTCGCGCAGCGCGTCGGCATTGGTCAGGTTGCCGTTATGTGCGATGGCGCAGCCGCCCATGGCGAACTCAACGTACAAGGGCTGCACGTCACGGATCGCGGTATGACCCTTGTTGCCCGCCGTAGAATACCGGTTGTGGCCGATGGCGGATGACCCGGGCAGCATCGCGATAACTTCAGGCTTGGTGAAATTATCGCGGACATAGCCAAGGCGCCGGACAGAGTTGAAGCGGCTCTCAACGGGGTCGTAAGCGACAACGCCAGCGGCCTCTTGTCCGCGGTGCTGTAATGCGTGAAGGCCAAGGGCGACAAAATTCGCAGCATCATGGGCGCCAAGTACGCCAAAGACGCCGCATTCCTCCCGAAGTTTGTCGTCGTCGAATGGCCCGGCGTAGTCGGCAAGCGGCGAATCGGACATGTAGTTCCCCAGGGAGATTTTGGTCGCGATGCTTATACGGCGCGGGTCGGTTCCTGTCACCCTCAGGAAGGGTTTAAGTCAGTCTAAATGGCCGCAGGTAAGCGGCCTGATCGTCGCCGGGCGCGGTGCACTCACCCATTAGTTGATCAATGCGGGACTGAAGCCATTCTGGCATCGCTGTTGGCGCCTGCGCCTGGATCGCCTCAGCAGCGTCCGAAATGAAGCCATGGCTGAAGGACTGATCGATCATCGCGATGCGGTCAGTTTCGTTCACCAGCGTGTCATAGAGAAGGTATAGAACGCCGATCAGAAGAACGCCGCGCGCGATGCCGAACAAAAAGCCTAGCACCCTGTCGATAGGTCCAAGAACCGTGTCTTGCACCGCTGATGATAGCAGCGGTGTGAAGATCGACAGGATCAAAAGGGCCGCGGCGAAGACGATGGCGAAACTGGCCAGCACGGTCAGTGTGCAGGACGATCTCAGGATATTCGCAACAACTGGGATTTCCAGCACCAGCGGCGAAACCATCGGCGCAAAATAAAATGCGGCAAGGCCAGCGACGATCCAGCCGCCTATCGCCAGCGCCTCACGTGTGACGCCGCGGTTATAGGCCAAAAAGGCCGACACCAGAACAATCAGCGCCACCGCGCCATCGGCAAGAGTGAATTCCATACGTCCCCCTTACGGCCCGTTCGGCGTGATCAGATCCATCAAACCGTCCAGGTCGCTTATCTCGGCGACCGTCATGCCAGATTCGGATTGGCCTTGCACCATCGAAGGCGCGTAAGCCTGCGTAAAGCCCAGCTTTTTCGCCTCTTTCAGCCGCGCATTGGTTTGTGAGACTGATCTGACGGCGCTGGAAAGTGAAATTTCGCCGAAGACAACAGCATCATGTGGTATCGGCGCGTCGCGGTGCGCGCTGAGAATCGCTGCAGCGACAGCAAGGTCAGCGGCTGGTTCTGTGACCCGCAGGCCGCCCGCGACATTCAGGAAAACGTCATTGCCTGCAAGGGATACGCCGCAGCGCGCCTCTAGCACAGCAAGGATCATCGACAGGCGCCCTGTATCCCAACCAATGACTGTGCGGCGGGGGGTGCCAAGGGGCGATGATGCGACCAGCGCCTGAAACTCCACCAGCACGGGACGGGTGCCTTCAACGCCTGCAAACACGACTGACCCGGGTGCGCGGGATTCGCGGTCGGCGAGGAACAGGGCTGACGGGTTTGCGACCTCTCTCAAGCCCTTGTCTGACATCTCGAAGACGCCAATCTCATCTGCTGCGCCAAAGCGGTTTTTTACGGCGCGAAGGATGCGGAACTGGTGGCCACGCTCTCCCTCACAGTAGAGCACGGTATCGACCATGTGTTCGACGACGCGGGGCCCGGCGATCTGGCCATCTTTGGTGACATGTCCAACCAGCACGACGGACACGCCTTTGCGCTTTGCAAAGCTAGTCAGTTCATGCGCTGAGGCGCGGACCTGGCTGACCGACCCTGGCGCGCTGTCGATATTGTCGGCCCACATCGTCTGGATGGAATCGATGATGGCAAAGGCGGGGCGTTCGGCTTCTAACGTTGTCAGCACGTCGCGCAGATTTGTGGCGGCGGCAAGCTGGACGGGCGCATCAGTCAGGCCAAGGCGTGCGGCTCGCATGCGTACCTGCGCAATCGCTTCCTCGCCAGAGATATAGATAGTCTTTACGCCGTTCTTGGCCAGCGCCGCTGCAGCCTGCAACAACAGCGTGGATTTGCCGATGCCGGGATCACCGCCGACCAGAATGGCCGAGGACGGGGCCAGACCACCGCCGAGTACCCGGTCAAATTCATCTATGCCCGATAATGCACGGGGGATCTCAGCTTCTTCCCCGGCCAGCGGGTGAAGTTCAATCGTGCGCCCCTTGTGGCCCCCCAGTGTCTTCTTCGCAGGGCCAGCAGCGCTTAGCCCCGCATCTTCGACGATGGAGTTCCAAGCCCCGCAGCCGTCACAACGGCCGGACCATTTCTTGTAGACAGAGCCGCATTCAGAGCAGGCGAAGGACGTGGACTGTTTGGCCATGCCCCGTGTTGCGTCAGATCACGGCGTAGGGCAAGCCCGCAGCGACCGCGCCACCAAAAACCATCTGGATTGCACAGTAAGCGCAGGGGCGCCCACGCTCGATCCGGTCCAACCAAAGCGTCACGCCTGCGAGGGCTACGCCCAGTACGCGTGTCAGCAATTCCGGCATGCCCAGACCCAAAGAGGCAAGCAGCGCGATGATCAGCGTGACAATGGCGATGTGAAGCAAGCGCTTGCGTCCGGTCGCTGTTGCGACTTCGCCAGCGTTCCACAGCGTCGCAAGAAAGACTGCGCAGACCAGCGCGAGTGAGAGGAGGAACAAAGGCATCGCCATCAGATTGCTCCCTCGGTCGTCTTCTCCAACCTTTTGTGGCCAATCGTTATGGCCAGCGAGGTCAAAACAAGGGCGGTAAACAGGTGCAGCCCCCATGCAATATCTACGTGCCCCACCCCGACGCCTTTAACGACCACAACATACATCGCTAAAAGAAACACATCGGTCATCGATAACTTTCCCGCTATTTCCAGTGTCGTCATCCAGCGCGGGCCCGACACAAGGCCGAACTGGATGAGCGCGAGCAAGATTGTCTTGAAATAGGGCATCACCACGGCAAAAATCGATACAATCATGGCGAGAGCGATGTCGCTGTCCCAAAGATCGTTGATGCCGCTGAAAATCGTCAGTTCTGTCCCGCGAAAAAACGGCAAAAGCCCAGCATGCGCCAGCGGGGCGATCCATGCGATGGGATATAAAACTAACAGCGAAAGATTGGTGAATTTCAGGGCGTGGATCACCGCACAGCCTCAATCGGCCCGTCCTCACGTCCATGAATGAACTGATCCATATGCGGCTCGCCTGAGTTTTCGACGTCAGATACCGGTCCATGCCATTGCACGCAGCCCTGATGGATCATCGCAACCTGATCGGCGATCTCGACGACTGACCGCATGTCATGGGTGATGGTGATCGCCGTTGCGCCCATCTCGGACACGACCTGGCGGATCAGCTGGTTGATCACCGTCGCCATGATCGGGTCTAAGCCCGCTGTCGGTTCATCAAAGAACATGATTTCAGGTTCAGCAGCAATGGCGCGGGCTAGACCAACGCGTTTCTGCATGCCGCCTGACAGCTCAGCCGGGAACAGGTCAGCCGTTTCTGGGCCAAGGCCACAGCGGCGCAGCTTTTCAATCGCCAGATCGCGCGCGTCATCGGCTGACAGGCGGTTTCGCCCTTGCAACAGCCTGAACGAGATGTTGCGCCAGACGGGCATGCTGTCGAACAGGGCGCCGCCCTGAAACAGCATGCCAAACCGCGAAAGCAAGGCATCCCGAGAGGATCCGCGTGCGCCCAGAATCGATTTGCCATCAATCAGGATGTCGCCTTCATCAGGCTCAATCAGGCCAATGATTGTCTTGATTGAAACCGATTTTCCTGTGCCTGATCCGCCAATAATCACAAGGCTTTCACCCTTGGCGACGGTCAGATCCACACCTTCCAGAACGCGTTTTGAGCCGAACGCCTTTTTCACGCCGCGCATTTCGATCCGCGGAATATCTGTGACCCCGGTCATGACGCAAAGAACATTTCATTAAGGATGTAGTTCGACGCGAGGATCAGGATGGACGCGCTGACAACCGCATTCGTCGTCGCCCGGCCCACGCCTTGAGCGCCCCGACCGGAATGATACCCCTGATAGCAGCCCATTAACGCGATGATGAAGCCAAACACCGCGGCTTTTACCAGACCGGATGAGATGTCTTCAAACGTCAGGAAATTCCAGGTGTTGTTGATATATGCGCCGGGATTAAAGCCAAGGCGGGCTGTGCCGACAACATAGCCGCCCATGATGCCGATGATATCGCCGACAAAGGCGAGAACCGGCATCGCCAGCGTTGCAGCCATAAGACGCGGCGCGACAAGATATTTGTAGGGGTTGGTCGACAGGGTGGTCAGAGCGTCGATCTGTTCGGTTACGCGCATTGTGCCAAGTTCTGCCGCGATGGACGCTGACACGCGACCTGCAACCATCAGGCCGCCCAGCACAGGACCCAGTTCGCGAACCATGCCGATGGCGACAATGGACGGTACGACCGCCTCTGCGTTGAACCGCGCGCCGCCAGTATAGATCTGCAAGGCCAGCGCAGCGCCGGTGAAGAACGCTGTCAAACCGACAACTGGCAGCGAAAAATACCCAATGCGTAACAGTTGCCGCCCAATCTCTGCCGGATACCATGGCGGACGAAAGACGTGCATGACGGATGCGCCAGTGAAGATCGCCAGCGAACCTGTTGTGGCGCAAAGGCCCAGCACGGCGGCGCCAATGGCGGCGAGAAAACTCTGAAAGGCGAGGAGGATCGGCAAGCGTCGTTTCTTCCAAATTCAGCGGACCAGCGCCCACATGATTGACTAAGCCAGACATTAACGACGCTGCGCCGATGGGGAAAGGGGCGAGATCGTCACAAATCTCACAATGGGGATCAGGCGCTGTCACCGCCATCTGACTTTGGTCGAGGGGGACTGGATGTAGCGAACATAGAACCCATCCTCTGGCGGTCTTTTTCGCGCTCAACCTCAATGGTATCGCGGATTTCATCTGATCGGCCGCGAATATCGGACCGTTTGCTCAACTTTCGGATCAGATCTTTCAGAAGATGATACGCTGTCCATAGTATCAACGTGGCAAGGGCGGCGACAATAATGATGGTTGAGGTTGGCATATTGCAAACCTAAGCCTTCCCTCTGTCGCTGACAACGCAATCGATCATGCGTCAGCGCGCCCCAGACTACCGACCAGATTTCCTGATTGAGGAATCGCGCCTCATCGCTATGGTCCGCGCGGCCTAACACCCACCCAAAAGGACCACGCCCATGACCGCTGAAAAAGGCGATCTTCTGTTTGTTTACGGCACGCTGCAATCGACTGCGCAGCATCCGATGGGCGACCTGTTGCGCAGCCATGCCCGGCTGGTGGGAACTGGCGCGATCTGCGCACGGCTTTATATCATCGACGATCCAGAGGATCTGGGTGCCAATTATTTCCCCGGGGCGTTGCCTTCGCCTGATCCGGCTGATCGCGTTTATGGCGAAGTTTACGAATTGACTAACCCCGCGCCGCTGATGCCAGAACTTGACCGGTTAGAGGCCTGCGGCCCCGACTGGCCTGAGCCGCAGGAATTTATCCTCCGCAATGTTGAGGTGTTGATCGATGGCGGCGAAGCGGCGCGCGCGTGGTCGTATCTTTACACGTGGGATGTGACTGGCGCTGAGAGGGTGATGTCAGGGCGTTTCACGGCTGTCGCGCCGGACGTCCGGTAAACAGACTGTCGCGGCAAAGCCGCCGGCACGTGCCTGAGAAGGGGCATCCAGTTCCAATTCTGGATCTGGAAACCCCTTCTCGAACATGCTTTGCATATTCCTTCAGGCAGTGGGTCGAGCCCAGCAAGCGCAGACTTTATGGCTCAAATTAGGTTACAATTTTCTTAAGCTGCCGTAAGTCCGCCATCCACCACCATGTTTGACCCGGTCGTGAACGACGCATCATCAGACGCCAGGTACATGATGGCTTTGGCGATGTCGGTCACCGTTCCCAAACGCCCGATTGGGTGCCGCGAAACCGAGGCTTTGTGCGCACGCTCCATATCGCCGCCGGTATAACGATCGCCGAGTATATCGATTGTCTGCTGGCCCATTTCTGTGTCGATCACGCCGGGATGAACGGAATTGACCCTGATCCGCGCCCGTTTTCGCGCAAAATCCAGGGCCAGTGATTTGGTGAAAATGCTGACCCCACCCTTGGTCATGGAATAAAGCGGATCCAGCGGCGCGCCAACCAGCCCGGCGATCGATGACAGGTTTACAATGGCGCTGCCATATTCGCTGTTAGCGCCTGCCGCCTTAAGGGCAGGCGCGCAGTGTTTTGCGCCCAGGAACACGCCGCCCATGTTGATAGCCGAGATGCGGTTCCAATCGTCCATCGTCGCGTCTTCGAAATCGATGCCCAGGAAAATGCCTGCATTGTTCACCAGAATGTCGAGATGGCCGAATTCCGAAGTGGCCAGCGCAACCGCTGCATCCCAGTCGTCGGGTCTGGTGACATCCAGCGTGATGAACCGCGCCTGATGACCGTCGCCTGACAGTGATGCGACCAGCTCAGCGCCGATATCGTCGAGAATATCGCCTATGACGACACTGGCGCCAGCCTCGCACATCAGACGTGCTGTTTCTGCGCCAATTCCCCGCGCGCCGCCGCTGATCAGGACAGTTTTTCCGTCAAACTGGTTCATAGCATTCTCCCTTAGTCTTCGACACCAACCCTGCAATCCGAGATGGCTTGATGTCTATGGAGAAGGGGCAGACCGCCGTCGCGGAATGCGGTTGTTGCGTCCAATGCGGGGTACGGGCGTAATTTGTCGCCAGAGTCCTTGGCCGTGATATTTGGCTTCGCATTCAAAGACTTTGACTGGATCAGGTTATGCGAAAGCGGCCAGAGCGGCGAAACGGCGATCAAAACGCTCTGCATGCATGGCACGTCGTAGCAAAGCTCATTGCCAGAACCGTTCCATCTCAAAATGGAAAGCGTGAAACTTGTGCGCAACGAAAAGTTAACAAATCCTGAATTTGCACATATTTCAACATGTTATGATTGGTTTCACTCGTGAAACCCTATGCGCCAATGTATTTTCGTTGATATCGGGAACCGAGTGAGGTCAGAATTTCATAGCCGATCGTTTCGGCGGCCTTAGCCAATTTATCAACGGTCTGGTTTGGCCCCAAAAGCTCCACCATCCCAGTGCCGAACGCGCCCTCTGGAATATGGCTGACATCCAGAGTTGTCAGATCCATCGATACCCGGCCGACGGCCTCAACTCGCTGCCCCTTGATAAAGCCGCTGAATTTGCCGCCCATCGCCCGTATCAGCCCATCGGCATATCCAGCCGCAATTGTGACCGTGGTCATATCCCGAGGGGCGACAAAATTGGCGCCATAGCCAACGATTTCGCCCTGTTTCACTGCGTTACGCTGAATGATCGGAACCTCAACCGAAACAACCTGCTGGGCGCCTACAAAAGGAAGCCCGCCGTACAATCCAACACCGGGGCGGGTCAGGTCGAAGTGATATTCCTTGCCCAGCAGAACACCCCCCGTGGCGCCCAGGCTGGCGGGAATGCCCACTGGTTTGCGGGCCCTGAATGACGCCAGTTGCCGGGCGTTCCATTCGCTGGCTGGCTCATCAGCGCAGGCCAGGTGGCTCATCACCAGTTGGATGTCCAGGCCCTGCGCAATGTCTGAGGCAAGGAAAGCCCCAAGGTCATCGCTTTCGCAAAACCCAAGTCTGTTCATGCCAGAATCGATCTGCAGACCAACCTTGAATTTCTCTCTGCTACCACGCGCGGCCCGCGCAGCTTCTTCGGCCTGACGGGGGGAATTGAGAAGGGGGATCAGGTCATGCTCAAGACACAGCGAAACATCGTTCGCCATCAATCCGGAAAAAACGAAGATGCGCGGGCCAGAGCCAAGCGCCTTGCGAACAGGAATCGCTTCCTCAGCCAACGCGACAAAGAACGTCTGCGCCCCAGCTTTGGCCAGCGCTGGCGCGACCTTGGCTGCATCAAGGCCATACCCGTCAGCCTTTACTACGGCCGCTGTCTCGCAAGCCGTCATCGCATCCAGCGCACGCCAGTTGGCGGCGATAGCGCCAAGGTCAATTGTAAGAACCGACCTCATCAGAGTGTTCGATTAGGAAAGTTAACCGAACTCGCCAGAGCCATGCCGGCTGGGCTGAGCGAGATCGCCAAAACGGGTGAAACGGCCATCGAACATCATCTCCACAGTGCCAATCGGTCCATGGCGCTGCTTGCCGATAATTGCCTCTGCCCTGCGGAAAAGGCGTTCCGCTTTTTCGGCCCATTCGGGGAAGGTGGGATCATCTTCGGGCGGTTTGATGCGCTCATGGTAGTATTCTTCTCGGAAGACGAACATGACCACGTCGGCGTCTTGCTCAATAGAACCAGATTCGCGCAAATCTGAAAGCTGTGGCCGCTTATCATCACGGCTTTCCACCTGGCGGGACAGCTGGGACAAGGCGATGACCGGAATCTCAAGTTCCTTGGCGATCGCCTTAAGGCCCTGAGTAATCTCAGACACCTCGTTCACGCGGCTATCTTTTGCCGTCGCAGGGCGCACCAGCTGAAGGTAATCGACAATCAGGACATCCAGCCCATGGGTTCGTTTCAATCGCCTGGCGCGGGCGGCGAGGGTCGAGATTGGCAGCGCAGGCGTATCGTCGATGAACAGTGGAATGCGTTCGAGGTCGCGGGCGGCTTCGACAAAGCGGCGAAATTCACCTTCCTCCATCTCACCCCGGCGGATCTTTTCTGAGGCGACTTCGGACTGTTCGGACAAAACGCGTGTCGCCAGCTGTTCAGCGCTCATCTCCAGTGAAAAGAAGCCAACGCAGCCGCCGTCGATTGCGCCTTCTGAGCCATCGTGTTTTTCGCCCTTTTTGTAAGCTTTGGCGATGTTGAACGCGATGTTTGTTGCCAGCGAGGTTTTGCCCATCGAAGGACGCCCGGCGAGGATCAGAAGGTCTGAGGGGTGAAGGCCGCCCAACTTTTTGTCCATGTCCATCAGCCCAGTCGAAATCCCGGCCAATCCACCTTCGCGCTGGTAGGCGGCGTTGGCGACGTCTACGGCCTCGGTCGCGGCCTTGAGGAAGCTTTGAAAGCCACCCTCGTACTTGCCTTTTTCGCCGAGGGTATAAAGCTGCTGTTCAGCGTCGACGATCTGGTCTGATGGTTCGCTGTCGACCTCGACTGAGGTAGCCTTGGCTGAGATTTCTTCACCGATCCGTATCAAATCGCGGCGAAGAGCGAGGTCATAGACCGTCTGGGCGTAGTCCCGGACGTTGAAGATCGACACAGCGGAACCTGCCAGTCGCGCGAGATAGGCTGGGCCGCCAATTTCGACCATCGCAGGGTCGGCCTCAAAGAACGGCTTCAGGGTAACAGGGGTCGCGAGGGCGTTCTTAGCGATTCGTCGTCCTGCGGTTTCAAAGATGCGGCCATGCAGGGGGTCGAAAAAGTGGTGCGGTTCGATGATAGAGCTGACGCGGTCGTAGACATCGTTGTTCACCATCAGGGCGCCCAGAATGGCCTGTTCAGCCTCGATGTTATGTGGGGCCGCCTGAATTTCAGGGGCCTGTGATCCATCCGCCATGTTCACCCTCGCAATCTGCTCTCATCGTTACCCTATTCGAGGTGATTTCAGAATAGCCCGAAGTCGAGTTTTTGTGGAGCGAAATCGGAAATCTGGGGAGGGTTCTGTGGATAAGTGATCAGCGTGAAATCGGCCTTGGTTTCACGCGTGAAACCCTGAGTACCCTATTGAAATATATGTGTATTAAGGGTGTGTTTACCTTTAGAATTCCCCGAATTTCACACCTAAGCTTTAACAAGATGCGCCGCCCACAAGGCACTGAGAAGGCCCAGAAAAGACGCTCCGAACATCAGCGCAAGCAACATTATCGCGCCTGACTGCGCTGTTACCAGCGATCCGGCCATCCAGGTTAGAATCGCGCCGCCCGTCACAGTCATTGCGCCGGATAGGCCAGATGCCGTACCGGCCAGATCAGCGCGTATAGACATGACGCCGACATTGGCCGATGGCATGGTCAGACCGTTGCCTATGCCGACGAAAATGGTGGCGCCGAACAACGCGAATTCGTGTGTTACGCCAGAAATGAACAGGATTAGTCCACCGGCCAGTCCAGCGCAGACAAAGATACGCCCGGTTATCATCATGATTAGTGGCGCGACCCGTTTCGCCATTCGTGCAGCGACGAAACTGCCACAAAAAAAGCCGCCCGTGATCGAGCCCATGTAAACGCCCAATACCCCCGGCGATATGTCGAAGAACGTGCTTGCCACCAACGGTAAGCCTGCGATGAAGGCGAAGAATGCCCCGGTTGAGAAGGTGATGCAGCTTGAATAGGCCCAGAATGCGCCCGATCGCATCAAGTCAGGCCAGGCCGCGAACTGATGACCAAAAGTGGCGGAGGGTGCGGCATTCGTCTCGCCCAGATCGACCCAAACCAATGCGATCAGGGCAAACCCGATTAGGGTGTAGAGTGCAAAACTGGCTCTCCATCCCAAAAACTCATCCAAGACGCCGCCAACCATCGGTCCCAACATCGGCGCGATGGCCATCGCCATTGATATGTATCCAAGCAAACCAACTGCATCTGCAGGATCGCGCGTGTCACGAACGATTACGCGGGCCAGTGCGCCGCCCGTGATGATTGCGCCTTGAGCCATGCGATAGACCAGGAATGTCCAAATGTCCTGCGCGAACAAACAGCCCACTGAGGCTGCCGCAAAGATGGCGACCGCCCATAACATGACAGGCCGACGACCAAACCGGTCTGACAGCGGCCCGATGATGACCTGCAGAACCGCTGTCATAACCAGATATCCAGCGATGGATGTACTGACGAGTGCGTAGTTTGCATCAAACTCAGCTGCGATATTCACAAGGGATGGCAGGAACATGTTCAGCGACAGCGTCGTCGCGCCCGTCAAAAGTATCAGCGTAGCGATGGTTGGTGGGGTCCGGGTGACAGTCATGATGTGGCTTTGCGTTAAGGCATAAAAAAAGCCCCCGTGCGGTGGCGGGGGCGCGTGTGGATCTGATGCGGAGCGGTCCTTAACCGTCCGGGCGCCTGTTTCCTGTGCGTACCACGGTGCGCTGTATGATCAGATCCTGCTGATTTCAATCAAAACCTAAGTCGGGGCGGGCAAAGGTGTCAATCTTTGACAAATGTTGTTCATGGCTGGCGGGAGTAACCGGGCGAGATGATGTCCTGACCCTGGTTAATCCAGTGGAAGCGAATGACATCAAAACTCCAACGGTTGAGAGACAAAGATAGTCGCGGCCTTCAGCTAATCGGGTCCTATTCTGAGGTTCCCATGCCGGGCGGTGTTTGGCTTCTCTGACACCCGACCGTCCCACCAAATTGAATGTCGCCTTACGTCATGTCGGTCGCACAGGATCAGAGAATTGGATGGATTGAGCGCCCGAAACGAGTTTGGAATGCTATCATGGGGCGAGTAATTCAAAAATTGCTCGCTTTTTTAGTTGCGTAACAGCTGTGATTTTTACCTTCACTGGGAGAGAAACATGAAATCTGATCCAAAACATGATGACGAACGCGGTCTGGACCGTCGCGGTTTTCTGGCTGCTGCGGCTGGTGTCGCTGGGTTGACGGCTATGGCCCCGGACGCGTTTGCGCGGAACTTTGGTTCGAATGCAGAACCCGTTCGTTACTCTGACCCTGACATCATCGCCCACGATCCTCGCTTTAAGGCCAAGCTTGGCAACACACCGATACGGCGCAGATATACAGGTACTTTGTGGGCGGAAGGCCCGGCCTGGAACGGCGTCGGCCGCTATCTGATCTGGTCGGACATTCCTAGCAACGAGCAACTTTGCCTGATTAAAGAGGATGGTCATGTCTCACGCCGGTTCCGCTCACCTTCAGGCAACTCAAACGGCAATACGTTTGATTTCAGCGGTCGGCAGATATCCTGTGAACATGGCAATCGTCGCGTTGTGCGGTATGAATACGATGGGTCGCAGACTGTGCTGGCTGACGCCTTTGAGAACGAAGGTTTTAACGCCCCGAACGATGCTGTCGTTCATCCAAATGACGGCTCTATTTGGTTCACTGATCCCGGTTATGGCGGGCTGATGAACTATGAAGGTGAACGGCTTGATACCGGATCGCCACAGCCCATTCGGAAAGAGGCTGTCTATCGTATTGACGGTCAGACGGGCGCGATCACGAAGGTTACCGATGCGCCCTTCAAGCCAAATGGGCTGTGCTTTAGCCATGATTACAAACTGCTCTACATCGCCGATACAGGCGTGTCGCATTACCCGGACGCGAAAAGTCAGATTTGGGTCGCTGATGTCGATGGCGCGACGTTGAAGAATGAAAGGACGTTCACGTCCATGACTTTCGGCGGCAAAACCGGCTTTGCTGACGGCATTCGCTGCGACGAGGATGGCAACATTTGGTCATCAGCTGGCTGGGTTGGCGATGGCTATGACGGCGTCTTTGTTTTTGCGCCAAATGGCGACCGGATCGGCTAGATCCGCTTACCTGAGATTTGCTCAAACGTCTGTTTTGGCGGTACCAAGCGGAATGAACTGTTCATGACAGCCAGCCAGTCGCTTTACTCAGTGTTTGTTGAGACCACTGGCGCGCATATCACCTGATCTCTGACACCGCCCGTTGGGCTTATTGGGCGAGCGAAATGGTAGAGGCGGCCTCGCGATGAGGCCGCCTTTTGTTATTGGATCGGCAGGGACAGTAACCCGCAGAAGGTTAGGAGTTTGCGTCCGCAAGCGCCCGCGCCAGTTTTTGGTGCGATAGGTACGAGAGCGGTAGTGAAACCAGATACATCAGGTTTGCCGCAATCAAGGTTGGCCAGGGATACGTCATCAGGCAGATGATCAGAATGCTGGTGAGAGTGATCACCACCGGGAAATGAGCCCGGCCAATAGATACGTGCTTGATTGAGAACGTCGGCACCGTACTGACCGCGAGCAATCCAACGAAGATCATGTAAATCGCCTGAAAGACCGGCCAGTCCGTAGTGCTAAAGCCATGCAATTGCGCGAAAACTGGCATCAGCGCCAAAGAACCTAGGGCAGGGGCGGGGACGCCGACAAAGTAGTCGTTGCCGCTATCATATGTCGTCTCAGTCTTCACCGAGATGTTGAACCGGGCAAGGCGTAGCGCGCAACAGATAGCCATGATCATTGCGGCCATCCAACCCAGATTGGCGTGATCTGTCCCTAGGAAGAAGGTGTAGTAAAGCAGAATACCGGGTGCGATTCCGAAGTTGAAGAAATCGGCCAGCGTATCCAGTTCGGCCCCAAAAGGACTGGCCGTGTCCAGAAAGCGGGCGAGTTTGCCATCAGCCGCATCGAGTACGGCGGCGAGAAGGATACAGTACAATGCCGCTTCCAACCTGCCATCGAAGGTCATGCGCAAGGATGTGAGGCCAGCGCAGATCGCCAGAACGGTCACGATGCTGGGCAAGATGTGGCGCAGCGTGATGGTGTTTTGCTTGGTCATACTGGCAGCCCCGATTGGTTAGGTTGCGGCGTCTTCAGATCCGCCAGAATTGTCTCGCCCGCAACGGCAGTTTGGCCAACTGCGACCAGCGATGCAACGCCTTTGGGAAGATAGATGTCAAGGCGGCTGCCAAACCGGATCAGTCCAAACCGGTGGCCAACGCCAATACTATCGCCGGGCTTCACGAAGCACACTATGCGGCGCGCAACGAGGCCAGCGATCTGCACAACGCCAATGCGGACGCCGTCTTCAGTCTCAATCGCCAGACCGTTGCGTTCATTATGTTCGCTTGCCTTGTCGAGCGAGGCGTTGAGGAATTTCCCGTGGTGATAGGCTATGTCAGTAACCGTCCCGGCAATCGGCGCTCGATTCACATGGCAGTTGAAGACGTTCATGAACACAGAAACGCGCTGCAATGGTTGGTCGCCAAGCCCCAGCTCTTGTGGGGGAACAACGTCTTCGATTAACGACACGACACCATCTGCGGGTGAGATGACCAAGCCTTCCTGCTGAGGAATGACGCGAACCGGGTCGCGGAAAAAGTAGTAACACCATACTGTTAAGCCACAACCAATCCAGAACAGAGGGCCCCAGATCAACGCTAGAACGACAGATATCGCTGCAAAGATCGCCACGAACTTTCTGCCTTCCCGATGCATCGGGACTGCAACAATCTTGAGCATGTTCATCGGTGATCTTTCACAAAATTGGTTAACGTTTTGCTAAACGTGATGTGCTGTCCGACAAGCCCCCACACCCGGAACCATGTATCAACACCGCCTAACCTGTCTGGGCGCTTAGCGAAAGCGAAGTTTGCAGGAACGTGATCATTCGATAATGCGCTGGCAGTCAGGTAACGTGAGGACTGCCCGGCGTTTGGCTGGTTTTTGCGTCGATCTTGCCCGTTGATTCCGGTCCAAACAGGCCTTCTTTGTGCCCTCTCGATTGCCAGGTGTCTGGTTACGGCGTCAATCGCCGATAGGTTCCCGGCGTCATATTTGTCCACTGCTTGAAGGCGCGGTGGAAGTTCGCTGCAGAGGCGAACCCCAGGTCCTGAGAGATCGCTTCAATGCTTTTTCCCCCAAGCTCAAGGTCGCGAATGGCTATGTCGCGACGAAGGCCATCCTTGATTGTCCGAAAGGACGCACCGTCTCGATCCAACCGCCGGATCAGGGTGCGAGGCGACATATTGAGGGCTTTAGCTGCGCCATCTAAGTGGAGGGTCAGATGATCTGATTGCAGCAGCATCTCTCGCACCTGAAGGGGCAGGGCGTGTTCGCGGTAGGTCGTGAAGATCCAGTCACGCGGGGCTCGTTTCAGAAATTCCCGCATATCGACCTCACTACGGGCCATCGGCGTATCATCCAGGGGACTGCCAAACTCTATGGAAGATTGCATCTGCCCAAACCTGATCTGAGCAGGGAACAGAATTGGATAATCTTCAGCAAACTCTGGCTGCTGGAAGGCGAAACGCACTTCGCTGAGTATTAGCTCCCGTCCTGCCAACCATGATGCAACGCCGTGCGCGAGTTTCAGCATAAGCATATGCCCGAACCGGTTTACAGGGCGGCCATCACGCGGTGACAGAGATATGCGCAGCCGATTGTCAGTGCTATCCAGCGAAAGGCTGTAATCATCCAGCAACAAGTTCCAAAACGTCGTGAAACGGTACAGCGAGGCAGATAGCGACGACGCATGGCGCGTTGAAGTGCAAAGGTGTTTTAGCGCCCCTGGCCTGAAAGGGCGGCTCCACAATCCCATCATCTCATCACTGGTTTGAACGGCAACTACCTGATAGAGAGGATCAATTTGGTCGTGGGTGATACGTTCCATTGAAGTGGCGGCGCTGGAAAGCCCCGCCTGTTCCAAAAAGTCGGCGAACTGTTGTGGCGGGCAAAAGGCGCGCAGTGCAGCCAGCCAGTCATCAATGAAAGCGCGGGACACCGTGGGTAATATCTGCGCCTGAGATGTCGAAGCCATGTTGAAGGTACGCGCCAAGAGTTGGCAGTTTTTGCAATTTGATAGTCTGTTTTGGCGATTGCTGGCCCGGTATGCGATGGATATCTGGCGGTAATCGAAAGCATCATACTCAAATCCAAGGGTTAGACCATGACAGTAAAGATCGATCCCGCGCATTTTTCGAACTTGGCGGTTGAGCCGCAAAATGACGGTATATGGATTGTGACCCTGAACCGGCCAGGTAAGCGCAATGCATTAAACATTGAGACGATTGAGGAACTGGTGGCTTTTTTCTCAGTTGCGCCGCGGGCTGGCGTCAAAGCAGTGGTTTTGGCTGGTGCGGGCGACCATTTCTGCGCTGGTTTGGACTTGATCGAGCATCATGACGAAGATCGCAGCTCGGCTGATTTCATGCATGTCTGTTTGCGGTGGCATGAAGCGTTCAATAAGATGGAATATGGTGGCGTCCCGGTGATTGCCGCTTTGCAGGGCGCCGTGGTTGGCGGGGGTCTTGAATTGGCAAGCTCCGCTCATGTCCGGGTAATGGATCGCAGTGCCTATTTTGCCCTGCCAGAAGGCCAGCGCGGTCTTTTCACTGGCGGTGGCGCAACGATCCGCGTGACGGATCTGGTCGGAAAATCGCGAATGATCGACATGATGCTGACCGGGCGCGTCTATCAGGGGGACGAAGCAATGAATGTCGGCCTGGCCCAGTACATGACAGATGGATCCAGTTTCGACATGGCGATGGAGCTGGCCAGCAAAGTTGCGCAGAACCTGCCTTTGTCGAACTTCGCCATTTGTTCAGCGGCCTGCCATATGCAGAATATGTAGGCGATGGACGCAGCCTATGCTGAAGCGGTGGTCGCAGGCGTCGTAAACACCCAGCCGGACGCCCGCGCACGACTGGCCGCTTTCGCTGACAAAAGCGCGGCTCGGGTCCGGCCAAATAGGTAGCGCTTGGAAAGAAAAAGGCCGCCCGATCTGGGTGGCCTCTGAGGCCTGCAGATCACCAGTCGGTTAAAAGAGGAAGTCACCCTCGCTGAGGTCTGAAATCGAGGTGTTCTCAAACGTTACCTCAGACGTCGCTGTAACTTCCAGGATCAGATCGTCGTCAGCCTCTTTGACATGGTTAGCCAGAAGATCGTTGAAATCTTCGATGGCCCGCGCCCGAGACAGGTCGATCTTGTCAATGCCCGCTTTGAAATCGCGAACGACGTCGTCACCAGCATTGTTGCGAAACGCAAATGTATCTCTGCCGCCACCACCGATCAGCAGGTCTGCGCCACCGCCGCCATCGATAAGATCACGGCCGCCATTGCCGCGAACGACATCTTCGCCGCCGCCTGCCTTTATCGTGTCCCGGCCACCGCCAGCGGTTATCTGATCGCTGCGTCCGCCGCCTTTTATTGAATCATTGCCGCTTTGACCGATGAGAGTGTCTTCTCCAGCGCCGCCATTAATGCTGTCAGCGCCACGACCGCCGTTGATCTGATCACCGCCGGCTTGCCCATTGATCGTGTCGTCGCCTGAGCCGCCAAGCGCGGTGTCATTTCCCCCTGCAAGCAACTGGAAATCGTCACCGTCGCCACCATCGCTGTCATCATCGCCAGCCCCGGCGAAGATTGAATCGTTTCCTGCGCCGCCAATGATCATGTCGTCGCCGCCATCGGCGATCAGGGAATCGTTCCCACCGCGACCTTCAATAAGGTCGTCGCCGCCATAGCTTCGTATCTTGTCATCGCCCTGGCTTCCCAGGTATTCGTCGGCGCCTTGCCCCACAAGCCTGACGATATTGTCGAAATCACCATCAAGAGCGTTCGCCACCTGCATAACACCTGCATCAAACTGGTCGAAGGTGTAGCTTTCTTCGCCATCGTTGAAGATCAGCTCAATGGCGGATATCCGCCCCGACGTTCCGTTCGTAAGGTCGCTGCCACGCAGAATGGTGTCGAGGCTGAAGAAATCGCCTTCAAAAATGATCGATCCATTTTCGAACGAGAATGCTGAAGCGGATCTTTTAAGCGTACCGAAATCAAGGATGGTTCCGAAGCCTTCATTCGTGATGTTGAGGGGGATTGTTGATCGAAGACGCGCCATTTGAAATCACTTTGCTAATATTTTGCCAATTTGTGTGAAGTTTAGATGACGGGGGGGCCTTGAAAACCCAATTCTATCGACCGCTACATCAACTTTTGGCATGTAGACAGCTGTGCGCAACCAACCCCTTGGCGGTAAGCAGTGAATTGGTTGTTGAGAACTTTGTTATGCGTTGCACCATAGAAAAAGGGCCGCCCAATCTGAGCGGCCCTTCTAAATCTTGCTGATCGATATGATCAGACGCGAGGCTGTTCGTCATCCTCAGCAGGGGTGTCTTCGATGATGCCTTCTTCGACGGCGCCTTCTATAGCGCCCTCTGCATCACCTTCGTCTTCAAAGAGCTCAGCGACGTCAAACGCGTCGGCGGCTTCTTCTTCAGCGCGAAGTTCCTGGATGGATTTGCCCTGTGCCTGCAGTTCAGCTTCGTCCTGCGACCGTGCGACGTTCACTTCGATCTGCGCGGAAACTTCCGGGTGCAGAATGACGCGAATGTCGTGTATGCCCAGCTCTTTCACTGGCTTGTCCAGAACAACCTGAGCGCGGGAGATGGCGAAACCGCCTTCGGTCGCCATTTCAGAGATGTCGCGGCTGTTGACCGAACCATAAAGCGCGCCAGCGTCAGACGCGGAACGGATCGCAATAAACTGCTGACCGTTCATTTTGTCTGCAACTGCCTCTGCTTCTTTCTTTAGCTCAAGGTTACGTGCTTCCAGGTGAACCTTTTCCGCTTCGAAGCGGGCGAGGTTGCCTTTGGTTGCGCGCAGGGCCTTGCCCTTTGGCAGAAGAAAGTTGCGGCCGTAACCGTCTTTGACGGAGACGACATCGCCCATCTGGCCGAGTTTTTCGACGCGTTCGAGAAGTACGACTTCCATGTCTAAACTCCCTTACTTGATCGCGTAGGGAAGAAGGGCGAGGAACCGGGCGCGTTTGATGGCGCGGGACAGTTCACGCTGCTTCTTTGCCGAAACGGCGGTGATGCGGCTTGGGACGATCTTGCCACGCTCAGAGATGTAGCGCTGCAGCAGTTTCACGTCTTTGTAGTCGATTGCAGGTGCGTCCGAGCCCGAGAATGGGCAGGATTTCCGGCGGCGGAAGAATGGTTTGCGAGCCATGGATTAATCCTCCCGACGTGGTGGACGTGGGCCGCGGCCCCGGTTGCGTTCGTCGCGGGCGGCCTTGGCGCGGATAATCGTGCTTTCGCCTTCTTCGTGCTCATCAACCTTGATGGTCATCACGCGCATGACGTCGTCATGAAGGCGCATCAGGCGCTCCATTTCGGCGACAGCGGCAGATGGTGCGTCTGAGCGAAGAAAGGCGTAGTGGCCTTTGCGGTTTTTGTTGATTTTGAAAGCCATGGAGCGGAGACCCCAGTATTCAAAGCTTGCGACGTCGCCGCCGTTGTCTTTGAGAACCTGGGAAAAGTGCTCGATGAGGCCTTCGGCCTGCGCGTTGGAAATGTCCTGACGCGCAATGAAAACATGCTCATAAAGAGCCATATTCATCACCATTATTTAGCGCGCTTCAAAATACGGGGGCTATGTCCCTCGGTCCCGTATACGAGTGGCGGCGCGGTCAATGTCTTCGAGAGACCGCGCCTTTTAGATTCGGAGAGGGGATATGGCAACACTTATTGCCCCGCGTCCAATCCAACTGCGCGACTATTGGCGATTAAGGTTGTTCAGTGCGTCTCAGGCATCAGTTCTAGGCCGTGCTTTGCAAGTCGTTCGGGATTAACTGAATAGCTTTCACATGTGAAAGGAAACTTAAGTCTTTGATATATATATATTATCAGTGTATCTGCCGCAATTTGTTCACCCAATATTTCCATTTCTTGATTGCCGATACGATGCGCTTCAGCACGCCCGGCGCGCTGAAGCGAACCTCAGATCTTGTCGCAGCGAATTTCTATATCCCAACATTCGCTGCGTAGTTCGCCAGATGCGTTTGATACGCGACTTTGAGATTCGGTGATTAGACATCGATAGGGTTTAGACGGGGTTTGCCGTCATCCGTTGCTGTCCAACTGTGGCGCGGAACCGCGCATGGTATTCGGGATGTTCAGTCCCCATCCAGCGGTCCCACCATGCGAAATAAAGGCCAAAGTTCCGACCTGCGTGCTCATGGTGCATGTCGTGGTGAGTCACGGTTGGCAGCCAGTCCAGCAAAGGGCGGCCGTCACGACGGGCCGGGAAGACCTCGTAGCCGCAATGGCCGATGGCGTTGCGCAGCATCATGTGGACCGCGAAGGTAAGCAGCGCGATCGGATGCGCAGGTATCACCAGAAGGATCAGCGGGAAATAGACAGCGTTCACCAGCGCCTCGCTGGCGTCAAAGGAATAGGACGTGAACGGCGTTGGGTTGTGCGACTTGTGATGGCGGCTGTGGAACTATCGAAACAGGCGCGGCCTGTGGATCAGCCAGTGCGACCAGTAAAACCAGGCATCGTGCGCGACGATCAGGATGATGGTTGAGACGATCAGCCAGATGACGCCGTAGTCTTCGATGCTGGTGTAGATAGGGATGATCCCGGCGTTGGCGCCAACGCCGATAAGCGTGCCTATGCCCGCAAAAATCAGCACGGTTCTAAGTGAACAAGCGATTTCGACCAGAATTTGACTGGCGAACGGTGTTTTGGGCCGAATTTTTCGGTTTGCGAGAATACCGGACAGGGCGAGGTTGACGATCACGTAGACACCGCCTGCGCCGACGGCATAGCGAATGAAATCAGATGCCAAAACTGTTGGGTAGCGGTCAGAAAAAGCGACGAGAAAGTCACTGAAGCACATTGGGAATCTACTGCAATTGAGTGCTGGAGACCGGTTTGGAGACTTTGATCGTGACCCTCTCGCCGAAACTGAAATTGGCGAGTGATTTCAGAAATCGGCGAGGGTTTTCAGGAAATGGCCAGCGCTTTGCGCCTGAATTCTGTCGGGCTGTCGCCAGTCGCCGCCTTGAAAGCCCAATTGAAAGGTCCAAGCGAAGCAAAGCCGACATCATAAGCGATGGTCAAAATCTGGGTGTCGGCCTTCGCAGGGTCTGCCAGTGCCTTTTTTGCCGCGGCGATCCGATGCTCGTTAATGAAGGATGTGAAGTTTCTATAGCCGAGGTTCTGGTTGATGACCGATCGCAAACGATGCTCTGACGTCTTAAGGTGCTGCGCCAGCGTGCCAATCGTCAGCCCTTCGGTCCGCCACACGCTATCCTACATCGCGGCGGCCAAACCGGCCATCAGAGGGGCGTCCGCCAGGGACGGAGTGGTTGAGGCAGGGGGTGTTTTTGCGGTTTTTGGGACGGTCCAGTCCGCGTCTAATGTCAGGCTGATCCGGGCGAATGCAGCAGTCAGCGCGGTCAGGGCAATCGCCTGAACCAACAACAGTGCATCGGGGGCCGCACCGCCGCTGAATTTGATTTCAACAACTGTGATTGTCAGGCCGACAATGGCGACGGCGGCGAAAAACAACTTGCGCGCTGCGATGCGCGAGGCGACCAGATCTTCGGCTTTAGTGCGATAAGCGATCAACGCTAGGTGCAGATAAAGCCCACTGACAAACGCAAATCTTGCGAGGCCCAGTTCGGGGGCGACCAAAGGCGCGAGCAGCGGAATTAGAAGAAGGGCGTGCCAAATGCGCGGCCTGAATTCATCATCAAAATACGCGACCCCAACCAGCCATAAAAGCGCAGGGTTAAGAACGGGAACGAACGACACCGCGTTGCACATTGGCCCGCAGTCGAGCGCAAAGTGCGGCGACGATTCCAGAACATAGGCGATCATCGCAAGATTAAGTGCGGCGGCGGCTAATGTTCGGACGGTTCGCGGTGAAGCCAGTGCGAACTTCACAGCTAGCAGGGCAAAAAGTGCAGATGCAGCGCCTCGGAAAAGTGTGTCGATGATATCCATCAACGACGACGTCCGACCTGCGGTAATCTGAAGGTGCGTCTAGATCCCAACATCCGCAGGGCCATTCCCAAGATGCGCCAGATACTGCGCCTCATAATCAAACCCAACCAGATCACGAAACGCATCCATCAGTTTGCGCGTGACCGGACCTGGGGCCCCGGCTGTATAGTCGACGCCATTTAGTGACGCTGTCGGACAAATGCAGAGGGAAGTGGACGTGAAAAACGCCTCATCCGACGTCATCGCGTATTGCAGTGGCACGCTACGTTCCTCGCAAGGGATGCCAAGCTGACGGCACAGCTCCAACGCTATATTGCGCGACACGCCATCCAGAACGAAGTCCGTCGGCGGCGTGATCACCACGCCATCACGTACGATGAAGAAGTTGCAGCCCGCGCCTTCGGCGATGTCTCCGTCTGCATTGCATAGCAGCGCCCAGGATGAGGGGGCCACAGCCGAAACCTCTCGCTGCGCGATCATCATGTTGAGATAGTTGTTGGATTTAACGTTCGGGCTAAGCGCTTCTGCCGGGATGCGCCTGCGCGCTGCGACCTGTGCAGGCACGCCATCGCGGAAGAACGACGCGCGAGAGCGGAGCGGCAGGGGCATGCATTCAATCACCACCGTCGCGCCGTCCTGCGTCGGGTCTTCGCCATCGACCACCTTGGCCCCAGCTGAGATGCGCTGCGTTACCCAATAGTCTTCGTTTTCGCCCAGCAGCGGCATGTTGGCGTCCAGTACCTGCATCGTCGCATCGAATATCTCATCCTTGGTCATGCCAGGGTTGATGCGCGCATAGGTCAGGCTGTGGAACAGGCGGTCGATGTGCTGTTCCAGCATGAATACCTTGCCGCCGAACGTGCGGGCGGTGTCAAAGACGGCGTCGCCATAGATAAAGCCCAAATCGCGAAAGCTGAGATGCCCTTCGCTTTCAGGTGTGATCTTGCCGTTGATATAGACGACGCGTTCTTTGGTCATTGTGAGGCTCCCGCTTTGCGCCAAAGCGTTTCAGGTAAGTTCGCTGCAATCAAGGGGTCTGATGGCTGGCCCATCGTGTTCACAAGATCGCCACGTCGGTTTCGCCGCAGATACGTCCAGCTTAGAGTTGCGCCGGAATAAGAGGAGCGACCAATGAAACCTGTGATCATCGCGGCCCTGCTCATCGGCGTCGTCGTGGCGTCAGCGACGGCTAACAAATCGGATAGGATCATTGCGGCCAATTGCGAGACGCGCGGATTGTTGACTGCGGAAGAGTGCGCCTGCTTGCAACAGATCGCGGATGACGACTTTCGCAGGGGTCTGCACAGCCTTCTGGCGGAGCATTTGGCGCAGAAGGTGAATGTCGCGGAAATCGCGGCAGAGCGTGGTCATTCCGGGGCTGAGGCGTTGTGGGATGCTCACAATGCCTTTCACGACAAGGCGTTGAAGCAGTGTGATCTACCGCATCCGTGAGGGTAAGTCTGCCGCCGTGCTTGACTTGCGCCGCCCCTGACGTGAGGAAGACCGAAACGACACACGAGGACTATCATGAGCATTGCTTTCGTATTTCCGGGTCAGGGCGCGCAGGCCGTCGGCATGGGCAAGGCCCTTGCGGACGCATATCCCGCAGCCGCCGCCGTCTTTGCAGAAGTTGACGACGCGCTTGGCGAAAAGCTGAGCGATCTGATCTGGGATGGCCCGATTGAGACGCTGACCCTTACGGCGAACGCGCAACCTGCGCTGATGGCGATGTCGCTGGCTGCGATGAAGGCGATGGAAACTGAGGGTGTATCGATATCGGATGCCAAGTTCGTCGCTGGGCATTCTCTGGGCGAGTATTCGGCGCTGGCCGCTGCTGGCGCTTTCTCAATCTCTGACGCTGCAAAGCTGCTGTGCATCCGGGGTGAAGCGATGCAGGCTGCTGTGCCCGTGGGTGTTGGCGCCATGGCCGCGCTGCTGGGCCTCGACTTCGAAACTGCAAAAGCTGTTGCTGAGGAAGCTGCTGAAGGTGAGGTCTGTCAGGCCGCGAATGACAATGACCCCGGTCAGGTTGTCGTCTCTGGCAATAAGGCCGCCGTTGAGCGCGCCGTCGAGATCGCAAAAGGCAAAGGCGCCAAACGGGCCATGCTGCTGCCAGTGTCCGCGCCGTTCCACTGCGAATTGATGGCGCCGGCGGCAGAGAAGATGGCAGAGGCCCTGGCTGAAGTCACGATGAACGACCCAGCGACTGCGCTTGTTGCCAATGTGCGGGCCGAGGCGGTTTCCGACGCAGCTACAATCCGCGAGTTGCTGATCCAGCAGGTCACGGGTTCTGTCCGCTGGCGTGAAAGCGTGGCCTATATGGGCGCGCAGGGCGTCACTCAGCTGGTTGAGGTTGGCGCAGGCAAGGCGCTGTCCGGTATGGCCCGCCGGATCGACCGGTCCATCGCTTGCGTAAACGTAGGCGCGGCGGATGATGTGGCGAGAGCCGTCGAAGCAATCAAAGGATAAGACATGTTTGACCTTACAGGTAAAAACGCGCTGGTCACTGGCGCATCTGGTGGCATCGGCGGCGAAATCGCCCGCCAGCTTCACGCCCAGGGCGCATCCGTTGCGCTGTCTGGCACGCGGACAGAACCGTTGGAGGCTTTGGTGGCCGAACTCGGCGATCGCGCCCATGTCACGCCCTGCAACCTATCAGACGCCGATGCGGTTGATGCACTGCCAAAACAGGCGGCAGAGGCGATGGGATCGGTCGACATCCTCGTCAACAACGCCGGCCTGACACGCGATAATCTGTTCATGCGGATGAGCGCGGATGAATGGGAGCAGGTGATCAACGTAAACCTCACCGCATCCTTCCGTCTTTCCAAAGGCGTCCTGCGCGGCATGATGAAGGCGCGCTGGGGCCGGATCATTGGCGTGACGTCCATTGTCGGCGTTACCGGGAATCCGGGGCAGGGCAATTATGCAGCCTCAAAAGCGGGCATGATCGGCATGACAAAATCATTGGCTGCTGAAGTTGCAAGCCGCGGCGTGACGGCTAACTGCATCGCGCCTGGGTTCATCAAAACGGCAATGACCGATGCCTTGAATGAAGATCAGCATGCGAAATTGTTGCCATCCATTCCAGCGGGCCGCATGGGCGAGGCAAGCGAAATCGCTGCTGCCGCAGTCTATCTGGCCAGTGCTGAAGCCGCCTATGTGACGGGGCAGACCTTGCATGTGAACGGCGGCATGGCGATGATCTAGAAGTTAATGCCACCGTGCGTTGCACGGATTGGTAAATGCGGATTTGCCATTCACCAGCTTTGTGATATGCAGCGCCCGCGCTTAGCGAGGCAAATAGATCCCCGCACCGAGCAAGAAATTCATCAGTCGGCGACGCAAAGGGCGTCGGCTGAGGGACGGCAGCAAACGAAGGCCCCGGCCTGTAGAAAAGGAAAAATCTCATGAGCGACATCGCGGACCGCGTTAAAAAAATCGTCGTTGAGCATCTTGGCGTTGAAGAAGACAAAGTGGTCGAAAAGGCCAGCTTCATCGACGATCTGGGCGCAGACAGCCTCGACACTGTTGAGCTGGTCATGGCCTTCGAAGAAGAGTTCGGTATCGAGATCCCGGACGACGCCGCTGAAACGATTCAGACATTTGGCGACGCCACTAAATTCATCACGGAGAATGCGGACGCTTAAGGCGCGCATCTTCCTGAGAAGAATTTCAGCGCCCGGATCGTTCCGGGCGCTGTTTTTTTTGGTAAAGCGGCGATATATTCGCGCACGCATCGAATATAAGGTGAGGCCAAGGCATGAGACGGGTGGTTGTAACAGGTTTGGGGATGTTGTCCCCATTGGCCTGCGGGGTTGAAGAAACCTGGACGAAGTTGATCGCCGGGCAAAGCGGCGCAGGAACAATCAAGCATTTCGACGCTTCAGCGCTGCCATGCCAGATCGCGTGCGAAATTCCGCTGGAATGCGAAGGCGCTTTTATTGCGGATGATTGGGTGGCTGCCAAAGACCGGCGCAAGATTGACCGGTTCATCACATACGCGCTCGTCGCCGCAGAACAGGCGATTCGTGATGCGGGATGGACGGACGCCTCAGAAGAAGAAAAAGAACGCACCGGCGTGATGATCGGGTCCGGCATTGGCGGGATCGAAACGATTGCCGAAACGGCGATTACCTTGAAAGAACGCGGGCCTCGCCGGGTTTCACCGTTCTTTATCCCTTCGGCCCTGATCAACCTTTGCTCAGGCCAGGTGTCGATCAAACACGGTTTCAAAGGCCCAAACCATGCGGTCGTTACCGCTTGTTCGACGGGCGCTCACGCCATTGGCGATGCGTCGCGTCTGATCATGTATGGTGATGCGGATGTTATGGTCGCAGGCGGCGCAGAAAGCCCTGTCTGCGAGATTTCTGTCGCCGGGTTCAGCGCCTGCAAAGCGCTGTCTACCGGATACAACGATGCGCCTGAAACAGCTTCCCGCCCCTATGACAAAGGCCGCGATGGTTTTGTCATGGGTGAGGGCGCAGGCGTTGTCGTGCTGGAAGAATATGAGCACGCCAAAGCGCGCGGCGCGAAAATCTATGGCGAAGTTCTGGGCTATGGCCTTTCGGGCGACGCTTATCACATCACTTCACCTGCGCCAGACGGCGATGGCGGTTACCGGTCCATGTCGGCGGCGCTGAAGAACGCGGGAATCTCTGCCGGTGACATCGACTATGTGAACGCGCATGGCACCTCGACACCGCTGGGCGATGAGATTGAACTGCGCGCCGTGACCAAGCTGCTGGACGGCCACGAAGACGGCGTGACGATGTCATCGACGAAATCCGCCACGGGTCATCTTCTGGGCGCAGCTGGCGCGATAGAGGCGATTTTCTGCATTCTGGCGATGCGTGACGGGATCGCCCCGCCGACGCTGAACCTAAATGATCCGTCGGTGGATACCAAACTCGATCTGGCGCCGCTGAAGGCTGTGGAACGGGACATCAAATACGCCCTTTCCAATTCCTTCGGGTTTGGCGGCACGAACGCCTCACTGATCATGGGGAAGGTCTGACGCTTTGAAGCACCTCGCGGCGAACGCGATGACGCTGCTAATCGTCGCCCTTGTGGCGGCGGCGGGCGTTGTCTTTTGGGGCATGCAAAAGTGGGAGGCCGCAGGCCCCCTGCAAACGCCCACGCGCTTTACTGTGGCCAGCGGCGCCTCGCTTGCCTCAGCCTCCGCTGCGCTGGAAAAACAGGGCGTTATTACCAACGCATCAATCTTTCGCATCGGCGCACGCTACAAAAAGGCCGCAACTGCGTTGAAAGCGGGGGAATACGAAATCCCCCCTTCCGCTTCGATGGAGGAAGTGCTGGGCATCATCGTCTCTGGTAAGGCGGTCCAGTACAAAGTTACCGTCGCCGAAGGGCTGACCAGCTGGGAAATCGTTGAGATCCTGAAGGCGAATGACTTGCTGACAGGTGAGATTGAAGAGATTCCCGTCGAAGGTTCTCTCGCCCCTGATACGTATTTCTTTGGCCGTGAAGAGAATCGCAACGCTGTCATCCGCCGTATGCAGGCGGCGCAGACGCGAATCCTCGATCAGGCCTGGGAAGGACGCGTAAGCGGGCTGCCGCTCGATACAAAGTTGGAGGCGCTGACGCTTGCCTCTATCGTAGAAAAGGAAACCGGTGTTGCGTCTGAGCGGGATATTGTTGCCGGTGTGTTCATCAATCGCCTGAACCGCCGTATGCGCCTGCAATCGGACCCGACGATCATATACGGCATCACGAACGGGCAGGGGCCGCTGGGCCGGGGCATTCGCCGGTCAGAGATCAACAAGGCGACGCCTTACAACACCTACGTGATTGATCGCCTTCCACCGGGCCCAATTGCGAATCCTGGGCGTGATGCGATCCAAGCTGTGCTTAACCCTGCTGAAACCGCCGTCATTTACTTTGTCGCCGATGGTACAGGCGGGCACGCGTTTGCAGAATCTCTGCGAGAGCATAACCAGAATGTCGCCGCATGGCGTAAGATTGAGCGTGCGCGCCAATCTGAATGAACGCGCTCTATGAGAAAGTTATTGACGTTTGGCTCGCTCCTGGGTGATAGGCGCTCAAGTTGCAAGAAGTAGCTAACAAGCCGAGGCAAGTTTCCCGCCCTGGCTTTTTTATTGTCCAAATTCATTTTCTCTCTGAGGTTCAAAATAATTCCGAATACGGAAGCAGCCGGTATTGGCCGGCGTCTGGTGGAAGGGGCACGCGCCCTCTTCGCCGATCTAAACGCACAACTGCAACAGACCTTGGCGCAGCTGAAACGTGACTATCTGACCGATGAAGCGAAGGGGCTGGCTGATGCGCTTAAGGCGCACCGCGAGGCCCTGCAGACGCTTTTGGATATTGAGCTGAGTTTTGGAAAATCTGCTAGTGTCAACGGCGGCGTAAAAGCCTGCCACTTGGGCGGAGCAAAAGTCGGCCATTTGGTGCCGCGCCTTGGTGCGTGATGCCCTCAAATAGAAAGCACGTTCCAAGGCGCGTTGGCCGGTAGGCCAACTTGATGGTAGCTCGTCGTCTGTGATTTTCGTGCTGTCGCGTCAAATTTTGGTCGCGATCGGCATCGTGCTCAGATTGAGGGTTCCGGTTTCCGGTTCTGATTGACAAGGCTTGCCAGTAAACAGAGGCACAGAAGCCTGAGCCACCTCGCCAGTAAGCGCATGTTTTGTCCTACGGCTGAAAGAATGGCGTTGATGGCGTCGCCTTCGGGTCCAGCGAGGTGGTTTCGTTCAAGATGTCCGTCGTGCTTCAGGTGGCCGATGACTGGTTCAATGCCGCTTCGCCGTCGCATCTCGCGTTTGATGGTGGGCGACTTGATCCC
>CALKOT010000036.1 GCA_938092015.1 uncultured Paracoccaceae bacterium
GTAAATCGTTGCCCGAATAGTCATTCCTCACCTGCAACGCTGCCGCCATGGAAAACCTCCTCCGTTTTCCATGTTGAATCACGCCAAGCGCCGCGCGGGAATCCACTTCAGAGAGTCCGAGGCAATGAGCCGCGGTATTAGGTTCGCAAAAGGTATCTTGTGCGACGCTTAGGATACGGCTGGAAATAGGGCTCTTTCCCCGATTTCGCAGACCACCGAAAATTGCGCGACCTTGGTCACCTTCTGAATGGCACAACGTTGTCACTGCCATCCCGGAACGCTTTGCCGCCTTCTGATTGGATCTCCGCCAGCGCAAAATCGAATGTCGCCTGATCGGTATCGAATGTCTCGTCCAAGACGCTGGACGCCCCGGCTTCGTCGGTCACTTCGACCGTCCAGGCTGGATCATCCTCCAGCCGGTAGACGTCGATGCGGAACGGAACGCCATCGACGGTGACATCGTCAGAGACGCCGGAGTTCACGAGGTTTGGGTCGGCCATTTAGTTCCCTTCTTTCTATTCGCCTCAACTGCGCAACAGCTCTCGCACTCTGTCAAGTTCCGCATCTCTGGCTGGGACGGTAGTCTGAACCCCTCGCCCGTCATCTGGCGCGCCCGAGATTGGCTCGGGCACGCCCAGTGATGGGAGATCCAGATGACTGAAGTGAAAGACGACGACGCCCAGAGCCGGACAGCGGAGATACGGCGGTTGAACGACGCCCTGCGCACGGGCGAGAGCGGTGAGGGCACAATCGTGATCACGCAAGGCGTTCAGGCCGGCGGCCCCGTGTTTCTCAAAGCGGTGATGATGGCTGTGCGCGACTTCTCCGCTTTCGACGAGGATAATGATCCGCATGGCGAGCACGATTTTGGCGCGTTCGATGTTGGCGACGACAGGCTGTTCTTTAAGTTCGACTACTACGATTCGACGATGACGGCGCATTCCGCTGATCCGACTGACCCAAAGATCACACGGCGCGTCCTGACGATCATGTTGGCGCACGAATACTGAGCGTGCCTGAAGGCTCCGCATCTGCGGGGCCTTTTCCTTTGGCGTGGTAAACTGAGGGCGGACGTTCTTTCCCATATCACGAGGACAATCATGTCGACCCGCTTCACCTGGCGGGGCGTGATCGTGGAGGTTCGTCATGAACCAGACTGGCTCTCAACCGGTTTCGATCATATCGAGATCGAGGCGATCCCCCGCACACCCCTCCCCATCACAGAGACTGGCTATCGATCACGCTTCATCGATCCCGGCGATCTCGATGACTATGACGATGCTGTCGCCTTCGCCCGCTTTTGGCTGGAGGCCGCGGCAAAGGACTGGGATGGGCAACTATCTTTGCTCTGATCATGCCAGCACGAACAAACCCCCGCCCGGATACGTCCGGACGGGGGTCCTTCTGTCCCTGCTACGCGCCAAAGAGAAAGCCGTTGAGGGTGGTGAAGACGATCACCTGGCCGATGAAGAGCCCGGCGATCCACATGTTCTGCTTGCAGAACATGCCTTCGAGATCCGCCTTTGTGGCCAAGGTCTCTTTCGCCTACTCCGCAGACAGGACGGAAGAGGCCGCTGCGCGAGCGCGGGTTTCATCAACGCCGGCGGCGACGAGGGCTTCGTAAAGTTCGATTGTTGCGTGGGTCATAAGTTGGAAGTGGCGAACTGCTCAGGCTTCGATCACTGGCAATTCGAGATCGCGCAGGATCGAAAGCGCCAGCGTTTCCTGATCTTCCGGATCAAGACTGCTCGCGTGACTGAAGGCTTGTAACAGCAATTCGCTCATTGCCTTCATTCTAGCATATCGCTGGAAACCGTCCATCGATTGGCAGCTCCACAATCCCCTCCCAACGCCTTGCGCAACACGCGCCGTGGTAAAATGTGGACATGAATATCTTCACCAAAAGCGGCGCGGACGCGTCCGAACAGGCCCGCCCGGAGCCGGACATGTCCGGATCATGGCTCTCCGTCCCGGAAGCCGTCGCCTATTGCGAAGCTCAGGGCCTCAGCCGCAATATCAAGACCATCCGCCGATGGGCGCAGCGTAGCCACGCCCGCCCTGAGAATGCAGAAGTTCTGGTTCATGAGCAGGACACCGGAAACGGCTTTCGCTATGTGATCGAAAGAACCTCGCTGGATCGGAAGATCGCGCAGGAGATCGCTTTCGACGCGATGCGGGCGGAGACGGACAGGTCGGTGGACATTCCCGCGCCTGTCCAGGTGCCACCGGACACGCCCGGACGGGCGATCCACGCAGTCGAGCCGCAGATCGCCGATGAGGAGGCGAAGACAGGTGAGGACACGCCCGCACAGGCCCTGGCAGAACCGGAGCCGTCGGTACGCAAGCTCGAAGTAACCAGCCGGGACGAAAGCTTCCTGCGTGAGCAGATAAGCCATAAGGTCATTCAGATCGCTGAGCTGAATGAACAGATGCGCCGCAAGGACGACCATATCTCAGCGATGCTGGAGCGGGACAAGGAGACCAATATCCTGATCCACCGCCTGCAGGACGCGATGAGCCAAACGCTTGGTGTTAATGGCGCAGACACCGCAACCCACCAGCTGTACGAGGGGGATAGCGTCGAAAGCGATGATCGCACCGATAGGGTATAATATCCCCAATGAACGAAAAGAGACGGGGAGAGACCGCCCATATTGGCGACATCCTTGCTGACAGAAACATCGAACTTGTGGGCGCCGACGCCTTTACCCGGCACGGCTTTACGCAAGTCCCAAATCCGATCCTGAAATCGAAGCGGATCTCGCCGGGCGCGAAACTCGCCTACACGGCGCTGCTGTCCTACGCCTAGAACTGCAACTACTGCTATCCCGGCCAGCAGCGAATGGGCGAAGATATCGGCGTCACCCGGCAGACGATGAACGAGTACATCAAGGAGCTAGAGCGGAAGAGCTATGTGGACGTTAAGCGGCGCGGCCAGGGCCGGTCGAACTACTACACTATCCACATCCCGCAGGATGATGTCACCGACCTGAAATCCTGATGTCGGGATACCCGACTTCTGGATGTCGGCAAACCCGACATCTGGCTGTCGGATATCCCGACAGGAATAATACGAAGGGAAGAAGATTTAGAGAACTATATAAAGAAAAGGCAAATAAGGGAATGAAGGGCAGATGTGCTGTGGAGGTAGGCGGATTTGAATGGCTATTTCCGAGAGGGAAGACGTCATGTTTTCGAGGCCGCCACTGATCGTCGGGGACGGCCCTTTAGAGACATTCGCCGACAGCTCGCGTGCTGCACCGCAGCTTCAACAGACCGGCCATTCGTGACATACTCGAACAGTGAACCGCATTTCATCACCAAGCCTCAGCACCTCTTCAGGCTCGCGCAGAATATCACGGCGCCGATTGTCGGACGCGCGTTACCCTCGATTGCCGGAAGTTGCGTGTTCGACTGCAGCCACGCAGTGAAGCTCCGTTGTCGAAAAAGACGGGATCGGAATCTGGTCCGGGCTCAACAATAGTGGGATTTCTGTGCACCCTAACACGATGCCTTCAGCGCCACGTTTCGCGAGGCTATCGATGACTTCGAGATATCCGGCACGGGTTTCCTTGGTGAACTTATTTCGGTTGAGCTCATCCAAGATCTTGTCGTCAATATACGTGCGTTCCAAATCGTTGGGCATCAGCGTCGCAATATTCCGTTGGTCAAAAGCCTTGGGATAGAAGTCACCTTCCATCGTCTTCCGAACGCCAAGAAGGCCGACGGTTCTTAAACCCAACTTTTCGATGGCAACCGCAGTCGCTTCTGCGATGTGCAGGAATGGGATTTCGATCTGCGGTGCAATCTCCGGAAGGAAGCGATGGACGTCGTTGCAAGAAATCACGATGAAATCAGCGCCCGCGCGTTCGACAATCTTTACAGCGTTCAGAATCTGGCGACTGGCCGCCGCCTCATCTTGGCGGTCAATAACTGCTTCGATATACTCCTGATGATCGACGCTTTCCAAGACGATGCGAGCTGAAGACAAGCCACCCACGCGCTCATTTGTGAGCTCGTTCAGTCGTTTATAATACTCGGCAGTTGATACCCAACTCAGACCGCCGATCACGCCAATCTTCTTCACGTGGGTTCCTCACTCGCAACGGGTGTCCAAGCTAGCAGATCGCTCGAATTCCCAGAACTGTCGCTTCCGGGTGGACCATCTTGGCCGGAGCGGTCCCCAATTTGCTAGAGCTGTGGACGGCCCCTTTTTAGACATTGGGAAATAGCCTCGGATTTCGCAGGTGCGTTCTCGGTGGCCGACATCCACTACACACATGCGAAGTCAGAGAATGAACACGCGTCAGCAGGCTTGCAAGGTCGACAGTTGCATCGGCGAAATCGGCAACTTCGAGCCCGCTCACAAACCCTAAACTGCGTAGTTTTCGCCTTCCCGTGCCAGCCGCCGTTTAAGCGCTTCGAACTCCCGTTCGCCAAGGCCGGCCCCGAGACCGGTCATTGCCTGAGCATGCGCTTTATCCTGAACAGATTTTGGCGGCGTTACAATTCCGCTTCCTGCCTGTGCGGCGATCTGCATTCTGCAGGCCTGCTCAAGATAATACATCATGATAAACGCCTCCGGGATCGTCTTGCCGCAGGTGAGAAGTCCGTGATTGCGAAGAATCAGGATCTGCTTTTCAGAACCCAGATCGGCTAAAAGCCGCTCCTGCTCGGCGGCGTCAAGCGCCAGCCCTTCGTACTCATGATATCCGATCAGATCCTTGTAAAGCAGCCCCGTCTGGCTAATCGGCAAAAGACCCTCTGTTTGCGCCGAGATGGCGACACCCGCCGTTGTGTGGGTGTGAATGACGCAATGCATGTCGGGCCGTGCTTCATGCACACAGGAATGAATGAGGTAACCAGCCGGATTGATCGGGGCGGTGTCTTCGTCGACCAAGCCACCATTAAGATCAACTTTCACGAGATTTGAGGCTGTAACTTCTTCGTAGAGAAGACCGAAGGGGTTGAGTAAGAAATGTTCTTCCGGTCCCGGCACGCGGGCGGAAATATGAGTGTAGATTAGGTCGTCCATCCCGAAATGCCGGATCATCCGATAGCAAGCGGCGAGGTCAATGCGGGTTTCCCATTCCTCAGCGCTCATCTCAGTGGGCTTTGAGGAGGTTGGATCGATCTTAGTTTCAACATTCATCTTCAGGTCTCCTTTGAGGTGCGCCTCAGATATAACATGGTGAAGCTTATCCGCGCGATTTACTGTCAAACACTTCGACGAATTTGTCTATCAACGCGACATCCACCGCCATGCTGCAACTGCGGTATCCCTGACTATCTAGTTCTGGTTTGATCGTGAGGGACGGCCCAAAGCTGCCGTCCCATACGCACTGCCAGTACCGTGGTGCGCCCCGCTAGCTCGGACATTCGGTGCATTTCCAAAGCTCAACGATAGCAACCATCGTTGTCCGTTGCTTAGGTTTGTGGCGCGAAGGGGGCTTTGAAAAAGAAAGAGCGTGTTTCATCTAGTTCATTTCATTCTGTCTCGAGCTGTCTATGATCGATAGTGATAAGCTTCGCTCCAGTTCTATGCAATTTCCGAAACTCACTCGGTGAAAGCCCGTGCCCATGGCCTCATTCGATCCCTCCATTCCCGAAGGTACGAACCGCAGCCTTGAGATAGCGATCTCCGCCGACGGCGCACCTGAAATGGAGCACACCTACACGATCGACGCGCGATGCGGTGTAGCGGTGCGGGTTGGTGCGAGTAAACAACTGGCTGTGATTAATCCCAGCGGCAATCAAGTGTGCGATTTCTGGGTCTTCACGGCGGATGGTTTGGGCGAATATTCTTCGATGGAGCATTTGCACACAGCATTAGGTTCGATCTTTCCCAAAGTGGGTGACGGTGTGACCTCAAACCTGCGTCGAACGATCAAAACTTCAACTTGCCGTAACTTCACGACAATCTCTTCGGGCTTGGGTCTCTTTTTAGCCATCTCGGGTCCTCCGCTTTCCTAACTATAGGGGCGGACCAATTCAAAGGGGGAGGCTCACCAGCGTATCTACGGATATATTGTTCATCCCAGCTCGAGCGTTGGTAGACGTTTTGAGTTGCGCTTCATCTATAGGTCGCTATCTAAACTTAAAGCGAACCCATAGCAGTCTCAAAATGTCAGACTTCCGTCCTTGCCAGCGCCGTGCTTCACGGCGACTTCTTTATCAAGTGGCCAAGGATCAAAGCGTATTCAAGGACCAACCCATATGGCTTTAAATGATCTCCTCGCCCATCTGAAACAAACTGCCGCCCTGTCACAGGCCGCTGGCGTATTGTCTTGGGATCAGGAAGCGATGATGCCTGCCAAAGGCGCAGCGCAAAGGGCAGAGCAGGTTGGTGCGATGGCCGCTGTGATCCATGCGCGGAACGCGGACCCTAGGTTGGCAGAGCTGATTGCGGCGGCGGAACCTAAGACTGACATGGACCGACGCAATGTGGCGGAGGCACAGCGCGCTTATGATCAGGCGACGCGCATTCCCGCGCGACTGGCAGAAGAAAGCGCGAAGGCGGCCTCGGAAGGCCACATGATCTGGGCCAAGGCGCGGGCGGATAAAGATTTCGCATCATTTGCACCAGCGTTGGCGCGGAATATTGAACTGAAACGAGAGGAGGCTGCGTGTCTGGCCGATGGCGACCCGTATGATGCCCTCCTCGATCAGTTTGAGCCGGGGGCGAAGGCGGTAGACCTATCTCCATTGCTCGAATCCATGCGGCCCCGACTGACGGCTTTGCGAGAGAAGATAGCTGAAAAGCCTGCGCCCGATGCGTTGGGCGGCAACTATCCGCACGGCAAGCAGCTGGCGCTGGCCCGCCGCACGGCCAAGTGGATTGGCTATGATATGGAAGCGGGGCGGATTGATACCGTGACGCATCCGTTCTGCTCTGGCTCTGGCGGGGACGTGCGGATCACGACGCGGACGGATGAGGCGGACCCGCTGAACTGCCTCTATTCCACGGTTCATGAGGTTGGCCACGCGCTCTACGCGCAGGGCGCTCCGGATGTGTTTTTGCCTGCGGCAGATTACTGTTCGATGGGCGTGCACGAAAGCCAGTCACGGTTCTGGGAGAACCAGATCGCTAGGTCCCGGCCGTTCATGGACTGGCTGTATCCGGCGATGAAGGACGCATTTGGGGCGTTTGGCGTGCCCAACCCGGATGCACTGTACGCAACGGTCAATCGCGTTGAGACCGGGTTCATCCGGACTGAGGCAGACGAGGTACACTATAACCTCCATATCCTTTTGCGGTTTGAGTTGGAGCGTGACCTAATCTCTGGCGCTCTTGAGGTCGACGCGCTTGAGAATGAATGGAACCGCCGGTTCAAGCGTGACTTCGGCATAGAAGTCACTGATCCGGCAATGGGCGTTCTGCAGGACGTGCACTGGTCGGCAGGGCTGTTCGGGTATTTCCCAACGTATTCGCTGGGCAACCTCTATGGCGCGTGTCTGGATAAAGCGATGCGGGCGGATATGCCTAATCGTGATGAGAAGGTCGCAGCCGCAGAAACCGGGCCGATCCTGAACTGGTTGCGTGAGCGTATCCATGTGAAGGGCCGCCTGTTGCCTGCGCCCCAGCTTATTGAAGAAGCTACCGGTGAGGCGCCTTCGGCTGAGCCGCTACTGGATTACCTCGAAGCAAAATTCGGTGCGCTTTATGACCTCTGACAGGATCGAAGCGTTGGAAACGGTTGTCGCCCATCAGGAAGCGGCGATTGAGGACCTTTCCGACACCGTTCAACAGCAGTGGGCGGAAATTGAGCGCCTGAAGCGAGAGATGGGCAAACTGACCCGGTCGCTTGAGGCGATTGTTGAGGACGGCGATGAAGCACCGCCGGTGAACCAACCGCCACCACACTACTGAGGCGAAACCTTTCACATGTGAAAGTAGACCTAACCCGTTGATTTTATACAGGCCGCATATACGACGCTTCAATTTGTTCTACTTATGTTCTTATTCTCATTGCAAACTCTGATGCCCCTGCAAGGGTGGCGGCGCCAGTGTCGAATGTATGGGTAGACGGAAAACCCAACCCACGCATTAGTCCAGTGTGATCTTATCAATCCGCCAGTGGGCGCGCGTTCTTATAGACAAACGCCCAGTCCGAATACGCCTTGGCGGAAGCGAACCGCGCCAGCCCTTCGGGAAAGAACGCTTTCTTGCGTGGCGTCCCCGAAGCATTTGAAGCGGCGCCAGTGATGCGGCCCTCATCATTGCATAGAATTTCCCAGGCGCCACCCCTCAGGGGGTCATCATACAGCCGCCTGATATGACGGCGGCGGCCTGCGCGGCGATCCTCAATCAGGTCTTCCAGGTTTTGCGGCAGGCTTATGTCGCCCTTTATCGCATTGCGATAGCTTTCGATGGCAGCGACGTACGCCTGCCCCCGAAACAGCAATTCGGCCTCATCATTGCGGATCAACGCACTTTTTGCAGGGATCGTCGCAACCTGCGCGCCCATCGCCAACACGACGAGGACAATCAGAACGGCGACATAGGTGTAGCCGCGTTCCGCCTTAGCGCCAGCTTTCGATATCGGCCGCATCATCGGTTCCACCCTCGATCCTGTCTGAACCGTAAGAGATGATCTCATACCCACCGCTGCGACCCAGCGCGCAGTAGACATAGGAAGCCCCCCAGGGGTCCAGTGGAACTTCCTTTCGCAAATATGGCCCTTTCCACGTCGCTTCGCCGGGGTTTGTGCGAAGTGAGCCGAGGCCCTGTTCTGTTATTGGGAACTGGCCGACATCGATCAGATACGTATCGAGCGCGGTTGCGAAACTTTCGATTTGCGATCGTGCGGCGGTCTGCTTGGCCGGGCTGATCCGTTGATAAATCAGCGGGCCGACGAAAGCCGCCAGTAGGCCAACAATGACGAGGACAACCAACAGTTCCATCAATGTGAAACCGGCTTCGGCGCGCCTCTTACCATTCACTATAAGGGGTTTCATTGCTTCCTCTTTGGTCAGAGCCGCTACGGATATCAACGATATCACCCAGATCATCAGTCACCAATCGCCATGGCGTTTCAGACCCTGCGACCGGGTCATCTGGAATAAAGCGCACATAATTATGATCCACCAGATCAGACAGCGCGTCCGGCCCGACGCCCCGATCGGCAGTGTAGTCATCCAGCGCCTTGCGCATGACAGCAAGGTTTTCGCGCAGTGCCGTTTCTTCGGCGCGTTTAACCGCACCACCAATATTGGGTACGGCGATCGCGGCAATCAGGCCAACGATCATAAGGACAATCAGAAGCTCAACCATTGTGTAGCCAGCTTCCGACCGGGATCTACCAGTCCGAAAGACGCGCGCCATTCAGGGCCTCCTTCTCGGTCACTGCTCGCAAATCGTAGACGTCCTGCCCGTTCCAGTCGCCTTCCTTTAGTTGGGCATACCCGATCAAGCGCCAGGCATCTTCTTCGCCTGCTGCGAAAGGGTTCACCGGCGCTGCCCGCAGATACCGGCGTTTTTGCCGAACGCCGTTTTCCAGCGCGACGTCCACGCCAGCAATCAACACGTCCATCCTGACAGGAAAGCCGTTTGCACTGGCGGCTGGTTCTGTTTTGGCAAACCGGTTCGCGCGCCAATCCTGATGGAAGGCGTCTATTGCCTGACGAACAGAACGCAGTGTTTCCTGCAGCGCTACTTCTTTGCGTCTTTGTGCGGTTGTCTCAGCGAAGGGCACCGCGGTGACTGCAAGAATAGAAATGATCACCAGTACGACAAGCAGTTCGGCAAGCGTTGCGCCTGCCTCACCGCCGCGTGGATTTATCTTTTGTTTCGCGCGCACAGCCATCACCGAACGATGACTTGCGAGTTCCGGTAGGCAATGTCGTTGTTACGCGCGCCCAGGCCAGCGGCGCCAAAGGTCAGCTGCGATCACCCGACCGCAACAGCCCTGAAAGTAATCAGTGCGATTTCACGCTCCCCCACCCCGGTCACGCGGGGGATAAGTTCAAAAACAACTTCGCCGCGCGTGTTGTCGAGGCGGGCAGGAAGCCCAATCTCAGATTCCACGCCTTCGGCAACGACAAACTCAGGGTCAAACTTCACCAGATACTGCCCTGTCGCCCCGCGTGGAAAACTGCTGGCCAGAGGCGGAATATCAATCGTTTCGCCAAGATCGGATTCGTGGCTGCTGTCTTCAAGTGACAGCACCGGCGTCGCCGCGAGTGGCTTGGTAGGTTCTTGCGACGCATCACTGACCGGCACCCGGATTGGCAGAGGCAGGGCGCCGCCGCCAAGATCTAGGCGGATGGTCGGCACACCGGCGCGAGGACCCGACAGGAAATCTACATTGTTCGCCAGCGATGGCGCTGCGCCTGTTCCTGAATAGAACTCAGCCTCTTCAATAGACGGCAGATCACGGGGGCGCAGGACGCGCGGCGTCACCGTCAGAATGATATCTGTGCGGAACCCTTCGCCGTCGCGGTTCTTGAAGAGACGCCCTATGGCGGGGATGTCGCCCAGACCGGAAACTTCGCCAACACTGTCACGTTCTTCATCCCGGATCAGCCCGCCGATAATCGCCGTTTCCCCATCATCCAGCAGCATCTGCATCTCAACATTGCGCGTGCCGATTACAAAGGCCAGGCTTTGCGGGGTGCCAAGATTTCGGCCCAGCGACGAAACCTCAAGCCCCAGATCAACCGCGACAGAAGAATTCAGCCGGACTTTCGGCGTCACGATCAGCCGGATGCCAACATCGCGGTACAGGAACGTCGCCCGCGTCTGGCCCGTGATGTCGATGACTTCTGAGGTTCTCAGCGGCACTTGTTCGCCTATGTGGAACCGCGCTTCCTTATTGTTCAGGGTGCGGATGCGGGGGCTGGCCAGCGTGCGGGCATCGACCTGCTGTTTGAAATATCTCAGCGCAATAGCCGGCAGATTTACTGCGCTTTGCCCAAGTCTTGCGCCCAATTGGCTTAGCGGCGCCAACTGGTTCACCGCCAACGCAGCTGGCGTGACGCTGATCTGATTGCCAAAATCGATGCCCAGTTGTTCGGTTTTGGTGCGGTTCACTTCCAGCACCTCAACCTCAAGAATGACTTCGGCCTGTTTGCGATCTTTTGAAACGATGAACCTGTCCGCCAGCCTGACTTTATCGGCTGTATCGCGAATGGTGATGGTGTTTTCTTCTTCGTCGAAGGCGATGGTTTGCAGGCCAAGGACCAGGCTCAGCTCATCAGCCAGCTGCTGCGCCCTTGCAGATTTGATGTAGAATGTTCGGACCAGGTAGTCCTCATACTGCGCACGGGATGTCGGATCATCAGATGCAATGATGACAGAGTTCGGGCCAACCCGGCGCCGACTGAGGCTTGAAACAGCTTGTCGAAGACATCCGGACGGGCGGCGGCGGCCTCATCCATCGGCAGGCCATTTTCCACGCCTTCGCGCAGGGTGACCACCGCATCCGCCATCATCCGGTCGTCGCCGCGATCCTCCAGAAATGACAGCGCTTGTGTTATGGGAAGACCCGCAGACACCAGATGCCGAAATTCACGCACGAAGGTGAGAAGGGATACAAGCGGTGAGCCCTTGCGCGCTTTCAGGGTCAACCCGCTGGCAGATCGGGCTTTCGCAGTTTCCAGAAACAGTCCCTGACGGGACAAAGCATCTTTCAGGCTGTTGAGGTTGGCAGCGTCCATGCCCCCTCGCACCAACGTCCCGTCAGTTCGTCGCGCTTCGTAGTCGTACGAAACCATGCCCTGCTCCCATCAAGCGCCGCTTCGCTTTTATGCTAACACGACATTGCCAGCGTAGAGGTTCAGTACCGGGACGACTATTAGCAAAGCTCACAGCATGAGCAGGCGTCAGTTACTAACGATGCATACGAGGCATCGCTGTGGGATCCAGCGCCAGATCTAACAAAACAGGGCCGTTAGTCTTTGCAACTACATCCAACGCTGCATCCAGTTCTTTGATGGACGTCACACTTATACCTTTGGCGCCCATCGCTTCAGCCATCGCCGCGAAAGACGGCCACTGGAAGGTCGACAGGGTCGGGTCCATCTGCCGGTCTTCAAACTGAATGTACTCAGCCCCGTAGGCGCTGTCGTTGCAGATCACTGTCACCATGTTGAGGTTTTCGCGAACAACCGATGAAAATTCAGCCAGGCCACCCATCATAAAGCCGCCATCGCCCGCCACGAAAACCGTCTTAAGGTCAGGCCGCGCCGCAGCTGCGCCAATGGCATACCCCATGCCCATACCAATGGCGCCAACGTTGATCGACAACAGGAAATTCTCGGGCGCTGAAACGCCAATCCTGCACCATGCTTCCGTCATGAACCGCCCACCGTCAGAGACAAACACGCGATCATCCGGCAATGCCGCGTCGATCCGTTGAAGCGCATGACTGAAATCTACTGTCCCTGGCGCGTTCGATGGGCTTGGCAGCGGAAAACCTTCACGCAGGGCCTTAGCGTCGATCGTGTCGGTAGCCTGAGATGAGGGAATGTCCGCTTCGTCCAACCAACGCAGAATGACTTCCGCCGTTTCTGCCGGATCACCGACCAGCATTGCATCAGGGCTGTGCCGTCGACCAAGCTGGCGGGCGTCATCGTCTATCTGCACCACACGAACGCCATCCAGATAACTTCCGTGGGAGGTCGTGAACCGGCTGAACCCTGCGCCAAACGCGATTACGCAATCGGTTGAACCGATCACGTCTGCTGCGGCAGGTGTGCTGACCGTGCCGCAAACACCAAGGTCGAAGGGCGCACCATTGAACAAACCCTTGGCTTTCAGCGTTGTGGCGACTGGGGCGCCAATCCGCTCAGCCAGTTTCAAGAGTGCGGATCGCGCCTGTTTGGCGCCGCGCCCGGCTAGAATTAGCGGACGGCGCGCTGATGCGATGATCCCGATCGCATCATTCAGCGCATCACCTTCACCGGGACTGACTGGTAAAGGCGGGACGGCGGTTGAGGCAGCTTCATAATCCGTCTGCTCCCACATCAGAGACGAAGGCATGTTCAGGACAATTGGGCGGCGTTCAAGTCTGGCGCGGCGAAACGCGGTTGCGACATCACTTGCGACAGTCGCTGCTGATTTCAGCTGCTTAATTCCCGCCCCTGTCGCCTCTATCAACGCCCGCTGTGCGACGGCCTGCTGATGATCTGGGTCTTCCACTGGCGTATCGCCGCAGAGAAGAACAATGGGAAGGGTCCCCTTTGACCCTTCGATCAGCGCCGTCACGGCATTCGATACCGCAGGGCCATGCGTGATCGTGACTGCGCCAACATCGCCTGTGACAGAGGCGTAACCAAGGGCCATCAGCACCGCCCCACCTTCATGCACGGCGGGGACATATCTGCCCTTCAACTCACGTACATAGTGGTCGACCGTGAACAGATTGGCATCGCCCATCAAACCAAAAAGGGTTTCGACACCTTGATCGCGTAGCGCATGGGCGATGGCTGCATGAACGGGCATAGTCTGGGGCATCTTCAACCTCTCTTTCCGGTGGCAATCTTCACATTATTCCAAAAGATGGAAAGCCCGTTTATTGCCTAAGAGAGAAAGCATCACGAAGTGGGCGGCCTTAATCGAGGCCGGTCCTCAATAGGCGACCGATCATTTCGCCGAACCGGGCGACATCTGCATCCTTGGCGCCCAACCGTTTGACGCGCTGCTTCGGTGGCAGGTCGCCTCCATTCGCTTCATCAAAATCGGGCACTTCGTGAAAGCCCTTCTTCTGACGGCGCACTGTGTAAAGGATGCTGATCAGTTTGGTGAACTCAACCGGTTCATCCAGCAGCATCCGGTAGCCCTGTTCCGAGATCATCGCGCGGTTCAGTTTGATATCGGGGATGGATTTCTTCATCTCGCGCAGCAATTCGCGCGTCAGTACGGAATATCCCAGGCCAGAAGGGTGGTGATTGTCCAAACTGCCCAAGCCACCTTCAGCAAAATCATCGAACAGGATCGAGTTTTTGAAATCAATCGCGCGGTTGGAATAGCCGCGATTGGTTCTCTCCAATCGCACGCCCGCGTCGCCTTCGCGGATCGTTCGCTCATCCTCATGCTTGCCATCATAGCGTCTCAGCGCCTTGTCGAGACGGAAGAAATTGGTGCGGGTATCGCCCGCCGCATCGAAAACCGCCTTCACTTCGGCGATCATCTGATTTTTGATCTTGCGGACATCGCGATCCAGCTGCTTCATCTTGACGGCGGAATACTGGGTATAGTCACCAGTGCCGCCAATGCGGTTGTCATAGACCGGAAAGTACCCATCAACCTTTTCCAGCTTGCCCGGATCGATAAAACCGGGCCGATAAAGCGGCGACTGGTTTGGCACAGTCGATGGCAGCGGCGCGGTGTTGATATGGATCGTCTCTGTCTTGGGCCCTAGTTCGACCAGCATTTCGGCGAGCCGCCGCATCTCTGCCGGCCATGCTGCGAGACGGCGATGACCCTCATCCGGTTTTGGGTCAACCTCTACGCCGCGCAAACATTACGTCAATCAGGCCGTGATTGGCGCCAATGTTAATCAGCAAATATTTGGGTTTGCGCAGCGCCGCCAGATCGATGGGGCGCATTTTCTTCAGTTCGGACCGCTCATTCGGGTTCAGCAGAAACTTGGCGTTCAGCGCCATATGAAGGTCGATGACATTGACGTCGCTTTTCGTCAGATCTTCCAGCGAGTCGACGCCTTTGAGTTTCTTCAGATTGTCCTTCGCCAGATCGTTCCAGAAAGCCCAGTCACGGTCGACTAAATCCGTTACTTCGGCCCCTGCCTGCGAGACATTATCCCAAGCCGCATCAGGCGCATCAACGATGTGCTGGCCATCGCCCCAGCGCCCGGCATTGGCGACCAGCGCCCTGATCTGACCGCGCAGCCGGCCAATCAGATCACCAAGGCTGATGTCGCGCAGGGCCTGTTCGATGTCGATCAGCAAGGGTTATGGATAACGCGGCGCAAGGAAAGGATACGCCGGATCAATGACACGACTGACGCCCGCAGGCGTAGATTTCGCCGCCATTTCGGCCGTGATCGTTGCAAACCTCATACCGTTGTAGATGCTGTCGCCAATCGCCATGACGGGCGGGTGCATGAAGGCGTCTGGAAAGGCGTAGCCGTTCTTGGAGGTGCGAAAGGTCACCGGTTCATTTCCTCATTTGAAATGCGGATGGGCGGCATCAAGATACACGCCAAAGCAGCAATCTACACAAATTTTGCTATGCAGGCGTGTGAACCAGCGCACGCTCAATTTTAGGACAGTATTAAGGAGTGAACAGTGTTGCTAGAGACGGTCGCGGCGGCTTTCTCGCATCTGCAGCAAAACTATTTGACTGAGTGGAATGATTGGAGACTTCTCGTGTTAGGTCAGGCCTTTAGACCTGTTCCAAAGCAGGTAATCAAAGTTCACATCGCCCCTCGCGATATCCATGACAATTTCGCGCTTAAGCTTGTCAAGTTCGTGCGCATCTTTGCAGATAAGTTCTTTGCCAAACGCTACGGCCACCGCGCCGTGGTGTTGGAAACTGTCGCGGCTGTGCCCGGCATGGTCGGCGGCCTGCTTCAACATCTGAAAGCGATCCGCCACATCCGCAAAGATCAGGGCTGGATCCACGAATTGCTGGAAGAAGTGGATAATGAGCGGATGCATCTGATGACATTCATCAAGATCGCTCAGCCCAGCAAGACGGAGCGTTTGCTGATCATGATTGGCCAGGCGGTCTTCTATAACTTCTACTTCTTCATGTACCTGTTCGCCCCCCGCACCGCCCACCGCGTCGTGGCGTATCTGGAGGAAGAAGCTGTTGTGTCCTACACGCAGTATCTGGAAGAGATGGATTCAGGCCGGGTCGAAAACGTGCCTGCGCCTCAGATTGCCATCGATTACTGGAACCTGCCCCCGGATGCCCATTTGCGTGAGGTGATCATTGCGGTTCGGGCCGATGAGGCCAGCCATCGTGACAAGAACCACGAATTCGCCGATCAGATCGCCACTGGTGCGCATTATTGATTGGATGGGCTGAGAGTTCAGCGCTTAAGGCCCCAACGTACCCGCGACCACAGACGCTCGTGAACCATGTAGCTGAAGAACCCGATAAGGGCGCCTGACACTGCGATTGCGCCCCCATCGACAAGTGACCCTGTTACGAACCATGTGACCATCGTCATCACGATCAGGCCTGAAATTTGCCATGTGAGGGATTTGATCAGGGTGCGGGTCGGGGTTTCCATGGTTTACTCCTTGGCTTGCTTACAGGTTTGATAAACCGCCAGGCCACCATCGGGAATTTGGAGAGTTGTTATACATTTCTCTCATTTCGTGATTTATATCCGCAATGGTGACAAAAATTGACAAACGAGATCGCGCGGCTGAGTTTCGGGCCAGACTGACCGATGCAATAGACCGCACGGGATCAAACCGCAGTGCGCTTGCCCGTGATGCCGGCGTTGATCGGTCAACGATTGCGCAGCTGCTGTCGAACGATGGCGCCCGAATGCCTGGGGGCAATCTCGTCGCTGATTGCGCCATGGCATTGGGGGTCAGCGCGGACTGGCTGCTTGGCCTTACAGATCGCCCCGAACGGCCCGGCGATGTCGTCGCCCAAGCGCTCAGCGTAGCGGATGCCGAGCGCACCATGGCCGACGATCAAATTATGGAATGGCACCGTGAGGCGGCTGGCTACAAAATCCGCCATGTGCCCGCGACCCTGCCGGACGTGTTAAAGACAGAGGCGGTGCTGGATTGGGAATACAACCGCGCACTCGCTCGCACGCCAGAGCAGGCAAAAACCGCAATGAATGATCGGCATACATGGCTGCGTGAACAGATCTCTGACTACGAAATCGCCATGCCAATCAGCGAATTCGCCGCCTTCACCGCTGGCGCTGGCTACTACGCGAGCCTGCCTGTCGATCTGCGCAAGGACCAGCTGGAGACCTTCGCGCGAGAGGCTGAGGATGGCTACCCTTCGCTTCGCCTGCATCTCTTCGACAGCCGGCGGGTATTCAGCGCGCCAGTTACGATTTTCGGGCCGATGTTGGCGGCGATTTACGTCGGTCATTTCTATCTGGCGATTCGGTCCAAAGACCGCGTGCGCCTGCTGACACGCCACTTTGACCAGCTGATCCGCGAGGCGGTTGTCGAGGCGCGGGATTTCGCGGACCATGTCCGTGGGCTATCCCGCGATCTCTGACGCGCATCGGCGACGGAAGTTTCCGAACGGCGTCAACGCATGGCGCCAGTGGTCGCGAAAACGCCCCGCGCGGTCGCGAACTCGTTTCCGCTGATGCCGAAAATCGCTAGTGTCTCCGCACCACAGGCGGAGGCTTACCCATGTCGGACGATATCATTTTCACTCTGGACGGCGAACCAGTTGTCGCCAAACCTGGCCAGACGATCTGGGAAATCGCCAAAGATCGCGGCAATCGCATCCCACATTTGTGCCACCGGGATGAACCTGGTTACCGCTCGGACGGCAACTGCCGCGCCTGCATGGTTGAAATTGAAGGGGAGCGCACGCTCGCCGCCTCGTGCGTCCGCGAGCCGTCCAAAGGCATGGTTGTGAACACCACCGGCGAACGGTCAGAAAAAGCCCGCGCCATGGTGATGGAATTGCTCGTCGCCGACCAGCCGGACCGCGCCAGCGCGCACGACAAATCATCTCACCTTTGGGACATGGCCGGTGCGCAGGGCGTATCTGACAGCCGGTTCCCCGCGATTGAAGCCGACCGCATTCCGCTGCTGGATGACAGCCACGTCGCTATGAAGGTCAATCTCGATAGCTGCATCCATTGCAACCTCTGCGTCCGCGCCTGCCGCGAGGTTCAGGTGAACGACGTGATCGGCATGGGCGGCCGCGGCCGCGACGCTGAGATCATCTTCGACATCATGGACCCGATGGGTGCCTCAACCTGCGTCGCTTGCGGCGAATGTGTGCAGGCTTGTCCGACCGGCGCACTGATGCCCGCAACGGTTATGGACGATGCGCAAACAGGCGACAGCAAGGACTTTGACCGCGAAGTACAATCGGTCTGCCCCTATTGCGGTGTCGGCTGCCAGATCAAGTTCAAGATCAAGGACGACAAGATCAAATACGTCGACGGTGCCCCTGGCCCCGCCAACGAAAATCGCCTATGTGTCAAAGGCCGTTTCGGGTTCGACTATATCGACCATCCGCACCGTCTGACCAAACCCCTGATCCGCCGCGAAGACGCACCGGAAAAGGGCCTGAACGTCGATCCAAACAATCCCTGGACACACTTCCGCGAAGCGGAATGGGACGAGGCGCTGGATGTCGCGGCCAAGGGTCTGGCTGATCTTCGGTCGTACTTTGGTGGTAACTCAGTCGCTGGCTTTGGGTCTGCAAAATGCTCAAACGAAGAGGCATATCTCTTCCAGAAACTGATCCGTCAGGGGTTCAAGCACAACAACGTCGACCATTGCACACGTCTTTGCCACGCGTCGTCCGTCGCCGCATTGATGGAGAATGTCGGCTCAGGCGCCGTCACCGCGACGTTTAACGAGATTGAAAACGCTGACGTCGCCATCGTCATCGGCTCAAACCCAACCGAAAACCACCCGGTTGCCGCGACCTACTTCAAGCAGTTCACCAAACGTGGTGGCGAGCTGATCGTGATGGACCCTCGCGGTCAGGGCCTGAAACGGCACGCGACACACATGCTGCAGTTCCGGCCTGGCACGGATGTCGCCATGCTGAACGGCATCATGAACGTGATCGTCGAGGAAAAGCTATACGACCGTCAGTATATCGAAGGCTTCACCGAGGGCTTCTTTGAATTCCGCGACCACATCCGCGCCTTCCCACCTGAAAAGATGGAGCCGCTGTGCGGCATTCCCGCCGACACGATCCGCGAAGTTGCGCGCACATTTGCGAACGCCGAGCGCGCGATGATTTTCTGGGGCATGGGCGTTAGCCAGTCCATCCATGGAACGGACAATGCGCGCTGCCTGATTTCGCTCGCCCTCCTGTGTGCTCATGTTGGACGCTCGGGCACGGGCCTCCACCCCCTTCGCGGCCAGAACAATGTGCAGGGCGCTTCGGATGCAGGTCTCATTCCTCAGGTTCTGCCCGACTATCAGTCAGTCGCCGATCAGGAAGTGCGCGATCTGTTCCGCCATATCTGGCAAGGCACCGAAATTGATGCGCAGCCCGGTCTGACAGTCGTTGAGATCATCGATGCTATGTATCGTGGTGAGATCAAGGGCATGTACGTTCTCGGTGAAAACCCCGCCATGTCTGACCCGGATGTTGAACATGCGCGAAACGCTTTGGCGAACCTCGATCATCTTGTCGTTCAGGATATCTTCCTTACCGAAACCGCAAACTTTGCCGACGTGATTCTGCCTGCATCCGCATGGCCGGAAAAAACCGGCACCGTCACCAACACCAACCGTCAGGTCCAGATGGGCCGCAAAGCGATGGAAGCGCCTGGTGAAGCGCGCGAAGACTGGAAAATCATCGTCGATCTGGCAAACCGCGTTGGGCTGGATTGGGATTATGACAATCCACGCATGGTCTTCAACGAAATGAAGATGTCGATGCGCTCGCTCCACCACATCACATGGGACCGACTAGAGAACGAAAACGCGGTCATGTACCCGTCGCTGTCGAACGAAGACCCAGGCCAGCCGGTCGTGTTCGGCGACGGCTTCCCCCGCCGTGCGGGCCGCGCCAAGTTCACGCCAGCGCGCGTGACCCCACCTGCGGAGACACCGGATGAGAACTTCCCGATGATCCTGACGACGGGTCGGCAGTTGGAACATTGGCACACCGGATCGATGACGCGCCGCACGACGGTTCTGGATGCGGTTGAGCCAGAGGCGAACGCATCGCTTCATCCCAAAACGCTGCGTGCGATGGGTGTGGCGCCAGGAGAGATGATCACTATTGAGACCCGCCGCGGCGGCATCACGATCATGGCGCGGGCAGACCGGGCCGTGGCTGAGGACATGGTGTTCATGCCGTTTGCGTTTGTTGAGGCGGCGGCGAACACGTTGACCAACCCTCAGCTGGATCCGTTTGGCAAAATCCCTGAATTCAAGTTCTCAGCCTGCCGTGTGGTGAAGGCGGATGCAGTGATCGCCGCAGAATAAACCGTAGGGTGGGTCTTGAGGCCCACCCTACAACTCACACATTGAAATGTGTGTAAGCGACAGCTGAGTGTCGCAAGCAGGACTCCCAAAATCGACCGTGTGAACGTCGCCGCTGAGCACGAAACGTCTGACGTTTTTGCGTAACTTCAGGCGATCCAAATCAAAGGCGCCAAAATGGCATTCGCAGCCGCTTCGCAGAACAGTGAGGCCCTGAAAGGCAACATCCTGTGCTTTGCTGCCATGGCCTTTTTTGCCGTGGGCTTTCCTGCGGTCGAATTCCTGCTGGACAGTTGGGGCGTCCTTGCCTTGATCACGGCACGTATGACGCTTGGCGGCCTGATCCTGATTATCGTGTGGCGCCTGATCGAAGGTGCGAAGGCCGTGACAAGCGCCCATTGGCGCAGTGGCATTTTCGTCGGCGCGCTTGGGTTCGGAATTGGCGCAACCCTGCTCCTCTTGGGGCAGGCAATGTCTGACCCGGTTACGACCGCCATCGTCGCAGCAATGTCGCCAATCGCTGGCGCGATATATGAGTTTTTCCTCGACCGGCGAACGGCGTCTCTTCGCCTGATCATCGGCGTAATTCTGTCAATCTCCGGCGGTCTTATCGCCGTTGGCCCTGCCCTGCTGACCGGTGAGGCTGGTCTCGGCGCGCTGGTCTGTCTGGCGGCGGTGTTCGTCTATGTCTGTGGCACCCGCGCCTCTAACCAGCGGATGTCCGGCGACAGTGCGTTGGCCCGCGCTTCAGTCACCACACTCGGCGCTGCGCTGATCTGCCTGATCGCTTTCACCATCGCCTATGCCCTTGGCGTGGCGACGGCCCAGATCGGCAATTATGGAAGCGCAGAGATCATCAATTTCCTGATCTGGACGATCCTCGCCTTTGTCATCAGCCAGACGCTGTGGCTGTGGAGCTCTGGCGCTTTGGGCGTGCTTGTCGCTTCGCTACAACTGAACGCCGTGCCATTTTATGTGATGATCGCTGGTGTCATCGCGCTTGGTGCTGACTGGTCATGGATACAAGCGCTTGGCGCTACAGTGGTTGGCCTCGGCGTGATCATCGCACAGATCCCCCTGCGGTTTCGTCGCCGACCGGTGCACTGAGTTACGAAAGGGCGGGCTTGCCGCAACGTCCGTTCTGGCTGTAACTGCGCGCATATCAAGCGGAGGATCGGACATGCGCGTACTCATCACCGGCGGCGGCGGCTTTCTGGGGACCAAACTGGCGGCGGCTTTGGCCAAGAAGCGCGAGCTAAACGGCCATGAGTTGACCCATGTCGTACAGTCCGATATTTTCGAGCCAACACCTGTTGAAGCGCCTTACAAAACGACCGGCATCGCGCTGGATGTGTCCGACAAGGACGCAGTGAACGCCGCACTGGCTGAACCGTTTGACGTGATCTTCCACCTCGCCGCGATCGTATCCGGGCAGGCCGAACTGGAATTTGATCTGGGGCTGAACATCAACCTCTTCGGCTCGCTCAACCTCTTCGAAGCGGCGCGCCAAGGCGGCAACAAGCCGGTGTTCGTCTACACGTCCTCCTGCGCAGCATATGGCGGCGAGTGGGGGGATGAGATCACAGATTTCACCTTCCTTAACCCCCAGACCAGCTATGGCGCGCAGAAGGCGGCAGGCGAATTGCTGCTGACGGACTATTCGCGCAAGGGCTTTCTGGATGGGCGCGGTCTGCGCCTTCCTTCAGTCACGGTTCGCCCTGGCAAGCCGAATGCGGCGGCCTCATCGTTTATGTCGTCGATCTTCCGTGAGCCGCTGCAGGGCGAAAGCGCCAACTGCCCGGTGGGTGAGGATTACCGCGTCTGGAACTCCGCCCCCCGCACAGTTGTCGCGAACCTTGTGCATGCCGCTGAGGTGCCCGAGGACAACTGGGGCATGAACCGCTGCCTCGCCATCCCGGGCCAATCGGTCCGCGTCGGCGACATGGTGCAGGCGATGACGAATGTTGCGGGGTCGAACGCTGCTGGGCTGATCACATGGAACGAAGACAAGTTCATCCAGAAGATCTGCGAAGGCTGGCCGCAGGACATGAAGACTGACAAGGCGATCCGCCTTGGGTTCCATCAGGACAAGGGGTTTGAGGACAACATTCTCTGGTTCCTTGAAGACGACATCCAACGGTGAACAAACCCCTGAAGGGCAAGGAAGATCACGGCAATCTTGCGATCCTTCTTACATGCATCACTTTCCTTTTCTTCACCGGCATTGATACATCCGCAAAATGGCTGATCACCGCTGGCATGGCCGTGCCGGTGATCGTGTTTTTCCGCTATTCTGGGCATTTGGTATTTACGGTCCTGTCCTCAGTCCTGCAGAGGGATTGGACCGTTTGGCGGATGCAGCGACCCGGATTGACTCTTTTGCGTGGCATGCTGCTGGTAGCGTCGACATCGCTGAACTTCATCTCGCTGCAATATCTGCCCCTGACGGTCACTGTGTCGATCTTTTTCACTATGCCTTTGATGACGACGGCCATCGCCGCGATTTTCCTAAAAGAGCAAGTTGGCGTCAGACGATGGAGCGCCATTGCTGTCGGCTTTTGTGGCGTTCTGATCATCACCCAACCATGGAGCGCATCTTTCCACTGGGCCATGCTGGTATCGCTGTTCGTGACGTTCATGGCGACGATCTACAACGTCCTGACACGCGTTCTGGCAGGTCAGGAAAGCGCCGGAACCATGCAGTTCTACGCCGCCGCGTTGCCCTGCGTGCTGTTGGCGCCATGGGCGTTTTCGCAATGGACCTGGCCTGAAGGCACGTTGAACTGGGCGGTGTGCCTTGCCATCGGTTTCCTCGGCTTTGCCGGGCATCAGATCTGGGTCTTGGCGCTGCGGTTGGGCGAGGCGTCTGCGCTCGCGCCATTCGGGTATGTGCAGATCATTTATATGACGGCGGCAAGCTGGCTTATATTCAACCAGCCGCCGGAGGTTTGGACGATGGTCGGAGCTTGCGTGGTTGTGGCCAGCGGCATGTATGTTTGGGTGCGAGAGCAAGCTCTGCAGATCAGGAAATCGCATCGGGCCCCTTAGGGGCCTGGAATAGTCACCTTGCGGGTTTCGCCGTTTCCCGGACACCGCCACTGCAGTTCTGTTGCATGCAGCTCTAACCGATCAGACGCGGCCAACGCTTCGCCCTCCGCATAAAACGGATCGCCGATGATTGGGTAGCCAAGGCTCAGTATGTGGACGCGCAGCTGATGGCTGCGGCCGGTTTCGGGCTTCAACTGCATTAGTGTTGTCCTCGCGTCGCGACGGACAACTTGCCAGTGGGTGACAGCCCGCTTGCCAGTCTCATGGCACACTTTTTGGAGCGGTCTGCGCGGCCAATCAGACGTCATCGGCAAGTCTATCAAGCCTTCATCAGCCTCAGGCGCGCCCCAGATGATCGCCATGTAAGTCTTGCCAATCTCGCGCTGTTCGAACTGTTTCGACAGATCCCGCTGGCCGCGTTTCGATCGCGCCAGAATAATCAGGCCGGACGTGTCCATGTCCAATCGGTGCACTATGTGGGCGGACGGTAGCCATTTTTTCGCCCGCGCCTCGACGCAGTCATCTAGGTCAGGCGTTTTGCCCGGAACAGACAACAGGCCTGAAGGTTTATCGACGACGACCACTTCGTCGTCCATGTAGGCAATAGGCAGATATGGCGCGTATGGCGGGCGGTACGCCCTCACGTATCCGGCTCGCCCAGATGTACTTCGCCGCGCTTTTTCGCCAGCTCGATCTGCTTTTGGCGCTGGCGAAACCGCCCACGGTCAGCCTCAGTATATTCGTCCACGCAATGCGGGCATTGGACCCCGGGCTGGTAGATGTCCGAAGCTTTGTCTTCGTCCGAGATCGGGCGCCGGCATGCGTGGCAGAGGTCGTAAGGACCCTGCTTTAGGCCGTGACCAACCGAGACGCGGTTATCGAAGACGAAACACTCGCCATCCCAGGTGCTTTCCTCTGGCGGCGTGTGTTCGAGGTACTTCAGAATGCCGCCTTTGAGGTGGAACACTTCATCAACCCCCTCACTCAGCAAATACGACGAGGCCTTTTCGCAGCGGATGCCACCGGTGCAGTACATTGCGACCTTCTTGCCAGCATAGGCGGCCTTGTTGGCGTGCCACCAGTCGGGGAATTCGCGAAAACTGGTCGTGCCGGGGTCGATGGCGCCCTTAAACTGACCAATACCGACCTCATAGTCGTTGCGGGTGTCGATCAGGATGACGTCGTCTCGGTCGATCAGGTCGTCCCAATCTTCCGGCTTCACGTAGGTCCCGACTTGCGATGTCGGATCGACGCCTGGCTGGCCAAGGGTGACGATTTCCTTCTTCAGCCGGACTTTAAGGCGCAGGAAAGGTTGATCCTCCGCTTCGCTTTCCGCCCAGTCGAGCAGCGCGCAGCCCGGCAAGGTGCGCAGATAGGCCAGCGCTGCGTCGATGCCTTCGCGAGGTCCGGCGATGGTGCCGTTGACGCCTTCGGTCGCCAGCAAAATCGTGCCTTTGACGCCAGCGTCGCGGCAGCCGGCCTCAACGCCCGGCTTCAGGGAGGTGGGATCATCGAAACGGGTGAAGTGATATAGGGCGGCTACTGTGAACATGCGCGGGGGTATATGACAGCGAAACGGCGCTGTCATCGTCTGATCGGCGATGTTAGAGCGATCTTATGGAGCAAATCTTGGGCATCGACTGGATCTACTGGCTGGCGCCCTTCGTGTTCTTGGGCGCTGGCACCGTCAAAGGCGCCATCGGGATTGGCCTGCCGACAACGGTCATCTCGATCCTCAGCCAGTTCGTCGACCCGCGCATCGCCATCGCTTTGGGCGTTATGCCAATGCTGCTGTCGAACGTCTGGCAGATGTACCGCGAAGGGAACGGCGCCGCCACGATCCGGCGGTTCTGGCCATTTGGCGCCGCGTTGTTTTGTTGCCTCTTTCTATCCAGCTTGTTCGCAGCCGACTTTGAACCGACAACGCTGATGTTGGTCACCGGCATTTCCATTGTCATTTTCGCCGGCACCAGCCTGATCAAACTGCCCCCACCCCTGCCCCCTAAATGGGAAATTCCCGCAATGATCGCAGCTGGCGCCGCTGGGGGATTGATGGGGGGATTAACCGGCTTGTGGTCGCCGCCGTTGGTGATCCTTCTACTGGCGCTTCGGCTAGAGAAAACCGACTACATTCGCGCTTTCGGATTCCTTCTAGTGATCGGCGCTATCCCGCTTTTAGGCGGTTACGTTGTGAATGGGTTGATGACGCAAGAGCTGTTTGTGATCTCGATGATCATGGTCGTTCCGACACTGATGGGCTTTGCGATTGGCGAAAAAGTTCGGGGCAAGATGGATACAGGACGTTACCAGAAAGCTGTACTGGTGTTTTTCCTGTTGATGGGTCTGAACTTAGTTCGAAAAGTCTGGTTCGGATAAATTCAGATATCAGCCTCGGCCTTCTGGTCCTGAATATGCCCGCTCAACCTTCGCGACCCGTAACTCATAATGGTCGTACCAACGATCCCGGCCCAGTTTCTGGGCCAGCACATGTTTAGCATTGGCTTTCCAGCCCGCCATCGTAGCTTCACCGCGCCAATATGAGATTGTGATGCCGAACCCTTCAGCATCACGGGTGCTTTCAACGCCGAGGTAACCATCCTGTTCAGCCGCCAATTGCCCCATCAGGTCAGCCATCGGGCCATATCCATCCAGGTCATTGGTTTGTTGCGCTGAAAAGATCACCGCATAGTACGGCGGCTTGAGTGACAGCGCGAAAGCGCTCACCTGCCCAAGCCAGCCTGCACGTCATTCAACGCCAATGTGATCTTGTCGAACATCTCATCCGTCAGTGCTTTATCGAAGATGTAAGGCGGGCAAAGGACGATAGCCTGCCCCAATGGTCGGCAGATCAAACCATTGTCGAGACAAGCATTCGCCAGACGTTCAGACACTGAAAGCGAGCCATCGAACGGCTCTTTCGTGGGCTTGTCTGAGACAACTTCCAACGCGCCCATCAGGCCAATGCCGCGTGCTTCGCCGACCATCGGATGCGCCTCAAATTCTTTCAGGCGCTGCATGAAATAGGGTGAGATCGCCTGGCAGTTTTCCAGCAACCCTTCGTTCATGATGATGTCGATCGCTTTCAGCCCAACAGCGCAGGCAACCGGGTGTCCCGAGGCGGTGAAGCCATGCGGAAACTCTTCGATCTTTTCAGACGCGGCCTGCATCCGTTCCGCCATTTCATCGCCCAGAATGACAGCCCCCAGCGGCATGTAACCCCCGGTCAGGCATTTTGATGAGATGATGGCGTCAGGCTGAATGTCGTAAGTTTGCGACCCCCACAACTGACCTGTCCGGCCGAAACCGCAGATCACTTCGTCGGCGATCATAGGAATATTGTATTTGCGCAGGATCGGGCGGATAGCCTGGAAATAGCCTTCTGAAGGGGGAATGACGCCACCGGCGCCCATCACTGGCTCAGCGAAGAAACCGGCGATGGTTTCCGGGCCTTCGGTGACAATCATTTCTTCCAGATTGGCGGCCATACGGGCGGTGAACTCAGCTTCAGTTTCACCCTCCAGCCCAAAACGCCAGAAATGTGGGCAGTCGGCGTGCAGGAAGCCGTCTAACGGCAGGCCGAACCATGAGTTATACGGCTTGCCCGTCATCGATGACGCGACTGCTGTGACACCGTGGTAAGCGTTGATCCGGGTGATGATCTTACGGCGCTGGGGCGTACCTTCAACTTCGGACATCATCCAAAGCATTTTGACCATTGTGTCATTCGCTTCGGAGCCTGAGTTGGTAAAGAACACGCGGCCCGTTTCAAATGGTGAGACCTCAACCAGTTTCTCAGACAACTCAACCGCCGTGTCGGCCATGCGGCCAAAGAAAGCATGGTAGCCGGGAAATTTCCGCGTCTGCTCAACCATCGCATCCTGCAGACCTGTGTGGTCGAACCCTGCAACCATGTTCCAAAGGCCAGAGTTTGCATCCAACCACGACCGGCCATGCACGTCGAACACGCGGGCGCCTTCGCCATGGGTCAGAATAATGGGGCCACGTTCCTGCATCGTCGGCAGATCAGTAAAGCCCGCCATGACGGTTTTCATGGCCCGGCCTTCCCAGGAATTCGGCGCGTATTGCGTGTTCATTAGGTGTCCTTCCCTAAAGTTAAAGCGAAGCTACGCCTGCGCCGCGTGGCTGTCCATGGGGTGCAACGCAAGAGTTAGGTGTTTCGTAGTTTGTATTCTTGCAATTGATCGCCTACGCCGCACACCGCATGGTCCATGTTGTCTTTAGTTGTTTACATAAATACGGAGCGCTCAATGGCGCGATTCTCAGCCAACCTCGGCTTCCTTTGGACCGATGTCCCGCTTCCCGATGCAATTCGCCGTGCGGCGGCAGCGGGATTTGAGGCCGTCGAATGTCATTTCCCTTTTGATGTAGACACTGCCGCTGTTAACGCTGCGCTGGACGAAACTGGTCTGCCGATGCTGGGCCTTAACACCACGCGCGGCGACACGGCCGCTGGGGATTTTGGTTTGTCCGCCCTGAAAGGTCGTGAAGAAGAAGCAAGAGCTGCGATCACGCAGGCGATTGACTATGCGCACACAATAGGCTGCCAGAACGTGCATGTCATGGCGGGCAAAGGCGGCGATGAACGTACATTCCTGTCAAACCTCGCCTTCGCGGCTTATGAGGCGCGCGACCTGAACATTGGTATTCTGATTGAACCGATCAATCACCATGACGCCGAAGATTATTTTCTGTGGAGTATCGAACAGGCCGCTGACTACGTCGAAGTGATCGGCGCGCCGAATCTAAAGATCATGTTCGACTGCTATCATGTGCAAGTTATGCAGGGCGACCTTGAACGGCGACTTGAGGCGCACATGCCCCAGGTCGGCCATATTCAGATCGCAGCGGCGCCCAGCCGGGGCGAACCGGACGAAGGCGAAATTTCCTATGAACGGCTTATTCCCGCAATCGACGCCATGGGCTATGACGGCTTTATCGGCGCGGAATATAAACCACGCACAACGACGGATGAAGGGCTGGGGTGGATGACCGCGTTCTCGTCCTGAATAGGAGAGAGCGAAATGTCTGAAGAAATCCTGATCATGCGCCCACTGTCGCCGCTGGGCCTGGAAGCCGCTGACAAGTTGGGAACCGTTCACAACTATTTCGGCGCTGAAGATAAAGCCGCGCTGCTGGATCAGGTAGCAGATCGCATCACCTATGTCGCCACGGACGCGGGTGTTGGGTTCACGATGGCGATGGCTGACCGGATGCCGAACCTGAAATTCATTTCAAACTACGGCGTTGGGTATGACGGCATTCCGATTGCCGAACTGTTGGAGCGTGGCATCCCTGTCACGAACACCCCGGGCGTTCTGAATGACGCTGTAGCGGAACTCGCGGTCGGCATGATGTTGGCGCTGGCTCGCGACATTCCCCGGATCGACGCGGGCGTGCGCGCTGGCGAGTGGAAGAAATCTGAAATCAGGCTGACCGGCCAGCTTGCAGGATCAAAAGCCGGGATCATCGGCCTTGGCCGCATCGGCAAGGAAATCGCCTCTCGCCTGATCCCAATGAAGGTTGATGTCAGCTATCACGGGCGGTCTGAGCAGGCGGACAGCCCTTACACCTACTACGCTGACCTGACTGAGATGGCGCGCAATGTTGACTGGATCATCTGCATCACGCCGGGCGGCGCAGGCACGAAACACATCGTCAACAAAGACGTGCTTGAGGCGCTTGGCCCATCAGGCGCTGTCGTGAACGTCGCGCGCGGATCAGTGATTGCCGAGCAAGCGTTGGTTGATGCGCTGAAGTCAGGCGCGGTTGGCGGTGCGGCATTGGATGTGTTTGAGGCGGAACCGAACCCGCATCCGGATCTTCTAAGCATGGATAACGTCGTCCTTCAGGCCCACCAGGGCAGCGCCACCGTGGCGACGCGCACCGCAATGGCGCAGCTTGTTCTCGACAACATCGCTGACCACATGGCCGGGCGGCCCCTGAAAACACAAGTAATGCCCTGATCGAGCTTGGTTCATGATTGAGCTTGAGACCGCCGTTTTTCTGCAAAACCACAAAACCGGATCAACCTTTGTTGAGCATTTCCTGAAGGCGAACAGCGACGAGAAGATCATCACGTACCCAGCGCACAAGGCGCCTGGTGTGCTGCGCAAAGGCAAGTTCCACTTTACCACTGTGCGTGAGCCGCTGGATCTTTATCTGTCGCTCTTCAACTACGGTCTCGATGGCGGCGGTTATGTCTGGCATGCGCTAGGGAAGCGCGGCCTCTCGCACTACTATGACAATGGTTTCGAGGGATTTGAGCCGTGGCTGAAATTCCTGCTCTCGGACGAGTTCGGGCCCGTATTCAGGAAATTCGCGCCCTATTCCACCGAAATGGGTCTTTGCACGTGGCGGTTCTTTCGGCTGGCGAAGCTGAACTTCAACCGCAAGAAGGTCATGATCGACAGTGTGCTGCGGATTGAAAGCCTGAACGCAGAACTGAAGGCGCTAACGCACGGACCGCTCAGCAAGACAGTCCGAAATGTGGATGAAGCCTGCGACTGGATAGATGGGCGCAGCCAGATCAATCCGTCCACTCGGCGGGATCAGGATCATGATGTTTTGCTTAGCCATGATACTATCGCCTTGCTGCGGGCCAAAGAAGCGTATCTCTACGAGACCTACTATCCGCAACATGCAAAACGGCTGACCTTTCGCGCGCACAAACTGATGCGCTGGCGAAAAGTTAAGCTATCGGATCTGAGATAGGGTGAGAGGCTGCAGCGACCCGAAACAATTCTCGTTGCGGCTGCTTCCTTCCGGACCTGACCGGGTTGGCGAGGCATTCGCCCGCGCAACCTCTCGACTCGGTATATAGGGCGGTTGGTCAAACGTCACAATAGGTCGTGTTTTTCTTAGACAGCACTCTGGATCCCGCGTTTGATAAGCAAAAGAGGGAAGCTTTCATGACAAAACCACGCGTTTCAGCCTTTTCAGATTTGACGTTTCAACCCCGGTTTGAATACGGCGACCAAGCACAGGCCGCGCAGATTTGTGGCACCGATGATCTGGTTGCGCTTGGCGCCGGATTCGGTCGGATGACAAATGCACGCTTCCCATGGACGATCAGCTACGACGAGGTTTTGCTGGTCGTTGAGGGCGAGTTAACTGTCCATACAGCGGACGGGGCTTTGACCGCCGGGCCAAAAGACACAATCTTTCTGCCCAAGGGAACAGCGCTGGAATATGAGGCGCAGGATGCGCTGATCTTCTATGCGATCCATCCCGCCAACTGGGCTGAAACGTGAAACGTATCCGCAACTTTCCAAGGCCTGATACTGGCAATGGCTGGGAAAACAACCTCACGCCCCGCGTCGTCGCGCCCGCATTGAATGCGGACCTGACCGCCGACTGGTTGGTCATTGGCGCAGGCTTTGCCGGCCTCGCCGCGGCCCGGCGTTTGGCCGAAAATCGGCCTGATGAACACGTGGTCCTTGTCGACGCCTGCGAGATTGCAACCGGCGCCTCAGCCCGCAATTCAGGTTTCGTCATCGACATCCCTCACAATGTCGGCGGTGACGATGGCGGTATTGCAGAGGCCCAGCGCGCGTTGCGTCTGGCCCGGTCAGCTACGGAATGGCTGCACGATATCGTCAAAACCCATCAGATCGAATGCCAATGGTCGCCAAAAGGGCAATACATGGCCGCCTCATCCCCTGAAGGCGCAGCGGCGCTGGATGAGTTTACCACAGGCCTAGATTTGATTGATGAGCCCTATCAGAACCATGATGTCAATCTGCGCGGAATGATCGGATCAGACTACTATTCTCGCATCATCCACACCCCAGGCACGGTCCTGATGCAGCCCGCCGCCTTGGTGCGCGGGCTGGCGGCGACCTTGCCTGACAACGTCAGCGTTTATGAGAACACACCCGTCACCTCAATCGACTATGGACCGCCCGTCGTCGCCGAAACGCCCGCAGGCCGGATCACCGCCAAGGGCGTGATTCTCTGCGTTAACGGCTTCATTCAGGAGTTTGGGTTCTATCAAAGACGCGTGTTCCCGATCATGCTGTTTTGCTCAATGACCCGCCAATTGACAGAGGCAGAGCACCAGGCGCTTGGCTGCCCCGAAGACTGGGGGCTGGTGCCGATCAAAGCCTTCGCCGCCCCGACGATCCGCTACACGCAGGACCGGCGTCTGACGATGCGCTCGAAATTCACCTATCATCGCAGTATGGCCAGCCCTGCGGGCGAATTTCGGCGAGCAGTGAAACTACAAGCGCGACAAATCAGGGACAGGTTTCCCGAATTGCCCCCGGATATCATCGAACACACCTGGTCCGGCGCGATCACGATGTCAGAAAACCATGCGCCCGGCTTTGGTCAGCACGCGCCGAATGTCTGGACGGCAGTTTGTCAGAACGGTGTTGGAGTGACAAAAGGATCTCTGTCTGGCCGCCTCGCCGCAGACATGGCGACCGGTCGCGACAATCCTTTGATTGCGGATATGCAGACGTTGGGCCAGCCATCGCGCTTGCCGCCACGCCCCTTCGTTGACCTCGGCGTCGCAGCAATGCTTAAGCGATATGCATGGAACGATCGGGCAGAAGCTTAGGCCTTTGCCCCTGAATACGACACTAATTCGCGGTGAATACTCCGTCTTCACTCAGCGTGTGCATCTCCCCGCCTGCAATATCGATCCATGCCCCGTGCAGCGTCAAACGACCCGCATCCAGCGCATCCTGCACAAAAGGAAACGACGCCAGATTCATCAACGACGTGCGCACAGCCTCATGTTCCAATTCGCGCAGCGCATCGTCGCGGTCCCAGTGCTTGTCTTTCACACGCTCATATCCGGGGCGAAGGATATCCATCCAGCGGCCCACGAAACTGGTGCTTTCATCCAGTTCAGGCGCGGCGCCGGAACACATGTCATGGCACGCCTGCACGCCGCCGCATTTTGAGTGGCCGACAATCAGGATATGGGCAACATGCAACGCGGTCACGGCATATTCAACGGCGGCTGAGGTGCCGTGATGGTCCTGATCCGGCGCATAGGGTGGCACAAGATTCGCGACGTTTCGCACAACAAACAGATCGCCCGGTTCGGCCCCGAACATCGCGACGGTATCGAGACGGCTGTCGCAGCAGGAAATCAGCATAGTGCGCGGACGCTGACCATCTTCCATCAGACGGGCGTACCAGGCCTTGCTGTCTTCAAACTTCACTCTCTTCCAGCCGTTAAACCGGTCAATGAGGTATGCGGGGATGGGGCTGGCTGGCGACATTTCGCGTGTCCTGTAATGGCGTCTGCGCGTAGATAATCTGAGAACTCGGCAAAGTAAAACCGCTTCAACGCGAACGGTCGACAGCGCCGCCTTGGCATGCCACCTTTCGCCGATGTTTCAAGCAGTGCGCGTTCTCATCAGTTTCTTCGCTTTCCTCCTGGCTTCACCACCGCAAAGTCTGGCCGAGGAAAGTGCAGCTCATACCTTTTGCCGGATGAGCTGGGCAAGCCAGCCGGACAGGCTGACCGACTGCGTGAATGCTCAGATCGCGGGGGCGAGGTCGGTGGTGCGATGGCTTGATTGGGCGAAATCAAGCGGAGATCCTGCCGCGCTACACATCATATCAACGTTCGAAGCCTGCAGTCAGCGGTGGAGCCCGGACTTCCAGCAAATAGACGCATGCTTAAAGGCTGGGTCCCCTCTTTCGCCGCCTGAAAGCTAGGCAAAGTGGACTATCTCAACAGCCGGAGCTTTGTCGCGTGGCGAGAACCGCGTCGGCGTCTCAAGCAGGCTGATTACAGCTTTCAGCGCTGTATCCTCATCTTTTACCAAGCTTCCGCAAAGATTAACCGCGCGCACCGGGCCATCCCACACGGAATGATGAGCGCTTAGAGGCGCCGGATCGTTGCACGCTAACGCATTGACGAGGATGGGCGACGCCATCGCAATGTCAGGTGCTACCGCCAAAGACGCTTCAACATCCAGGCGCCGCAGAAGATCAGGTCCTAAAGCCCGCGGATGCGGCGGGTCGCTGAATTTTTTCGCCTCAGTTAATGTCGCGTTCAGCAATTCATCCAGCAGTCTGGATTCTTTTGTCACTGAAACAACGCAGTTGTTGACGCTGCTCGCAGCGCGAAACCCGTCTTGCAATCCTTTGGATACCCACACCTCACGCCCTACTACGTCAGCGCCAATATCTAACGATGAATCGAAAATCAGGATATCGGCGTCCAGCCATATTACCCTGTCCCAACCCTCTATCAGCAGCTTTTGAAGCCACAAAAGGCGCCCAATGTCAGTCAGCGGCAGCAAAACGCCTTGGCATTTTGACATGAGTTGTTCGGGGATAGGCGCAAACAGTTCATCGCCAATAAACCTGTACGCATAACTCTTGGTCGCCGCCCATTCTTGAACCGAGTTGATACAAAGGCACCGCCACTCCGCCCAAGGTGGTGGCTTGTATGATTGCAGCACCAGAACACGTTTCGCCATCTTGCCATCCCGTCAAAAGCCCGCCAACAAAGGGACATGGCCAAGCTCTATTTCAACTATTCGACCATGAACGCAGGCAAGTCGACTGTTCTGCTGCAAGCCTCGCACAACTACATTGAGCGGAGGATGCGTACGATGTTGCTGACCGCCCGGCTTGATGATCGCAAAGGTGTCGGAAAAATCGGATCGCGGATCGGACTTGAAGCTGAGGCTGATACGTTCTCTCCCGATCAGAACCTTTATAACCTTGTAGAAGTGCGGAACGCCCGCGGGCGTCTGGCGTGTGTGTTAGTCGATGAGGCGCAGTTCCTCGAGGAGGAACAGGTCTGGCAACTTGCTCATGTAGCTGATGATCTAAAAATACCGGTTATGTGCTACGGCCTTAGGACTGACTTTCAAGGCCAGCTCTTCCCCGGATCCGCCGCTTTGTTGGCCCTTGCAGATAACCTTCGTGAGGTTCGTACTATCTGCTGGTGCGGATCAAAGGCGACCATGGTTGTACGCCTCGGAGTGGATGGCGGTGTCCAAGAAGAAGGCGATCAGATTGCAATTGGAGACGACATCTACGTCTCACTCTGCCGCAAACACTGGCGTGAGAGGCGCTTAACCGCCGAATCTGTCTGACGCTTGATGCCTGTATAAATCGTAGCAGCGATCGCCAATCGGCAGATGCATCAAAGAATGTGTTGGATCATCTGACCGCGAAGTTTCGCCTACAGTGATGCAAGTTGGGGGGAATCAGACAAATATGGACGCATTCGCGCGCGAGTTTTCGGATAAATCGGAAATTCTGCCATCCCGAGCCAAGCCTATCTCAGCTATTTTCAGCCTTCGGCAGTTTCTGTTGAAAGGGAGCACGTAAATGTTGGCGACCCACAACGGACACTGTTTCTGCGGTGCAATACGGTTTGAAATCATCCCTCCCGTAAAATGGTCGGTCACCTGCCATTGCGAAAGCTGCCGACGACAATGCGCTGCGCCTATGACCACTTACATTGGATTGGAGGAAGGTCGCTGGCGATGGATAGAGGGCAACCCAAAGACCTTCGAATCATCTCCGGGCGTTACGCGAGAATTCTGCGGCGACTGCGGCTCACCTCTGACATTCAGCTCTGAGAAAATGACTGGGCTGAAGCATTTCCACGTAAACGCGCTGGACGATCCTGAAGCCTTCCCGCCAGAACGCCATGTCTCAATCGAAGAAAAACTGTGTTGGCTGCACCTCAACGACGGTTTACCGGCCCAGGAAGGACCCGAAGCGGCGCCCAAAGCAGAATTGCGCAGCTCTTAGTCTATCTCCGCTCCCTCACGCTGATGTGCGTCGTCTGGCATCTCTGGCCGCATTATTGATTGCTATAGATTGCCGGAGAATGCTCTTGTTTCACATACCACGTCCTCTCGCCTTGGTGACCTCACTTTGGGTCAGTTTGCTAGCCATACCTGCCCATGCGTGCGGATCGGACAGCCAGTGCAAAGTGGATGAAGGCTATTATCTCGCCGCAACGCCACCGGGATGGGATGGGGTCTCTCCATTGCCGCTGATCGTCTATTTCCATGGCTGGAATGGATCGCCTGAGGGGACGTTTCGCAACCGTGCGATGCTCAAGGCAGCGCACAAACGGGGCGCGCTGTTCGTCGCTCCGCACGCACGCTCTGGCTATTGGCGACAGATCGGTGAGGGTCGGGCGGAGTATGGGCGCGATGAAGCAGCATACGCCCGCACTGTAGCTGCCGATATTCGCAAGCGGTGGCCGATAGATGAAACCCGAACGCTGGCGTCAGGGTTTTCGCGCGGCGCGTCGATGGTCTGGAATGTCGCCTGCTTTGTGGGTGGCTATGCTGGCTATGCGCCAATTGCGGGCGGGTTTTGGGGCGAGACCCCATCAGATTGCCCGGCCGATGCTGCAAACCTACGCCATATCCATGGCCTGAAAGACCGCGTCGTTTTATACGATACAGTAGGCGTTTATAATTCTGCCCCTATCCCGGAAGGACTGCGGCTGATGCGGCGCTTGGCAGGCGCCGGTGCGGGCGAGACATTCACCGCAGGGCGATTCGACTGTGAACGCTGGCAGGGCGAAGCCAAAGTTGAGGTCTGCCTTCACGCCAAGGGCCATTCAATTCCAGCAGAATGGGTGGCTGAGGGGTTGGATTGGTTGGAACAAATTCATCAACCCTGATAGCGATTCAGGCGTAGCCAAACGCCTTATTATCCTGCGCGTAAAGCTCCAACAGATAGGCGAGGTCATCGTCGCTGAGGTCAGAGCGCATTTCGCAGGGCGCAGACTGGTTGACCTTTTTCAGCACTGCTTCTTGCAAGCCCAGATGCGTTGTGACTTCGGAAAAATCGGCAGCAAGGGTTTCGAAGCGACAGATCCAATCAACAATCATGCCGCCCGACGCATCTGTCAGGCTAGTGATCTGCGGCTGCGCGCCATTGTCGGCCAAAAACTTCTGATGACGGACAAACTCTGAAAAGTTTGCGGAGGCGACAAAAGCCTGCATAGCGGGCCATGACATCAGATTGTCTGCTATTCCAAAACTCTGTTTCAGCTTTCGCCGCCAAGAGAAGCGTTGCTGCTCTTCAAATTTATCCCTGATAAACTTGTATAGAGACAGGGCGCGATCTTCCGGGCGGCGGACGGTGGTAAAACTATAATACCGCTCCCAGACTTGATCGCCGACAGCCTGCTTTATCTGGTCAGCGGGGCTATGCTTGTGCAGGCTGACGCCGTTCAGAACACCGCTGACTTTCGATTAGTCGAGGCCGATTTCGAAATCTTCTGGCCCAAGGTATGGGGCCAGTGCCTCAGTAAACGCTTCCCCAGCTGTTTTGTGGATATGAACGAAAATAAACTGATGTTTGTGGGAAACGATCATTAATCGACCTAGTCGAAGCGATAAAATGCTTCGTAAATTGGGCCGAGCATTGCTTCATCGAAAAGGCTGCTGACTGAGTTCCCGGCAGCGACATTCAGCATGGCCTGCGCGAACATCGGCGCGACCGAAACGATTCGGATGTTGTCAGCGGCTTTCACTGCATCCGTCGCTTCGATGCTGTCAGTGACCACAAGCGATTTCATGACAGAGTTGGTGATCCGCTCAATCGCAGGGCCGGAGAGGACGCCGTGCGAAATATAGGCGTGTACTTCAGTGGCGCCTTCGTCTTTCAGCAATTCAGCCGCCTTGCAAAGCGTGCCAGCGGTGTCGACGATATCGTCCACGACGATGCATTTCTTGCCTTTGACGTCGCCGATAACGGTCATCGATTCGATCTCGCCCGGGCGACCCCGGCGTTTGTCGACGATCGCAAGGCCAACACCAATGCGTTTCGCCAATTCCCGCGCACGGGCGACGCCGCCAACATCCGGGCTGACAATGATGACATCATCGAGATCTTTGAACTGGTGCTTAACGTCCAGCGCGAAGACCGGCGCGGCATAAAGATTATCGACAGGGATATCGAAAAAGCCCTGGATCTGACCAGCATGCAAATCCATCGTCAACACACGGTCAATCCCAGCTTCGACCATCAGGTTGGCAGTCAGTTTGGCTGAAATTGGCGTGCGGGCAGAGGTTTTGCGATCCTGTCTGGCGTAGCCAAAGTAAGGCATCACTGCTGTAATCCGCTTGGCCGATGCGCGACGCAACGCATCCGTCATGATCAGCAATTCCATCAGGTTGTCATTCGCCGGCTTCGACGTGGACTGAATGATGAAGACTTCCTCGTTGCGAACGTTGTCGTAGACCTCGACGAAAATTTCGCCGTCGTTAAAGCGCTCAACGCGGGCGTCGGCCAGACGAACAGGCTCACCTTTGTAGACCGAGATCCTGCGAGCCATCGCCTCACCGAAGGATCGGTTTGAATTGCCGGAAATCATGCGAATCGATGCGTCTGGCTTCATGTCAAAGCGTCCTTCAATAGCCCCGCCTCCCTTTACCCGGCGACGGCCCCCTTGCAAAGCCCGCGTATTGGGCCAAGTTGCCGCGAGACGAAGACATGACAGTTTTTGGGCAAAAGGATCCGGGCCATGGCGCATATCGACTACTATTTCACTCCTCTCTCCCCGTTCGCTTACCTAGCCGGAGACGGACTTGAGGTAATCGCCGCCAAACACGGCGCGACTGTCGCCTACAAGCCGGTGAATGCGGGGCGATTGATGGAAGCAATGGGAGGTTTGCCCGTACCAAAACGTCATCCTTCACGTCAGGCGTACCGGCTGCAGGAACTTCCACGCATTGCGAGACGCGCGGGCCTGCCGATCAACATGCACCCAGCGCATTGGCCAACGGACCAATCTCGCGCGGCGGCCGCGATCATTGCTGCTGAAGATGGCGTCGGCGATCAGGGCGCGCTGGCGCGGGCGATTGCGCGGGCCTGCTGGGCCGAAGAAAAGAACATTGCCGATCAGGACACGGTCGACGCAGCGCTGGTCGAGGCCGGGTTCGACCCTGCCGCCATCGACTATGACATGGGCGCGGCGCGGCTGGAGCCAAACACTGACGAAGCGATGGAGGCGGGCGTATTCGGCTTTCCCTTCTACATAGTGAACGGTGAGAAATTCTGGGGCCAGGATCGCCTCGCAGATCTCGACGACCACCTGACGGACATCGCCTGATGCCGGTTGCTGATATTGGCGGCTACAAAGCTGGGTATCTGGACAAAGGGGAAGGCGATCTCATCGTATTCGCCCATTGCTCGCTTGGTTATTCCGGTTTCTGGAAGGGCGTGATTGCTGAGTTGTCGGATACGTGGCGCTGCATCTCGATCGACCTTCCAGGCCATGCTCAGTCAGATCGTGGAAACCAAGACATCTCGCTACAACACCAGGCGATTGAGTATGTTCTGGGTTTGGCGGACATGGCTGGCGTTAAGCGGTTCCATGCCGTTGGCCTTAGCCTTGGCGGCGCGATCATGACACGGCTGGCCCATCACCATCCAGCCAGGGTTCGATCGCTGGCGGCGTTTGAGCCGATCTTGTTCCATTTCCTGCACAACTGGGCGCCGGAAGAGATTGAGAATGACCGCAAAGTCATGGGGCCAGTTCGCGAAGCCGCCAATAATGGCCGTCCTTATGAAGCTGCCCGCATCTTTATGGAAGGGTGGGGGCAGCCAGGCCAATACGACAAGATGCCAAAGGCTGGGCAGGATGCCATCGCGACGGCGCTGACCCATGTCGCTCGCGATTTTCCGTGGGGCAGTCAGTGGCCGGAAGGGCAGATTACCGAAGAAGACATCACCCGCATCGATAAACCCGTTTTGTTGGGCGAAGGTGAGACAACCCATAACTCCGCCAAGGTCGTAAATCGTGAACTGGCTAAGCTGTTTCCAAAGGTCGAAAGTTGCGTTGTCAAAGGCGCAGGACATCTGAGTGCGGTTGATGATCCAAAGCAGGTTGCGACATTGATCCGGACGCATCTTGAGAACGCTGAAGTGGCAGGGTACTGATCCTGCCCTTTGGCAAATAACCGACATAATGCAGGTCGTAAACTGAAAGGTCGTCGGATCTTACGGATGATAGGCGGTTAGTGAACGCCTCTCACTCAGAGCAGCCAAGTGACGACCGCCGACATCGCACCAACCCATCAGATCAGTCCGCGCACTGGCATCTTCTTCGTGCTCGCGGCGGGCGTTCTATGGTCCACCGTTGGACTTGGTATTCGCATGATCGAAGATGCTATCGTGTGGCAGATCCTGTTCTATCGTTCGATCAGCTTGTCGGCGTTTCTATTTCTGGTGATCTGGTTACGATCGCGCGAAAGCCCGCTGAAACTGGCGATAAAGGCAGGCCTTCCCGCTTCGATCGGCGGCTTATCTCTGGTCGCCGCATATGCGGGCGGCATCTACGCCATACAGACGACGTCTGTCGCCAATGCGATGCTTCTATTCGCCTCTGCGCCTTTCATGGCGGCCATCCTTGGTTGGATTGTGTTGCGAGAATCAGTGCGTCCTGCGACCTGGATCGCGACGTGCGTGGCGATGACCGGGATCGCCGTCATGGTTTCCGGCCAATCTGACGGCGCCTCACTTATTGGCAGTCTGGCCGCGCTCGGCTCAGCCTTCGGTTTCGCCGTCTTCACGGTGGCGCTGAGGTGGGGAAAATCAGGCGAGATGCTGCCAGCCGTTTTCCTGTCCGGCGTTTACGCCATCATCATCACGGGCGTCATCTGCCTTGCCATCGGCGCACCGCTGATTCTGTCTTTGAACGACGGAGGCATCGCAATAGGCATGGGTGTGTTTCAGGTTGGCGCCGGGCTGATCCTGTACACGCTCGGCTCAAAAACTGTTCCGGCGGCGGAGCTAACGCTTTTATCGCTAGCGGAGGTGTTGTTGGGCCCGCTTTGGGTCTGGCTGTTTTTGGGCGAAACGATCACTGCCTACACGCTGATCGGTGGAACGATACTTTTGGCGGCGATTGCCGGGAATGCACTGTCCGGTGCAAGGCGGAAACCTCCGCCAGTTACAACCCCTTAAGCCGGGATCGACCACCATGACCGACCAGCAGAACCCAGAGCCTATGAGCCGGGAGTGGAATTATCACCCCGACCTGCCGCTTGCGAACCCGTCGATCTTCCAGTGGCCGCCCAGCCCTGGGTTCCTGGCGCGATGGTTTATGCGAAATTGGCTGATGCTGAGCGAACGGGTGATGATGGTGTTGCTCGCTGTCGCTTGCTGGTTATGGCTCTATCCATCGCTTGAGGTCACGCAGACGCTGGCCCTTGGCTGGATTGTGCAGGTCTGGCTGGTGAACATGGGCCTGATGATAGTCAGCGCTGGCGGGCTTCACTCGTATTTCTACATGCGCAGCGGGCAAGGCAGCCTGCTGAAATTTGATCGCCGCCCACCTGCGAAGGGCAATGCACTGTGGGACTTTTCCGATCAGGTTCACGACAACATGTTCTGGTCACTGACGTCCGGCGTCGCGCAAGTTACTGCGTTTCAGGTGCTTGTGATGTGGGGCATGGCGAATGGCTGGGCGCCAGTGATCTTTCCACTGGATAGTCCCGTCCTGTTTATCATCGGACTAGTGCTGTTGCCGATCTGGTCGGCTTTCCATTTCTACTGGGCGCACCGGTTGCTGCATATGCCGTTTCTCTACAAGCACGTGCACTCGTTGCACCACCGAAACGTCAACATCGGCCCATGGTCAGGGTTCGCGATGCACCCGGTTGAGCACCTGATTTACCTATCATCCCTGCTGGTGCATTTCGTCTTTCCCAGCCATGAGATCCTGGTGTTTTTCCATGTCATCTATCTTGCCCCTGGCGCAGCGATGACCCACACGGGATATGAAGATCTTTTGGTGAAAGACAAACGACGCCTGGCGTTGGGCACATTCTATCACCAACTTCATCACCGGTATTAAGAATGTAACTACGGCAATCAGGAAATGCCTTGGGATCGCTGGTTTGGGACGTTTCACAACGGGTCAGCCGAGGCGACGCAAGAAACGCGTGCGCGTAAAAAGAGGATGTACGCGGAGCAATAGCTTTATGACCGCCTCGATTTAAGATCCATTTCCGCAACGCCAGAGAGACGAAACAACAAACCGCGCAGACGAATTCTTTCGCTTGCTAGACGCCATGCTTCTCGAGAAACCCATCGATCGCAGCCCACGCCTGGGTCTGCCGATCAGACGTTTCCATGAATACTTCATGCTTGGCGCCTTCGATCTCTACCAGTTCAGCATTCGGCGCGCGCGCAGCAGCGGCCCGGATGGATTCCAGCGAAACGATCTCTTCCTCTAACCCAAGCAAATACAGCACTGGCTGCGCGGCCGCGGGCGCTTCAAGCAATTCCCGCGTTTCTTTAAGCGCCTCATCCAGCCAGCCAATCGTTGGTGGGCCGAGACCCAGATCCGCAACACGTTCCAGATGTTTGCGCATCCAATCGAAGTGTTCAGCATCGCCAGTCAGCGTATTGGAATCAAGATCAGTTTTCTGCACGTAAGGAATGCGTGGTTTAGGGTCGGGCGCAAAAGCGGTCGATCCGCCGACAAGCCTGGACCCACCAATCAGGACCTTGCTTGCAACCGTTTCAACCCGCGTCATGGACAGGCCCAGCATCGGCGCCGACATGATCACAGCGGCAGGCTTCATTCGCCTTTCAATCAGCGTTCGCGTGCCAATGCACCCGCCCATAGAATGGCAAATCAGGACATGGGGTTCGGGCAGATCATGAACACGGTCATCAGCGATCAGCGCTGCGACATCGTTTTGATAGTCGCCAAATTCCTCGACATGGCCCTTCATCCGCTCTTTCAGCGGCCGCTCAGACAGGCCCTGACCGCGCCAATCCAATGAGACGACGGAAAATCCTCGTTCGCAGAGCTGGCGGATGATCCGACCGTATTTCTCAATGTATTCAGTACGCCCAGTGAAAATGAACGCAGTGCCCCGCGTTCCCCCTTTCCAGATCGCGGCGCGAATGCGCGCCCCGGCAGGTTCAAGCCAGAAAGCCTCGCCGCCATCTGGCGCTTCGGCAAGGTCATTATGCAAAGGGGCGGTGTCAGTCATCACTATCCTCTGGCGATTTGCATTTATGCTGGCCACCGTGGCGTATTCCATCGTCAGGCAGCGTTTGCTTGAGCAAACACGTTGGCGATGCAAAACGCCTCAACGATAACGAAAAACGCTTTCGTGAGTACCTTGCCAAGTTGGGGGGACCGCCCCATCATGTCTACCCATGAAAATCGCTGTTTTATTTTTACTGCTCTTAGCGCCGTCTTTGACGATGGCGCAGGTAGTGCCCGAACCACCTGATGAGGGCTCTGCTGGCGCAACGCCCAACGAGACCGCCCCTGTCATTGCTGACACAACCACCCCTGGGCAAATCATCCCGGATGATGAGACACCAGAGGCGCGGTTGGATCGTCTGTTTGGCGCGTTAGCCAATGCAGAGGGTGATGCGGCGGATCGGATCGCGGATGAAATCACGTCTGTCTGGGCCCGATCAGGCTCGGCGAGCATGGACCTGTTGCTGCAACGGGCGCGAGCGGCGACGGGTGAGAAAAGCTATGACAAGGCCCGCGCGCATGTCAGCGCTCTGACCCGATTGGCCCCTGATTTTGCTGAGGGCTGGAACGCATCAGCAACGCTTTACTTCATTCAGGAAGATTATTGGCTGTCAGTTGAACATATCCAAAAAACACTCGAACTTGAGCCACGCCATTTCGGCGCCCTCGCTGGCCTTGCGCTGATTCTGGAACGGACAGATCGCGACGCAGCCGCCCTCAGAACTTGGGAAAAGGTCAAAGCACTGTTTCCGAGGATGGAGCGTGCGCAAGAGGCGATTGATCGCTTGAAACCCGACGTCGACGGCAAGAAAACTTAAGGCTTCGAAGATGCCCTTGGATGCGGACGCCAGCATGGGCGTTGGGGTAGAGGCTGTCCTCGGCCCAACCAACACCGGCAAAACCCACTACGCGGTAGAACGCATGCTCAGCCACAAGGCAGGCATCATCGGCTTTCCGCTGAGATTGCTGGCGCGTGAGGTCTATGAACGGGTCGTTGAGATGCGTGGCAAGGGCGCTGTTGCGCTGCTGACGGGCGAGGAAAAGATCACTCCGCCCGGCGCGCAGTACTACCTATGCACCGTTGAGGCGATGCCGTTGGACTGGGGCGCTGACTTCGTTGCGGTTGATGAAATCCAGTTATGCGCCGACGCAGACCGTGGCTATGTCTTCACCGACCGCCTGCTGCGCGCGCGCGGGCGGCGTGAGACGCTATTTCTGGGCGCTGATACAATGCGGGGCAGGATCGAGGCGCTGTTGCCGAAGGCGAAGATCACGACGCGACCGCGCCTTTCGAGCCTCAGCTATTCGGGTTCGAAAAAGATCAGCCGTTTGCCGCCCCGGTCGGCGATTGTCGCGTTCTCGGTCGATCAGGTCTATTCGATTGCAGAGCTGCTCCGCCGTCAAAAGGGCGGCGCCGCCGTCGTAATGGGCGCGCTCAGCCCGCGCACGCGGAACGCGCAGGTTGAGCTGTACCAGAACGGCGATGTCGAGCATCTGGTGGCCACGGACGCCATCGGAATGGGCCTGAATCTTGATCTGAAACACGTCGCATTCGCGGGCCTTGGCAAGTTTGACGGGCGACGGTCAAGGATGCTGACACCGGCCGAGATTGCTCAGATCGCAGGCCGCGCCGGGCGACACACCACCGATGGCACGTTCGGGGTCACAGGCGACGCCGCGCCGCTGAATGATGAGCTGGCGCTTAACATTATGGAAAACCGGTTTGAGCCGGTGCGCGCGCTGGAATGGCGAAATGCAAACCTCGATTTTGGCACAGTGCCTGCATTGATGTCGTCACTGGAAATGCAAGCCCCCGGTCACGGGCTGCGCCGGGCGCGCGATGCAGATGATCTCTTGGCGCTGCGTACGCTGTGGCGCGATTTCGATTTGCAAGATAAAACCACAGGTGCGGCGGCTGTCAGGCGCCTATGGGATTGCTGCCAAATCCCGGATTTTCGGAAAGTTTCCGCATCCGAACATGCCGCACTGATTGGTAAGATATATCACTTTCTCATCTCGCGAGACGGCGCTATACCCGCCGATTGGATCGCCAAGGAAATTGGGCGTCAGGACAAGGTCGAAGGCGATATCGATCAATTGTCGCGGCGGCTCGCCTACATGCGGACCTGGACCTATGTCTCTAATCGCGGAGGCTGGCTTGAAGATGCTGCGCATTGGCGCGGCGTGACACGGGCCTTAGAGGACCGATTGTCAGACGCGCTGCATCAGCGCCTGACGCAACGATTTGTCGACCGGCGCACATCAGTGTTGATGCGCCGGTTGAAACAGAAGGAGAAGCTGGTGGCCGAAGTCAGCGAAGCAGGCGAAGTAACCGCCGAAGGCGAACATCTGGGTCGGATCGATGGGTTCCGGTTCATTGCGGATCCAACCGCGACCCCGGACGAACAAAAGCGCCTGCGCTCAGCCTCTATGGGCGGGCTGCAGGGTTGGTTCGCACACCGCGCTGACAAGTTCTACAACGCGCCGGACACCGAGATCGACGTGACCGAGCAGGGCGGCCTGATGTGGGGCGAGGTTGCTGTTGGTCGGCTTGATGCTGGGGCTGACGCTTTATCGCCGAAAGTGCGCGCGTTTGTTGATGAGCAATTAGAGCCGCCGGTTGTCGAGAAGATTGAGCGCCGGTTAAGCCACTGGATCACACGCCGGATTGCAGCGTTGTTTGAGCCGTTGATCGCTCTCCGTGATGACGAATTGCTGACCGGTCTGGCGCGCGGTGTCGGGTTTCAACTGGTCGAGGGACTGGGCGTGCTGGAACGCCGCAAGGTCGCCGACGATGTGAAGGCGCTGGATCAGGATGCGCGCACCTTGCTTCGCAAACACGGCGTGCGTTTCGGCCAGCATTCGATTTTCATGCCTTTCTTGTTGAAGCCTGCCCCTACGCGGTTGCGATTGGTCCTATGGGGTTTAGCGGCGAAGCTGGACGAAATTCCGGGCGCTCCACCTGCTGGTCACGTCACAGTACCTGTTGTTGGCGGCGAACCTTACGGGTTCTGGCTATGCGCAGGTTACCGCGCTGCGGGAACGCGCGCTGTTCGTATCGACATGCTTGAAAGGCTGGCCGATTTGCTGCGCGATCAGGATTCGCGCGGCGGCTTTGAAGCGACACCGGACATGCTGTCGATCACCGGGCTGACGCTAGAGCAGTTCGCCGATCTGATGGGTGGGCTGAACTACAAGGCCGAAAAGGGTGAGCGACCGAAGGCGGCGAAAGTTGTCGAGGCCCCCAAAGAAGACGCGAAAGCACCTGAGGGTGAAACTGCTTATGAAAAGCCTGCCAGCGGCGATGAGACGCCTGAAGCTGTAGTTGTCGAAGACGCCAAGGCAGAGGCGGAAGAGCCGAAATCAGAAGCGCCCGCAGAACCCGAAACCACCACTGAGCCAACGGTAGCGCCAGATGCAACCGAAGAGCCTGCTGAGGTAGAAGTGTTCTACACCTTCACCTATGCGCGGCGTCAGCAAAACCAGCGCCGATCCGGCCCGCCGCGTGGCGATCGGAAAGACGCTGGCGGAGGTGAGCGTAAAGGCGGGTTCAAGAAGGGCGGCAAGCGTCCACCGAAGGTTAAAGGCAAACGGGACGACCAGGACAACAAGCCCCGGCAATTCTCCGCCGCGCCGAAGCCATCGCGCGGTCCTGACCCGGACAGCCCGTTCGCAGCACTGGCCAAGCTCAAAGACAACAAGTGACAGAAGACAGCGTCCGCATCGACAAGTGGTTGTGGCGGGCGCGATTCTTCAAAACCCGGACGTTGGCGGCAAAGGTCGTCTCGTCCGGCTTGCGCATCAATGGCGCCCGGACCGATAAGCCCAAAACGCTGGTTAAGCCCGGTGATACGCTAACGTTCGGTCAGAACCGGGACGTGCGCATCATCGAGATTATCGACCTTGGCGTCCGGCGCGGGCCCGCCGCTGAAGCGCAAGCATTGTACAAAGACCTAGATCCACCTAAGCCCCAGGAAAAGGGTGATGAACCGACGCACATTCCGCGCCCAGACAAGCGCGGCAGGCGGGCGATCATGGCGTTGAAGTCCACCGAAGCTGAGTAACACTGCGCCTAACCCGGCGGCTGTTCACGTTGCCGCGACGTGATTGCGCTTGCAGCGCGTCGAATCCACGCTTAAATCCCAGCAAGCTTCGGATTTCCCGCAGAACAAGACAGACAGGCCCACCGCATGACCTACATCGTCATCGAAAACTGCATTAAGTGCAAACATACCGACTGCGTAGAAGTGTGCCCGGTCGACTGTTTCTATGAAGGCGAAAACATGCTGGTCATCCACCCGGATGAATGCATCGATTGCGGCGTATGCGAGCCTGAATGCCCAGTAGACGCGATCAAGCCTGACACTGAACCAGGCCTTGAGAAATGGCTTGAGATCAACACCAAGTTCGCCGATCTTTGGCCCGTGATCACGCTAAAGAAAGACGGAGACCCCGATGCGAAAAAGCATGACGGGGAAGAAGGCAAGCTTGAGAAATACTTCTCTGAGAAGCCCGGCGAAGGCGACTGACGACTAGCCTGGCCGGACGTTTTGGCTCCTGCAAACCCCTGTTCCAGGGCCCGCCTTTTCTGGGGAGTGGGAATCAGGCGATTTTTCTGTTATACTAATTTCATAACAGCGCTTCTTGGTGGCGATAGTGAAAACTATGGACGGTGGGCAAGCTGCGCAATCTGGAAATGAGAAACTTCATCGCCCCGGCCTTGGCCGAGGGGGTCAGAGGTTTTCACTGTGCTAAGAGAACGGATTAGTTTACTATGAGCAAGACTAAAAGAGGCGAATTTCGCGCGAATGACTTTGTTGTCTACCCTGCGCATGGTGTTGGCCGCATCATCACGATCGAAGTGCAGGAAATCGCTGGCGTAACGCTGGAGCTGTTCGTGATCTCTTTCGACAAGGAAAAGATGACGTTGCGGGTTCCAACCGCCAAGGCGACGTCCGTCGGCATGCGTGTTCTGTCCAGCCCTGACGTCGTCGACAAAGCGCTGACCACTTTGGGCGGCCGCGCCCGCGTGAAGCGCGCCATGTGGTCCCGCCGCGCGCAGGAATATGAGCAGAAGATCAACTCTGGCGACCTGATCTCAATCGCTGAGGTCGTTCGCGACCTGCACCGCGGCGAAGATCAGCCAGAACAGTCTTACTCTGAGCGTCAGCTTTATGAAGCTGCGATTGAGCGGATGACCCGTGAGGTCGCCGCTGTTGAAGGCCTTGACGACGCGAAAGCCGCTCAGCGGATGGTCGAAGCGCTGGACAAAAAAGTCGCCGCCTGATCATCTCGACATTAAGTCGTGAAACGCCCGCCTCGCGCGGGCGTTTTGCGTTTGCAGAGGGGACTGATGGCGATGAGACAAGCAAGACACATCTCGGCGACTGAAGCGGCGGCGCTTGTAAAGTCCGGCGATTGGATCGACTATGGCGTCACCATTGGCCAACCAGATGCGTTCGATGCGGCACTGGCGGCGCGCAAGGATGAGCTGACAGGCGTCAAATTCCGCAGCTGCATCTCTGTCAAACCACGTGCAGTGCTTGAGGCTGATCCACTAGGCGATCATTTCACCTGGTTCAGCTGGCATTACTCTGGCTACGACCGAAAGAAGGCCGATGCTGGCATCGCGCATTACATGCCCATCAACCTTGGGGAAATTCCCGACTATTACCGCCGGTTCCTGCCACCCATCGACGTCGCCTGTATCAAGGGCTGCCCAAAGGACGAAAACGGCAATTACACCTTTGGCGGCACCGGCCTCTGGCACCCAGCGGTGATGGAGTGCGCCAGGACCAGGATTGTAGAGGTCTGCGAACACCTGCCCCGCACATTCAACGAAGGTTGCAAGATCCACGAAAGCGAAGTGGATTTTGTAATTGCTGGAGACGGGTCCCGCCCCGCTGAACTGCCGGACACCGAGCTGACTGATGTTGACCGCCAGGTCGGCCGTCTGATCGCGGAAGAAATCGAGGACGGCGCCTGCATTCAGGTTGGAATTGGCGGCATGCCCAACGCCGCCTGCGCCGCGTTGCTGGAAAGCGGCGCGAAGGATCTTGGCCTGCATTCTGAAATGCTGACCGACAGCATGGTTGATCTGGTGCTGTCCGGGCAGGCGACAGGCGCGAGAAAAACGCTGGATCAGGGGCGCCATGTCTACAGCTTCGCCCTTGGCCAGCGGAAGCTCTATGATGCGATCAACGATAATCCGAATTTCTGCTGCTATCCTGCAGACTACACGAATTTGCCGCACAACATCATGCGTAACGAAAAGGTCGTGGCCATCAACAACACGACGCAGATTGATCTGACCGGGCAGGCAGCGTCTGAATCGGATGGCCTGCGCCATATCTCTGGCACAGGTGGGCAGCTGCAGTTCGTGCGGGGGGCCTATGCGTCACCCGGTGGAAAATCCTTCATCTGCATGTCTTCGACTTTTGAGAAAGGCGATGTCCGCAAAAGCCGGATCGTGCTGAGCCTGACCCTCGGCAACACCGTAACAACGCCTAGGACGGACATGATGTATGTTGTCACCGAATACGGCTGCGTAAATCTGAAAGGGCAGACAGTTGCAGACCGCGCACGTTTGCTGATCTCGGTCGCTCATCCTGATTACCGTGAGGCGTTGGAGCGGGAGGCGCGTGACGCCGGGTTGGTTCCAAAAGGTTATTGGTAAGACGCGGAACGTCGTAACCTGTTCTGCGAATAGAGGAGGCGTCATGACCCACAATTTCAAAAAAGCCCTGATCATCGGCGCGGGGGCAGGCCTGTCTGCCTCGCTTGCCCGTCTGTTCCATTCACACGGCGTTGAAGTCGCATTGGCCTCGCGGGGCGTGGATGATCTGGCGGGGCTGGCCAGTGAAGTCTCAGCCACCGTGCACACCTGCGATGCCAGCAGGCGCGAGGATATCGCGGCGTTGTTTTCTGACTTAGACGAGACCGGCGCACCCGACATCGTCGTATATAATCCGTCAGCGAGGGTGCGCGGCGCGATCACAGAGCTTGATGGCGCTGAGGTTGAACACGCGATCCAAATCACCGCTTTGGGCGCCTTCCATGCGGCGCAAGAGGCGGCGAAACGGATGCTGCCCACCAAGCATGGCGGCATCCTGTTCACGGGCGCGACGGCAGGCGTGAAGGCGTATGGCAAGTCTACGACCTTTGCGATGGGCAAGTTTGCACTGCGCGCGCTGGCGCAATCCTTGGCGCGAGAGCTTCACCCTAAGGGCGTTCATGTTGGGCATTTCATCATCGATGGCGGCATTCGCAATCCGAACCGACCAGAACGAGTGGATGCGCCGGAAAACCCTGACAGCATGCTCGACCCCGATGCGATTGCGCGGGAATACTGGAACCTCTTGACCCAACATCGCAGCTGCTGGAGCTGGGAGGTCGATCTGCGACCTTGGGTTGAGAAGTTCTGAATACCTGCGTGCCCGCCCTTCCCTATCTTGATCTGACGGCACCGGGTTTTTCGACCCGGTCAGATGAGGTTTTCGCCGCCCGCGATCAGCACTGGTGCGCGCGCACGCCCTACGGTCTCGCGGTGCTGCGCCACCAAGAAGTGGGGATGCTGCTGCGCGACCGCCGTCTTCGGCAGGGCAGCGGCATCTGGCCTAGGCGCCATGGGATGACGGGATCGTTTGTCGATTTCTGGGAACGTTCGGTGATCGGGCAGGAAGGCGACCGCCACCGCCACTTGCGCCGGATCGCAACGGACGCTCTGTCACGTGACTTCATCGCCAGCCTCAAGCCTGATTTTGACCTTATCGCCGCGGACCAGGCGTCGGCCTTCGATGACAATGGCGAGATTGAGTTTATGGAGGCGTTTGCGATTCCCTTCGCAGGCAAGGCCATCGCCAAACTGATCGGCCTGGGCGCTGAAGACTGGCGTGGCATCTCTCACGATGCTTCGACGCTGGGCCTGTCGATGGGCGTAGACTGTAAAGTGCATGAAGCAGAGGTGAATGACGCCTGCGATCGGCTGCGGGACCTTGGCGGTGATCTGATCGCGCGCGTCCGCACCGGGCAGGACGAAGACAGCTACATCGCCCGATTGACGCGTGGGTTCAGCGCCGACGCGGATGATGAGGCGCTGCTAGACATGATCGTCATCTCGATTTTTGGCGGCGTGGACACAACACGCGCCCAGCTTGGCCTCGGCATGACACTGTTTCTGGCGTATCCAGAGCAATATCAGCACTTCCGCAACAATCCGGCTTTAGCAACAGCCGTGGTTGAGGAATTCGTGCGCATGCGCCCGACAACCACCTGGTCAACGCGAGAAGCGCTTGAAGCGTTTACCTTCAACGATCAGCAAATTGAGGCAGGAGAAACCGTGCACTTGTTTTCGCACGCCTCTGCATTTGAGCCTGACATCCGTGCCACGCCACCTTTCGACATCAACGCCAAACGCAAAGCGCATTTCGGCTTCGGCGGCGGCGCGCATCACTGCCTTGGCAATCAAGTCGCACGGTCAGATATGGCGTCGGCCCTGACGGCGATTGCTCGGCGGGTTCAGCGTTTCTGGCCTACGGAACAGGCCGAAATGCTGCCTGAGACCGGCAATACAAGCCCCGCTCGCCTACCAATTGGGTTTGAATTGGCGCGATAGTTCAAGCGCGGAATGTGACGTCCCCACTTGCCAGAACCCCGGCGCTTGGCGCTTATGGGGCGAAGATGATGTGAGGGCCTTATGCCGGACGGACCACTTTCGAAGTATCGCGAAATGATTGCTGCGGGTGATCTGAATGACGATGTCGCACAGAGGCTGGCCCTCGAAAAGCTGCAGGTCCTGCATCTGCGCTTGAAAGACTATGACCCGTGGGAGGGCAAAAAGGTCGGCCGCGGGTTCCTCGGCTGGCGGCGCAAATCGACAAAGGTCGGCTCTCAGGTCAGTGGGCTCTACATGTTTGGCGGTGTCGGCCGTGGGAAATCCATGCTGATGGACCTGTTTTACGAATGTTCAACCGTCGAGAAAAAGCGCCGGGTCCATTTCCACGCCTTCATGCAGGAAGCGCATGCAGGCATTCACCACGCCCGCCAAAAGGGTGACCCTGACCCGGTAAAAACTGTCGCTAAAAGCATCGCAGCGGATGCAGTTTTGCTATGCTTTGATGAGATGCAAATCACCGACATCACCGATGCCATGATTGTTGGGCGTTTGTTTGAAAAGCTGTTCAAACGCGGCACGATCATTGTCACAACGTCGAACAGACATCCCGATGACCTTTATAAGGACGGCCTAAATCGGCAAGTTTTCCTGCCCTTTATCGAGATTCTCAAAGACAAGCTGGACATCCACCTGCTCGAAAGCCCAACCGATTACCGGCAGGAACGCTTGATGGGGCGTGAAGTCTATCATGCGCCTATTGGCGACGCTTCGCGGGCCGCAATGGATGCGACCTGGGCCGAACTTACGGGCGGACATGAAGGGGAACCATTGGTGCTGCAAGTCACCGGGCGCGATGTTCAGGTGCCCCGCTTTCATTCCGGCATCGCGCGGGCGACTTTCGCCGATCTTTGCGCTCAACCGCTTGGAGCCGCTGACTATCTGACCCTGGCAGAAGCAGCGAGCACGCTGATGATCGACGACATTCCGATCCTCGGAGTTCACAACAACAATGAAGCGAAGCGCTTCGTCACCCTGATCGATGCCCTTTATGAGGCAAAGACCCGGCTAATCTGTTCTGCTGAGGCGATGCCAGAGCAGCTTTATCGCGAAGGCAAAGGCGCGTTTGAATTTGAAAGAACTGCATCCCGTATTGCAGAGATGCGGTCCGATGATTGGCTGGAAGCCCCGTCAAGGGCGGGATGAATTCTTAGGCGCGGCGGAAGCGAAGGGCACCAAGACCGAACAGGCCTGAAAACAGCAAAAGGGCTGACATCGGCAGCGGAACAGCGCTGACCGCGCCGATCAGCAAGTGATCGTTGGTTGAGCCCGAATCCTCCAGATCGGACGTCCCGGCCATGGGCTGAAAACTCAACCAACGGGATGACCGGGTCCGAAACAGATACATCCACAGTCAGTCTCAACTCGGTCAGGTTACTGGCTAATGTGCTTACCCCACACGTCCAGAACTCATCATTAGCAATGGCGTCAACGAAAGACGCATTGTCGGCGCCTCAATTTCTGAAACTGAGCGTAACCGATATCGCCGAGCGTTTATTCTGCCGCCAACAAGCAAGTTGTCAGCCCTGACAACGACGACGTCAGCCATCGCGGTCAGCGCCATCGCTTGTAGAATCGTAAAACAGTTGGGGCACCACTGAAGCTGTTGCGCTGGACAGAACAGGAGCCAATACGCTGCAAGCAAACAATCTCATACTTTTCTGCCCACATACTCCATCTAAGTTAGGTGACATTCGCACAGACTTTTCATGAAGCGATGCATGAAGGCCTTTTAGATCTCAGAAAATACGGGAATCGGTTTCAGCAAAGGCGTTTATGCACAATGGGACAGCGCCGGTTCGCCGCAGCGAAATGTGTAGCAAGTGGTTGAGACCGATGAGCGATAGCGCTAAAACAAACCTGACTTAAGGGGGAATTCCCTCTCGACGCCTGCGTGGCATATCGTGACCACGTCCCAAGTTTAGTCTGGGAGAGACATCAAATGGCTGACGCCGCAGCGCACGACGCGCATCATCCAAAACCGGGCTTCTTTACCCGGTGGTTCATGTCAGTGAACCATAAAGACATCGGTATTCTCTACATCTTCGTAGCATCGTTCCTTGGCATCCTCTCGGTTGCCTTCACGATGTTCATGCGGCTGGAGCTGATGGATCCCGGCGTACAGCACATGTGCATGGAAGGTGCCTCTTTGCTGGCGCAGTCGGAATGTACGCCTAACGGGCACCTCTGGAATGTTCTGATCACCGGCCACGGCATCCTTATGATGTTCTTTGTCGTTATTCCGCTGCTATTTGGCGGTTTCGGCAACTATTTCATGCCTCTTATGATTGGCGCGCCGGACATGGCGTTCCCACGGATGAACAACCTGTCATTCTGGATGTTCTTCGCTGGCGCCACACTGGCCGTTCTTTCGGTCTTCATGCCAGGCGGAAACGGTCAGGCGGGCTCTGGCGTTGGCTGGGTGCTTTACGCACCGTTGTCAACGAATGAGCAGGGCTGGTCGATGGATTTGGCGATCTTCGCGGTCCACCTGTCAGGCGCCTCATCCATCCTGGGCGCGATCAACATGATCACGACCTTCCTGAACATGCGCGCGCCAGGCATGACCCTGTTCAAAGTTCCGCTGTTCGCATGGTCAATCATGGTCACCGCGATGCTGATCCTGCTGGCCCTGCCAGTTTTGGCCGGCGCCATCACGATGCTGCTGACCGACCGTAACTTTGGCACCGCATTCTTTGATGCGGCCAATGGCGGCGATCCGGTTCTTTACCAGCACATCCTGTGGTTCTTCGGCCATCCGGAAGTGTACATCATCATCGTGCCTGCCTTCGGCATCATCAGCCACGTTATCTCAACCTTCTCGAAAAAGCCGATCTTCGGCTACCTCGGCATGGTCTGGGCTATGATCGGTATCGGTGTCCTTGGCTTCGTCGTCTGGGCGCACCACATGTACACAGTCGGCATGAGCGCAAATGCGCAGGCCTACTTCATGCTGGCGACTATGGTCATCGCGGTGCCGACAGGCATCAAGGTGTTCTCGTGGATCGCGACGATGTGGGGTGGTTCGATTGACTTCAAGACGCCGATGCTTTGGGCGTTCGGCTTCCTGTTCCTCTTCACAGTGGGCGGCGTAACCGGCATCATCCTGTCACAGGCAGCTGTCGATCGGGCCTATCACGACACTTACTACGTCGTTGCTCACTTCCACTATGTGATGTCGCTTGGCGCCGTGTTTGGCATCTTCGCAGGCATCTACTACTGGATTGGCAAGATGTCGGGCCGTCAGTATCCGGAATGGGCAGGCAAGCTGCATTTCTGGACGATGTTCATCGGCACCAACATCACGTTCTTCCCGCAGCACTTCCTGGGCCGTCAGGGCATGCCACGTCGCTACATCGACTATCCTGAGCAATTTTCGCTTTGGAACGAAGTGTCGTCTTGGGGCGCTTTCATGTCGGGCGCGTCGCTGCTCTTTTTTATTGGCGTCATGTGGTACACCCTGACGCGCGGTGAGAAGATTACAGAGAACGCCTATTGGGGCGAACATGGTGAAACACTGGAATGGACCCTGTCCAACCCGCCGCCAGAGCACACGTTTGAAACGCTCCCAACGCAGGACATGTGGGACAAGCAACCCCATCACTGATGTCCGGTAGTCCAAAATACAAAATGAACGTGGCCGGAGATAACTCTCCGGCCGCTTCTGTCTCAGACCCTTTCAAAAGGGCGGATCCACCCGTATGGCGCGTTCGACTTTGGCCACATCGTTCGCTTAGTCCCAGCGGATTTCGTTGGATCATGGGCCTGACCGCTGCAGGGCTATGCCTTCCGCTGATAGCACTGGCGCCTACAGGCGCATCGCTGGCGCTGGCGCCATATGCGGCGGCTGCGTTCGGACTGCTGTGGCTTTTTCTGAAGCTGAGCTATCTGACCGGAAAGGTGACTGAAGATCTTTTCCTCTGGCCCGACGCAATCGCAGTTGAACGGCGCGAACCGCTGGGTACAACCAAGCGCTGGTTCGCCAATCCATATTGGGTCGATATTGATACAACAGATACGGACACCGTCGAAAAGTACCTGACGCTCCGCGGCGGCGGCCGCCGGATTGAGCTTGGCGCCTTTCTAACCCCGGAAGAAAGGATCGAACTGGCCGGAGAGTTACGACGCCAGATCAATCGTATGACCCGGCCTGTCGGGTAACTCATCCTCCGCCGGCGCTTCATCCATTGTCTCCTCTGCGATCAGGTTAAGGATGAAGGTAGAACCTACGCCTGGCTTGCTTTCCGCAGTCAGATCTCCGCCCATCAGTTCAGCGGCGCCTTTGCAGATCCAAAGGCTAAGCCCCATGCCGCTATAGACTCGCGATTCAGACATGTCTTCCTACGAAAACCGCTGAAACAGACGGGCCATCGTTTCATCCGACATGCCGATGCCGGTGTCCTTGATCTTGAATATGAGCCGCGGCGGGCCCGGCTCCATATGATGCACGCAGCTTACAGAAACCTTTCCTTCATCTGTGAATTTGATGGCGTTATCGACTAGATAGTCGAGGCACTGAGCCAGTCTTTCACCGTCAACGACAACACGCCCAGGAAGATCAGAAATGCCTTCCACTTCGAATTTCAGCCCCTTCGCCTTAGCTGCATCCCCGTGACGCGCGAACAATGGGTGCAGAATAGTTGCCATTTGGGTAGGATGTTTGATGATCCGCAGGCGACCAGAATTTAGCAGCTCACTATCCATGACCTGCGTAAGCAGCCCGTTCAGGCGTGTCCCGGATGCCTTTATCGTCGCCAGTTGTTCGCTTTGCAGATGGCTCAATGAGCCAAGCTCCATCACCCCCGCCGTGCCCATTACTCCATTCAGCGGTTTTCTGAGCTCATGGCTGAGAATTCGAAGAAGATCGCTGCGCTGGCGTGCTGATCGTTCCGTTTCAATCAACGCAAGCTCGATTGAGGTTATCTGCCTGAGCGCCACATCATAATTGACGGCGTAAGCACGCGCGCAGATGTGAATGAAGTAGAAACAGCACGCTGTGGTCAGCGCATTGGGCCAAAGGGGGGAAGCGATGGGTGGCAGGGTCATCATAAGCGGCGCCATTGCAACCACCAGCGCGCCAGATGCCAGAATGACTGTACGCGCCTTAACAATGCACTTTATCTGATGCTGGGATACCGCCCAGTAAAGCGCTGCCGAGATCAGAAAAAGGATCGGAATAAACCGCAGCTCTTCGGGCGCCGTCAGCGACGTGCCAACATCAAACAACACCACAGCAAATGTGCTGGCGGACCCGGTCAGAAGCAGCCGCTTCAACAGTTGTTGTTGCAGCTTTGAATCACTGGCCAATGTATCACGAGCTTTTAGCGTCGCTGCGCTGGCTTTCATTTCAGCGTAGTCGAGACAGTAGCAAAAAATGAAACCAACAAGCGCCACCATCCAATTGAGATACGCAATCGCGATTAGCGTACCGCCGATGAACATCAGCCGTCTTTGAAGCAATCTGTCAAAACTAACGCGCGCGTAGTCCAGCAATCGCCGGCTGTCCTGGTCCATCATGTCTTTTATGCCAGCATGGCTTAGCAAAGCCCTAACTGGGTTAGATGCCGCCACAGGCACTTGCACCTAGAACACATCCTTGGCATGAAGCGGAAACACACTTCAGAAGGATTGGCATGGCGACGCTTTCGGCCCCCTCTCGGCAGCAGCCAATCACAGTAGCTGTAATCGACAAGAATCCGTTGGTCGTGCGCGGGCTCGATCAGATGCTGCGTGAAGATGGCCGGTTCGAACTGGTCATGTCCGCGCCAAACGGTGACGACTTTCTGTCCGAGTACGCCGCTAGGGGCGTCGCAGCGCCAATCGATATTGCTGTGACCGGATGGGTTATGCCCAAAGGTGACGGGCGCAGTTTACTTCGCCGGATTGGTGAGATGGCCAATCCGCCGAAAGTGGTGGTTTATACAGGTGAGTTGTCAGATACGACCCTGCGCGCTGCAGTGCGCGAAGGCGCAACTGCACTGGTCCACAAATCGGAACCACCAGAACGCCTTTTGCAGGCGATCGCGACAGCCGCGGCAGGCGGGCGCGATTTCCCCGCTGCAGTGCGCCGTCAGCCCCCGGTAGAAGACCTCACCAAGCGGGAAAGGGAACTATTAGCTTCTCTCGCTGGGGGGGCGACAAACAACCAGCTGGCTGAAGAGCTTGGCGTCAGCGTCAACACCATCAAATTTCACCTGAGAAATCTCTTTGAAAAACTGGATGTGAAAAATCGCGCACAGGCTGTGGCGATTTTCCTTTCAGATTGAGACTAAGGCGAAACTGGCGTTCGCCGTGTTTCACGCCGACCACTAAGCCATCGCGATAACGCGGTCAGAAGATAAAATCGCTTTCACCCAGCGATTTGGCGGCCTCGCCGAACAAAGTGATCTTCACATCAGCAAAGTTGATAATCGCGTTCTTGCCAGACTGCGAGATATCCAGATCCGAAAACCCCGTTGCGCCAGAGCCAATTGAAATCAGATCTTCATCTCGTTCGAAATCGCGGATAATGTCGGATCCATCGCCTGTTTCAAAATGAAAGACATCTGCGCCGGATCCGCCAGTGAGATCATCAGCGCCACGTCCCCCAGAGATCGTATCATTACCTGATCCACTGGCGAGAACGTCTTTGCCGCCGCCGCCATCAAGATCATCATTCCCTGTTCGGCCAAGCAAATGATCGCGGCCGCCATCGCCGCGCATGACGTCGTTTCCGTCGCCACCTGCAATTTCATCACGGCCGCCACCGCCATACAGGCTGTCGTGTCCGCGGTCGCCAATCAGCTGATCGCGGCCTCCGCCGCCAAAAATCAGATTATCACCGACAAGACCGCACAATATGTCAGCGCCGCCGTTGCCGCTTAGCTCATCATTGCCTTTGCCGCCGTTCAGAAAATCTTCACCAGCGCCGCCGAAAATTTTGTCATTCCCTGAGCCACCAAAAAGCTTATCATTTCCTTTGCCGCCATACAGCTCATCTACGCCCGACTGTCCGTTGACGCAGTCATCGCCGTCCTCACCGCTCATCGTGTCATCAGCGGCGCAGCCATACATCAGATCATCGCCATCGCCACTAAATTCGAGATCAGCGCCCTGACGGCCGAACATTGTGTCGTCGCCAGCGCCACCAAACATGGCATCGTCGCCTGATCCGCCTTCAACGCTGTCGGCCCCATTGCCGCCGTACAGCGTGTCATTGTCGCTATATCCGTACAATGTGTCGGCGCCTTCACCGCCAATTGCATAGTCATTGCCCTGGCCGCCTTCGACATAGTCGTCGCCAAGACCGCCATCCAGTTCATCATCGGACCGATAACCCAGAAGGCGATCATTCCCGTCGCCGCCAAGGACCGTGTCAGCGCCATCACCGCCTTCGGCCGTATCATTGCCTGAACCGCCGTCGATTAGATCAGCGTCATTGTAGCCCTTCAGCAGATCGTTCCCGGCGCCCCCGAAAAGCGTATCAAAACCCTGACCGCCTTCAATCAGGTCATCACCATCTTCACCAGCCAGGAAATCATCGCCTTTAAAGCCTGAAAGGTGGTTATTCCCTGCATTACCGCGCAGGGTTTCATCGGCGGCGCCACCAAACAGGTCGCTCATGCCGTCTGCTCAGTGGAGATTTTGAAGGAAGGGCCGCTGGCCAAAAAGGGCAACGTACCGCCAACGAGGCGTAGGTCGCCAGAAGGCGAACAAACAGGGTTTTTCAGCACAAACTCCCAAAGACAGGTTCACACAAACGCAAAGGCACCGGCCGACAACTTTAACTCGCTGTTGACCGTCCACTCTAACTGAAGGCGAATCATGACCAAAAAGTGACAGATTACACATTCGCCGCGTTTGGGGTTTTCGGCTGTGATCTCAAACGCTACGCTTGAAATCAGCGCAGTGATCGGACCCCCCCCCATGAGCGAGCAGACAGATGTAACGTCAGATAAAGATGACGGCGTAGATCAGGATTACTCGCTGGATCGTACAGTTGTTGATGGAGTTATCAGTTCACTGGACCTAGGCGATGTCGACGCTGTACGGGACCTGATTAAGCCCCTCCACAATGCTGATTTCGCTGACCTTCTGGAACAGGTCGGGTCAACAGATCGCCAGCGCATCATCGAAGCGCTTGGCAGCGAATTGGACGGTGAAGCGCTGCCCGAACTGGACGAAAGCGTTCGCGACGAAATCCTCGACTATGTTGAACCAGGCGTTCTGGCCGAAGCCGTAAAAGTCCTTGATAGCGACGACCTTGTCTATCTTGTTGAAGACATGGCCGCCGAAGAACAGGCCAAGGTGCTGGACGCGCTAGACGATGACGACCGCGTCATTGTTGAGCAATCGCTCACATATCCGGACGAATCCGCAGGCCGGATGATGCAACGGGAGCTTGTGAAGGCACCACCTTTCTGGACCGTTGGCCAAACCATCGATTTCATGCGCGCCGCCGACGATCTGCCAGATCAGTTCTATGATGTCATCATCGTCGATCCCGCGATGAAACCCATCGGCATGGTTCCTCTCAGCCGCATCATTGGTTCAACCCGCCCCGCCGTTCTGGGTGAGTTGATGGAGGAAGAGTTTCGCGCCATCCCCGTCATGCAGGATGAGGAACAAGTCGCTTACGCTTTTAGCCAATACCACCTCGTATCCGCCCCGGTGGTCGACGAAACGGGGCGTCTTGTTGGCGTCATCACCATTGACGACGCTGTCGAAGTCATGGGCGAGGAAGCCGAAGAGGACCTTCTGCGCCTTGGCGGTGTCGCAGGCGATGAAAGCCTGGCTGACAAGGTCTGGCGCACAACCCGTCGCCGGTTCCCCTGGCTAGCGGTCAACCTTGTGACATCCGTTCTCGCCTCAATCGTCATCGCGCAGTTTGACGAAGTGATCACCGCCTATGTCGCGCTGGCGATCCTGCTGCCCATTGTCGCTTCGATGGGGGGCAACGCTGGCACGCAGGCGCTGACGGTTGCAGTACGGGCGCTTGCCACAAAAGACCTCACATCCGCTAACATGTGGCGCGTGATCCTGCGTGAGACTTTGGTTGGATTGGCCAATGGGATCGTCTTCGCCGTCATCATTGGTATCGTCGGCTACATCTGGTTTAGCGACGTGATGCTGGGCGTGGTGCTCGGCCTTGCGATGATTGGCAACCTGCTCGTCGCCGGCATGGCGGGTATCTTAATCCCGCTTGGGCTAGAGAAAGCCGGCGCAGATCCGGCGCTGGCGTCCGGCGCGTTCGTCACCACTGTCACAGATGTCGTCGGGTTCTTCGCCTTCCTCGGCCTCGCAGCGATGCTTCTGCTCTGACAAAACCGTAGACACCCTTGATTTCCGAGGCCGCAGCGCTTCCATTGCATGAAACGAATGTGAGGCTTCATGACCAACCTACCAACTTCAATCGATGAAACGCAGAAGATGCTTGGAGACGTCGATTACGTTTGCGGGCGCGGGCTGGCGACGATTACTTTCCTGTCGCTGACCTTGGGCCGCCCATTGTTTCTGGAAGGCGAAGCTGGCGTTGGCAAAACCGAGATCGCCAAGGCGCTGGCCGCCGCATTAGGCCGCCGCCTGATCCGGCTCCAGTGCTATGAAGGTCTCGACGCTTCATCTGCAGTGTATGAGTGGAACTTCCCCGCCCAGATGGTCGCGATCCGCACGGCCGAGGCGTCTGGTGGTGGTGACCGCAAGGCGCTGACGGAAGAGCTGTTTTCCGAGGAATATCTGATCCGCCGTCCGTTGTTGGAGGCGATGAAACCCCAGGAAGGCGGCGCGCCAGTCCTGCTGATTGATGAGCTGGACCGCACGGATGAACCGTTTGAGGCGTTCCTGCTGGAAGCACTCAGTGATTTTCAGGTCACGATCCCTGAACTTGGCACAGTGAAGGCGCCCGAGGCGCCGATCGTCATCATCACTTCAAACCGTACACGCGAAGTGCATGACGCGCTGAAACGCCGGTGCCTTTACCATTGGGTAGACTACCCGAATTTCGACCGCGAGATGGAGATCCTGCAGGCCCGCACGCCAGAGGCGTCGGACGCTCTCAGCAAAGAAATCGTAGCTTTCGTCCAACAGCTTCGCACCGAAGATCTATTCAAGAAACCGGGCGTGGCCGAAACCATCGACTGGGCTAAATGCTTGCTGGCGCTGGATGCGGTTGCGATCAGCCCACAGGTCATTGCCGACACACTGGGCGCAATCCTGAAATATCAGGATGATATCGCCACGCTTCATGGGTCTGAAGCCAGCCGTATCCTCGAAGACGCCAAGAAAAGGTTGGAACCTGCCTGATGGTCACTTACGCCGACCTTCCGACCCCTGTGGACGGCAAGTTTGCGGCCAACATCACCCATTTTGGCCGCGCGCTGCGCAAGGCTGGCCTGCCTGTCGGGCCGGGGCGAATCGTCGATGCGATCAAGGCGGTTGAGGCGGCTGGGTTTACCGACCGGGATGACTTTTACTGGACCCTACACGCTTGTTTCGTCTCAAAATCCGAACATCGCACCCTCTTTCGCCAGACCTTCCGCCTGTTCTGGCGGGATCCGCAGTTTCTGGAACAGATGATGTCGGCCATGTTGCCGATGATGCGGGGCGTGGCAGAGGAACATAAACCTGAGGATGCTGAACGCAGGGCTGCCGAAGCGCTGCTGGATGGTGCAGAACAGCCAAAGCCGCCCAAGAACCAGGAAGAGGATGAGCTGGTTGAGATCGACGCCTCGCTCACCTTCTCGGGCGAGGAAAAGCTGAAATCCCAGGATTTTGAGCAAATGACAGCGGCGGAGCAGGCCGAGGCCCTCCGCGCCATTTCCAAACTCGACCTACCCGTCCGCCCAATCGCATCGCGCCGTACTCGATCAGCCGCCTTGGGCCGCTATCCCGACTGGCGCGGCACTATGCGCCAGGCGATGCGCCATGGCGGTGAGGTTCGCTCGCTGGCGATGAAGGAACGGCGCACCCGCTGGCCATCGCTGATTGCGCTCTGCGATATTTCCGGGTCGATGAGCGGATACAGCCGGATGCTGCTCCATTTCCTTCACGCCGCATCGAACGCCAAGGGCGCGGGATGGGCCGATGTTCATACCTTTACGTTCGGCACGCGCCTCACGAACATCACCCGGCATCTGAAAGTACGCGACGTCGACAGCGCCCTGCGCCGTGCTGGCGCTGAGGCGGAAGATTGGGAAGGCGGCACGCGGATTGGCGAATGCCTCCATCGCTTCAACCGCGACTGGTCACGCCGGGTGCTGGGCCAAGGATCGGTCGTTCTTCTGATCACCGACGGCCTCGACCGCGATGATCCTGAGCGCCTGCGGGCTGAGATGGAACGCTTGCAACTATCTTGCCGTAAGCTGATCTGGCTTAACCCCCTTCTGAGGTGGGAGGGGTTTGCCCCCAAGGCTCGAGGCGTCAAAGCAATGCTGCCACATGTGGACAGCTTTCGCGCCTCACACTCTATCGCGTCACTTGAGGATCTCGCCGCCGCCCTGACCCGTCCCGATGATCTGGGTGACAAGGCGCGGCTGATGAAACTGCTGGAATAGGCGCCGCGTGTCAGGGGCAGGCCTTGGGATAGTAGCGTGATCTGAGTATTCTCGGATCAAAGCGACGCCAAAGCATTGCCCATCGGGCGCCGACCTTCCAAATATAGGCTAACAGCCTGAGAGGACCCGCTATGAACGCCGCCCATGAACAAATAATCGAACAGGCGTTGGCATGGATCGATGCTGGCAAAGGCGCCGCTTTGGCGACTGTCGTGCAAACCTGGGGGTCAGCCCCCCGCCCGGTCGGGTCTCTGCTGGCGATTTCCTCAGATGCTGAGCTTGCCGGATCGGTTTCAGGTGGATGCGTGGAAAGCGCCGTCGCCGCCGAAGCGCTTGAGGCTTTGGAGGACGGCGCCTGCCGCATCCTGTCCTACGGTGTGTCCGATGAAGAGGCGTTTGGCGTCGGCCTCGCCTGTGGCGGCGAAATCCGGGTTATGGTTGAACCGATTGAAGTCGGCCAAGGCCCCGACATCGCCATGCTGCGCGAACTGGCAGAGGCACGCGCCAACCGCGGCGCAGCGATCTACGCCGTGAATGTCGAGACATGGAAACGCCGGCTGATTGCACCTGATGCAGATGATCCATTGGCTGAAGAAGCCGCCACCATTCGCCTGACCGACAAGTCCGCCTTTGCAGGCGACTGGTTCCTTGGTGTCCACAACCCGCCTTTGCGGCTGGCCGTCATTGGCGCGGTTCACATTGCTCAGCCGCTGATGCAGATGGCCCGCCTGTCTGGTTATGACGCCACCCTGATCGACCCGCGTGAGGCATTCGCGGCAGAGGCCCGGTTTCCAGGCGAGACCATTACGCATGACTGGCCGGATGCGGCGCTTAAGGCCCACGGGCTAGATGCGCGCACCGCCGTCGTAACCTTGACCCACGACACAAAGCTGGATGATCCCGCAATCCAGACAGCTTTGTCTTCGCCGATCTTCTATCTTGGCTGCCTTGGATCAAAGAAAACCCACGGCGCGCGGGTGGGCAGATTGAAGGACGCCGGGTTTGCCGACGAACAGATTGCAAAAATCAACGGGCCAATAGGATTGGACATAGGCGCGAAATCCCCTGCAGAGATTGCCGTCGCAATTATGGCTGAGATGACAGAACATCTGCGACGCCCGGAAATCAGGAAATGAAATTTGGCGCCGTTCCGGTCAAGGATGCAACCGGCTGCATTCTTGCCCATTCCCTTACAATCAACGGGCAGAAATTTCAGAAAGGCCTGAAATTATCTGAAGATGAAATCTCTTCACTGCTGACGGCTGGCGTCGCCACTGTAACTGTGGCTGAAATTGAGGCCACCGATCTGCCAGAAGATGAAGCAGCCGCCTTGCTGGCTAAGCGCCTTTTGGCGGCTGGCATGACGCTGTCCGCGCCATTCACCGGCAGGGCGAACATCTTTGCCGAAGGCGAAGGTTTGTTGCAGGTCGACCCTGCCCGCATCCAATTTGCAAATGACGTAGATGAAGCAATCACCATCGCCACCCTTCCCGAAATTACACGCGTGCGGGATCGTCAAATGCTGGCGACGGTCAAGATCATTCCCTATGGCGCATCCCAGGCTTCAGTCGCAGAGGTCGCGCGCCGCCTTGGCGAAGGGCAAGCGATGACGGTTCATCGTCGCGCCATCTCAAAAGCATCTGTTTTCCTGACTGAAACACCCGGCATGAAGTCTAAACTGCTGGTAAAGGGCGGCGCAGCGATTGAGGCCCGGTTGACTGCACTTGGCGTAGAAATGGAACCGCCTGTTGTCGTCCCCCATGACACCAACGCGCTCTCGAGAGCTTTGGCAGGGTTTAGCGGTGATATGGCGCTTGTCCTTGGTGGCTCAGCAACTTCAGATCGACGGGATGTCGCGCCTGCTGCGGTAGAGGCCGCAGGTGGCAGGATTGACCGGTTTGGCATGCCAGTTGATCCCGGCAATCTGCTGTTTATCGGCGAACTGAATGACAAACCTGTCATCGGCCTACCAGGATGCGCCAGGTCGCCAAAACTGAACGGCGCCGATTGGGTGCTGGAAAAGATTGTGGCCGGTTTGCCGGTATCCAGCGCTGACATCGCCGGCATGGGTGTTGGCGGATTGCTAAAAGAAATCCCATCTCGCCCCCAACCACGTGAGGCGGCGATCCCTGCCCGGCCCAAAGTCAGCGCGCTGCTGCTTGCTGCGGGATCCAGCAGCCGGATGCGTGGTGCAGACAAGCTGATGGAACTGGTTGATGACATTCCCCTCCTCCGCCTATCAGCAGAGGTATTATTGGCCAGTCAGGTCGATGAAGTGATCATCGTGCTTCGCCCCGACGACCCACGCAGGCTGGCAGCGCTGGATGGTCTGAACGTCAGGGTAATTGAAAACCCACAAGCGACCGAAGGCATGGGCGCTTCGATCCGCGCTGGCATTGCAGCTGTCGCCAGCGATGCTGGCGCCTTGCTGGTCGCACTGGCGGACATGCCGGACATTGCCGCAAATGATGTAGATGCCTTGATCGCAGCGTACGACGTTGAAGACGGGCGTGAGATTATTCGTGCAGCCGACCCTACCGGCGCACCTGGCAATCCCGTCCTTTTCGGACGGCGGTTTTTTGAACCTTTGCGAGGGCTGGAAGGCGATGAAGGCGCCCGCAGTATTCTGGCTGCAAACGCTGATCTGGTTCGATTGGTTCGTCTGTCGTCAAACGCCGCCAGGGTTGATCTGGATACGCCAGAAGCATGGGCGGAATGGCGGGCAGGACAGACCTAAGGTCCGTCAGATCGCATCAGGATCGAACGCTGTCATCTGATCAGGTTCAAATTCCGCACTTCGCTGCCCCGCGTCATACGCATCGACGTCGCCTGAATGCGTGAGATCACCCATCCATCGATAACTTCGCCCTGACTGACCCGTTTCATCCGGCCATCGGACATTCTCAAAAGCGCGCGCCGGTTTTTGGCAGTGCCGAAAACGCCAAGCAGGCTGGCCCTATCCAGCGTTATCGCGCCCTTCAGCGTGGCGACATTGGCCAGGCCACGGCCTGTTGGCTTGCCACGCGACGGCGCGCGGACGGATTTGGCCGAAGATGTGTTGCGCGCAACCGCCTTAGGTCTCGGCTTGATGGATTTCGGCCGCGACAAGGCTGATGGCGCCGCCGCAACAGCGCCAATGCCGGGTGTCATGTCCAGGCTGTCTGGCCGTTTGCCGGGCTTCGGCGCCGACACGACAGATCCGGGGCCCGGCGTATCATCTTCTTCAGCCTCGGCCGTTTGCGGCGCTTCCCTTGGATCCGTGGCGTTTATGACCAGCGGCTCATCCCTTTCAGGCGCTGGTTGATCCTCGACATCAGTCGTCGCCGGTTCTTCGGGCGTTTCAGGCTCCGGCGTGAGGTCCGGCTCATTTTCCAAAAGCAGCTCTTGTGTCCTCAGCGCACGCGGCGCTGGTCCCAGAGCGGCGACATCAAATTCGCCCAACTGACTTGGCGTTGCCGTGACCGCCTCAAATCCATCACCCAAGCTGAGAATTGGCAGGCTGGTGAGGCCAATGTCGGGTTCATCATCAAAGAAGAACTGCTCGATAGCCGCTACATCAGGCGTTGAACGACCAAGCAGGGGCTGCGGGGTTTCAGGCCGCGCGAGGGCAATAGCGACCTCATTCTGGCGGATCTCACCCACGCCGTCATCGCCAGGAAGAGACGGAGAAACCAGCGCCGCAGCCGGGATCATCGCGACGCGTTCTGGTCCCTGCGAAATTGGTTCCTTGTTCGCGTCAGGCCAAGCGATCACGGCCAAGGCGATTACCGCGGCGGCGGCGGCTGCGGCGCCAGCTATCAGCGGCCTGCGATCGGCTAAGCCTGTCAGATCCGGTGGCGCGGCGAAGGCGGCGTCCGCGTATCGGGTCGTTACCATAAGTGGCGCGAAACCCCAGCGGCGGGCATAGTCAAGCGCTTCCGCTACAACTTTGGCCTCAGTCGCGCAGATCGCCCAAACTTCGCCAGGCGCACGCGTCAGATCGACGTTTATGTCCCCGCGCGCCAAACCGGTGCGGGCGCATAAGGCATCTTTCGCGGCATTGGTGCGGTTCCAAAACTGCGCAGATTTCAGTTCCAGATAGGTGCTTAGGACCTGATCAGCCGGCAGCCACAAATCAACTTCCCATGCGGTTGAATGCTTAGCCGCCAGAACGCGCAGCGCCTCTATCTGGTCGCTGAAATCGTCGCTTTCCAAGGCAGCCGACGCCAGGGGCGACCAGCCTTGTGGCGCGTCGACATCTTCTACGAGCAGCGTGATGGTCTCGGCGCCGAAATCAAGCGCCAGATCAGCATTTCGCCGGCCTGCAAAACGTTTGTGGACTACGCCCATGAAGTTCGCTTCCTCACCACGTCCGTAGTTTACGGCCAAATGGGGCGATTTTCCAGCGGCGGTTCGCTGTTATCCGGGCGCGACACGGGCGCGCGCCCGGAACTGAGGTCAGTAAGGCGTTACTTCTTTTTACGCTTGGACTTAGCGGTCGCCTTGGTCAGCGCCTGATCCAGATCTGCAATCAGGTCATTGGGATCTTCGATACCGATGGATACCCGCACCACTTCCGGCCCGGCGCCAGCCGCAACGCGCTGCTCATCCGTCAACTGCCTGTGGGTGGTTGAGGCTGAATGAATGATCAGTGACCGTGTATCACCAAGGTTCGCGACGTGGCTGAAAATCTCAACGTTATCAACGACCTTCACACAAGCATCGTAGCCGCCCTTAACGCCAAAGGTAAACAATGCGCCTGCACCTTTGGGCGTGTATTTCTTCGCCCGACGCGCATAGGGATTGTCGCTGAGGCCTGCATAAGAGACATACTCAACCGCCTTGTGGCCCTGCAGGTACTTCGCAACTTTCTTGGCGTTGGCGACGTGTTTTTCCATCCGCAGCGACAGCGTTTCGATCCCCAGAAGGGTCTGGAACGCATTCATCGGCGCCGCCGTCATGCCCAGATCGCGCAAACCGATGGCGATACCATGGAATGTGTAGGCCAGCGGCCCGAACGTCTCATGAAACTTCAGGCCATGATAAGCAGGCTCTGACTCAATCATCGACGGGTGCTTGCCCGACGCCGTCCAGTCGAAATTGCCGCTGTCGACCACGATGCCGCCCATCGATGTGCCGTTGCCTGAAAGGTATTTCGTGGTGGAATGAACGACCTGCGTCGCGCCATGTTCAAACGGGCGGCAAAGGTATGGCGTCGCAGACGTGTTATCCACGATCAGCGGCAGCTTGGCCTTGTCCGCGATTTTCCCAATTTTATCGAGATCAGTGATGTAACCGCCAGGGTTAGCGATGCTTTCGCAGAAGATCGCTTTGGTGTTTTCGTCGATATTCTTGCGAATGGCCGAGGTATCTTCGAAATCGACAAACCGCGCTTCCCAGCCAAACCGCTTGAAGGTCTGCGCAAATTGGGTGACCGAGCCGCCGTACAGACGGTTTGATGTCACGAAGTTGGCGCCCGGCATCATCAGCGGGAACAGCGCCATGATCTGCGCTGCATGACCGGATGAACAGGCGACAGCGCCGACACCGCCTTCAAGCGCTGCGACACGTTCCTGCAGCGCAGCGACAGTAGGGTTAGTCAGACGGGAGTAGATGTAACCCAATTCCTGCAGATTGAAGAGGGCCGCCGCGTGGTCCGCATCGCGAAACACGTAAGCCGTGTTCTGATAGATCGGGACCTGCCGTGCGCCCGTCGCCGGGTCAGGATTTGCCCCTGCGTGGATCTGTAGCGTGTCGAAACCATATTCTGCGGCCATGATGGACCTCCCTTTATCGTTCTCGCGTTTGGGTTGAGATTACCTGAGTTTTGATGAAATCACACCGGAATTGAATCCGCCGATGCTCAGCTCACCAGTCAGGCGTTGGTATTCAATCTTGGGGCAGCGATCCATGACGACGCGCAGCCCTGCTTTCTTGGCACGCTTGGCCGCTTTTGGATCGGTGACGCCGATCTGCATCCAGATCGCTTTCAGGCCCCTGTCCAGCAAGTGTTCAATTGCCTGATCAACAACATCACCGGCCTCAGACGATCGGCGAAAGATATCAACCATGTGGATTTCCTGTCCCGTGGCGGCCAGTTTTTCAATCGACCCACAGGTCATACCGCCGAACAGGTTCTGGCCCGCATAGACGGGATTAACCGGGTGGACCTGATATCCCTTCAGCGACAGATACCGTCCCACAAAATAGGATGGGCGAACGACATTCGCCGACACACCAACCATCGCGACAGATTTGCAGTCATCGAGGATGGATTTCAGCTTTCGGTCTTGTTTGTTCATGGCGGCGTCACAGATGTGTTCCGTTTTCTCAATCTAAGTTCGAGATTTATTAAACCAATAAGCGGCAGAAAGAAACGCCCTAACAGAATATGAGAAGCCACAAAAAAGAAGCGCCGGCACAAGGCCGGCGCAGTCAGAACGAGGGACAGTGAGTGGATGAAGGCATCTCCGAGGGGGAACCACCTTCAAAACTCAATATGGGAACTATAGCCGCATTTTCTATGGGCCGCTCTCCTTTTTATGTCAGTTTGTTGCGATAAGGGTGTGGATCGTCACATTTGACGGCTGCCTGGACGCGCTGTTTTTCGGCATCGCGCGGCCATATTTGAATAATAACTGTTATTATTCAGATACTTGAACTTATTCGGCCTTTCCTGAACAGGAATCCGCCGATCATGGAGAGTGACTGAAAAACTGTGCTGCAGCGTGTACAAACCGACATTCACGGTAATAACAGGCGCTGAAACATTCGGATTTTTGGCCAAAGAATCCCATCGTTCACAGAATTATTGCAAGGCGAATTCGTGGCCGTTCAAGCCCACCGATTCTCACCTTCAAGCGTTTATCTGGCGGCGGCTGCGTACAATGAAACCGCCGCAGCGTTTGACACGTTCAGCGACCCAAACTCTCCGGCGCTGGGAATCGAGGCGATGACATCGCATGTCTCGCGCGTTTTTTCCCTCAGGCCCGGGCCTTCTGCGCCCAATACCAATGCGACCGCTTTTCCAGCGCTCGACAACGCTGCACCCAGTTCAGCGTCCGCCTCACCTGCCAGACCAATCAGGTGATAGCCAAGCTCTCGCATCTCTTCCATCGCGGCCGACAGGTTCTTGACCCGTAAATAGGGCTGGCGTTCCAGCGCGCCAGAGGCTGATTTCGCAAGTGCGCCCGTTTCAGGGGCTGCATGGCGGAGCGGCGCAATGACTGCTTTGGCGCCGAAAACCTCTGCTGATCGCAGGATTGCGCCAACATTGTGCGGGTCTGTTACCCGGTCCAACATCACGACCAGACCCGGCTCACCCATTGCACATATGTCTGCAATGCCGCCCCAATCCAGCGGCAGCGTTAAAACAGCGGCCCCCTGATGGACCGATCCTGGATCCAACGGCGCGGAAAATTTGCGCGGCTCAACAATCTCAGGGGTCATGCCAGATGCCGCTACGGCCTCTTCCAACCTTGAAGCCGCATTGCGGGTCAGAATCAGGCGGCGACGATCACGCGCCGGATTCATCAGCGCATCGCGCACTGCATGAATGCCAAACAACCACACAGGTTCAGGGCCCTGCTTGCGGCGACGTTCTTTTTCGATGGCCCAGGCGGGTTTCTTGTCTGTCATGCCTGCTCTTATCGCGGACAGGACCGATTGACCACTGCGCTATGGCTGCGATCAAGCAGATCCGGGCGAATGACCGCAGTGGACGCTTTGCAGGCCAACAGGCGCGTCGCATTTCGGCTAACTTTAGAACCTCACCGGCAACGATAAGCGCCCTGATCGGCCCCGCATCAGCAGGCGTCGCTGTCTTTCACATCGAACACCCATGAATCGCCATTGCTGACGATCCTGCCCCATGTTGGGTGGCGGAAATGCGTTCCAAACACCTTGACCGGCCCATCGGCGTGTTGGCTGAGAAATTCACGGCGTGTCGCCTCAGCCTGTTTGGTGTCGTAGTCGAAGTTACTGGCGACATGAGGAAGCGAGCACTGAATTGGGCTGTGCATCATATCGCCCGTAATCACCGCTTGTTCAGTCCCTGACTTGATAGAGACGCTCACATGGCCTGGCGAATGGCCGGGTGTCGGAAACAGCGAAATACCTTCACAAATCTGATGATAAGGCTCCACCAATTCATGCAGGCCGGCGTCTATCACTGGCTGGATGGAATCCGCATTTACCACCGATTGCTGCATCACGTCGTCGGCGACCTCCGGCGTGATTTCGCCATTGCGTTTATCACCGGCCTCTTGTGACCAGTGCTCCCATTCGAACCGGCCAAGAAGGTATTTTGCATTGGCGAACGTCGGTATCCAATTGCCGTCAACCAGGCGGGTGTTCCAGCCGACATGATCTACGTGAAGATGCGTGCACAGTACCGTGTCGATGCCCTCGGGCGGATATCCTGCCGCCGCCAGTTCATCCAGAAAGGACGTCTGCAGGTCATTCCAGCTTTCATTTTGCCGGGCCTTGTCATTGCCGACACAGGTGTCGACGATGATTGTCCGGTCAGCGGTTTCAATGACAAATGACTGAATACAAGATCTCAGCTTGCCGTCTTCGGTGGCAAAATGGGGACGCATCCAGGCCTGAGCACGCACGTCTTCCAACGACAGATTGCGAAAGCCCCAATGAGGAAACCGCTCGGCTTTCATCTCCACAATTCTTGTGAGTTTGACGTCACCAATCATCCAGCTTGCAGTATCCAACTTTCGCCTCCCAAAGCGACTACAGGTTTTGACTTTGAACTATTCGGGCGCTTTGTCCATTCACTGATGTTTCATACATCAGGTCTTTACCCCGGACCTGAGTGCGAAAGCCTCTAATCTTTCGCACCAACGGTTAACAGAATATCAATTCCTATATTTTTCAGACAGTTAGCTATGGTTTCACGCGTGAAACCATAGCTAAAAATGCACCAGACCCCGCCGCAATCTATGTGTCAAAAACAACCACTCCACCACATCCTCAAAACGCTTTGCCAACAATTCCAGTATCTTACCTCCGGTTTCATGCGTAAAACCTTTCACGGCTCTCCTTCTGTACCTCAGCCGTAAGGCGGGCCATATAGGAAGGCATGAGCAAACGCGGCTATCATCACGGAAACCTGAAATCGGCTTTGGTCGACGCAGTCCTGTCGCTGATTTCCGAAAAGGGCCCAAACGGGTTTTCCTTCGCAGAGGCCGCCCGCCGCGCCGGGGTCAGCCCCGCCGCCCCCTATCGGCACTTCAAGGACCGCGATGAACTGATCATCGAGACCGCCCGGCGGGGGTACGAGATTTTCGCAGCCCGGCTAGAGGCTGCATGGGACGAAGGCCGCCCAAGCCCCTTGTCGGCTTTCGATCGCGTGGGACGCGCTTACCTTGGCTTCGCGCGGGCTGAGCCTGCCTATTTCGCCGCGATGTTTGAAGCCGGCATCGCACCAGAAGACGACCCGACCTTAAGGGCCGCCGCCAATCGCGCCTTTGACGCCCTTCATCGGGCCTGTGAAGCGCTGGCCGCCCGCATGCCCGAAGACAAGCGCCCGCCCGTTCTGATGATGTCCTATCACCTTTGGGCCATCACTCACGGTGTCACGGCACTGTTTGGGCGCGCAGACGATGCCCGGCGTCGCGCCCCGATTTCACCGGAAGAATTGCTGGAAGCAGGGGCTACAATCTATCTGCGCGGGGTCGGCTTTTTGCCCAAAGACACCTAAGATTTGTGTTTCACTGCGAAACCTTTTGGGGAGGCTAAGCCATGTTTCTGATCGCCAACGTGCTGACGCCAGATCAACTGAACCGACTGAACAGTATCTTTGACGACGCAGACGGCTTTGTTGATGGCCGCAAAACCGCAGGCCGTCGCGCAGCGCGGGTGAAACGAAATGAACAACTAGGCGCCGAAGCTGAGGATCTGTCAGAGGCCCAATCGATCATTGTCACCGCCCTGAACAGTCACCCGACATTTCGCCGCCTTACCGACCCCAAGCGGATCGCACCGCCTTTGATCAGCCGCTATGACAAAGGCATGTCTTACGGCGCGCATGTCGATGACGCGATGGTGGGTCGGGGCGCCATGCGCAGCGATATCTCCATCACTGTGTTTCTGAACGATCCAAATGACTATGATGGCGGTGAACTGGTGATCCACACCGGCGGCTCAGCCGGAACCGCGGTGAAGGGCGTCGCCGGTTCCGCTGTGATCTATGCCGCCAACACGCTTCACAGCGTCAGCGAAGTCGTCAGCGGCCAGCGCCGCGTCGCCGTAACGTGGTGCCAAAGCTTGGTTCGCAGTGCAGAGCATCGGGCGATCCTCGCCGATATGGCGAAGGTGCGTGATTTGTTGTTCAGCACCGCCCCCGACGCCGAAGAAACTGATGCGGCTGCGCGCAGCTATAGCAATCTCCTACGTCTTTGGGCCGAACCGTGATACTGTGTGACTTTGTGCTTAGGCGCGGCTAGAGAAATCTGCGCGTGACTGTCAAAGAATGCAATTGGGCTGACCAGCAGCATCAGGCTGAGATGTCAGCAAAGGGGTATAAACATGTCCGACAAAAAGATCACAATTGGTACGATAGCAGCCGCAGCTTTGTCACTGGGTGCAGCGGAAGTGAGCGCAGCCGATCGCGCTGGCGTGGCGGAGCGGGTTCAGAACGACGCTTTTCAATCCACCAGGGGCCTGGGTCTTCCCGTTAAGATGCATGACGAAGTTTTCCAGAACGCCGAAGTTTACACGAAGCAATACGGCACGATGGACGTCATGCTTGACGATGGCACCAGCCTTACCGTGGCGCCAAACTCGTCCATCACCATTGATGAATACGTCTACGCCGGACAACAAAGCGCCGGATCGCTGTCCCTGACCCTCACGAAGGGGGCTGTGCGTTTCATTTCAGGACGCATGACGTCGGACAGCTATAAAGTTTCAACGCAGGTCGCGACGATTGGCGTGCGCGGGACAACGTTCTGGCTGAATGAACGTCCTGATGGAAACATTGAGGTCTGGACCATCGACGGCACAGTGACGGCAGCGCCCGTCAATTCTACCCAGACATTCACCTTCAACGCCCCGGCCTAAGCGTTATGTTCAGACGCTGGCTGCGAGCAGGGCGATGTTCCGACAATTCCGGCGACATTCCCTCTCGACCCAACGGATGTAGGCGATGAAGAAGGCGGCGAAAGCGGCTTTTTCTGAGGATTACCCGGTTCAGGCGACCGCCTGAAAGTTGCTGCCAGATGCGGGCGCCCAGTGTGGGCGCCCTTTTTTGTGGCGCCGTTTTCTACACACACGCGTCAGAAACTGACATAACGATCCGTTGACTCTTCACCTAGCAGAGACCACATATGTTAATGTGAATAACATTTACATTATAGGAGGCGATTAAAAGTGCACAGGATAGCTGAATGGCTGAAGCATGCGGAGGCTTGGCTGGATGATAAAGGCAAACCCGCCTGGATCGCCACAATGGTCCTTGGCTTTATCTTCGTTTGGCCCCTTGGGCTGGCGATACTTTTCTACATGATATGGAGCGGTCGAATGCAGTGCGGAAAAAGCAGTTGGAGACGTAGGCACGGATATGCGGGCGCGGGTCCGACTGGAAACGCAGCCTTTGACGAGTACCGCCAGGAAACCCTTCGGCGTCTCGAAGAAGAGCAAGGCGCCTTTGTCGGTTTTTTGGAGCAGCTGCGTCGCGCGAAAGATAAGGCTGAGTTTGATCAGTTCATGGCCGATCGCGGCCGGCCGCGGGACGATGCGCCGATCACTGCGTAAAGCAGAGCATAGCAACACCAATCACGTCAGCGCCTTCAAGGCGCTGACTTTTTTATTTGATCGAAGGAATTTTCTGCTTCAGATATTGCCGGGGCTAGACTTTAGCGTCTTGCGCAAACATGAAGTCGTAAGAATGCAGATCACCCAACTTGGGGCGGTTGAGACATTTAGCCCACGATGGGGAGCATCAAACGAAAAATCCACTCGAACAATTGCGAAGCCGCGTTGCGCAGCCCTTCGTCGGCGGATTGATTGCAGTTCTTGGCCTGACAGCCTGTGTTGATCGCGAAGAAAATATCTATTAGGCGTCATCCGCAGGCGGCGACTACGCCATCCTCGATTGTTCCGAACTTGGAATTGCCAATCGCACTATTGGTCAAAGGCTAACCGGGGCTGGCAGTTACTCCAATGAGGGTGAACCATCCACGCTGCTTGAATCTCAAAGAGCACAAATCACCGATGTCAGAACGACGCGGCAGTGCCCAGGAGAATCATCTGTCCTCGCCGCGACGCCTACGGAAGTCATCGAGGCGCCTAGCGAAGATTTGCTGCTGGAAAACGCCAACTACCTGCAGATCGCTACCTTTCGCGAAGAAACAAATCGCGATGCTACCGTCGCTAAACTGCGCGCAATGGGCTTTGAAACATCTGTTCTCCCAATCCAGCTAGCCGGGCAGACATTTTACCGTGTGGTCGTTGGACCTTTGACGTCGATCAACGATGTCGCACGCATTGATGCAGCAGCTATCGGCATGGGCTTTAACGACACCCTTTTTCTTGAAGGGATGATTTAGCGTCATCTGGCGCTGTTTTCGAGTTGACGCGATCCGGCCCCTCCCCTAAACCCGCTGCCAGCCGCCAGAAGGCGACAGTGCAAACTGTCAGTGGAGGGGTGGCAGAGCGGTCAAATGCAACGGACTGTAAATCCGTCAGGGAGACCTTACGCTGGTTCGAATCCAGCCCCCTCCACCAAGTCACCTCATTAAGCCCTTGTTCCTGAAGGCTTATTGGGTTTTAGGCGAAAGCCACCTACCACATACCCACCATAAAGTGTTGGCATTGTATGGGCGGTTTTGGGGCCCCCAAAGCCTCAGTCGTAGTCCTGATAATTTGAATTCATGCAGACCCTTGCCCGCCGTTGCGCCTCAGAAATATCGGCGGGTGTCATGTTTTCTGCAAGCCCGTTGCAGTTCGTAACACCATATTCACTACTGTTTGCGCCAGCAATGTTGAACCACATGTGGGCTGTGATGTTGTCCTGCAGGACGCCATGGCCCTTGTCGTACATTGCGCCGAGGTTATTCTGGGCTTGGGCGTTGCCCTGCTTCGCAGGAAGACGAAACCACTTCGCCGCCTCTGCATAATCCTGAGGGACGCCTCGGCCCTTGTCGTACATTGCGCCGAGGTTGTGCTGGGCTGAGGCGTTGCCCTGCTCTGCAGCGCAGCGCAGCGCAGTCGAATAATCGCCTCGTTTGTAAGTTGAATATGCATCATCAAACTTATCCGCAGAAGCCGGGGCCGCAGCAAACATCATCAGCGATATCAATATGACTCTCAGCATTTCAAATCTCCCACCCCAGATGCTCACGTAGGAACGTGGGCAGTCGCAGGGTTTTGAGATGGTGGGCCAGCAACAGTTCTGGTGCGTCAGTCATACCTCACCACCTGCCAGCAGGCTCATGTAGGACGACGCGGACGTTGTGGCGATATTGGTTCTGGGC
>CALKOT010000037.1 GCA_938092015.1 uncultured Paracoccaceae bacterium
TCGCAAATCTGGTCGGCGTCACTACTTGTGATAACGCCGGTTGCAGCAAGCATTCTGGCATGCGCACGGCTGCCCTCTATATCCTGCCGGGCGAGGCGTTGGTCGAACCCGATGGAGGCGTTAATCTCCTCCATAATAGCGTCGGGGCCTTCGGCGAAACGTCCGCCCCACATGGTGTTCTGGGATTTTGCTGCTGTGTCTGTCATGGCCCTAAAGGAGTTGAAGATGCGTTTAAGATCTATGATCGCCCTCATGCTATACGGCGCAGCCGCGCTGGTGGCCACCCCAGCGCTGGCGGCGGATCTAAGCGCTGACCAGATCGCTGCGCTGAAGGAAGCGCGGGCAGGCGACATGAAGAAGCTGATTTTTCATAAAGAGCCGCGCCCACGCCTGGAAAAGGAATTTCAGACAGCGAATGGCGCCGCCAAGACAGTCTCGGATTTCGAAGGCAAAATTGTCGTCCTGAACTTCTGGGCCACCTGGTGCCCGCCTTGCCGCAAGGAAATGCCCTATCTGGACGCGCTGCAGGGCGACATGGGCAGCGATGACTTTCAGGTTATCGCACTAGCGATGGACCGGGCCAGCGTCGACAAGATCAAAGACTTCTATCTTTCCATCGGGTCCGAAAACCTGAAAATCTATCGTGAACCGACACTGCGCATCGGCACCGAGGCCGGTGTTCTGGGCATGCCCATCACGATCTTACTTGATCGGCAGGGTCGTGAGATCGCCCGCCTGCAGGGCGAAGCGAAATGGGATGGACCAGAAGCCAAGGCGATTCTTAAGCAGGTGATTGAGGCAGTTGACGCCGCCGAAAACTAGCGAACGCAGAACCATTGCTGACAGGCCGGTCACTTGAGTGCACACAGCCCTGAAGCTGGGCGCGTGGTTGGCCAACACCTGTCAGTCGCCTTTTAGCATCCGGCGCAGCACATTGTCTTTGTTGATGAAGTGATGTTTCAGAGCGGCGCCGACATGCGCGGCCAGTACCAGCGTCAGGCCCCACGAACACCAATAGTGGATGGAACTGAAAAGTTCCTCCAGATCGCTATCGCCTGGGATGAACGGATCAGGCATCTCAAAAAGATCGAATACCATGTTCTGGATGCCATAGAGATCCTGCAGCGGAGACGCTGATGACATCAGCCACCCGGAAATCGGCATAGCAAACATAAGACCATACAGCGCGAGATGTCCTGCATGGGCGGCCAATCGCTCCGGTCCCGACATATGATCAGGCAAAGCTGGGGCCGGATTTACCAACCGCCAGACAATGCGGATCAACGCGAGGATAAACACAGTAAAGCCCCAGCTTTTGTGGGCCTGAAACAGCGGAAACTGTTCGAATACGTCAGTGACGATCTCGGTCATGTAATAGCCGAGACCCAGCATGAACAGGATGATCCCGGCAATGGACCAGTGCAGCAATCGCGCCAGCCACCCCCAGCCAGTCGTCGTATTACGCAATCCCATCGCCTGTCACTCCAATCTCATCGCCTTCAGGTCGAACGAAACGCCAATCAGCGGCCCGATCTCTACAAAAAGCGTGGAAAACCCCACACCAACATTAAAGTCCTTGCGGTTGAACCCTACCTCGCCCACCGCCACGCCTGCGGCTTCGTCAAGGTTCAGCGTAAGGTCGCCTGTGACAGGATGGGTCTGGCCGCGCATTGTCAACAGACCAGTCGCACGGAATTGGTCGCCTTCAATGCGCTCAAGGCTCTGAAGTTCGTAAATCGCGATGGGATGTTCTTCGACGAACAGCCAATCGGCCGACTTCACGAAATCAGTTGCGAAGGTTTCACTAAGCTCAATGGTGGCGGTTTCAATCTCGAATTTCAGATTTGCGTCTTCTAGCGCCGCGAGATCAAAACGAGCTTCACCCTTAAATGCCTCAAACCTGCCTTGACGAGGTGTGCCGTCTATATCGAATGTGATGAGAATGGATGAGGTTTCGGGATCAATTCGCCAGACAGACGGTTCTGCAGCTACAGGCGAAGCGAAGACCACCACCGTAAGAACGCAGGCGCATATCAAGCGCAGGATTGCTGGTTTTGCCGTTTGGAACATTCAAAGGCACCCCCGTCACCTTCAGATCATTCATCTACAAATGGTGTCCTGCGGCAGTGCGAACAACCCCGCAGGCAAATGACGATCTGGTGACTGGGTCGTTACTTCTGCTCTTTCAGCTGCAAATCGAGGCGAACATTGATGTCTACGCCAACCGCTGGGGCACCGTATGTGATGCCAAATTCGACGCGATTGATCACGCCTGTAGCTGCAAATCCTGCAAGTTGCGTGTTTTTGGAAAACGGGTTCGCGGCAATACGGATCATTTCCGCCATGAATGTCGCTTCTCTTGTCTCGCCCCGAATGGTGACCTCACCCTTAACCTCTGCCGTGTTGTCATCAATCAGGCGAACCGTGTCAGAAACAAAAGTGATCTCGGGAAAATTCTTCACGTTGAGGTAATTTTTCGACCGAATGCTTTTGTCACGACCCTTTGAATTTGTGTCGACACTGTTTGTGTCGATCACGAAAGACACAGACGAAGTTTCAACATTCTCCGGGTCAAAGTCGATATCGGCAGAGAACTTGCGAAACTGGCCCTGTGTCAGTGAAAAGCCAAGGTTGTCGACCGTGAACGTCAGATGGCTGTGATCGGGGTCAATCTTCCACGGTGCAGCGAATGAGATCGCAGGCACGAGGGCGATGGAAAGGATCAGGGCGAAAGCAGCGGCGAGTGGTCTCATGAAGTAGGCTCCGATTGTTCTGCGGCGACGCTCAACCTTACAGCGAAGCGTGTGTATGGGAACAGTACGTCTTTAGATCATGATAAGTTTCACGATCCATCGCGGCTTTCCCGTCGCTTTATCGTGTGGGAACCGGTTCATCCCCCCGGTAGTCGTAGAACCCGCGTTTGGTTTTACGACCCAACCAACCTGCCTCAACGTACTTCACCAGAAGCGGACAAGGGCGATACTTCGTATCCGCCAAGCCGTCATGAAGCACGTTCATGATCGCAAGGCAGATGTCGAGGCCGATGAAATCGGCCAGTTCAAGCGGACCCATCGGATGGTTCGCGCCCAGTTTCAGTGACGTGTCGATGCTTTTGACCGTGCCAACGCCTTCATACAGAGTATAGATCGCCTCATTGATCATCGGGATCAGGATGCGGTTGACGATGAAAGCTGGAAAATCTTCGGCTGAGGCCGAAGTTTTGCCAAGCGTCTCAACCACACCAAGCATGGTCTTGTAGGTCGGTTCGTCGGTCGCAATGCCCCGGATCAGTTCGACCAGCTGCATCAGCGGCACCGGATTCATGAAGTGGAAGCCCATGAACCGTTCTGGCCGGTCAGTAACTGTGGCAAGGCGCGTGATCGAGATTGACGAGGTGTTCGTCGTCAGGATCGTGTTGTCCTTCAGATCAGGCACCAGCGCCTCAAAGATCTGGCGTTTCACCGCCTCGTTCTCAGTCGCCGCTTCGATCACCAGGTCGGTCTGTGCAATGTCAGGCAGGCCAGTTGCGGGCCTTATCCGCTCTAACGCATTAGCCTGCGCCACGGCATCCATTTGCCCTCGCTCAACCAAGCGGGTCATGTTCTTGTCGATCTTGGCGATCGCAGCCGTCACTGCGTCGGGATTGATGTCATTGATCAGAACATCGAAACCGGCTGAGGCGAATACGTGCGCGATGCCATTGCCCATTTGACCGGCGCCGATCACGCCAACGGTTTTGATCGTCATGGATGTTCCTCAGGCTGAATAATGCGTCGCAAAGGTAGAGGCGCTGTTCCGTCAGAGCAATAGGCCGTCAGGAGAAGCCTTCTGCACCCGGCAAATCCGCCATGCGGATCAACCGGCTATCTTCAACGGCTGCCTGCCTGTGATAGACGATGGCCTGATAGTCAGGGTTCATCACCATCGACAGAAACGCTTTTGCATCGGGGTAACGCGCGATGAAGGCGATGTGCCACTTTTCTGACTCTGGCCCAATGAAAACCAAATCAGGGCGTCCACGCCAAGCGATCTTGCCACCGACACCCTGAAAGATCGGCCCGCTATGTTCGCCATATTCCTTGTAGGCTTCGGCGCCAGTTGCATCGCGGCCGTCTTCATATTCCGCCTTATACCGCAGCTTGATGAG
>CALKOT010000038.1 GCA_938092015.1 uncultured Paracoccaceae bacterium
AGAGCTCATGCCCCGGATCGATAATCGCCTCAAGGGCACTGCGGAACAGGTCGCCGTTTGGTGTTTCTAGCTTTTGCGGGCGCATCACGAACCTCAATGTTCAATCTCAACAATGGGATCGAACCACATCGGAGTCAGCAAAGGAGTCCCTCGCGTGCACGTGCGCAAGAAATCGCAAGCTTTTGAGCTGACCCCCGGCCAAACCTTGCAAATCTCTATACTTGAAAAATTGAATTATCTGCGCGGTTCCATAGGCTTATGCGAAAATCACAGGCGACCCGCTATAGTAGCTCGACTGTGGTTGAAACGCCTTCAGCTGAGCGGCTAGCGCCTCTACCGGGCGCATATCGCCAAGTAGGTGCGAGAGGGTCACAGCGTTGACGCCGTTGTATTCGAGCGGGGTGCGGTTCCAGTCGGGGTCGTTTGAGAGGCAAATCTCAAGATATAAATCACAACTGGTCGTCAAATGTTTCTGACGCGCCTTACCCTCTGCCGTCAGGCCCAGGTCCTTCTCCAGACGCGCGCCAAGGGATTTGGCGTCGGGGTGATCCAGCACGCCCAGTTTGTAGTCGCGATATTTTTCCTCCGCCTCGGCATGCGATGCGGCACGCGCCAGCATGATCACCTCGTCTATCCGCATCCGGGCGATGTCGTCAGGATCAGTCGCCAGTGCGGCGCCCTCTTGAGCAAGGTCGATGGCTTCCAGCAACTCCCCCCCTGTCGCGGGCGGCTTTCATCCGTTTGGTGATGCCTTCAAGGGTCATCGCGTATCCTTAAGGCGGTGCTTGACTGTCATCAGGTCGCTTCCTGACGTCAAGCGTGGCTTGCGTGCGGGAAGGGTGGCGGGCAAGCTTGTCTCCGAACTGGAGTGACCAATGCCTCAAGCGACTGACACTGAACGCGATCTGCATGAACGCATCCTCGACGCCATCGACGCGGGCGACTATCCACCCGGTGCACGGCTGCTGGAAACTGAGCTGGCGGAAACTTTTGGCGTGTCCAGAACCCCTGTGCGAGAGGCGTTGCGCCGTCTGGAAAGTCAGGGGGTCGTCACGCATGAAGCACGCAAGGGCGCCGTTGTCGCCAGCCTCGACTATAACCAGTTGGGCGAGCTTTATGCTGTGCGCGAAGTGATGGAAGGTTTGGCCGCCCGCCTTGCCGCCCGGTTCGCCTCACCGGCCGAGGTTCAATTACTGCGCGATATGATCGCCAAAGATCGACAGGAAACTGACCCCTCAAAGCTGGCGCAGGCGAACAAACGGTTTCATCGCCAATTGCACCTCGCCAGTCATAACCGGGTCCTCAGCCGAACGCTGGACCCGGTACGCCGGTCACTGGCGTTGTTGTCTGGAACGACCTTTACTGCGAAGGAGCGGCCAGAACAGTCGAATGATGAACATGAACGCATTGTCGAAGCCATTGCTGCACGAGATGAAAACGGCGCAGATCAAGCGGCGCAGGCCCATATCGCCAGTGCCTATGCGCTGCGCCTTCGGTTAGAGGCGGAACGGTAGAGTTTGCTGAAATTGGACCTATCAAACGGCTGAGGTTCGCTCTATCTGTCCGTCCAATGCGTAGAGTTTCGGACAGGAGATCCCGATGAACCAGCCTCTTGGTCGCCTAAGATTGGGCGTCAACATCGACCACGTCGCGACGATCCGGAATGCCCGTGGTGGCGATAATCCGTCACCCGTCCGCGCAGCGATTATTGCACAGCAGGCTGGCGCCGATGGCATCACGGCCCATTTACGCGAAGATCGGCGGCACATCCGTGATGGCGATATCGAAGCGATCATGGACGCCATCACCATCCCGTTGAATTTTGAGATGGCCGCAACAGAAGAGATGCAGGAAATCGCCCTGCGCCACAAACCTCACGCTGTTTGCATCGTGCCTGAACGGCGTGAAGAGCGGACGACCGAAGGTGGCCTGGATGTAGCGCGGGACGAAAACAAACTTGCCCACTACATCGCGCCCTTTGCCGATGCGGGCAGCCGCGTATCGATGTTCATCGCGGCTGACGCACGGCAGCTGGAAGCCTCCGCCCGGATCGGCGCGCCAGTGGTTGAGTTGCACGCCGGCGCTTATTGCGACGCCCATGCCGAGGGTCGGTTTGACGAGCGTGATGCAGAATTTGATAAGCTGCAGAAGATGACGACCTATGGCCATGAACTGGGGTTAGAGGTTCATATCGGCCACGGCCTGACCTACGAAAGCACGCCCCCGGTTTCCGCCTTTCCCGAAGTGATGGAGCTGAATATCGGCCATTTCCTGATTGGCGAAGCGATTTTCATGGGCCTTGATCCGGCGATCCGTCGGATGCGTGAAGTAATGGATGATGCTCGGCGTGAGGCGTTTGGCGGGTAAGGTGCTGAAAGTAGGCAGAACACTCCCTTCTAAGCACTCCGTCTTAAACAAGGATACCAAATGACCGGCTGGGAACTCGCCCTTCTCTACATTGCATGGCTGATCCGCGGCGGTAGCCCCGGACCAGCAACTCTGGCGCTGGCTTCAACAGGCATGGCGCGCGGGCGCAAAGCGGCGTTGGCGCTGGCGATGGGCATTCTGGTTGGTTCGGGCGCCTGGGCTATAGCAGCAGCGGCGGGGTTCAGCGCGGCAATGGTCGCCAACGCATGGCTGGCCGATAGTCTGCGCATAATCGGGGTGCTGTACATTTTATGGCTGGCGTTCAAATCCATCCGATCAGCACTGCGCCCAGGGGCGCCGACGATGGCCGCAGCTATGCCAGCGAAGCCTGCCAAGGCGTTTCTGGGCGGCCTGATGCTGCATGTTACCAACCCAAAGGCGATCCTGTCATGTGGCGCGGTCTACGCCGTCGCCGTGCCGCCCGGGGCGGGCGTGGCTGAGCTTGCAGGCATGGGGCTGTTCCTGTTCTCAGGTTCGATCATCGTGTTCGTCGGGTATGCTTTGATGTTTTCAACTGAGGCCGCGATGCGCCGCTACATGCGCGCGCGCCGTTGGTTCGAAGCAGCGTTTGGCGTTTTGTTCGGAGGCGCCACAATTGCGATACTTTCCGCCCGTGTTTGATAGCCGCAGAATGCTATTTGAGACCATATAAAGAACAAATTGTGACAGTTAAATTTGTACTTGTATTATTTCAATGGGTTAACCTCACTTTCAAGTGTGAAAGGTTTTCCCTGCGCGCCTGAAAGCCGCGATTGCGAAACGCCATCGTCGCGCCTACGATCCGGGCGATGACAGACCTTTCCTTCCTTATTGCGCCGATGCTCGCCTTCTTTGTCGCTGCCGGATCACCCGGTCCTGCGACGCTGGCCTGCGCGGGCGCCGCAATGGCTTATGGCCGGGCGTCAGGCCTTGCGCTTGGTCTTGGCCTTGCGATTGGCCTCAGTTTTTGGGGCCTCCTTACGGCGATTGGATTGGCGGCAGTTGTGCTTGGCTCACCTCAGGCTTTGTTGGCCTTGCGACTGGTCGGCGGGGCCTATCTGATTTGGTTGGCTTGGCGGTCGGCACGGTCAGCGTTCCAGCCATCTGACGGGGTTGGGGACGCGACGACGTCATCCAAACGCCTGATCCTGCGCGGCGTTCTTTTGAACTTGTCCAACCCCAAAGCGGCGCTTGCCTGGGCCGCAGTCATCGCACTTGGCCTGCCTGCAGATGCTGACGCTTGGCATCTGACCACGATCGCTGTGGTCTGCTCTGCAATGGGCTTGCTAATTTACATAGCCTACGCCATCGGCTTCGCTCTGCCACCGGTTCGCCAGGCCTATGCCAGATCCCGCCGCATGGTGGACGCCTGTCTTGCAGCCTTGTTTGGTTATGCAGGCTTGCGCCTGATTCTCACGAAAGTAGACCCAGTATGATTGTCGGCATCGGCACAGACCTAGCGGATATTCGCCGCATCGAAAGCACGCTCACCCGCTTTGGCGAGCGGTTTGAAAAACGCGTGTTCACGGATATCGAACGCGCGAAATCCGACAAGCGCCGCGAGCGCGCAGCCAGCTACGCCAAACGCTGGGCCGCGAAAGAGGCATGCTCAAAGGCCCTTGGCTCTGGCCTTCGCATGGGTGTCGCCTGGAAGGAAATGGGTGTCGTAAACTTGCCCTCGGGCAAGCCCACGATGCACCTGACCGGTGGCGCGGAGGAACGGATGGCCAAGCTGATCCCAGAGGGTCATGAAGCGCATATCCACGTTACGATCACCGACGATAAACCCTATGCACAGGCCTTTGTGATCATTGAAGCCTTGCCGCGCTGATACGCAAAGGCTGGCCGCGCTGATGCGCGAAGCTTAGCTGCGCTGACAGGGCGCGCCCATTCAAGCCCGGTTCGGGTTGACTCGCCCCCCCGCTGAAGCGACAAGACGCGCCGTTGCGGACGGAGATGATACCAGTGGCGCAGGCGCGGACCCCAAAGAAAAAAGACAGTATCGGCGAGACGATCAAAACGGTTGTTTACGCGATCCTCATTGCGGTTGTTTTCCGTAGTCTGCTGTTCCAACCGTTCTGGATTCCTTCGGGGTCGATGAAGTCGACGCTGCTGATCGGCGATTACCTCTTCATCTCGAAGTATTCCTACGGCTATTCCAAGCACTCCCTTCCATGGTCGATGGGCCCGTTCGATGGCCGTATTCTGGGCACTCAGCCTGATCGTGGCGATGTCATCGTATTCAAGCACCCGCGCACAAACGAAGACTTCATCAAGCGTTTGACGGGCCTGCCGGGCGACAAGATCCAGATGAAGGAAGGCGTCCTCCATATCAACGGAACCGCCGTGAAGCTTGAGCAGACCGAACCGTTTGTCGAACCGATTGATCCAATGCGCACCCGCTGTTCTGATCGCCGCGAAATCGGGGGCGAACTTTCGTGTCTGAAAGAAAGCTACATCGAAACGCTGCCAAACGGCGTCTCGCACATGATCCTGAACGCGGACAACAATCGCAGCGCCCAGACCGACAACACACGAACGTTCACGGTTCCCGAAGGGCACTACTTCTTCATGGGCGACAACCGCGACAACTCAAACGACAGTCGTCAGGGCGTTGGCATGGTGCCGTATGAGAACCTGGTCGGCAGGGCTGAACTTATTGCGATTTCCTCGGACGGCCCGTTCTGGGAAGTCTGGAACTGGCGCTTTGGCCGGTTCTTCACCATCATCCGCTAAGGATGGGCGATACGACGGGACGAACGCTGCTTGAAGCCGCTAAGCGGCTGGGGCACCGGTTTGAGAAAATCGGTCTGCTGGATCGAGCGCTGACGCATCCGTCTATTTCAAGCCATATGAACCCTGACAACCAGCGGCTAGAGTTTCTGGGCGACAGAGTTCTGGGGCTGGTCATCGCTGAAGTGCTGATCGAACGCTACCCTGACGAGGCTGAAGGCGTTCTGGCACCCCGTTTGAATGATCTTGTCCGCAAGGAAACCTGCGCCGAAGTCGCGCTGGCCGTTGGCATCGATCAGTTCTTGCGGTTGGGTAAGTCCGAAAGCCAAACAGGCGGTCGACGTAAGATAGCAATCCTTGGCGACGCGATGGAAGCTGTTATCGCTGCTGTCTTCCTCGATGCCGGTTTGGACGCTGCGCGCGATATGATCCTCCGCCTTTGGAAAGCCCGGATTGAAGCGCAGGGTGACCGTCCACCGATGGACGCGAAAACCGCCTTGCAGGAATGGGCGCAGGCGAATGGAATGAAACCGCCGCGTTACAATACAGTTGGCCGCGAAGGGCCGGATCATGCCCCGGTCTTCACGATCGCAGTGGTTCTTGAAACAGGCGCTACCGCAGAAGCCGAAGCGAAATCGAAACGCGCAGCTGAGCAGGCGGCGGCCGCGAAACTTTTGGAAAGCCTCGAAAAATGACCGAAGAACAGGCATCCACCCGCGCCGGATTTGTCGCGCTGATAGGTGAGCCGAACGCAGGAAAATCCACCCTTTTGAACGCTATGGTGGGCGCCAAGGTTGCGATCGTGACCCACAAGGTTCAGACCACGCGCGCCCGCATCCGGGGCGTGGCAATGGGAATGGCGGGCGGCGGCACTGATCCTGATACCGGCGACCTGGTCGGTGGCCAGCGGGCCCAGATCGTCTTTGTCGATACACCTGGCCTGTTTCGGCCCAAACGCCGTCTTGACCGTGCGATGGTCGCCGCAGCGTGGTCTGGCGTCGACGATGCAGACGTCATCTGTCTTATGGTCGAAGCCCATCGCGGCCTAACGGAAGGTGTAGAGGCGATCTTTCAGACGCTGGAAGAACGCGCCCGGGGCCGCAAGATCGCTTTGGTCATCAACAAGATCGATCGGATCAAAGCGGAACATCTGCTCGCGCTTACCAAGAAGCTGAACGAGCGATTTGAGTTTTCTTCAACTTTCATGATCTCCGCCGAAAAAGGTCATGGCGTAGAGACGCTTCGCGAATGGCTGTCGGGTGAAATGCCGGAAGGTCCGTTCCTGTACCCAGAGGATGAGATTTCTGATTTGCCCCTGCGCCAGATCGCAGCTGAGATCACGCGTGAAAAGCTGACCCTGCGCCTTCATCAGGAGTTGCCTTATCAGCTGACCGTTGAGACAGAAAACTGGAAAGATCTGAAAGACGGCTCCGCCCGGATAGAACAGATCATCTATGTCATGCGCGACGGCCACAAAGGCATCGTACTTGGCAACAAGGGCGAAACAATCAAGGCTGTCGGCGCCGAATCCCGCCGCGAGATTATCGAGTTATTGGGCCGCAACGCCCACCTGTTTCTAGAGGTGAAAACCCGCCCGGGTTGGCTGGAAGAACGTGAACGGTTCGACGCCATCGGCCTAGATTTCAACGACGGCGGTTCGTGATCCGACTTTCGACTGATTTCTGGGTCGCCGCCTATCTCGCCCGTCTTGATGCGATTGGCGTCCCTGCGCATCTGGTGTCGAAAGGCGATGCAACAGCGGGCGCTGTGATTGTCAAAGTTGCGACGATGGATGGGCAGGCGTCCGCTTTCGCACGCGAAACCGGCCCCGATGGCGGCAGGATCTGGGCCCCACTGGCCGAGCTGGGGCCAGAAGCAGATGTGGATGAGAAGTTGGAGCGACAGCTTAGATTTGATCCAGACCTATGGATCATCGAGGTTGAAGATCCAAAAGGGCGCTCTTTGCTAGACGAAGACGGCCTCAGTTGATTGCGGATGTTGTCGGAAGGTTTGTGCGTTTTCTCACATGCACCGATTTGGCGCAGTTCGTTTCGAATCTTGCGTATACTGATTCGCAATGATCATTTATCTGGGCGCTGAAAATTTCATATAGATAGTACTATATATCCTTCTGGACATGATAAAAAGCTGAAAAAAAATATAAAAAATTATGGTTTTAGGTATAAGTATCACAACGTACTAACAAATTATTCTAGTTTTGTCTGTATCAAATATTTTTTTGGCCAAATTCGGCTGGGGGTTAACGGTTTCTAGGTGTTAAACCTAAGGATGCGCGAAGTTGTGACGGAATAACGTTTTCATGAATAGTCGCTAAATGTTGACTTTTAGGCAAATTGGGTGCAATTAGGTCGTTGGTAAAAATACTTATATGGGTGAGAGCACATCGTGGGTAACTTGAATCTGAAGACATTCGCTATGTCGTTGGGGTTGGGCTGGGTTTCCTCGAAAACAGTAATCTTCCAAACTCAAGCAGATTTCCGGCTGTACTCACACTTTCGGTCGACAGAGACGTAACTTGGACCGGCGGCGCGTTTACCTCTGTTCAGGTTCTCGATCCGCAGCTTGAGGATGAAAACTCTAGCACGACGCAAGCTGTCACGGTTCTCGGCCCAGGCTTCAATACCACGATTTTTGAGAATGAGGCGAACTTCAACACGGCTCCGGGCAATCAGACGCAGGGTACAGATGGTTTTGAACCACGCGAGTTCACCTTGGATGGTTTAGGTATTAGCTTTTTGGCTGGTGAGACATACACGCTGGCTTTCCGTGATTTTGCCAACGCCGGCGACGGAAATGAAGCACTTGTTCAGCTGAACAATATGAACTTTGTCACAACCGCTTCGATCCCATTGCCTGCGACGGCTTGGATGATGATCAGCGCGCTGGGCTTCCTTGGCTGGCGGAAGTATCGCGCCGCCTGACCCGCGCGACAGCTTGAAATTCGGGAAGCCCCGCTGCGCTGCAGCGGGTTTTTCTTTTTGTCTGGGCATCGTTCTTTTTCGTACCGCGGTATAAGCTAACGAAATGGATTGGCGGGACGAAGGCGTACTTCTGAGCCTTAGGCGGCACGGAGAAAACGCAGCGATTGTTGAGTGTTTCACGCGTGAACACGGGCGGCATGCCGGTATCGTGCGCGGTGGGGCATCGCGAAAGATGGCGCCGCTGCTCCAACCGGGGGCGCAACTGACGCTTGAATGGCGGGCGCGGCTGGCAGAGCATCTGGGCGCTTATCGGGTCGAATTGGATCGATCACGCGCCGGGGCAGTGCTGAATGATGGTGATGCCTTGGCGGCTCTTGGATCTGTCGTAGCGCTTCTGACCGCGTACCTCCCCGAACGAGAGGCGCATAGCGACCTCTATAGCGCAACTGTATCCCTGCTCGACGCCCTTGGAGCCAACCCCGGTTGGCCCGCTGCCTATGTAGCGTGGGAGCTTGCGCTGCTGTCTGAGCTTGGCTTCCCACTTGACCTGGGGCGCTGCGCTGCGACGGGGGTCGAGGATGATCTGATCTGGGTATCGCCAAAGACCGGGCGGGCCGTGTCGTCGGAGGCTGGGTCGCCCTACAAAGATAGATTGCTGACCTTGCCTGCCTTCCTGACGGGTGGCGAAGAAACCCCGCTAGGCGTCTGGCAAGGATTGCGTCTAACGGGATATTTCCTGAAGAACTGGGTCGCCCCGTCGGTGGATACCCATGCCCCGCCAGCTGCGCGGGATCGGTTTGAGGCGCGTATGGCCAAGACGGCGGACAAAGCCAGGATGGAGGAGACACAATGACCAAGTTCGAAATCATTCGCGCCCGCGCTGAAGAAAACAATGGCGGGCCACAGGGGCTGGAAGACCGGTTGGCCGGTATCACAGTGAAACCTCCGTCTGAAATCGCGGCGATGGGCGATGATCGCATCCTGAGCGAGCTGTCGCTGAGGGTGTTTCAATCGGGCTTCAACTGGTCGGTTGTGCAGAAGAAATGGCCGGGTTTTGAAGAGGCGTTCCATGGCTTTGATCTCGGCCCCAATATCTTCATGTCGGATGATGAGTTCGACGAGCACCTGAAGAACACCGCCATCGTCCGGCATGCCAAGAAAATCCTTTCAATCCGGGACAATGCGATCTTTCTTAGCGATCTGGCGAAAGAGCATGGCTCAGCCGCCGCATTCTTCGCCAACTGGCCCGTCGATGACCTTGTGGGCCTTTGGGAAGTGATGAAAAAGCGGGGATCGCGTCTTGGCGGGGCAACGGGTCAATATTCGCTGCGATTTCTCGGGAAAGAGAGTTTTATTCTTTCGCGGGATGTGACGGCTGTTTTGATCAGCGCCGGGGTGATCGAAAAGCCCGCGACTTCGAAGACGGCGTTGAAGGCTGTTCAGGGAGCGTTCAACGATTGGAAGGCGGAGAGTGGGGAGAACATGACCCGGATCAGCCGGATCGTGGCGATGTCGGTGGGGTGAAGTGGCGGCGCGTTTCACGCGTGAAACCATGCATAAGTATTTGAAATATATAATAATTAGGCTATTGTTAACCTGTGAAACCTTTGCCTGCCCGCCTTTGTTTCAAGGAGCCTGGAGCCCATCGAAGCACAGATCAGCCTGATGACTAGCGAGTTTGCGGACAAAGCCGACGCTGCGACTCTGCTATTGCGTGCGCGACCCTGCTGGGAAACCGAACCGTGGTTGGGGTTCAATTTGCGATTGCGCCAGACAAGAACTACTGTCCAAGTTGCGAGCCTGGCTGAGATGTGGCCAGAGCAGAGAGGTGAGAAATGTCCTCGTCGAATGGTTCGGTTGCGCACACTGTCCCAGCCTGGCTATCTTAGGCGCTTCTTTTAGACACGAAAGACAAAAGCAAGCGTCAACATGCCGTTATGCAGGCCTATGAACATGACTAATCATATCTGGAGCCAGACCCAAAAAGTCGAATACAGTGATCCAAATGAGCGACGTGATCGTACTTCTTATAACATTCCTCTCAAGGAGTGTCTCAAAAGGGAGGAACATCAGATGAAAAACCTAATCATCAACGCTTGGAACTTTATATTTAACGCTGACGTAAGTCCGCTTCG
>CALKOT010000039.1 GCA_938092015.1 uncultured Paracoccaceae bacterium
ATGTTCTTAACAAGCTTGTCAGCTGAGGCTTTGCTGGTTCCGGGTTTCTTGTTCATCTTTACTCCATGAAGGTTGCGATGAACCAGAAATCCTCCGTTACGAAAACCTCAAATCTGTCCCAAAGGTGCCGACGTCAGACACAACAAGACACTGGGTGGCGGCCTCAGACGGTTTCATTTTTCAAAGATGCTGTGAAGGCGCCGCCACGCGGCGGTTAGCGCGAAATCCGATCAGTCTGCATCAGGTTTCGCCTTTGGCTGTCTTCGCGGCAATATTGCATCCCGGTCAGTCGGTGCTACGGTATGCTGAGCTATCCTTGGTAGAGACGATTAGCTTATGGCCAATCCGGTAACAGCCGCTCACCCCTCAGCTGAAGAACATGCGCGCGGCATGGTCGATTACTTTCGTCAGGGTGAGCAAAAGGCGCGAGAGCTTCCTAATCGCGGTCCTATCAAGCTGGATCAGACAGGCGCCCTCGATCCCACCATACTGCAAGCGTATCAGCGTTATGGGTTTTACGTCTTTGAAGGCGTGATTGGCGCGGATGAACTTGCCGAGCTGCGATCAGACGTTGATGGCGTGCTGGCAAGGGCGCCGGTTGACCCCGAAAGCACTGTAGACCGGGATGGTCAACCGGCCTTTGGGCAGGACTTCGCGCGCCAGCCCTATCGGTTCGCCAAGCCGCTTAGTGATCCGCTTGGCGGGACTGATCGCAACAAGGGCAGGCATCCGGTCAAGGTTACTGCGCCGACGCCCGCGAGCGATGCGCCAAGCTGGACCGTCGAACTGCTGCACGGCAACCTGCATCTGATGGACAGCTGTCTGCGTCTCTATGGGCACCCGGGCTTGCTCGCGGCGTGCGCATCGGTACTGGGGAATGATTTTGTGCCCTACAATGAGGTGGCCTTTATCAAGGAACCGGGTCTGGGACCGTCGGTCGCCTGGCATCAGGACGGCACCACGCATTGGGATGCTGAAGACTGGGATCCTGATGCGCATGGATTCAATTATATGGCGCAGCTTTATGCCAGCACACCGGGCAACGCGGTTTGGGTCCTGCCTGGCAGCCATAAACTGGGCAAGAACAACATCAAGCAGTTGGTCGAAGAAAGCGGGTCTGAACGGATTGAAGGCGCCGTTCCTCTTGTTTGCAATGGCGGCGACGTCATCATGACAAATCGGCAGCTGACGCACGGATCATTCGCCAACTCTTCCCCTGATCGGCGCATCACGCTGAATGCGGGCTTCTTTGCGCGGCGGCGGGTTCTGAATGTAACGACCGAGCTTCTATCCGGTGATCTGGCGACATTTGATCAGGCGCGGGTGGAAGAACGCAGCCGGATGATTGCGATCGCCATCGACGCGCGACGCCAGCGTTTTCCAGAAGAAGCAAGTTATGTCTATCGCCCGCTGGCCGGCCGCGAGGATGAAAATCGCTGGAATGAGGATACGCGCCATACTGTCGTTAAGGATTATAACCTGCGGGATATGTATATATGACGAGGGTGAAACCCAGACAGGAACCCTTTTCTGACCGGCCCATTGAAAAAGCCCCCGACCTTTCGGCGGGGGCTTTGACTATTGTGTTTGGTCGCGGCTTGACCGGATTGGTCGATAAGGCTGGGGGCCTTAAACCTCCAGCCACTCTTTGCGGACATCATCGCGATTGCGCAGGTCTTCAGGCGTTCCTTCGAACACCACCTGACCGTGGCCCATCACATAAACCCGGTCTGCAATGTCCATGGCGATGGCCAGCTTCTGTTCGACAAGAAGCGTCGCAATCTTGCGTTTGGCGATCTCTTGCAGCAGGTCCGCCACGCGCTGGGTCATCTGGGGGGACAGCCCCTCTGTCGGCTCATCAATCATGATGAAGTCGGGATCGCCCATTAGCGTCCGGCACATGGTAAGCATCTGCTGTTCGCCGCCGGACAGAACGCTGGCTTCGACGTCTGCGCGTTCTTTGAGGTTGGAAAAGAGATCGAACATATTTTCCATCGACCAGCGGCCTGACCCATCCTTCTGACCCGGCTTCAGGCCCAGGATCAGGTTCTGGCGGGTGGTCATGCCGGGGAAGATATCGCGGTTTTCGGGCACATAGCCGAGGCCGATATTAGCGACCTCAAACGGCTTCTTGCCCGCGATTTCCTGACCCTTGAACTTGACTGACCCGACAGGCGGCACATCGCCCATGATCGCCTTGCAGGTGGTGGAGCGGCCAACGCCGTTCCGGCCCAGAAGGGCGACAATCTCGCCTTCCTGAATGTTCATGTTCACACCCTGAAGGATGTGGGATTTGCCGTAGTAGGCGTGAAGATCTGTGACTTCTAACATATCAGTGCTCCGCCTCCAGCGCGGCGCCAAGGTACGCTTCCTGCACTTTGGGGTCCCCCCGGACTTCTTCGGGCGCACCCGTTGCGATGATCTCACCATAGACGAGAACCGAGATCCGGTCCGCGAGGTCGAAGACAACGCCCATGTCATGCTCAACGACGATCAGGGTTTTGTTCTCGGTCACCTTGCGGATCAGGTTGACGATATAGTCCGTCTCGGTGTTCGACATGCCCGCAGTCGGTTCATCCAGCATGATGACGTCGGCGCCGCCTGCGATGGTGATGCCGATCTCAAGCGCGCGCTGGTCAGCATAGGCCAGCAGGCCTGCTGGCAGTTCGCGTTTGTCGAGCAGGTTGATCTGATCAAGGATCTCAGCCGCGCCTTCGTTCAGCTCTCGGCTTTTCGAGACCATGTTCCAGAAGCTGTATTTGTAGCCAAGCGACCACAAAAGCGAACAGCGCACATTCTCGAACACGGTCATGTTCGGGAAGATGTTGGTGATCTGGAACGATCGGCTGAGGCCCAGGCGGTTGATCTCATAAGGCGCCAATCCGGCCAGATCTTGCCCGTGCAGTGTAATCTGCCCGGACGTGACCGGAAAGCGCCCTGTGATCAGGTTGAACATGGTGGATTTACCCGCCCCGTTCGGCCCGATGATCGCGTGACGTTCACCTTTGTGGACGGCAAGTTCCAGCCCGCGAATAATCTCGGTTTTGCCGAAACTTTTACGGACGTCATTCAGATGAAGTGCTGATGTCATGATCAATCCCCCAACGTGTTGGCGTTGCCCCAGGCTTCCAAAAGCTCTGGCGCGTTGCGTTTGGCGAGCCAGATGCCACCAACGGAGAGAACAATCAGAACCACCCAAGGCAGGATGTCGTGCGTGCTGAACGTCGTCCAGAAGATCGACATCACATGGTCATCCGCCGTGGCGTGTTTGGCATGGAAGATCACTTCGATCAGGCCAGACAGCGCCAAAAGGCCAATGGCCCCGGGCACGAGGGTTTTGATGTAAGGCACGATCAGTGTGTTCATCTTGCCCAGCTTCACCACCGGCACATGCATTGCCATCAGACCTGCCAGACCGCCGGGGAAGAACATCACCGTCGCAAGGAAAAGGACGCCGACGTATAGCTGCCACAACTCAGTCTCAAGGCTGAGAACTGTCTGCAGCAGAGTGAAGGCGATGGCGCCGATGATCGGACCAAAGAACAGACCCACGCCGCCAAGGAA
>CALKOT010000040.1 GCA_938092015.1 uncultured Paracoccaceae bacterium
AGAACCAGTCAGCCGCACCCGCAGCATCCGGTGTATCGTAAGCATACAGGGAACCCCCTCTATTTTGGCGTGATTTGAGGTGCGATATTGCGCGATGTCAGCGATATGTCTGGCGCGATATGAGGGTTATGAGATGGGTCAACGACGGCGGGGACGCGGCTCCAAGTATACGGATGGGTTTAAGCGCGAGCTTGTGGCTGAGAGCCAAGCTGACGGGGTGACTGTTCCGATGGTATCGAAACGCCACGGGGTGCCGACAAGCCGGATTTATTCTTGGCGGGGCGATGCGCGGTTTCAGTCTGACGGCTCAGCGATCGATGCGTTCACGCCTGTTGAGGTTGCGGATGTGTTGGGTGAAGCGGTTGCGCTGCCTGAGCACGATATGCCCTCCCGAATAGAGGTAACACCAGCCCCGCGCGTAGAAATCACGCTTGAGAACGGGCGCAGACTAAGCGTGACCGACGGAGTTGATGCCGGATTTGTGCTGGAACTCGCACGCGGGTTGGCTGCATGATCCCCGTACTGGCGGATGCAAAGATCTGGCTGGCAGCGGGCGTGGCGGACATGCGGCGCGGGTTTAACGGGCTGGCGGCACAAACCGAGCAGGTTCTGGCGGGTGATCCATACTCAGGTCATCTGTTTTTGTTCCGTGGTCGCAGAGGCGATCAGATCAAGATGATCTGGTGGGATGGCCAAGGGGCCTGCCTGTTTACCAAGCGCCTTGAGCGAGGCCGCTTCGTCTGGCCCGCAGCCCGTGAGGGTAAGATCAGCCTGAGCCGTGCACAATTGGCCATGCTAATGGAGGGCATAGATTGGCGCATGCCCCAAAAGACATGGCGGCCTAGCAAGGTAGGATAGCGCTATGTTTGTTGCTGTTTTGGTCGTTCTAGGATTCCCATCAACCCCTGTCTTTGATAGAAGATCGTATGAGTAAGACCCCTCCAAATCTGGCTGATCTGCTCCCTGACGTGCAGGCCTTTGTTGCCGCACAGGCGGCGGAATTGGCGCGCAAGGATGCGGAGATCTTAGGGTTGTCACTAAAGCACGCGGCGGCGCAAGAACGCCTCAAAGACGAGGCGGATACGGTCTTGGCCGTCGAACGCACCGCCCATGCGCAAGCTATCCAGAACCGAGACACCATCATCGCAGACTTGCGCCTGCAATTGCACGGACACAATAAGCACCGCTTTGGCTCAAAGTCAGAGAGCAGCGCGCAGCTGGCGCTGGAACTGGTCCTTGAAGAGCTGGAGATCGAACAGGCAGCTGAGGCCCCCGATGAGAGTGCGGCTATTGACGCTGGTGGTGAGGATACAACAACGCCGCCCCGCACACCGCGCACGCGCAAGCCATTCCCCAAGGGTCTCAAGCGCGTCGAGAAGCGGATCACCCCCAGTGACGCCTGCACCGACTGCGGCGGCAGCTTCAAAGAGCTGGGGCCGATGTCATGGAAGAGCTGGAGTATGTACCCGGCCACTACATTGTAAACCAGATCAAGCGCCCACGACTGGCCTGCACATGTTGTGAGGCTGTCGTGCAAGCCGAGATGCCAAGCCGCCCCATTCCTAAGAGCTTTGTCGGCCCCGCGCTGATGGCCCATATCCTATGTAGCAAATACGGTTATCACCTGCCGTTCTACCGCCAGAGCCAGATGTTCGAGAACCAAGGCATCGATCTAAGCGGGTCGCTCATGGCGGGATGGGTCGGCAAATGCGCCAAGCTGCTGGAGCGCGTCTCAGATGCAATCCGCGATCATGTGTTTGAAGCGCAGGCGATCTTCATGGACGATACAACGGTGAAGCTGCTCCAGAAGGGCAATGGTAAAGGAAAGAACAAGACCAAAACAGCGCGGCTGTGGGTCTATGCCAGGGATGAGAAGCCTTGGGCCAGCGGGGTACCGCCCGCCGTATGGTACCAGTTCTCCACCAGCCGAAGCGCGGAGCATCCCAATCGGCATCTGGCGACCTATGAAGGCTTTGCCCATGCGGATGCCTATGCGGGGTACAATGACGCCTACCGCACGGGGCGGGTCAAGGAGATGGCCTGTATTGCGCATGTGCGGCGTGAGTTCTTTGACCTTTATCAAAGCGCCAAGCAGCCCGTGGCAGGCGAGGCCGTGCTGCGGATTAAAAAACTCTATGATGTTGAGACACAAGCGCGGCACCATCCGGCTGCGGAACGCGTGGCCTTGCGCCAAGAATACGCCCTGCCCATCTTTGACGACCTAGAGGTCTGGCTCAAAGACCAGCAGGGGCAGATCTCTCGCAAGACGCCGCTCGGAAAGGCCATCAGATATGCGTTGGCGCGCATGCCAAAGGCGCGCCCCTATCTCGATCACGGGTTCCTCGAGCTGGACAACAACACAGCTGAGCGCGCAGTCCGCCCTGTGACTCTTGGCCGTAAGAACTATCTGTTCATGGGGTCCGAGGCTGGCGGTAAATCCGCAGCCATCGCCTACACTCTCATCGAGACCGCCAAGATGAACAAGGTAAATCCCGAAGCCTGGCTTGCTTGGGTGCTGGAACGCATCCAAGATCATCCCGCCAACCGCATGGGCGACCTCATGCCGCGGGCCTATCAGGATATGATTGACGCCGCCGCGCGTAACGCAGAAGCTAAAAGCGAAGCTTGATTAGCCGCTGCGTTAAGCTTGATTAGCCGCTGCGTTGATGCTTAATACAAAGCGCTTACTTTGCTCTTCCAGTTCCCCGCCAGCGTCGCTTTTTTCTAAGTTAGAAAAAATGCCCCCAAAACAGCGCATCCAATGGCAACTATTTTTGGTGGGTTTTTGGTTGAAGGGTTTTTAAGCAAACCCATTAAGTAAAAAAATGACTTAATGGGGTGTGCTGGTGGAGCCAGGGGGAATCGAACCCCCGACCTCTTGCATGCCATGCAAGCGCTCTCCCATCTGAGCTATGGCCCCATAGGGCGTCCGCAACGCAAGTGCGTAACGGACTAGGGTGTCTAATCCGCGACCTGCGCTGTTTCAAGCGAAAATCGCACCGGATCCTGTGATGGATCAGGTTTCTTTCGGCTCAACGGGAACCGAAGCGAAATCGCCAAGGTCGTCATCGTCTTCGTCGTCATCGAGAAGAACGTCGTCGTCGTCGTCGTCATCGTCGTCGTCGGTCTCAAGTGTGACGTCATCCGAATCGCCGTCGTCATCGTCGTCATCCGCGTCATCACTGTCGCCGCTGGCGTCTGCGTCATCGGCTTTCAGGATCACGTCGTCTTCGTCATCGACTACGTCTTCATCGTCGGCTGCCGGCGCTTTGGATGCTTTCGCACGTTCAGCCATCGCCAGCGCGGACACATAGGCCGTGCCGCAGCTTGGGCATTCGGCCTCTTCTTTGCCGAGATCGTAAAAGCGGGTGGCGCAGGCGCCGCAGAGGCGTTTTACGCCCCATTCAGGTTTGGGCATTAGGACCCCCAGATGACATTATCGTATGAAAGAAGCGGCCATGTGCCATATCTAAGCCGGGTAGTCAAAAGGAAAGAATGTGACGTGACTGCTCTTTTCGCAGGTGCGTTATGCGCTTGCGGCGCCGCAGCGTGATCGCTAACGTTCTGCTAATTCCGATACCTGTGGGTGGGCTATCGTTATTATGCGAAGTAAATCGGGGGACTTCTGGTGCCACTCTATCACGCTTATGAAATGTCGCATGCCGCCATCCATCCATGGCGCACTGCAACAAAAATGGGTATGCAGACGCTGCGAAACCCCTTTAATCCGTTTTCGCACACCCCCGTAGCCAAACAAACCGCCGCTGCGATGGAAATGTTTCTTTCCGCTACAAAACGCTATGGGAAGCCCGATTTCGACATAACCGAAGTTGAAGTGGACGGTGTTGCGGTTCCCGTCGTTGAAGAGACGATGATTGAGATGCCTTTTGGCAATCTCGTTCATTTTCGCCGTGATCATGAGATGTTCGAAGGTCGCAAGGACGCTAAGGTGCTGATCGTCGCGCCGATGTCCGGGCACTTTGCGACTCTTCTGCGCGGCACTGTGACGGCGATGCTGAAAGAGCATGACGTCTACATCACCGACTGGATCGACGCGCGCGATATTCCGCTGAGCGAAGGCCAGTTCGATCTATCTGACTACATGGACTATGTGCGCGGATTTTGTGAACATCTGGGCAAAAATGGTGAGCGATGCCATGTGCTTGCCGTCTGTCAGCCTGGCGTGCCGGTCCTGGCTGCGACCGCACTGATGGCCGAGGATAAGGCGCCGTGGCGCCCAGCTTCGGTTACATTGATGGGCAGCCCGATCGACACCCGTCAGGCGCCAACAGAAGTGAATGAACTGGCGACGACGCGGCCCCTGTCATGGTTTGAAAAGAACGTCATCGTGACCGTTCCATGGCCCAACATGGGGTTCATGCGTCAGGTTTATCCGGGGTTTCTGCAGCTGTCTGGCTTCATGCAAATGAACCTGGACCGCCACGTTGATGCGCATGTCCAGCAATTCAATCATCTGGTCCGGGGTGATGGCGAAAGTGCAGCGGAACATACCGCGTTCTATGATGAATACCTCGCGGTTATGGATATGACCGCTGAATTCTACCTTGAAACCATTGAGGTCGTTTTTCAGACCCACGCTCTGCCCGAAGGCAAGATGCTGTATCGGGGTGAGCGGTTGGTGAAGCCTGAGGCGATCACCGACATTGCGCTGATGACGGTTGAGGGCGAAAAAGACGACATCACCGGGCGCGGCCAGACGCAGGCTGCACACGACCTTTGCACCAAGCTGCCCAAAGCCAAGCACCAGCATTACGAACAGGCTGAGGTTGGTCATTACGGCGTTTTCAATGGCAGTCGCTGGCGTAAGTTCATTCAGCCCAAAGTCGCCGAATTCATGGCGGCGAACCGGGCGCAGGTGAAGGGCTGAGGCCTTGTCGGATGAGCTTATACAGCTCGATGATCCAGAGATTTCGGTCGTCATTCGCCGCTCCAAACGGGCGCGGCGACTGACACTTACCGTACCGCATGATGGCGGCCCGCCGCGAGTGACGGCGCCGCCACGTATCGCCGCTAGCGAGATCAGGATGTTCCTTTTGCGTCAGGGCGACTGGCTGCGTCAGGCGATTGACCGCGCGCCAGAACCCGAAGTCGTGCAGATCGGCGCTGTGATACTTGTAGCCGGACGCACATTTGAAATCACCTCGCGGTCGGGCGTCCGTAAGTCCCCCTTTATTGCCGGCGATCAACTGATCATTCAGGGCGGCAATCCTGCGGCGGCGGGCAAGCGCATTGAAGTCTGGCTGAAAGAAGTCGCCCGCGCCGCCCTGACGCCGATCGCCGAGGATTGCGCTAATGCCGTCGGTGGTCGCATCGGCAAAATCACAATCCGCGATACAAAGGGGCGTTGGGGATCGTGTTCTTCAGCCGGAAACCTGAACTTTTCCTGGCGCCTTGCGATGGCGCCGCCTGCGGTGCTGGATTACGTCGCCGCCCATGAGGCCGCTCATCTGATTGAGATGAACCATGGGCCGCGGTTTTGGGCGTTGGTCGAAGGACTGCGCCCGGATTGGCGCGATCAGCGATCCTGGCTTCGCCGTGAAGGCTCGGCACTGCATCGGTATCGTTTTTCGGCAAGTTGACTTGGCTCTGATCGTCTTTACTTAATCGATACGCCCGGGGAGGGGCGCTTAAATGTCTCATCTGAAATCGAAAACTGCTGTTATCACGGGCGCCAGCCGTGGCATCGGCGCGGCGACGGCCCGGCATTTCGCGGCTGAGGGTGCCAATGTCGTTCTCGCCGCAAGGACCACAGCTGAAATCGAAGCCATTGCGGAAGAGATTCGCGGGGCAGGGGCCGCCGCCGCCGCCATTGCGTGCGATGTCAGCCGGTATGAGGATGTTGAAGCTGTTATGGCGCTGGCCGATACCGCCTTTGGCGGCGTCGATTTCCTGATCAACAATGCTGGCGTGATCCACCCGATCAGCCATCTGGAAACCTCTGACCCGGATGGTTGGGCGCAAGCAATCGATATCAACGTCAAAGGCGTCTATTATGGCCTGCGCGCCGCATTGCCCCGCATGAAGGCTGCTGGCGCGGGCGTCGTCGTCAATATCTCATCTGGAGCAGCAACAAGCGCGTTAGAGGGGTGGAGCCACTACAACGCCTCCAAAGCCGCCGTGCTGTCGATTACGCGGACCGCAGATAAAGAGCTAGGCGACAGCCCCGTCCGTAGTGTAGGCCTGTCCCCCGGTACAGTCGCGACGGAAATGCAGGTGTTGATCAAGGCCAGCGGGATCAACCCGGTCAGCCAACTTGACCCTTCGGTTCATATCCCAACTGACTGGCCCGCCAGGGCCATTGGTTGGCTGTGCGGGCCAGACGCAGCGGAGTATCGGGGCGATGACGTATCTCTGCGCGACGAAGATATTCGCCGCCGCGTTGGCCTGATCGACTGATGCGCTGCGAGCGGATTTGAGTATCTGGGAATCAAAAAGAGGGAACGGATGCGCTTAACGTTCGATCCGTTCCTCTTCATTGCGCGCGCCGCCGCCGCTGGAACCACCGTTACCTGAGCCGCCGGAATCGGACGACAGCAGGTCAAAGACCTCTTTGAAAATCGTCTGCACGACGCTGTCGTCATCATCGACTGAACCGACGATGGCGCCGTCACCGAACTGGCTGAAACCGGCATCCAGCGGCCTGATGGACAGGCCGTTGTGAAGGCGCACCATCACTTCTTTCCAGATCTCTGCTGGCAGGCCGCCGCCCGTGACGCCGATCAGCGGCGCATTGTCGTCCTTGCCCATCCAGACGCCAACGACATAGTGGCCGGTGAAGCCGATGAACCAGGCGTCCCGTGCTGCTTGCGTTGTGCCGGTTTTGCCAGCTGCCGGTATATTGCCAAGATCGGCGCGTCTGCCTGTTCCGGATGTGATGACGCGGCGCATCATTGAGGTCAGTTTGGCGGCTGAGTTTTCTGAGATGACCTTTGCGCCATTCGCTGTCTGACTGGCAGTCATCACGGGCGCTTCATCACCCCGGATAGTTATTTCGCGTATGCCGGTGGGGATCGCCAAATGCCCACCATTTGCGAAGGCCGCGTAGGCGGCGGTCATTTCGATCAGCGTCGCCTCTGACACGCCAAGCGCAACGGCTGGGCCATTGGCGATCTCGGATGAGATGCCGAGATTTGAGGCGAGGCTGCGCACGCGTTCGCGTCCGGTCTTCTCTGACAGGCGGACAGCGACGGTGTTGATCGACTTGGCCAGTGCTTCTGACAGCGTAACGGCGCCTTCGTACTTCCCGGAATAGTTCTTCGGCGACCATTTGCCCGATCCGGGTATGGTCATCGTCAGTGGGCGATCCTCAATCGTGTCATTGGGGTTCATCCCGGCTTCCATCGCGGCGGCGTATACGATGGGTTTGAAGGCTGACCCTGTCTGGCGCAGGGCCTGCGTCGCGCGGTTGAAAGTGTTGGCGCGGGGATCGCGCCCGCCGACAATGGCGCGGACCTGGCCTTGGTGGTTCATCACCACGATGGCCGCTTCGGCAGGGCTGCCTTTGCGGACCTTGGTGTCGAACACATGCTTCAGCGCAGCCTCAGTCATCGACTGGACGCGGGCGTCGAAAGATGTCTGGATGCGCACGTCTTCCGTGGTGGACTGAACCAGAAACCCCGGACCATTTTCCATTACCCAATCGGCAAAATGCGCGCCTGTCCGGCGCGATGCCTCCCGGCTGAGAGTGGCGGGCTGCTTCAACGCTTTTTCGGCCTCAAGTTCGGTAATCACGCCGGTTTCGCGCATGGCGTTGATGATGACAGATGCGCGGCCTTGCGCGCGGCCCATATTCGACGTTGGCGAAAAGCGGGACGGGGCCTTCAGAAGGCCGGCGAGCATAGCCGCCTCTGGCAAGCTGACCTCGCGTGCGGATTTGGCAAAATAGCGCTGCGCTGCGGCCTCAAACCCTGTTGCGCCCGCGCCAAGGTAGACGCGGTTCAGATAGATCGCGAGGATTTCGTCCTTGGTGTATTTTAGTTCCAACGCCAGTGCGACGGGGACCTCTTTCAGTTTGCGTTCAATCGTACGCTCACTGGTTAGGAAAACGTTCTTGGCGACCTGTTGCGTCAGGGTCGATCCGCCCTGAACGAACCGCCCGGCCCGCGCATTGGCGACCATCGCCCGGGCCAGACCACGCGGATCGATGCCGAAATGCGAATAGAACCGCCGGTCTTCAGCGGCCATGATCGCTTTGGTCAGGAAGGGGGAGACATTCCCAGGACGGACCTCGCCCCCGAACTGGTCGCCGCGCCAGGCGAATACCTCGCCCCGCCGGTCAACCATAGTGACCGATCCCTTGGCGCGAGCGTCGAAAAGTTCATCCACATTGGGCAGTGAAACATAATAATATGTCGTGGCGACGCCAATGATCAGCGCAACGAACGCCGCAATGCGAAACCCCAGGCGGACAAAGAACCAGAAGACGCGCCTGACCGCCCGGTCCAGCCAGCTTTGGCGACGGGTGGGATTGGATGAGGCCTTCTTGGGCGCGTCCGATTTGGACGCGGCCTTGGGCGATTTTGATTTCTTACTGCTCACGCGCTTCTCCGGCCGACTGCTCGCGGCGCGTCTGGTGAGATGGTAGTGCACTGCGGCGGAAATGTGGAGGGGCTGCGGGGGATTTGCGACGCTTTGCGATGGCTTGGGTCCTACGGCGTCCGTAGCATTCCCGTGTCTGGTTCTGTGCAAGGCGCAGAATAGTGCGTGAATTCGTACTTTGGGGGGGGAACTTCTTCCCCACCTAGTTTTCGTTAGGTAACTTTAGTCTCGGCACATGGATTTGCGCTCGTCGAACTGCAAATAACATGTGTATCGGTCGAACGTTCGGCAGGGCGTGCGCTCGATCTGTAGGTGCAGGGGTGGGTTATGCAATCAGTTGAGCAGTTTCCGTACGACGTTTCAGAAGATCCTCACGTCCTGATCCCGTTGCAGGATGGGCGAAACCTGTCCGCCCGAATCTGGCGGCCGCAGGGCATTGGCCCGGCGCCGGTTATTCTGGAATATCTGCCTTACCGAAAGCGTGACGGAACAGCAGCGCGGGATGCTTTGAACCACCCATGGCTGGCCGGACATGGCTATGTCGCTGCGCGCGTCGATATTGCGGGTACGGGCGAAAGCGAAGGCCTGTTTGATGATGAATATTCCGAACAGGAACTGACTGATGGCGTCGAAGTCATCAACTGGCTTGCCGCGCAGGACTGGTGTTCGGGCGCAGTAGGCATGACGGGGATTTCATGGGGCGGCTTCAACGGTTTGCAGCTGGCTGCGCGCGCGCCCGAGGCGTTGAAGGCGGTCGTCAGTATCTGTTCGACAGTCGATCGGTATGCCGATGACATCCATTATAAAGGCGGCTGCCTTCTGGGGGAAAACGCCGGATGGGCCAGCACGGTCGCCGGTTGGTTTGGCCTGCCGCCTGATCCTGAGATTCAGGGGGATGCCTGGCGCGATATCTGGCTGAAACGGTTGGAAGAAACGCCATTTCTGGGTGCTGAATGGCTGCGCCACCAGACCCGCGATGGGTATTGGAAACATGGCTCTATCTGTGAAGATTACAGTGCGATCAAGGCAGCGGTTCTAGCGGTTGGCGGCTGGCATGATGGCTATCGGAACACGATCTCTCGTCTGGTGGAGGGGTTGGATGCGCCAGTCAAAGGCATCGTTGGACCCTGGGATCACCACTATCCGCATTTCGCCAAGCCGGAGCCTGCGATTGGTTTTCTGCAGGAAGTGAAACGCTGGTATGACCGGTGGCTGAAAGACGAGCCAAATGGCGCTGAGGCGGACCCTGCCTATCGCGCTTACGTAATGGATGGCATCCCGCCCGCGACTGATTACCTCGACCGGCCCGGACGCTGGATTGCCGAAGAAAACTGGCCGGCCCGCACCTATGCGACACGGCGGCTTTACCTGACGACTAAAGGATTGTTTGAGCAGGAAGCCCCTTGCGAGGCCGAAGCGGCAGCTGATCTTCTGTGCGGTATGGGTGCGGGTGAGTATTTTGCGTTTGGCTTTGGCCCAGGCGAATTGCCGGATGATCAACGCGGCGATGATATGCATTCTCTGGCGCTAAGTGGTCTACCGGTTGAGGCGGCCCTTGATGTCGTTGGCGCACCGCGTTTGACAGTGACGCTGGCTGCCGATCAACCCAAAGCGCAGATTGCTGTCCGCCTGTCTGATCTTGCGCCTGATGGGTCGGCCACACTGATCACCCACGGGTTCTTAAACCTTCGTCAGCGGTTTGGACCTGAAGCGATGGTCGAAGTGACGCCGGACGAAGCGTTTGAGGTTGAGATTGAACTGGACCAGTGCGCTTATCGCCTGCCAGCGGGCCACGCGTTTCGGCTGTCAGTTTCGTCCAGCTACTGGCCGTTCATCTGGCCGGAACCTGATCTGACGCGCCTGACGGTCTATGGTGGTGAGCTTAGCATACCTTTGCGCCCCCTTGCCCAAGGCGATGAATGTGCTTTTGAACCGCCAGAGGCTGCGTCGCCCTTGCCGACCCGCACGATTTCCGAAGGCACTGAAAGCAAGGATGTCAGCGCCGATCCTGTGACGGGTGAGACGCTGATCCGGATCAAATCAGACAATGGCAAGACTGAAGACCTGAACACAGGTTTGATCACGTCCATCTATCGGGGTGAAACGTGGCGTATCACGCCAGATGATCCGCTGTCCGCCAGGTCGGACTTCGATTGGTCACGCACCATGGCGCGCGGCGATTGGGCTGTGAAAGTGGACAGCACGTTGTCACAATGGGCGGATGCGCATCATTTCCATATCGAGGCGACGCTCACCGCGTTTGAAGGGGCCGAGAAGGTCTTTGCAAAAACCTTCTCGGAAAAGATACCCCGGGTCTGATGGTCAGCTTCTGAGGTCGGCCATCAGTTGAACGCTGGCGGGCCACGCTTCGACATCCGCCACAGATTTGTCGCGGCAGAAAGGGTTGCAGTAACCAATCTTCAATCCGGCAATCTCTGCGATTGATCCGGCATCAACAGGCTTGCCGGAATAGGGGCAAGCATCATTCAGGGCCGGGCCATCTGACACTGCCGCTGCTAACGGCGTTGCACCCGGTCCGAACCCGTCGCGGCGGGGCAGGTCAAATTCATAAGCCGGGTTTTCGCGCGGGGCCGCACAGGCCATCGCCCGCCAGCGACGAAATGCCGGGACGCGGTGCAAGGCGTCTACATAAGCCGCCGCCATATCCGACTGCGGCAGGCCATAGGTATCCAACCGCGAGGCGAGCGGCGTGAAGAATGCATCCACGGCGCCGTATTCGCCAAACAGGAACGGGCCGCCATCGCCATAGCGTGATCTCGCCCAGCCCCACAGTTCCTCAACCCGTGCGACATCAGCCAGAACGGCCTCAGATGCCTGAAAACCATCATAACGGCGGCGCAGGTTCATCGGGCAATCAGACCGAAGCGCCGAAAACCCGCTGTGCATTTCAGCCGCCAACGACCGGGCGGCGGCGCGCGCGGCGCTGTCCTTGGGCCAATACGACAACTCAGGATGCAACTCAGCCAGCGTTTCGGCCATAGCAAGACTGTCCCAGGCCAGATCGTCGCCGATTTTCAGTGCGGGCACGGTGCGACCCGGTGCGATTTCCGCCTTCAGGGCGTCAAATTCCGGCGAAGGCCACTCGGCATGGGTAATGGCGAAGGGCAGATCAAACGCATCCAGCAGCAGATGGCCCCGAAGCGACCACGACGAATAGGCGCGGTCCATAATATAAAGTCGATATGTCATGTGCGGATCATGCGTCCCCAAACCTCAGCAATCAAACGACAAATCGTGAGGAAACTCATCACAGCCGCCAATGCCCGTCGGCATTCACATAAGGGTCGCCCGAACGTGAAGAATTCTTTCATCTAAAAAGTGAACCAATCCCTAATCGGCTGCGTAACCCTAATACAAACCATAACGCTGGGAGGCGAAAAAATGACTGGCGGCGCGAGTACAGACCAAAATTTCACCCGACGCGCCATGCGCGCAGAGCTTTTGGATGCGGAAACAGAAAGACAGTTGGCGACAGCTTGGCGCGACGAGCGCTGTGATAAGTCTCTCCACCGTCTGATCAGCGCTTACATGCGCCTCGCAGTGTCGATGGCTTCGAAATTCCGTCGCTATGGTGCGCCGATGTCCGATCTCATTCAGGAAGCCAGTGTTGGTTTGCTGAAGGCGGCCGAAAAGTTTGACCCTGATCGTGGCGTGCGCTTTTCGACCTACGCAAGCTGGTGGATCAAAGCTTCGATCCAGGACTATGTGATGCGCGATTGGTCAATGGTGCGCACCGGATCCACATCATCGCAGAAATCCCTCTTCTTCAACCTTCGCCGCGTTCGGTCGAAGATTGAACGTGAGAATGGCGAAGCGACCAGCGGCGCCGCAGCCCATGACTTGCGGGTCCAAATCTCAGAAGAGATTGGCGTTCCCGTGCGCGATGTCGAGATGATGGAAGGCCGGTTGGCCGGATCTGACTTTTCGCTGAACGCAACGCAAGCGACCGACGAAGGCCGCGAATGGATCGAAACACTGGAAGACGACGCACCAAAGGGGGCCGAAACCGTAGCCCGCGATACCGAACTGTCGGCGGCCCGCGGCATGATCGGTGACGCATTGGGGGCGTTGACCGATCGTGAACAGCTGATCATTCGCCGTCGGAAACTCGAAGATGAGCCATCAACCCTGGAAACCCTTGGCGGAGAGTTGGGGCTGTCTAAAGAACGCGTCCGCCAGTTAGAGGCGCAGGCGATGAAGAAGATGAAGGCCCGTATGGTGTCGACCCATGGTGGCCGCGCCGAAGATCTGGCCCGGATGATCTGAGCCGGGTTTGATTGGGTGAATTGCGAAACCCTTCCTTCGGCTGAAGGAGGGGTTTTCCTTTGGACGTCGCAGGCTCGCAAACTTGTGGAAAGCCTCAGGTTTGCGTTTAACGTTTGATGCAAGGACTGTGCGCCCCTATTGGCGCCACGCTTAACTTAGTAGGTGACGTGACCAGAGGTGTTTCAATAGGCTCAATCAGCAGGACAACTTCGATCCAACTTAGAGAGGGCAGTGTGAAACGGGTTCGTGATGTATTGTTTTTCGTTCCTGTCGTGCTCGTTTTGATTGTCGCAATCCCATTGACGCTCTTCTCAAGAAGGCGGCTAAGCTGACCTTTTGATCGTTTCTGGCAGCGACAAAAACCAGACGAGGCTGATGCGGAAGCTTCGACAGCCTTTGAAAAGATAAAGTGTTAGGAGGAAAAGCACTGGCAGAAACACGAGCGTGAGTGGCTGACTAGCCATTCCCTAGACTTTGGTGAAGGCGACTTTGGAGAAGCGCTGAACTCGATTTTTATGTGCCTGAAGGTGTCCTGCAGCACAACCTACCCTGACATTCAAGAACTGAAAAATACCCTCGAAACAGGAAAATGGCATGCGTGTTATTTTGGGGTTGAAGCATTTTGGGAACGCATCGCAGTTTCAGAAGTGATGGCCAGTTCAGGCGCGGAGGATGCTTTGCTCTCTACCGTAAAGCGTGCAGTCAGATCGCGAAAGAAGGTCTGGGCAAAGCGCATTGGTGCCCAGCCGTTTGGGGAAGGCAGCTCAAGAAAAGCTTGGCTATTCTGTAACAAAGCAATACCTGACGCCGCCTTGGTGCTAATCGAACGCGATGACCCTGATATCGACAAAGAATTCCATATAGCGGTAGATCTGGGAAAGACTTGCGGACCAGCAATCGAGGCGATGATTGAGGCTCAGAGCCTGCATCAAATCATTAAGTTTCGTGGACTAGAATCTATAGAGAATGTCGCTTTCTTTTCTGAGCAACAAAGCGCGATGGGTAGATTTGGTTTGGCCAAATGCATGCACGACGCGCGTGGAATGAAAGGCTTCGAAGTAACACTGGATGCGGCAACCGGTATGGGCCGTCTACGGTTTCGAACAGCTGGCTGGACGCTTTCCCATGCAGTAATGACCGCGACATGTGACTGGATTGATAGATAGATTTCAGGCTTTTCGGGCGGCAAAGTTGAAGTTGGTGCTGTTCAGAATGTCAGATGTGTTGATGCGCAAGATGTAGTTGCGATATGGGGTGCGCCGAAACGCACCCCATCCCCTCAAAGCCAGCCCAGCACCGCCAAAGCAATTGCAATCGTGCTGAATGCGCCAACCGCGAACGCCAGCGTGCGCGCCACCGGGATGCCCGCTGTATAGACGACGTAATGCGCAAGCCGGGCGAAGAAATACAGTATGGCGGCCGTGGTGGTCACTCCGCTGGATACTCCGACCAGATGCGCGACTAGTACGGCGGGGGCGAAAACAACAAGGTTTTCTACCGCATTTTTATGCGCGGCCATCGCCAGCGTGGCCCAGGGCGCATGCGGCTAGGATTGGGGTGTTTCGTTCGCCAGCGCCCCGATCAGGCCGCGCACCGCGATGCGGTTCAGGATGTAGGGCATCCACATCAGTGCGGTCATCAGAACGGTGGCGATCAGCCAGAAAAGCTCAGTCGTCATGTTGTTTCCTTCCAGTAAACGCCCCGAGCTTGATCTGGACTGTATGTTCCATAATTGACGAATGCCAGTTCTGGACTGTATAGTTAATAACAAGCGTGCATCTGGAAACTCAGGCCAAAACACGCCAGAAAGGATCCCATGGCCCGACCCCGCGCATTTAATGAAACCGAAGTCCTGCGATCCCTTGAGGATGTGTTCTGGCGTCAGGGGTATGAGGCGACGTCATATGACGATCTGATGCGCGCCTCTGGCCTTGGGAAAGGCAGCCTCTACGCCGCTTTTGGCGATAAGCGGGCGCTGTATCTGAAGGCTTTAGAAGGTTACATCGCCCACGAGATTGGCGGCCTGGGCGTGATTCTGATGGATGATCGCCTGTCCGGCCCAGCCCGCCTTCGCGCTTTGTTTGATGAAACGGTTCGCGCCGTTGAAGTCGCGAATGACCGGCGCGGCTGTTTCCTCTGCAACGCCGCTGTAGATCAGGCGGTGCATGATCCCGGTGTGGCGAAGATCGTCAGTGAAGCGATGGATGTCGCACGGGGCGCTATCAATGTAGCGATCAAGGCCTGTGGTCCGACAGAAGCCAATGCGGACGGCGTCCTGGCGGCATTTCTGGGTATGCGGGTGCTGGCAAAATCTGCTGCGGATCTGACGTCATTGAAAGCAGCGCGGGACAATGCGCTGCTGCCATTTCGGGGGTAGGCGGCGGCGCACTTCGTTCTGAAATAGCCTTTATCAATGTGGGGTAAATCGTGAATGAATTGTGGCGTTCGCAATTGGGCCGTATAAGTTACAATGGGTTAGGCCTACTTTCACATGTGAAAGGTTTTGTCCTTCGGTTCAGACCTACAGAATGAAATCGCCGCCCATATCGATCTGGGTCACCCCATGAACCAGATCACCGTCGCTGCGCAGGCCGCCTCCGCCATCCGCGGCAGCAGGTTTTGCCGTACCCCAGTCTGTGGAAAGCACATCGATCCATTTGTCATGCCCACTGTCAGTGTCAGACCCGCGACCTTCTTCTCGCGCCATCTGCACAGAGGGTAGAAGAAGGCCGACTTTTTGCGGCTGGACAGTTGCGGTGAAGTCAAAACTGTCCTTGGCTGTGACGCCAGCTGCTTCCAGCAAGAAGTGATAGGCGCCGAAAAGCTCTTCAGTAGGCATGACAATCTCCTCTTCATCGAAGTTTGACTTAAGGCGGCTGAGGTGAGTGGACGCTCATAGGATGAAATCACCGCCCATGTCAGCCTCGCTGACCGCCTGAACCAGTTCGCCGTCACTGCGCAGACCAGCTTCGACAACTTTCCCGGCGTCGGGCTTATCCGTACCCCAGTCGTTGGACAGTACGTCGATCCACCTATCGTGGCCGGCGTCCGCCGAACCGTTGATGTCGTAACTGCTGATCATCACGCCATCCAGTTTGTACTCGTAAGCCGTCTCACCATCATCCTTTGCAGAACCGAACTTGAAGCTGTCGATCGCCTGATCGTCTTCATCCGGGGGCAAATTAGAAGGTTCCCGCACTTGCTGCACTGCTGGGAGGAGCAGGCCGACTTTCTGTTCTTCAATGGTCGCGGTCAAGCCAAGGCTGTCCTCTGAGCCTTGGCCACCCTCAGCTACTTGTACGGCGGGGAGGAGAAGGCCGACTTTCTGCTGTACCGGCGTCGCGGTGAAGTCAAAACTGTCCTCCGCATCCTTGGATTTGCTGTAGTCCCATTTGATCTCTTCGTAGTTCATCGTGAAATCTTCTGCGGGAATTGCATCGGCCATTTGTCATCTCCTTCGGGGTGTTGTGTTCGTTGCAATGATAGATGCTCTTCCCCCGCTTTCCCCGGTATCCCCCGGTTGGGGGAGTTTGGGTGATATAGATCACGCGAATGCGCGAAATCGGCGTGGAATTGGCGGCGCCTGCGGTCGGAAATCGCGTTGTGGGCAGGCGCGGCCCGCACTATACCCTTGCGGACTCACACAGGCAGACATGACCGATGCGCTATATCTCTACCCGCGGCGACGCCCCCGTTCTTAGCTTTGAAGAAGCGATGCTGACCGGCCTCGCCCGCGACGGTGGCCTCTATCTACCCGAAACATGGCCGACGATGTCAGAGGCCGAGATTGCTGATCTGGCGGGGAAAAGTTTTGAGGAAGTCGCATTCCGGGTGATGAAGCCCTATATCGGCGACGCCTTCACGGAAGAGGAATTTCGCGGAATCATCGACCGGGCTTATGCGTCCTTCGGCCATGATTTGCGTTGCCCGCTGGTTCAGGTCGGACCAGAGCGGTGGGTGCAGGAATTGCATCATGGTCCAACGTTGGCGTTCAAGGACGTCGCTATGCAGCTGATCGGTCAGCTGTTTGAGTTTGCGCTGAAACGGCGCGGCGAGCGGGTGACGATTGTTGGTGCGACCTCTGGCGACACAGGCTCCGCCGCCATCGAAGCGTTCAGGGGCTTGGAGGCGGTAGACGTCTTCATTCTCTACCCCCATGGCCGGGTCAGCGAAGTTCAGCGCCGTCAGATGACGACGCCAACCGAAAGCAATGTCCACGCGCTGGCCGTCGAGGGCGATTTCGACGATTGCCAGGCCGCCGTCAAAGCAATGTTCAATGATTTTGATTTCCGCGATCGGATGAAGCTTGCCGCCGTCAACTCCATTAACTGGGCGCGGGTGCTGGCGCAGGCCGTATACTACTTCACCTCCGCCGTCGCCTTGGACGCGCCGGGACGGAAGATCAGCTACTCAGTTCCTACCGGCAACTTCGGCGACGTCTTCGCGGGCTATGTGGCGAAACGCATGGGCCTGCCGATTGACCGCCTCGTCGTTGCGACCAACCAGAACGACATCCTGCACCGGACCGTTCAGACCGGTGCGCATGAGAAGCGTGGGGTGGAGCCGTCGACGTCTCCGTCCATGGACATCCAGGTCAGTTCCAATTTTGAGCGGCTCCTCTTCGACCTCTACGACCGCGAAGGCCCCGCTGTGCAGCAGCTGATGAAAGAGCTGTCAGATAATGGCGGCTTCGCCCTGTCCCAAGGAGCGAAAGACCGGCTCTGCGATGAATTCGACAGTGCCCGCTATGGCGAGGATGAGGTTGCAGGCCTGATCAAGACCTATGCTGCTAAAACCGGCCACGTCCTCTGCCCCCACACCGCCATCGGCGTTGGCGCGGCTGAGGCGGTCAGCGGACCGGTCGTCGCGCTCGCCACCGCCCATGCCGCCAAATTCCCCGATGCGGTTGAGGCGGCTTGTGGCCAGCGCCCTGCTTTGCCTGCGCGTATGGCGGATTTGTATGAACGTGATGAACGTTTTACCGTTCTGCCCAACGACCTAGACGCCCTTAAGGGCCACATCAGAAAGTCCGCCCGTACATGAGCATTCGCCTGTCCACCCTGCCCAACGGTTTTCGCGTCATCACCGAACACATGCCTGGTTTCGGGTCCGCCACACTCGGCGTCTGGATCGCCGCAGGCTCGCGGAACGAGACCGCCAACCAGAACGGCGTCGCGCATTTCTTGGAGCATATGGCCTTCAAAGGCACGTCCAAACGCTCAGCCCTCGACATCGCCGAGCAGATCGAAAATGTTGGTGGCCACCTGAACGCCTACACTAGCCGTGAAGCAACGGCGTATTATGCGCGGACGCTGGCTGAGGATACAAAGCTGGGCCTCGACATCATCGGCGACATCCTGACCGACAGCGCCTTTGCACCTGATGAGATCGAGATTGAGCGCGGTGTGATCCTGCAGGAAATAGGCCAGTCACTGGACACACCCGATGACATCATCTTCGACTGGCTGCAGGAAACAGCTTTTCCGGATCAGCCCATTGGCCGCCCGATCCTTGGTCCAGCTGAGCTTGTCAGCGCCTTCCTGCAGGATGACTTTCGGGGCTTCATAGGCACGCAATACACACCGGACCAGATGATCCTGTCTGCCGCGGGCGCGGTTGATCATGATGAGATGGTCGCAGATGCAGAGCGCCTGTTCGGCCACATGAAACCGGCTGCAGCGCCGGCGCGCCTCGCGGCCGTCTATGACGGCGGAGAACGCCGCGAGATTAAGGACCTTGAGCAGGCGCATGTGGCCATTGCTTTCGAAGGGCCAGCCTACGCTGATGAACATTTCTACGCGACCCAGCTGATGAGCGTTGCGCTGGGCGGGGGTATGTCTTCGCGTTTGTTCCAGGAAGCGCGAGAAAAGCGTGGCCTTTGCTATACGATCTTCGCGCAAGCTGGTGCGTACACTGATAGCGGTATGTTCACTATCTATGCGGGTACAGGCGGAGATCAGGTTGCAGAACTGACCAATGTGACTGCAGATGTAATCAAGGCCGCGGCGGGGGAACTTACGCAAGTGGAACTCGATCGGGCCCGCGCCCAGATGAAAGCCGGGCTGGTTATGGGGCTCGAAAGCGCCTCTGCGCGCGCGGAACGATTGGCGCGGTCGCTGATGATCTGGGGCAAAACGCCCGACCTTGCTGAAACAGTCGCCAAGATCGATGGGGTGACGCTTGAAGGCGCGCGCGCAGCAGCGGCGCGTCTGATCGATGCAAAACCAACCCTCGCCTACTACGGTCCAGTCAGTGAAGCGCCTGATCTGGCGGCGTATCAGGCCCGGCTCGCGGCTTAAGTCTGTGTTCGGGCGGAAGAGGGAGCCGCGAATAGAAACTGACCGGCTGGTCCTGCGCCCGCCTCGTCATGGTGACTATCGAGCTTGGGCGAAAGTGCGTTTGGAAAGTCGCGACTTTCTGAAGCCGTGGGAACCCAGCTGGGCCTCCGACCATCTCACTCGCCGCGCCTTTCGCCATCGTGTCCATTGGACTGGCCGCGCAATCCGAACTGAACGGGCGTACCCATTCTTCATATTCCTGAAGGACGGTGGCGATTTCATTGGCGCAGTAACACTGGATAATCTTAGGCGAGGCCCATCTCAATCAGGCTCTGTTGGGTATTGGATCGCAGAGACGCAAGCGCGCAACGGTTATATGCGAGAGGCGCTTACGGCCCTTTTGGAGTATGCGTTTGAAGCACTTACACTCGGCCGGATAGAAGCAGGCTGCTTGCCCGAAAACAAAGCGTCACGCGGTGTCTTGGAAAAATCTGGCTTCAAGTACGAAGGCGTTGCGCAAGCTTACCTTCAGATTGACGGCCGTTGGCGCGACCATGTGCTCTATGCTGCACTGCGCCGTGATCGGCGGGGCCGTGTTGATTGATCGGCAGAAAAGTTAACGAAATAACTTTCGTCGCGCGCTTTGATCAGAACGGTATTAACCATTTTCGCCGAAAGTCCCCTCACTGAACTGAGGAGAACTTTCATGGCATTAGATCAACATCATCATTCTACGACCAAAACTTTTCCAGCCTTTCTTTGCGCATCGGAACGCTTCGCTGCGAATGACACCATAGCCGCATTCGAAGATCGTCTTTGGGATGCCGCCGAAGAGGCCATCGCCGCCGGTGCCGCCAGCATCAACGTTGTGGCCGAGGCAGCCAGCATTGTGCGTCGCCAGAGTGAAACATATGCGTCCATTCTTTCTGGCGCGAACTACATGAAATCACTAGGGGAAGACGCTGGTCCGATCTGCAATCAGTCGCTCAGCGAAGATATCTCCAACACAGAAAATCGATTGATCTTTCGGTTGCAAAAGGACATGCCGGCGCTGTGAAGTCAGGCTGAGCCGCCCTCAGTGCTAAGCCATGTGGGGTTTACGCCCAGTTTAGCGAGGGCGGCTTCCCACTTTCCCTCATCATTTACGCCGAAGATGAGATCATCGTCTGAATCGCAGGTTAGCCATCCATTTCGTTGCAATTCACCCTCTAACTGACCGCCACCCCAGCCGGCATAGCCAAGTGCGATCATGGCGTTCCGTGGCCCTTCGCCAGCTGCGAGCGCCTTCAGAATATCAACGGTCGCGGTCATCGAAACTTTATCGTCAACCTCAAGCGTAGCTTCGTCGATATGGTAGTCAGCGCTGTGCAAAACAAACCCGCGCCCCGTCTCGACCGGCCCACCGTAATGAACATGGCGGATCTCGGCATCGGGCGCTGTGTGCAGATCGAGCTTATCGAACAGATCACTTTGGCTAACTTCTTCCACCCGTCGGTTAACTACAAGCCCAAGTGCGCCGTCATCTGCGTGCGCGCACATGAAAATCAGGGTCTTTTCGAACCTGGGATCGCCCATAGACGGCATTGCGATCAGCATTTTGCCGCTCAACCCGTCTTGTGTATCTGCATCTTCAGTCATTCTGTGAATGTGCGCTTCCATCCCACCTGGATCAAGTGTGATGTCTCTGAGTTGTGATGGGCATGAAACATGAAATTGGCGTAGAGACGTCGTAAGTTCTGTTGGAGGAGCGCATGATCCGCGCGTTTGCTTGCCTTTTTTCATCACTCATGGTGCTCATGAGTGTAAATAGCCCGGCTTTGGGGCAAGGCCTTTTCGGTCAGAAGACTGACTATGCAAGCGTGTACCTACACAGCGGCAGGATGGTTGAAGACGGGCGTCGGCTGACCGCTTTGCGGATGGAACTGAAACCGGGCTGGAAGACATACTGGCGAAACCCTGGCGATGCCGGGATTCCACCGCATTTCGATTGGGCGGGATCCACTAATCTGAAAGCTGTGTCGATTGAATGGCCCACGCCGGTTGTGTTCGATACATATGGCTCACGTACCATCGGATATGAAGAACGCATGGTGCTGCCATTGATGTTAACACCTGAAGATCCAGCTAAACCGATCTCTATCCGGTTGAATTTCAGCTATGGCCTTTGCAGCGATATCTGCATTCCAGCGCAGCAAGATATCGCAATGGAGATTTCCCCTGATGCCGCCGAAGATGGTGGCTACTTTCTTGATCGCGCCGCAGCCACTGCGCCACTAAATGCGGTAGAAGGCGGATTGATCGCACATGAATGCAAAGTTGAAGGCGCCGGTGAAAAACGTCGTTTCGTTGCAGAGTTGTCTTTGCAGGCGCCTTTGATTTCTGCGCTTGTTATCGTCGTCGAAGGACCAGAGGGTGTTTGGTTTGGACCCGTCGTCACCAGTGTTTTGAATGGTAAGCTGATCGCTGAAGGCCCGGTGGAAACCGAAGCCGGGCTTTGGATCGATAGATCTCTGCTCTCAGTGACTGTCCTTGGGCCAGAGCGCGCAGTTTCGCTAGACGGATGTTTCGCCGCTGGCTGATCTGCGCCCTTCGCCGTTGTCCCGTTCTCAATTAGCGCCCATATAGGCAAGATACTCCTTTTTGCTGAAGGGCAGGACACGTGACGCGGATATTTGATTGGCTTGTAGAAATTTGGGATCGGATCAGGGGGCTTTTAGGCTTTCACCGTTTTACGCGGAAAGGTCGCGGCGATGATCTTAGTAACAAAGGCCTGATCAAACGAGTTTACTACTTTGTTCGCCCGGTCGTCATGGTCTTGACCCTGATCTACCTCGGAACAATGGTCTGGCGGTTTTCATGGATCAGGGGTGAGGATCTAAGCTATCCTCAGACATTGATAACAGCGAGCACGACAGCAGTCGCCGCTGGTGAGACAGAGCCTGAAAGCGGTGCGGCGGCTAGCCGTACGTGTGAGCGTAGCCAGATTGTTGAGGTTCAGATTGGCCTTCTCGATCTTTTGGTTAACCAGAATGACTGGGCGCCAGCGACGCCTCAGTACAAGGCAGGCCTCTTTTTTCTAACCGATTGGGCCTCAACCCCCTTCTTTGACAACAAAGCCAGTTTCCAGATCGGGGCGCTGGGCGCTGTGCGACGGATGTCGATAGAATTGACAGACACGCTTGGCAGGGTGCGCGGCACATCTGAGGCTGATCCTGATCTGGTCGCGGCAAGGGGGCGTTTGCAGATCGATGAGACGACCTGGATTCTCAACCCGTTCAACGATCGCCTTCCTCTTTGGGGCACCAGCGCCGCATCGAACTATGCCGATACAATTGAACTGTTTGATCGCTTCAACACGCGCTTGATGAATTGTGACGCCTTGTTTGACGCACGGGCGGACAATTTGTTTCAGTTGCTGGACCGGGTTTCAAAAGATCTTGGTTCTCTTGTTGATCAAATCGGTAAGCGCAGCCAGGGGCATGTCTATGATGTTGCGAGCCATACCTTCGTTGATGGTGAAGGTAATAATGCAGGCTGGTTCGACCTTCGCGCCGATAACTTATTTCATGAAGCCCGTGGGCGGATGTACGCATATCACGGGTTGATGCAGGGCGCGCGAGTGGACTTTGCCAGTGTAATGGACAAACGCGACCTGACGGATGTCTGGGACCGCATGGAGGCCAGAATTGCCGAGACCGCAGCCTTATCCCCGCTGATCGTCTCAAACGGTCGCGAAGACGGGTTTATGATGCCGGATCACCTAAGCGCAATGGCGGAAAATGTGCTGCGCGCCAGAGCGAACATTGTGGAACTCAGGGACATCCTTGCACGTTGATCATTTGCTTCCGGCGCCAAGACCTTTTCGGCGCCGGATCAACTGAAGAGATCCTCTGCGAAAAGCGCGCCAAGCATTTCCAACGTCGTGCTGCATGATGACGAAAGCCGGTGTTACGGCCAATATCATGACCAGTCCGAAGGATAAGCCAAAGGCCAAGGTGATCACCGTGGGCTTAAGGAACTGAGCCTGCAGACTGCTTTCATAGAGCAGCGGCGCCAAACCGGCGACAGTCGTCAGCGTTGTCAAAAGAACAGGACGAAGCCGGTCGCATACGCCATCGACCAGTGCGGGATACAGCGCCCGGTCTTTGGCATAGTCATCCACTGTCGTAATCAAAACGATACTGTCATTGACGATAATTCCTGCCATGCCGATCAGCCCGACGACTGTGAACATAGAAAGTGGGATGCCGAACCAATGATGGCCCCAAATCGTTCCAACCAGTCCAAATGGAATCGCCAGTAGGATTACGATGGGCCGCGCCCAAGAAGCGAAAATCCACGTCAGAACTAGATAGATGCCAATGATGCAAGCGATGAAACCTTTGGTGGCGTCATTTAGAAAATCTTTTTCCTGTTCTGCGAGTCCGCCAAGTTCCGCCTGTACGTCAAACCGGCTCATTACGTCAGGAATGATTTGCTGGGTCAGTGCATCGGTTACTTCCTGCGCCGCCGCCGGATCGTCTTCCGATACATCGCCCGTTACGATTATCAAAGGCAATCCATCCTCTCGGCGGATTGAGGAAAACCCCAGGCTGGTCTCAATATTCACGACCTCGGATAGCGCAGCATAGGCGCCAGATGGTGTTCTGATGCGGGCCCGTTCCAGATAATCTGCGGTCAATTCAGCCTCTGGTAGTGAAACCTCGACAGTGGCCGTGCGGCTGTTGACCAGAAATTCAGCGGCCTCGATTCCCGACAATCGATTGCGGAGGATGTTGCCGATTTGGTCCGTCGATAGACCCAATGCCTGTCCTTTGGGAGTGAGTGTCAGCAACATCTCACCCTTTCCATAGGCAAGCGTATCTTCCAGGGCAGAGACTGGTGCGAATGCTTCGAGCGCCAGTTTTGTCGCTTCAGCGGCTTCTTTCAGGACATCGACGTCTTCGCCGATGTATTTCACGTTTATCGTGTCGCCGCCGGGACCAGAGCGTCCTCCAAACATCGCTAGCGTCTCTAACTTACTGCTGCGAACGATTTCATCCTGCCAGGCGCTGATCACTTCCCATTGGGTGTAGGGGCGCAAGTCAGGATCAATGAGTGAAACGCTGAGGGCGCCAAGTAAGTCTGGGTCTTTTCCTTCGACGCCAGAAAGCCCGCGCCAGCCAGCAGTGCCGCCGACTTGCGCGATCGCATATGCCACTGGGGCGCTGCCATGCTCGGCTTCAAGCCGGTCAGCCACCCGTTTCAAAGCAGCCTCCATTTCGCGCAACTGCCCTCGCGTATCAGTGCGGATAGCGCCTGGCAGCATTGCGATGTTGGCGTCGATTGTGCCGCGTTCCGGCGCATTGAAAAACCGCCAACGAACTTCGCCCGTGATCACCAATGAAATCGAATACAGCAAAAGGAACGTCGCGCCGCCAATGACCAGATATCGCCCGCCGATCACAGCCTTTACAAAGGGGCGAAATAACGTGCGTCGGAACCATTGAAAACCCTTGTCGAACTGCCGACTGGGCCAGTCGTAAAAGCGTTTCTTTCCTTTGGCGGCCAGCGCGTGACGCATATGCGCCGGCAACACCAAAAAGCACTCCAAAAGTGATGCGACCAGAACTGCGATGACGGTGAGGGGGATATCCAGGATTAAGGTGCCGAACCGTCCGCCGATGAAAACAAGGCCCGCGAAAGCGATGATCGTTGTGATCGAAGCGGAGAAAACCGGCGCGGCCATCCGGCGCGCCGCTTGTTCCGCCGCTTCAGCTGGAGCGATGCCTTTCTCGGCGAGGAAATCAGCATGCTCACCCACCACAATCGCATCATCGACGACTATGCCAAGACAGATGATCAGCGCAAATAGCGAGACCATGTTCAGCGTTAGTCCTGCGATCCACATGATACCAATTGTTGCAGCCATTGCGGCGGGTATACCCATCGCGACCCAGAACGCCGTGCGGGCGGATAAAAAGAGAAATAGAAAGAGCAGAACAAGACCAAGCCCAATCGCGCCGTTTGAGAACAGGATGTTCAACCGGTCTGTGATGGCCTGTGCGCGGGTACGGGTCAGTTGAACGCTGACGCCTTCTGGCAGCGTTTTTTCGAACTCATCCGCTACGTCCTGTACCGTGGCTTGTATTTTTATAGAGTCGCCTTTGGCCGATCGGTCGACGCTGATCGTTACTGCCGGGTTCTCATCCCAGTAGTAGGCAAGCCCCTGTTCAACGCCTTCAACTTCTATCGTAGCAACATCACGTACGAATAGACGAGTGCCGTCAGGATTGGTTCTGACAGGAATTGCACCAATCTCTTCAGCTGATCGGCGTTCTTCACCCGTTCGAATGCGGGTGGCGCCGGCACTGACATCGCCTGCGGGGTTTGTGTCAGTTTCATTTGCAATAGCTGCTGAAATCTCGGCGATTGAGATGTCGTGGCGGATCAGCGCGGCCTCTGGCGTGGCTATCCGAATTGTTGGATCTTGAACACCGCGAAGACGCGTTCGCGTTACCCCTTCGCGAAACAACAGCCCCTGAAATTCGGTGGCGAAGCGCGTCAGCTGGTCAGTGTCCACCGGGCCATGGATAACGACGTCTGTGACGCGATCTCGGTATGCGTTACGCGTGATAGTCGGGTCTTCAGCAGTTTTGGGAAGTCCACTGACCTGGTCGACCGCCGCCTTCACTTCGTCGACGGCTCTTCCCATGTCCCAGCCATCTTCGAAATTCACCCAGATGCTTGCCCAGCCTTCGCGCGCCAGCGTGTCTGTGCCTTCGACGCCTTCGACTGAAAGCATGCTTGGCTCAATCAGGCCGATGATAGCGCTGTCGACATCATTTGGGCCTGCGCCGGGCCATATCACTGTTACGGTTACTTTTTCCCGCACAGAATCCGGGAAGAACTGGCTGCGGATTTCTGTTGATGCGTAGTATCCCCCGACCAACATGAGGAGGAGAATGAGGTTCGCTGCTGTCTGGTGTCGTACAAAATAGCCAAATATCCCGCGTGAGGCGCGAGCGATTACTTCAGTTGGGCTGGCCGCCACGGACTTAGCCGCCGATCCGTTGGTTCAGGCGATCAATCATGCGTTGCGGCGCTTTACCGGTGCGAAGACGTTTCAGTATCCGCGACTTCATCTCTTCCGGTAAGCGTGTGTTCGCCTCGACCCAGGCGATCATTTTTTCCTGATGAGCAGGGTCCAATGTAACAAGGTTGGCGGGCGTGGTGGGGGAGGGGGCTGCATTATCACCAACGATTTTTACTTTTACGCCTTTACCCAACTGCGGCGCCCTATCAGCGACATAGATTGCGCCCTGTGGTGCGCCACTAACTACGACATCATCCCCAAGGCGTCGCAATATGCGGACAGTGGATGTCGTCAGGCGGTCATTGTCCACTAATAGCAACTCACCTTCTTCGGTAACGGAAGCCGCTGGAATTCGCGCTACGTCTGATAGCGGTGGTTCAGTGATAGTGACGGTCACGAAATCTCCTGGCCGAAGCAAGGTTGCTGTCTGTGACCCAATTTTGGCGTAGATCAGCCTGCCTGTTTCGCCTGCTTCGATTATCGCACCAGCGCGATCTATGACGCCGGGCAGCGTCAAAGGCGTTTCATCCAGTTCTAGCGTAACGTCTATTGCGATCTTTCGCAGTGCGTCATCATCACTCAGCAACCGTGCGAACTGCGCATTGGTAACACGAAATGCTACTTCCAGAGCGGTCGGGTCGATCAGAAGGCCCAAACGTTCGTTCGGCGCAGCAAGACCGCCAAGCACAATCGTTACGTCCGAGACAAGACCGCCAAAGGGTGCGCGATGTTCAGTTTCCGCAAGATCGCGCTGAGCTTCAGACAGGGCAATCTTTGCACGTTCCAGCCGAAGCCTATTGCGATCAATCTTGACTTCGGACGTCAGTAGCATCTGGGCCCGGCTTGCTGCAGTCTGCTCAGCTGAGGCCAGTGACATCTCAGCTTCTTCGACAACTGATGATGTCGCAACTCCCCTACGCAACAGGTCTTCTTGGCGCGCTAGTGCAGAGGCGCGGAGATCACGTTGGGTGTCGGCGGCAGCAAGTTCTCTTTCCGTAACACCGACGCTTTGTGTTGCTTCTTTGAGGTCCGCCTCGGCTTCAGAGACGGCGGCGCGTGCATCGGCCACTGCAGCTTTGTATTCCTTAGGGTCTATGGCGAAGAGGAAAGCATCCTTTTCAACAGAAACGCCGTCACGAAACTCCTCTGCGAGGTTTACAACATAGCCGCCTGTTGAAGCGCGAATTTCAAGCGTGCGCCAGCTTCGGATTTCGCCATAGGCAGTGATTTTGGGTTGGATTTCACTATTGTCGATGCGACCCGTAACAACGCTGAACACACGTTCCTGCCGGTCTTTCGGTTTAGCTTCTGCCGCTTCTTCGCGTTTGGCCAAGCCTTCGTTAAGCGATTTCACGCCAAGACCAGCCGCGCCGAGCCCAGCGAGGAACAAGAGTAACCCGGCGACGAACTTAAGTGAAAACCGCATAACTACCTATATACACCTGTGATCAGATGGCGCCACAAAACGGTCAGCTGTGGCAGGTTTGCCTTACTGATCTGTGCATTTTACGGCAGCGGGCCGCATTTCCGTCGTTAGAAACGATCAAGCTGTCGTGAACAGATTGCGCCAAGCGCGTCGAAGAAAGTCGACGTTTAGCTGTGGTGGAACGCTTTCATATGTTGAAATCGCATCAATTTGATCGAGAAGATAGCCAGCGTGGAAGGCTGCGTATTCTTCGCCGTTCTTTTCGTAGAGATCGATCAAGATGTGACGCATCATCTCTTCGGTCGGGCAGATCCCGCGCTTATGGCAGGCTGAGACAAAGATCTTAATGAAATCGTCACAATTTGGTTTTGGCACTTCAATCTTGTGCCGGATCCGACGCAGCGCAGCATCATCGACCAACTGCCGGGGCGGGATGTTGGTCGAAAAAATCACCAATGTGTCGAAAGGCGCTTCGAACTTACGCCCAGATTGCAACGTCAGATAGTCGACGCCTTGCTCAAGCGGAATGATCCAACGGTTTATCAGCGCCTGGGGCTGTTCCCGCTGTCGACCAAAGTCGTCAATGACAAAGACGCCGCCGGCTGCTTTCAACTGCATCGGTGCTTCGTAGACGCGGCTAATTGGGTTGAACTGCAGGTCCAGCATATCGATCGTCAACTCACCGCCTGTGATAACGACCGGGCGTTTGCAGACCTGGTAGCGCTTGTCATAACCTGAAGTCGTCCGGAGGCCATTCGCCTGGTCGGCCAATTTCAAGGGCGTGTGAACTGTGGAATCGAACATCGTGATCACCTGGCGATCAATTTTAATCGCATAAGGTATGAACACGGCATCTTTGAAAGCTGCGCAAATTGCGATAGCGATCGAGGACTTGCCATTGCCTGGCGGTCCGTAAAGCAACATCGAAGCAGCAGAGTTGGCTGCGGGGCCAACGGCATCTACGAGGTCTTGGCTGAGTGTAACTTCTTCAAGCACGTCATCTAGTTTGACGCGCGTAATAACCTCGTTTCTGATCCTTTGCCGATGCACCTGCTCGATATATTGGTGAAGCGGCACCGGAGCAGGCCCGATATATTCTGATTGCTTCAATGCGTCCAAAGCCCAAGCGCGGCCTGCATCAGTTAACTCGTACCTGAGTTCCGCCGCCATCGTTGCGCCGAGGGAACCGAGGGTTTGAACAAGCTTGGCCTCGCGCGCCAGCACCAGCACGTCTTCGATTATTGGCAACTGAACACGCATTTCAGCAGCCATGTCCGTCGGTTTTTCCTGTGCAAGCCGATAGATATTCTTGATCAGCAGGTCCATCAGGAACCCGTCGCCGAGACCGGTTTCAGGGATGCTTTTGGGAGAGAGAGGAGGGGATGCCGCCATTTCTTGCGCCTGCCAGGTTAGTTGATGAGAAAGGCGACAAGCGCCGTGTACACAATCAAGGCAGCGCCCAGCGTCACCCCATAGGGCAACTGTGTCGCCCATGTAATTCCACCGGGTGATGCTCGCCGGGCCAAGGCATAGCCGCCCATCAGCAACAGGCCCAGAACCGCAAGCAAAATCAGAACAAAACCAGCATCCCAAGGCGCAACCAGCAAGGCCATGCCGGTAGCAGCTTTCGCATCACCACCCCCCATTTTATTCAGGGCAAAGAACAAGAAGGTTGCGGCGAAAACGATGCCAGCGCCTAAAAGGCGCTGCAGAAAATCATCGAGGCCAAGTCCAAAATAGACCAATGCAGCGAACAACGCGAAGGCGCCGCCGGTCAACCAATTTGGGATCGTCATGGTAGTGACATCGAAATAAATCATTGCGATCGCAATTGGCGTCGCTACCACGAATGTAATGAGGGCGAACTCGGCAGTCATCTCAGTTCTCTACAATCGCTTCCAGTGCGGCCAGTTTTTCAGCGGCTGCAGGGTAGAAGCGTGGATGGGCTTCAAGCGCCACGGTGAACAGACCTTTCGCCTGCGAGGTATCCCCGCGGCGCAACGCGATGACGCCGACATTGTGTAGCAGCGTCGCACGCTCTTCTTCTGACAGCGAAACTAACGGTAGACGATATTCGCCCTGCAACGCCCGGCTAACGGCGAGGTTATTCTTGGCGTTAAAGAGGCGTGGATTATGTGCGAGCGATTCCTCAAACAATTTTGCTGCTGCTTCATATTCCTTGCGGGACATCCGGCTGACGCCCCAATTGTTAAGGATGTTTGCAGGGTTTGAGGTTAGGCGCCGCGCGCGCTCGTAGGCTTTGTCGGCTTTGGTCCACTCGCTGGGTTGATCGGCTAGCATAGCGACCATTAAATACCTGCGAGGTGTTTCAAGCGCTGGGCTGACCAGCGCCAATTGGGCGCCAGCGTCGTCCCAACGTTGCAGACGGGCTAAAGAGTGTGTGTATTCCAGTTGGATCGCATCATCAGCCTGCCCGGTGGCGACAAATTCCTCAAAGACCAAAATGGCGTCCCCATGGCGCCGCGACCTGGCTAGGCTAAGCGCATAGCCACGCTTCAGGTCAATCCGATCCGGGTTTTGTTTTAGCGAGTTACGGAAATAGACAACGGCATCTTCTGGGTTTGAAACCGTCAACATCAACTCATTCAAGTTAACGGCGTCGATTACGTTCACTGCGCCGCTTGTACGCTCGGCCTCTTTTGCATTGGCCTGCTGTTCAGAGGTCTGAGGTTGGGCGCACGCCGTCAGCAATATGAGCGAGGCTAACACCGCCAGGTGGTTCATGGGTGTCATGTTGGATCCTCTTCGCCCACGATGTTACGAGGCGTCAGGCGAAAGACGCCATGGCCGAAACGGATGACATCAAAGGTAACGTTATCTTCAGTGACGATAGTTTCGACATCCGTTTGGGCGGTTACAGTCTCAGCAATGCCGAGATTGGTGCTGATATCTCGGTTGAGGCCGTCGCTAAGCGCATAGGCTATTTCAAATTCGCTGACCGCCCCAGAGATATCGCCAAGTTCATACAAAAGGACGCCTAGATTGTTCCGCGCTATTGCGAAGTTAGGGTCAATATCCACTGCGCTTTTGAGAAACCGAACAGAGTCTTTCCGACGGCAAGGCGATGTAAAGCGACAGCGACGCCTGTCAGCGCTTCGGCGGTTACGTCACCCTTGCCAAGCGCGCGGTTAAAGGCACTTAGCGCCAACGTCGGCTCGCCAGATTTAAAGAGGCGCAAACCAAGCTCTAGAGGCGGGACATCGGATGCAGGTCCCGGGCGTTGCGCCAGAGCGTCTTGCGGCTGAACACAGCCCATGAGGGCAAGCGAGGCTGCAATTATGAGAATGCCCCTCATCATCGGCTGTTGAAGTTTGCGAGGGCGCGCGTGATCTCAATCAGTGAAGGGCCAATCAATATGAGGAGCAGCGGTGGAACAATGAAAAACATAGTTCCTTGTAATCGGCGGAGCAATACTCGACCACGGTAGCGGCGGCCCAATGCGGTCGCGGGCGGCGTAAAAGTCGGCCACTTTTGCCCTTTCACCTGATGGGAGGGCTTTGGGATATTCACCGTGGAATTGTATT
>CALKOT010000041.1 GCA_938092015.1 uncultured Paracoccaceae bacterium
CTTTACTTGTGAGGCTCCGTCTTGGGAAAATCACATGCGTCGCGCTTGCGTCGAGCAGGCGAGCGACAAGAACAAGCTCTACGCCCTGCATGCGCCCGAGGTGGAATGTATCGGCAAAGGCAAGGCCCGCACTAAATACGAGTTCGGCGTCAAAACCTCCTTCGCCACCACCAACGAGCGCTGCAAGGGCGGCCAGTTCGTTCTGGGCGCCATGGCTTTGCCCGGCGCCCCCTATGACGGGCATACGCTGGCGGGCCAGATAGATCAGGTCGCCAAGCTCACCGGTACAACCGTAAAACGGGTCTATGCAGATAAGGGATATCGCGGCCACAAGATCGACCGCGTTGATCTCGACATCACGATCAGTCAGACCAGAGGGATCAAATCACCCACCGTCAAACGCGAGATGCGACGGCGAAGCGGCATTGAGCCGGTCATCGGCCACCTGAAACACGACGGGCATCTTGAACGAAACCACCTCGCTGGACTCGAAGGCGACGCCATCAACGCCATTCTCTCACCAGCAGGGCAAAATATGCGCCTCCTGGCCAGGTGGGTGAGGCTTCTATGGCTCTGTTTCCTGGCAAGCCTCGTCAATCAGAACAAGATACCGGAAACCTCATTCTGAAGCAGATGACGATCGCGACCAAAATTTGACGCGACAGCACGAAAATCACAGCCGACTAGGCTATGTGATTAGTATCATTGAAAATTAGTGCTTTCTTAACGCACAAAATGATGCGAGCGCCTGTCTGTCTGCTTTGAGCCAGATGTTACCAAGTGCTGCGCAATCCAACTGCCGTCGTCCAAACGCATAGTTTTCAACTAACGCGCGATAATATCGCTGTTTCTGGAGAGGTGAAAATACCACCTCTACCCGAAATACTCTGAAGCCCAACATTACCCTGAAACAGTATCAGATACACCTTTCCAGAGCAGGTTAGCCTAACTGGAACGCATCAAGACAGACAGAGAGTCACTTTGGTGAAGCTGCGCAATATTATCGTGTGGCATCAACACGCCAGACAGTTCCAAAGGGCGGAATATCTTTGTTTGGGTCATCGAAATAAAATTTCGCGCTGAGAACGTGTACAGATCCATTCTCCGCTATGCCGCCTGCCGTAATGTGCAGATTGGTTTCTGCAAGAACTTGCGCGTTCCAGCTGGATCCATCCCAACCAACCCCATAAATTTTGCCAGAGCACCAGTCCCCAAACATGTAGACCCCTTCAAAAGGAGCATTTTTGGCAACGCCAATCCCTTGAACAGAGGCGCAAGCAAAAGCACCAGTTTCGGGATCAGGTTTCGAATTTTTGGGTGGATGGTTATATTCGAACACAGGTAGTATCAGTGATTTCTTATTGCACTCAGACTGCTCTGAGCCAGTTGGAGAATAGCATTGCGAACCCTCCATTAATGGCCAGCCATAATTTAAACCAGAGCTTACCTTTGGCGGCAGATAATTGATTTCTTCTCGTGAACTGTCGCCAACATCCGCTACAAACATTCCTCCAGTCTTTTCATCAAAAGCGAATTTGTAAGGATTGTGAAATCCATAAACCCATACCTCATCCTGAGGAGTGCCACCTTCTGATAAGAATGGATTGTCGTCTGGTATCGCGTACGGGTCTCCACCATCAACATCGATACGTAAGATCTTACCCAAACGTGATGACATTTCTTGGCTCGCATTCTTTGGAGAATTGAAACCGCCATCGCCAAGGCTAATGTACAGATACCCATCTGGTCCAAAAGCTAGCTGGCCACCATTGTTGTTATAAGAAGGCTGATCAATCTGAAGAATTAACTTTGAACTTTCGATTGCTTGGCTTTGTGTTACATGGTTCGGTGAATCTGGGTTTACTGAAAACCTATAGACAACACTTGCCCCGTTTTGTTCTGCAGATGTATAGTGCACATAGAAATGGCCATTTCTTTCATAATTTGGATGAAAGGCAACCGAAAACAAACCTTGTTCAATGAAGTCACTTTGAACAACGTTACCAGATTGATTGATCGTCGTCGGTTTTAATGTTGTTAGATCCAGGAAAGGGCGCTCTTCAACGGCGCCAGATTTCTGAATTATTTTAATTCGACCTTCTCGCTCAACGACAAACAAGCGCCCAGAGCTATCTCCAGCATTAGTTATGTTTACTGGATCTTCAAACCCTTCTGCGACCTTCACCAACTTGATTGATGGATTGTCTGGCTCAAACTTACTCAACGCCGCTATATTATCAATGCTTTGAGGTATAGTCTGCGCATGTGCGCTGGAAGACCCTATCGAAAGTAAGATTGCCAGTCCAACTCGTCCAATCATTGGTTAATCTCCGCTTACCAGCTATGCCGCGATACTTTCTTAACAGTTGCCTTAAAGGATACCATGGTCAAGCTATAGCGCCGCAAGCGACGTCAAGGCATGTGATAGCTAGCATTGGCAATCAAACTCGCTTTGAAGCAATCAATGACCACCGCGTCGTCAAGCTGTAGATCCGTTCAATCGCGGTCCTCGAGATCATGCACGCTTGAATTTAGTCACTACCAGCAACATGACCTCAGTTTCAAAACGCAGCTAATATGAAAGGCAGGAAAGGTGACCTTCGGCATTAGCTTGCCGCCTCAATGCCCCGCCAGCGCGCTCCATATCCCAAACGCCCCAACAGCCACCAGGCTCAGCGCCCAGACCACATCAAGATTGAACCAGGTCTTCGACAGAAACTTTAGCCCCAGCCAGAAGTAGATCACCGTCGCAACGATCCCACCCACCAGCGTCATCGAAGCGGTGTGTGCGAGAGAGACGAGGAAGGCTGTTCCTACGTTGCCTGTCATCAACTCTCCCGCCGCTTGGTGGCCTGCCTCCAGATCATCGATCAGACAGATGCCCAGAAAGATTGGAACCAGCATCAGACCGGCGCCGTGGGCCATGGCGGCAAGGAAGCTCCATAATGCAAGGCGGCTTGGTTTCACCCGCGCGAGGAAACGGGGATGGCGGCGGTTGATCAGAAGATAGACGCCCAGCGCGATGACAATGCAACCCGCGGCGATGCGGATTTCGACTTCCCACTCCACCAATGTGATCATCAGGGAAAATGGCAATAGGATCGCGGTCATCGCGAGGAAATGACCGAAGGCGAGCGCGCCGAGGGCCTTGGGGAGGGCGGAGGTCTTGCGATCCATCAGCGCCGCTGAAACCGCCAGCGGCCAGCCCATGCCGGGGTTCAGGCCATGGTAAAACCCAGAAAAAATGACGGCCCACCAAAGGGCCGTCACACTCATTGCGTCTTCCACGCTTTAGGCTGACGGGTAGCAGAAACTGTCGGTTGAACAGTCGCCACCCTCCAGCCTGATCTGGTGCGCACGATACCCTTTCGGAAAGTCGACGTAGAAGTTTTCATCCAGCGTCAGGCCGCCGTTTTCACCGACGGTCGCCATGACCATCTGGCCGCCTTCATCATCAGGATAGAACTGGTCATCCCATGTCGAATAAAGCGAGTTGGTCCAGTAGACGCGTTTCCCGTCGCGGCTGACCTCAACCATCTGCGGGCCATAGGCAAAATCTTTGCCGTTGGGGTGCTTGGTATCCTTGACGATGCCGCCAAGTTCCACCTTGCCCGCGAGAACCGGGTTCATCGGGTCGCTGACGTCATACTGATGCATCTCACCCAGGCCCCAGCAGGCGACGTACAGGTACTTATCGTCGAGGCTGAGATCGATATCGGTGACCAGTGGCGGACAAGCGCCAAAGCCTTTCAGCAACTCAGGCAGGTCATCAGCGTCGGCGGGAACCGGGTCGATAGTGATGGTTTTCTTGGACTGCCACGTGCCATCATCACCCCGCCACCAGGTAAAGATCGCGCCCTGCAGATTGGTCGTATCGACGACGACGCCGCAAAACCCGTAAGATTTTGATGGGTCATGCGCGGGCCGGATTTCCAGGGCCATCTGGTAATTTTCACCGAAATCGATGGTCTGGATGTTCTTGCGCTTGCGCAGGTCCCAGAAATGGATCGAGTGGCCGTATTTGTTGCTGAGCAGATCTTCGGGAACGATGCCGTTTTCGTATTGCGGCGGCAGGCCCCATTCAGAAGACACCATGTAGTCCTGCGGCAGGTTCCACCAGAAATCATAGTGTTTGTCCTGCGCACCGCGATCCATCTCGTATTTGCCGAGGATCTCGAACGTCTCACAATCCATGATGAAGATGCCAGGTGGTCCGTCTGTGCCATCCTCGCCGCCGCCCCCAAGGGTAGAAACATAGATACCTTCTGGCCCGCAATGGATCGTGTGTGGGCGGGAATAGCCGGTCTTCTCGAAAACTTCTTCCGGCTCAATAATCTTGTGGATTTCAGCCTTCAGCGGATCTTTCACATCGATAATGTAGATACGCGACGACCGGATGCCCGGCACGATCAGGTAGCGACGTTCCAGAAACGCGTGGCCCGCCAGGGGGCTGAGCGCGGATGAGCAGGCATTCCAGCCGAAATGGTGAAATTCATCGCCTTTGTAAGGTACGATGACCTGATGAACAATTTCGCCGTAGGTCGATGATTTCGGGTTCAGATCAACAACCGCAATCCCGTCTGATTGGGAACCATCTGGGCTGAGCATTATCGTGAAGCCATAGTTTTCAGGTGCAGCCTCCATCGCCAATTTGGGCGACGGGTGGAAGGTGGGGTCTGGCCTGACGTTCATAAAGTGTCCTCCCTTGGACGGTTCGCGCGCCTTTTATCGGCGGCGTCTGATTTGAGATGCGCTACAACTACTGGTTGATATTCCACACTGATTCACTGGGGAAATGACGATATTTAATTGTCATACAAATGCAAGATAAAGTTGCCGCGATGATGCCCTGCCCTCACGGCGGACACGGCGCTGCTTGCCCTGCCCCGCATGTCATGCGAAGCCGCAATGATGATCTCACGCCTGTTCGCCGTCCCCTCAGTCCTGCTCATCCTCACGACATTGATGTGGGCGATGAATGCCATTTCAGGTCAGCTGGCTGTTGGTGAGGTCACACCCTACACGCTGGTTCTGATGCGCTGGGTGCTGGTCGTTGCGGTGATGTGGCCGATCTACGGGCGCGAAGTCATTCAGCATTGGCCGGTGATCAAAGCGCGAATGGGCGTCGTAATCCTGATGTCGATCGCAGGCTTTACCGGGTTCAATACGCTGTTTTACGTCGCCTCAATCCACACAACGGGATTGAACATCGGCATTCTTCAAGGGTCGATGCCTGTCGTGGTGATGCTGGGCGCGTTCTTTATTTACGGCACGAAGGTCACGGCGCTGCAGGCGATAGGCGTGGCGACGACATTGGTGGGCGTTGCGATCGTGGCCAGTCGGGGGGATGCGCAGGTATTGCTGGATCTGGCGTTCAACAACGGCGACGTGATCATGCTGATCGCGATCTTGTTCTACTGCGCCTACACGTTGTCGCTGGCGCGGCGGCCCGATGTGCCGCCGATCCCGCTTTTTGCTGTATTCGCCGTTATTGCGCTGATCACAGCGCTGCCTTTGGCGGTGTGGGAATTCTTCCAGGCCGACTATCAGCCGCCCTCAATGCAGGGCTGGGCGGTGACAGTGTTCGTGGCGATCTTTCCGTCCTGCCTTTCACAGATCTTCTTTCTGCGCGCGATCGACATGGTCGGGCCAAGCAAAGCGACGGTTTATACGAACCTTGTGCCCATCTTCACAGCCATTCTGGCAGTGCTGATATTGGGTGAGGACTTCGCCCTTTATCACGCCCTTGCGCTGGCGTTGGTCATCGGTGGAATCATGCTGACCCAGCGCGGGTCGCGGTCAGCTTAAGCGTCGCTCACGGAAGAACGTATATAGTCCGGCGCTGACGACAATGGCGGCGCCGACAAATGCCAGCGTGTCCGGGATCTCGCCGAACACGAAGATCCCCAGAAGCAACGCCCAGATGAGGATGGTGTAGCGGAACGGGGCAATGAAGCTCATCTCCCCCACACGCATCGTCATCACGCTGAATAGATATCCGCCGAACAGGAAACAGGCGCTGAGGGCCAGTTGCGCCAGTGTCGCAACATCCACAGTCTGCCAGCTGTTTGTTGCAGTCACTGCGCCACCTAAGCAGGTGATGGCGACAGCTGTCATCATGGTGATGAACAGCGACGGCGTTTCGGGCGACAAGCGACGTGTTGAAATATCCCGGATCACAAGAAAACAAACCGCGCCGAGGGCGTAGTAAGAGGCTGAGTTAAAGTCCTCTCCCCCCGGACGCACAATCAGAAGAACGCCGAAGAACCCGACCATGACAGCCGTCCAGCGTCGCCAGCCGACCTTTTCGCGTAGAAACACTGCAGCAGCAAAAGTCAGCGCAAAGGGTGCGCCTTGTAAGATCGCCGTGGCGTTGGCCAACGGCATGTTAAAGAGCGCCTGAAGGAAGCAAGACGTCACGCCAATTTCGGCGCAGACCCGGATAAGCGCTACAGGGCGGTCGACCAGAGCCAGCGCCGACCAGCGTATCACGCCCGCACGGGCGGCTAGTACGCCGACCAGCAACGTCGCAAACATTCCGCGCAGAAAAATCGCCTGAAACAGCGGGATCTCACCTGACAGTGATTTCATCAGGCTGTCATTGATGACGAAAGCCGCCATCGAGACCATCATGAAGACGGCCCCCTTCATGTTGTCAGAAAGGTTCATTCAAATGGCTTCGCGCTGAATGGAAAGGAAGTCAATCAGTCGATCAATCTTCAGCCGTGGGGACTTGGCGGAAGTTCGCCAATTCGTTTTTGGGGCATGTGATTGGCACTGCCACGGCCTCAGGACGGACGAGTGGCTTGGCATTGAAACTAAGCCCTATGTGTCAACGCCTTCAACGAACCCAATGCACCAAACAAACACTGGTTCCAACTTTGAAAGAGAGAGCACGCCAATAACAGACCAGGCGCGGCGTTTTTGTTCTCACAATCCGCCACTCCTGGATCTGCTACCTCGTCACAATCTCTGGCCCCATAACCGCTGTCGGAATGACCGTGGAAAGCAATGGCACGTAGGTCACGATGATCAGGAACACGAAGAGGATCGCAAGGAATAGCGCAGCGGCTTTTACAACCGCCAGCATCGGCATACCTGCGACACCTGAGGTGACGAACAAGTTAAGCCCGACCGGCGGCGTGATCATGCCTATTTCCATGTTCACCACCATGATGATGCCAAGGTGAATCGGGTCGATGCCAAGATCAATCGCGATTGGAAAGACCAGCGGCGCAACGATGACGATCAGGCCCGAAGGCTCCATAAACTGACCGCCAATCAGCAAGATCACGTTCACGATGATCAGGAACATGACCGGGCCAAAGCCCGCCTCAAGCATCGCGCCGGCAATTGCCTGTGGAATCTGCTCGTCCGTCAGAACATGCTTCAGGATCAGCGCATTGGCGATAATGAACAGCAGCGTGATGGTTAACTTGCCTGCATCAGCCAGCGTTTTTCGCGTGTCTTTGTGGAAAAAGGCGGTGATCAGCGCATGAGGGCGGGTCAGTAGTGAGTGTTTTGTCGTTTCATCGACATTCAGCGGCCCCATATCGCGATAAACGAAGTTGACGATCAGGAACGCGTAGACGGCCGCGACTGCAGCAGCCTCGGTCGGGGTGAAGATACCGCCATAGATACCGCCAAGAATGATCACGATCAGAAGAAGGCCCCAAAGCGCATCCAACCCGCTCGCCGCGATTTCCCCAAACCCTGCAAAGGGCTGTGGGGCCATGTTCTTGTAGCGCGCCCACCCATAGATCCCCAGCATCAGCATAAAGCCCGCCATCAGGCAGGGAATGACGCCTGCCAGGAACATCCGACCGACACATCAACAGCGGCGGCATAGACGACCATGACGATGGAAGAAGGGATCAGAATACCAAGCGTTCCTGCGTTACAGATAACGCCTGCAGCGAATTCCTTGGTGTATCCGACTTTCTGCATTGCCGCGATAACGATCGTGGCGATGGCGGCCACAGTCGCCGGGGATGAACCTGAAAGGGCGGCGAACAACATGCAGGCGAAAACACCCGCAATGGCCAGACCGCCCCTGAAATGGCCAACGCAGGCGATGGAGAAGCGAATGATCCGCGCCGCCACTCCACCCGTCGACATGAAGGATGAGGCGAGGATGAAGAAAGGGATCGCCAGCAGAGTGTAATGGCCGTCAAAGGCCAAAAACATCGTCTGCGCAATCGACGCGAGCGAACTGTCGCTGAGGACCAGCAGGAACAGAAAAACAGCGTCTCTGACAGCGCTCGCCACGCCCATTCAAGTTCTGCTGCGTCAACGGTCGCGACTACGGCGCCAATGGTTACGTCATTTCGCCTGATCGGCGCGGCGATGACAAACACCGCACCTTTGTAGTCAAATCCAATCGCGCCTTGATAGGCCCGCTGCACCGCGCGCGTCGTCGCTGGGTCAACTGGGGCGCCAAAGGTCAGAAACCGGATTTCCGCCGCGCCGCTGATCGCAGCTGCGCGGTCTGCCAGTTCGGAAAGCGCAGCGGCGTCCGCGTCAGGGTCAAATGTCTCTGCAAGGGTTTTGGCGTGCAGCTTGTAGCGAACAAGATCTGCTTCCAGACCATCAACGGCAAAGGTTAGCTGGGCGGCGCCGGCATCCTCTGCCTGTCCCAATGCGCGGTCGAATGCAAAGTTCCAGACGACCACAGCCGCCAGCCCTGCCGCCACAAGTGATGCGGTCAGCGCCGTGGCGAGACGTGGGGGAGCGTAACATGGGCCATGGCCCCGCCTAACATGTTCTTAAGCGGGGCTCAAAACAGAAGGGATCAATTGATCGCCCGATCATGATCACCCCAATAATCCTTGCGCAGCGCCTTTTTGTCGGCCTTGCCATAGGCAGTGACCGGCACCGCATCGATCTGGATCACGCGTTTTGGCGTTTTGTATTTCGCCAGTTCCTCTTTCGCAAAAGCCAGAACCGCATCCGGATCAAAGTCACCAGGCGCCGGAACAACAAAAGCGGTGACCGCCTCGCCCCAGTCTTCATCCGGCAGGCCAATGACAACTACCTGACCAACCATTGGGTGGCGTTGAACGACATCTTCCACCTCTGTCGAATAGACGTTCATGCCGCCTGAAATGATCATGTCCTTTGACCGGTCCACCAGAAAGACATGCCCACTTTCAGCCTGATATCCCACATCGCCAGTGCGTAACCATTCACCCCAATGGGCATCGGCGGTTTTCTCTTGCTCTTTGTAATAACCCGCCAGCGTGAACGGTGATCTGACAGTGATCTCACCAACTTCGCCCAGCGGGACCTCCGCGCCTTGGTCATCGCAGATCAGAACCTCGCAGAACACGGTTGGCTGCCCACATGATCGTTGAAGTTCGGGCTTCAAATGATCAGCTTTCTCAAGCGCGCAGATGAAATTCGGCGCCTCGGTCTGGCCATATAGCTGTTTGAAGACCAACCCGAACGCATCAATGCCCTGCTGCAGACGAGACGAAGTGATCGGCGCGGCGCCATAGAAGATCGTGCGCATGGACGAGGTATCGCGCCGGCCAAGATCGGGATGGTCCAGCACGCGGTAGATCATTGTTGGAACCATGAAGGTCCAGGTGATTTTTGCGTCCTCGACCAGCCGCAACATCTCTGCCGGGTCAAAGCCTGACATGATCGTGGTTCGCGCGCCCATAACCAGCGCAGTCTGAACAAACAGACCAGCAGCATGGGCGATTGGACTGTGGATCAGCAAATGATCATCAGCGGCGATCTCTGCCGTCATCGTGTGGCACATGAGGTTGATCCCCATCGGCGCCATTTGATGAACGACGCCTTTGGATCGCCCTGTTGTCCCCCCAGTGAAGCCAATGAAATGCGGATCATCCAACGCCAGAGGTGGTCTGTCGGGAAAGTCGCCTGACGCTGCGGCTAGTGCGCCATCATAACTTTCAAACCCCTCAAGGTCGCCATCGTCCGCCACACAAAGCCGAACTTCGACATCGCTGACGGCATCGGCCGAGGTGATTAGATTGTCTGCAAAACTGCTATGGGCGATCAGGGCCTTCGCCTCAGAAAATTCCAGCATGTATGCGATGTCAGAGGCGGACAGCATTTCATTCAGTGGCGTGCGCACAGCGCCCAGCTTGATGATCGCCATATCTGCGATCACCACCTCAAACCCATTTCGCAAGTAGAGCGCCACAGCGTCGCGGTGACCCACCCCGCGTGATGACAGCGCCTGCGCCAGACGGGTTGAGGCGCGATCAACATCTGCAAAGGTAAGGGTGTCATCGCCCATTGTCAGGCAGGGGCGATCAGCGAACCGTTTCAGGGCGCGGGTGAACATCTCATACGGAAGGGTCGGCGCGAATGCGTTTCGCGCGTCCTGACGTGTCGCCATTTCAATCTCTCCCCTGCTGCGCCCGCCCGTTTCGCGGGCCAGCGCTGATTATCACTTACGATAATTGCGGAGATTGATGTCGTGGTCACGCAGTCTCGACTTAAGTGAACGTTGCGTCATGCCCAGGGATGCCGCCGTTGGCTGCAAGCGGCCCGCATTTTAGGTCAGGGCCTGTTCCAGCAAGCGCCGTTCAAACGACAGAACGCGCTCATCAAGCGTCGAATTCGACGCTTCTGCCGCGGCAATGACGTTTGCGCCAATGTCAGCTTCAAACATTTCCCACACCGGGCGAAGGGCGCGCACCCAAGTCGCCCGTTGATCCGGCGTCAGAATGCGAACGACTGAGCCTGCATCAAGCACGCGCTGTTTGTTGATCTCAGCAAGATCTTAGGCGACTTCGTTTCGTTCAATCGTCACTTGCGTGAGAATGACATCCAGCTGCGCGCGTACATCCGGCGGCAGGTTGGACCAGAAATCAGCCGATGTGACGACAAGATAGTCGATCACGCCATGATTGGATTCGGTGACGCCATCCTGCACTTCGAAGAATTTCTTGCCGAAGATGTTCGACCAGGTGTTTTCCTGACCGTCGACCACACCGGTCTGCAAAGCGCCGTACACTTCTTTGAAAGCCATCTTCTGCGGATTGGCGCCCAGTTGTTCAAACTGCGCCTTCAGCACGTCTGACTGCTGAATGCGGAATTTCATACCCTTGGCGTCATCAGGCAGGATCAGCGGCTTTTTCGCTGACATCTGCTTCATGCCATTGTGCCAGAACGAAAGGCCAATCAGGCCTTGCGGCTCCATCGCGAAAAGCAGGTCCTGTCCGACTTCAGAGGCCTGGAACTTATCGACGGCATCCATGTCCTGAAACAAGAAGGGCAAATCGAAAACGCGATACTTTTTGGTGTAGCGCTCAAACTTCGAAAGGCTGGGCGCAGCCATTTGCACATCGCCCAGCAACAGCGCTTCCAACACCTTGTTATCATCGTAAAGCTGAGAGTTCGGATAAACCTCCATACAGGCTTTCCCCTGCAACTCTCGGTTTACCCGGTCAGACAACAACGTCGCGGCCTCACCCTTTGGGTGGCCGGTTGTGTTCGTCACATGGCTGAACTTGATGACAATCTCGCCCGGTTCACATTCGGCAAGGGCGGGGGTCGCGGCCAGGGCAGCGACGACGGCTAAAGCAGAGGACAACTTACGCATAGATCACAAAATACCTGACATACCGACGGGCAAATTTCGTACGCGAATATCTAGCGCAATCGCCCGTCGGTCAATTCATCAGGTCACCTTCTGCCGTAATAAAGGCCTACTACGTGCTCTGCTTCGGCAAAAAACAGCCATCTGTGGGTCAAAGCACCCGCAAAATGCAGAATTAGCGCCAAAATGAGACCGGGAACCTGCAAACCAGCAGGCAATCCGAATCCCCCCGCTTCGCGGAAAACGATGAACAGAAAGAGCGGCGCGAAGAGGCCAAGGATGGTAGCGAACAGCGCCAGTTTGTCAGCGTGTTTGCGGCCAACGTGGAACACCATTTCTTTCATCAGATAGTTTGGCGATGAATGCGGGCTTTCCAGAAGCCGCACTTTGCCGATACCGCCCAATTGCGTGGCGCTTTCCGGGCTGTGGCCGGCGGCCGCAAGCGTTGTCGCTTGGGTTGAGCGGCGGTAGATGTAGATCAGAGCCGAGAACGCCAAAAGCGCCATGCCGATGCTGACGTCAATCGCTTCACCGGCCATCGCGGCGGCGGCCGAAGTGGCCAGTGCGCCGCCTGCCCCGGCAAAGCCAAGGAACATCGGCACAGTCCAGGTGTTCGACCAGCGCGGCACGGTTTTCAGCTGCCCATAGATCATAGCGGTGCAGATGATGGCGAGGATCGCCAAAGCGGCGCAGACAATGCCTAGCAGCATGTTCCGATCGCCCATCCACCACAGAACAGTGAAGACGAAGAACAGCGTCATTAGCACAACAGAAACGCAGCCCTCACGGCTAAGCCAGCTGGACCGCCATTGGCTGAACGCCTTCAACGCGCGCTGGGGATTTCCAAGGTGGAAGGTTGAAGACACCAGACCAATGCCCGCAAAACACAGCGCAATGAACGCTGTGATCGGGCCAGCGGTATCGCCCGATGGGCCAAGGCCGAGGCCCAACCAGACCATCATGCCGAACCCAAGGCCGGACAAAGTGGTGAAGAGGATGACAGAATTAGCGGGATGCATCAGATCTTCTCCAAAGCTTTGTCGAGCCAACCGAGAAAGCCTTTGGTTTCAGGCTCAGCCAGTGCGGCGAGGTTAAACGGTTCACCTGCAGCGGCGACGTCTTTGGGCCGCGGCGGCAGGTATTTGTTGACGGGCTTGGTGCCCTGTTCCGGCATCAGGTCCATCCCGCCGCGTTCCGCGACCAATTTGCTGACGTCAGAGTTTGCATCGCCGAGGTCACCGAAATGGCGGGCGCCTGCCGGGCAGGTGCGCACGCAGGACGGCACACGGTCTTCTTCGGGGATGTTTTCGTTGTAGATCCGGTCAACGCACAGGGTGCATTTCTTCATCACCCCTTCGGCCTGATCCATTTCGCGTGCGCCATAAGGACAGGCCCAGGCGCAGAGGCCACAGCCGATGCAGTCATCTTCGTTCACCAGCACAATGCCGTCTTCAGCGCGTTTATAGCTGGCGCCTGTCGGACAGACGGTGACGCAGGGCGCGTCCTCGCAGTGCAGACAGGATTTCGGGAAGTGGATGACCTGAGCAGGCGCATCCTCTGGCTGAACCTCAAATGTGTGGATGCGGTTCAGGAACGTGCCGACCGTGTCTGCGCCGTAGGCGTTCTGGTCAGACAGCGGCGCGCCGTAGCCGCCGGTGTTCCATTCCTTGCAGGAGATCACGCAGGCATGGCAGCCAACGCAGGTATCAAGGTCGATGACGAGGCCGAGTTTGACGTCGCCGCAAGCAGGTAATGTCGTCATGACCATTCCTCCCCATAAGCTACATGATCGGGGCCTTCGCCCACCGGGGATTGCTGTGCGGGTATCGCAGGCAGTGACTGCGTCGCACCATCCGCCTTCTCAATCCGCACCCTCAAATCGAACCACGCCGCCTGCCCGGTGATCGGGTCAGAGTTGGCCCAGCGCATGCCGTCACCTTTCGGCGGCAGCAATTCGTGTATCAGGTGGTTCATCAGGAAGCCCTTCTCAGACTCCGGCGCATTCGGCTTCAGCGCCCAGGCGCCTTTGCGTTTGCCGATGGCGTTCCAGGTCCAGACCGTCTTACCATTCAGCGCGTCCATCCGCACGACAGGCACTGTGATCTGACCGTGGGTCGAGGCCAGGTTGGCCCAGTCACCTTCCTTAAAACCATGCTCCTCCCAAATCTCTCCAGAAACGTAGAGAGGGTTTTGGCCATGGATCTGACGCAGCCATGCGTTCTGGCTGCCCCATGAATGATACATCGCAGCCGGGCGCTGGGTGAGGGCGTGAAGCGGGAACTCTTCAGCCGATACTTGCTGCTGTTCGAACGGCTCATACCAGATAGGCAGCGGATCAAAGTAGTCCTTGATCCGTTGGCGCAGATGATTGGGAGGCTGACGTTCGCCTTTACCTTCGGCGCCCAGCTGGAACTTGCGCATCGGCTCAACATACAGCTGGAAAAGATACGGCTGCTCTTTGTCGAACAGGCCGATCTTCACCGCCCATTCCTGATAGGCCTTGTTCCACGGCTTGAAGTACAGCGCCTCTTCCGGGATGTGGTTAATCCAGAAGCCGCCATTGTCGATGTACTGCTGGATCTGGTTCGGGTTCGGATCGCCGCGCCCGTCCTGATCACCGTTTTCACCACGGAAACCTGACAGCGGCCCGACACCCGGACGACGCTGATGGTTCATGATGTAGTCGGCGTAATCTTCGTACTTCTGCGAGCCATCATCGTTCGTCAGTCCCGGCAGGCCAAGACGGGCGCCCAGATCAACAAGCACAGACTGGAACCCGCGCACATCGCGGTCCGGCTCAACAACCGGCCAGCGGATGCTGTCTGCGGCGGCTTCCGGCTCACAGATCGGGCGGTCAAGCAGACTGATGCAGTCGTGCCGCTCCAGATACGTCGTGTCGGGCAGAACGAGGTCCGCAAACGCCACCATCTCAGACGAATAGGCGTCCGAATAGATGAGTTTCGGAATCACATATTCCCCGTTCTCATCCTTGTCCGTCAGCATGTTCATCACGCCGCCGGAGTTCATGGAGGAGTTCCAGGACATGTTCGCCATGTACATCATCATGACGTCGATCTTGTACGGGTCCCCAGCATGGGCGTTCGAGATCACCATATGCATCAGCCCGTGGGCCGACATCGGATGTTCCCACGTATACGCCTTGTCGATGCGTTTGGCGTTGCCGTCTTCATCGAGCGCCAGGTTTTCAGGTCCGCGCGGATAGCCAAGGTGCGGACCGTCCAGCGTGCCACCGGGCTCAGACGTGTGGTGGGGCGGTGGGTGTGCCTCTACCGGTTTCGGGTAAGGCGGTTTGAAGCGGAAGCCGCCCGGGCATTCCACCGATCCGAGCAGGATCTGCAGCATGTGCAGCGCGCGGCAGGTCTGGAACCCGTTTGAGTGGGCCGAGATGCCCCGCATCGCGTGGAAGCTGACCGGGCGACCGATCATCTTGTCGTGCTTCATGCCCCGGAAATCAGTCCAGGGCTGATCGACGACGATCTCTTCTTCAAACGCAGTGTGCGCCAGTTCGGCGGCGAGGCGTTTGATCGTCTCAACGGACACGCCGCAACGTTCAGACACAGCTTCGGGCGCATATTTCTCGTCAGCATATTTCGCAGCGAGCAACTCGAACACTGGCTTGCCAGGCACGCCGTTCACAGTGAAGTCGCCCTGCATCGCAGGTTTCACGTTGGCTGTGTCGAACGCGACAGCTGAGTTAGACGCAGGGTCCCAGACCAGCGGCTTGCCGTCTTCGCCTTTGATGAACAGGCCATGCTCATCCGACGCTTCGTCCTGGTTCACCAGATAGGTCGCGTTGGTGTAGCGGTTCAGATAACCAACATCGACCTTGCCCGCCTTCAGCAGCTCATGAACCATCGCGAGGATGAAGAGGCCGTCTGTGCCGGGCGTGATGCCAACCCATTCGTCGGCGATGGCGTTGTAGCCCGACCGCACGGGATTCACGCCAACGACTTTAGCGCCGCGCGCTTTCAGGCGGCCAAGGCCCATCTTGATCGGGTTTGAATCGTGATCTTCGGCGACGCCAAAGATCATGAACATCTTCGTGCGTTCCCAATCCGGCGCGCCGAATTCCCAGAACGCGCCGCCCATCGTGTAGATGCCAGCGGCGGCCATGTTCACCGAACAGAACCCGCCATGCGCAGCATAGTTTGGCGTACCAAACAGCTGCGCCCACCAGGACGTAAAGCTTTGCGATTGATCGCGGCCCGTGAAAAATGCCAGTTTCTTAGGATCTTTCGCGCGGACGGGGGCGAGCCAGCTTTTCGCCGTCTCAAGCGCCTCTTCCCACTCAATTTCCTCAAACTTGCCTTCGCCGCGTTCACCCACCCGTTTCAGCGGCTTCTTCAGGCGCGCCGGGGAATAGTGCTGCATGATACCGGCGGACCCCTTGGCGCAAAGCACGCCCTTATTCACCGGGTGATCGCGGTTGCCCTCGATATAGCGGACCTTGTTGTCGCGCATATGCACGTTGATCCCGCAACGGCAGGCGCACATGTAACAGGTAGTCTTGCGGATTTCGTCCGAGACCTTTGGACTGGTATCCAGCTTCGGTTCGTCAAATGGCGGCATGTGACCGCTCCCCCCTTTTGTTTCGCCGGACCGTAATCGGGGTTCGGCGGCAGTTCTACAGTTATTGCGCGTCCATTAGACGAGCAGCCGGGCGATCCCGGCCAGCGCCAGCGCGATCAGAAGCGTCAGGCAAAATGGTCGATAGTATTTGGCGTAGTGGTCGATGAAGAACCGCTGGCCGATTAACGTGCCGATGATGGCCGGACCGATCAGAACGACGCTGCGGCTCAACGACTGTGCGTCGATCAAACCGAAGATCGCCAGCATTCCGCCTGAGATGAAGGCCGAGAAGATCAGATAGAGGATGATCGAAGCGCGCATCACTGTCGCCGACGCATCCCTTGCAAGCACGTACAATGCCACCGTCATACCGCCGAGGCTCGCCAGCCCGAACGCAAAGCCCGCCGCGACGCCGGATCCATAAAGTCCCGCCCGCGTGGCAAGAAAGGCGAAGCGGATCTTCGCCAGTTGCAATACCGCGAGCGACAGGATGAGGCAGAGCGCGATCAGTTTGGATGCGTCCTCGGATACCGCCAGCAGGACCAGCAGGCCCAAAGGCAACCCGACCAGACTGCCAATCGCCAACCCGTAGGAAACGCTGCGATCCGCATCGCGCCAGCCGCCGCGCGCCAGCATAAGTGACGCCGACGCCTCCAACGCCCAACAGACCGGGATCAGCTCGACCGGCGGAATGAAGACGGCGCAGCTGGCCATGACCAGCGCTGACAGGCCAAAGCCCGCGAAGCCGCGCACGATCCCAGCCACTAAAACGGCGCTGATCAGAAAAAGTGCGTCGAACTGAGGAAGATTGAGAAGGGAGGCAAACCATTCCATCAAGCGCCTGCGACGTTGGCAATGCTCGCGTTGTGCGGCTGCACGGCGTCGGAAAGTGGGGCGTAATTCATGGGCGGCGCGTTCCTTGCAGCCTTTGGCTGTGCCAATGGCTATGGTCGGCTTGAAGTTTCGCCAAGCGAACCGCTGGGCAGGATCGGGGGCTGGATAAAACGCGGCCCCCCAACCCGATCTTGTACGAAAATCGCTTATGCGACTTTCTGAGGACGCATGTCAGATGCAGAAATGCCAGCAACAGACACTGGCTTCTTCATCGCGTCACGGCGGAACGGCTCACCCAGTTCCTGGTTCAATAGGATCTCGATGAAGGTCGTTTTGCCGTTGTTCATCTGATCATCGACAGCTTTGGCCAGCGCATCGGTCAGCTCATCCATGCCAGTGACCTGAACGCCTTCCAGCCCACATGCCTGTGCGATGCCAGCGTAAGATACTGACTGGTCCAGTTCGGTGCCGACAAAGTTGTCTTCGAACCACAGCGTGGTGTTCCGCTTCTCAGCGCCCCACTGGTAGTTCCGGAAGATGACCATGGTGATTGGCGGCCATTCGCCACGACCAACAGCCGTCATCTCGTTCATTGAGATGCCGAATGCGCCGTCGCCAGCGAAACCAACAACCGGCACGTCTGGCTGGCCGATTTTGGCGCCGGCGATTGCTGGGAAGCCATAACCGCATGGGCCAAAGAGACCCGGCGCCAGGTATTTGCGGCCTTCTTCGAATGAAGGATACGCGTTGCCGATGGCGCAGTTGTTGCCGATGTCGGACGAGATGATCGCATCTTTAGGCAAAGCAGACTGAATTGCGCGCCACGCCATACGAGGCGACATTTTGCCGGGCTCGCGAACGCGTGCACGCTCGTTCCAGGTGGTGCCGGGATCGTCGTCCTCGTGGTCCATCGACGTCAGTTCCTGCGCCCAGGCCGATTTGACCTGAGTGATCGTCGCGGTGCGTGCTGCGCGGCCTTTGTTGCCTGCAGCGCCGCCAAGGCGGGAAAGGATGCCGTTTGCGACTTTGGCCGCGTCACCAATGATGCCGACGGAAACCGCTTTGGTCAGGCCAATACGGTCAGGGTTGATGTCGACCTGAATGATCTTGGCGTCTTTGGGCCAGTAATCGATGCCGTAGCCCGGCAGCGTCGAGAACGGGTTGAGACGAGTGCCGAGCGCCAGAACGACGTCAGCTTTCGCAATCAGCTCCATCCCAGCTTTTGAGCCGTTATAACCGAGCGGGCCAGCGAACAGCGGGTGGTTGCCCGGGAACGCATCATTATGCTGGTAACCAACGCAAACAGGCGCATCCAGTTTTTCAGCCAGCTTCATGGAGGCCGAGATGCCGCCAGCGGCCAGAACAACGCCAGCGCCGTTCAGGATAACCGGGAATTCAGCGTCGCCGAGCATCTGAGCAGCTTTGTCCAAAGCTTCGGTGCCGCCTTCTGGGCGCTCAAAGTCGATGATTGCTGGCAGTTCGATGTCGATAACCTGCGTCCAGAAATCGCGCGGGATGTTGATCTGCGCAGGCGCGGACAGGCGTTTGGCCTGCATGATGACGCGGTTCAGCGTCTCAGCGATACGGGAAGGATCGCGAACCTCTTCCTGATAGGCGACCATGTCCTTGAACAGCGCCATCTGTTCAACTTCCTGGAAACCGCCCTGACCGATGGTTTTGTTCGCAGCCTGCGGGGTCACCAGCAGCAGTGGCGTGTGGTTCCAATAAGCAGTTTTCACTGGCGTCACAAAGTTAGTGATGCCCGGACCGTTCTGGGCGACCATCATCGACATTTTGCCGGTGGCGCGGGTGTAGCCGTCAGCCATCATCCCGGCGTTACATTCGTGGGCGCAATCCCAGAAGGTCATGCCAGCCTGTGGGAACAGGTCAGAGATCGGCATCATGGCAGATCCGATGATCCCGAAGGCGTGCTCAATGCCATGCATCTGCAGCGTTTTTACGAAAGCTTCTTCGGTCGTCATTTTCATCGGGGGATCCCTCCAGTTATCAGCGTGCGTTCAATGCCCATGAAGGCGACGTAGTCGCTAGAGCCAGATTCATTCAATTGGATAGTGACAGTCGCCATTCTCAGCGATTTTTCGCAATATAGCAGGATTAATGAGACTTTAAAGAACCAAAATCAATGAAAATAACACTCATAGGCGTTTCATCGATTCGCAAAGGCTTATCTGGCGTCCCGACGGCGCAGGACGTTGTGCAGCATCGTAAGGCCAGCCATCGGGATCTGGTAAAGCGCAACGAACAACGCAAAGACCGGGTCAGGCGGCAGGGCGGCAAAATAGATCGCAACTGACCGGGCGCCCCAGACTATGCCAAGCGCACCAGCATCATCAGACCCTGGCGCAACCGCGTGGGCGAATAAAGAAGGGCCCAGCATCAGAAGACAGGCCCACGCGAACAGAGCCAGCGCCAGAACTGGTTGCGCTGTCACCATCTCTCCCACACCGTCAAACAGGGGCAGGATGAACAGTAGAAAGCCAAGCGCCGCGACCCCATCCAACGCCTTGCCGTTTCGTTCAATCCGCGCGACGCCGACGACTTTACGCAGGACCAATGCCGCAGCTGCGCCCGAAAAAATGATCGCCGCCATGCGCAGACCCAGCGCGACGGGCGAGATATCGAGGTCCGCCCCCACCAGCGTCGCCACAATGATAGGGCCAACCACCGGCATGATAAGGGAACAGATCACCGTCACCTCAAGCGCCATCGCCGCGTTCAGGCCGATCATAAGGCAGAATGACGCGGCGGACGCGATGGGCGGGGCGGCAAAGGCGTAAAGCGCGGCCCGCTGATAGTCGGGGCCAAGCCCGATCAAGCCTGCCAGCCAGAAGGCGGCGATGGGCGAGACAATCATCATAAAACCGACGATTCCTATCGTTTTCGCCGCATGGCGTCCGTTCAACATGCCTCGCGCCACAGCGATCACATCGATCCTGAGCATCGCAATCATGTAGACCATTGCAATGAACACCGGCACGGCGGGGCGAAGGAAGCTTGAAACATCTGGCAGAAACACCGCCAGCAATGCGCCGATCAGCAAAACCCACCGCGCCCTTGCGCCGATCCATGTCAGCGCGCTCACCATAAGCTGCGGCCCAACAAAAAGAATGCAGCGCCTGTCGTCAGTATCAACGCAGCGGGGCGAAGACTGTGACCTTCCATTCGCTTTGCAAGGAAACCTGACAGAACAACGCCAAGGACAACCGCAGGCGCCAGCGCAGCGACCAGATAAAGGTCTGCCATGCGGATCACGCCTTCAACGGCCAATGCGATGATCGATCCAGTCACGCCAACCAGAAAGAAAAAGTTGAGCGTGGCGCGGGCGGCCTTGGCTTCTTCGTGTTGGTAAATCAAGCTCATCGGTGCGGCGCCAACGGCGGTGAGCGTGCCGAAAAAGCCTGAGGCGAGGCCTGCAACACCCAGCGTCACTGGCGTTCGGGCAACTTTTAATCCCACCAGACTGAGGACCACGCCAAGCAAGATTGTCAGGCCAACAAACAGGCCCAGCAACTGCGACCCAGCAATCACACTGACCAACATTGCGGCTGGGACCGCGCCGGTCAGGCGACCTGCGATGGCGGGCGCAATCTCACGCACTTTCACCGCGCGGAAATCCAGTCCAGCAGACATCAAGGTAACCGGCGCGCCCAGCAGGATCACCGCCGCAGGCACATACGCAGGTGCAATCAGTGTAACGAACCCAGCGAGGATTGTACCAAACGCCTGCCCCGTCGTTCGCTGGATAATCGCAGCGATAGTCGCAACCAGAAACAGACCTGCCAACGCCTCTGGGCTGAGACCAGGAAGATGGCTCACGCACACGCTCTCCATAGTAAAGTCACAGCGCCGATGGCTGAGGCGCCCAGCGCATAGGGCTTAATCGACCGCCCATCCATCAGACCTGCGACCGGGCGCGAGATGATCAGTGCGAATATGGCGGCGGGCGCCAAAGCCAGCGCCAACATCAGATCGCTTCGATCCACCAGCCCCAAAAAGGTAAGAGAACCAAGCGACCAAAACATCCCCCAAAGAAAGAAAAGGTTCTGCATGGCGCGGGATCGTTTCGCTTCTTCCCCAGAATAGAGGATCGCCATAGGTGGTGCGCCAACGGCAGTCAGCGTGCCCATGATCCCGGCTGTTCCGCCAGCAATGGACAGCGACACAGGGGTAATCGCCACTTTCAGCCCGGACAATGTCAGCGCTATGGCCACAAGGATGATGATCGCAACGATGACCGCGAAAAGATCGGGATCGATCACCAAAGCCGCAATCCCGGCGCCGATAAAGCCACCAACAGCCCGCCCAGCCAGACCTGGACGCGCCTCTCGCCAGTTAATCGCGCTAACGTCGAGGGATATTGCGCCAGCGCCGATCAACAGGCCAAGGATCAACAGCGTTGAAGGCAGATGTTCGGGCGCGATGATAGCCACGACCGGGGCGCCAACCATGCCCAATCCTTGCCCCGACAATCTTTGGGTCAAAGTGGCGACAAAAATGGCGACGGCCAGCGCTGAAAAAGAAGCTATAGTCAGACCGGCGATCATGGGTGGGGCGGGATATCAGACACCTGACAGACCTGCCCCTGTTCGACACCACCGGTCAACCGTATCGTTAGAGTGACACGACGTTCCCTTCCAAACGGCAACGGGCGCTATCGGAGTTGGTATCTTCGCCGATCAGCGAAAGGGTGAGTTCGCCGCCTGACCGCAACCAATCCTGCATCGGACCAAACGCGCTATAATGAAAACGCGCTTAGGCTTTTGTCTGGATCCGCCCACTATCGTTCCATTCGCGCGCAACACGACCGCGGTTCCTGTTGGACAATTCATTATCTGGCACAAAATATAAGGTGAACTTCTCTACTGGGCGCCAATGATCGCGAAATCGGTTTCTAAAGCCCGGCTTCTCATCAACCTGAAGCTCAACAAAGAACGCCGAACCATCGTGAAAGTCATCACCGTCTCTCGATCCGATGAGGTCAATCTTCGTCTGGCCAAGGCAAATCTGATAGCTGTTAACCGCGTAATCTACGGTTCTTGTCATCGTCTGCGTTTCCTCAACAATTTTCGATCTATGCTAGGGGAGCATACGCCGTGACGCAAAAATCTGGGCACGCTAAATACTGCCTCGAGGTTCTGTTTTCCGAACCAAGTTTCTAGGGCCAGGACCCATAAAATGGGTGAGAGACAAGTGTCGGCAATGAGCCCAAAATGACCGATGCTGCGACTTCGATGAATGTCCGGAACGCCGCCGCCATAGCGCTGTCTGATGTTCAGCCAAAGCATTTCAAGCCATTGAACGCGATCTGAAGAAACTCTGAGATTTCAGCTTTTTGAACGCCTTCGGCTTGCATCGTTATTGCGTTTGCGATCTGGGCATCAACATAAAGAGTGGCAGTGGTGGTCGATATCTGACTATCCAATTGGCCGTTGCGCTTGGCGCGGTCGATCCAGTCTTGCATCCGATCCTGTGCGGTACTCCACGTCGCATCAATTGCCCCATTGGTTTTGGGGCCAAGTTCGCTGCGACACCCGCGCATTTTCCCAAATAGGCACCCGGTAGGAAGACCTGTTTGTGCGCGATCCTGAAGGGCTAGACCCGTTAGTGCCGCCAAGGCCTCATCAAACGGCTGGTCCGCTTCAAAAATTTCGAAAAGCTGCGAAAGCACCAATTCGCGGTAGCTCTCGAGTGCTGCGGTTTTCAGATCGTCCTCATTCCCAAATTCCCGATAAAGTCCGGGTTTTGACACCCCCGCGCGACGACAAATTTCATTGATAGAAACGGCCGTCGGGCCATCGCCCCAGTAGCTCTTCATCGCGACCTGCAGAACGTGATCACGATTAAGTGTCTTTGGCCGCCCGCGGGTCGTTTGAGGTTGAGTGCTTTCCATATCGGACCAATCGGTATTTTTATATTGGAATTAAATATAAAATACCATTAGGTATCAAAAAATACAACCAGAATCTAATGGGCTTAGAACACTATGAAAACGACACTTCTAACTGGTATCTCTGGCTATACCGGGTTGCACTGCGCAAAAGAATTGTTTGAAGAAGGGCATGCCGTGTGCGGAACAGTGCGCAGTCAGGCCAAGGGGCAAGAGGTGCGCGACACCCTTGCTGCCGCATCTGTAGACACCGCGAACCTGTCGTTTGTCGAGCTTGACCTGACCACTGATCGCGGCTGGAACGATGCTGCTGCAGGCTTTGATTTTGTCATGCATGTGGCTTCGCCCTTTGTCATCGCGAACCCCAAAAACCCACAGGAAATGATTTCTCCGGCTGTTGACGGCACCTTGCGCGCTCTGCGTGCTGCGAAAAAAGCAGGTGTTAAACGTGTTGTTCTGACCAGCTCGATCCTGTCGATGATGGGCAGTATGAAGACCGGCACATTTGGCCCAACCGATTGGACGGATGTCGATGCGCCCAATGTAAGCACTTATACGAAAAGCAAAACACTTGCCGAAAAGGCAGCATGGGATTTTATCCGCGCACAAGACTGCGATACACCAATGGAACTGACCGTCATCGCCCCCGGAGGAGTGTTCGGCCCACCATTGGGGCACAATATTACCGGTCAATCCATGTCGATGCTGGATCAAATGCTGCGCGGTAAAGTGCCTATGGTGCCGAGAACAGCCTTTCCAATGGTGGATGTGCGTGACGTTGCCAAATTGCATGTTCAGGCCCTGACACTGCCCGAGGTCGACGGCAAACGGATCATCGCTGCGAGCGCCGAACCAAACGGTTTCCAAAGCATAGCGCAATTCTTGAAAGACCAGGGTTACAAAGGTCCCAGCACGCGCATCGCCCCGAATTTCTTGCTGCGCCTAATGGCGAAGCTTGATCGCGAAGCCAAAGGCATGATCGGCCTTTTGGGAATGAACATAAGTGCGGATAATTTTGAAACACGCAATCTGTTTAACTGGACGCCGATCCCATTCAAACAATCGGTGCTCGAAACGGCTGCTGTCGTGCAGGCCATTCAGGGCAGGTCGTAACGTCGCATCTTAAAAAAAACAGCCGTTGGCCTTTAGCAGGTCAATGGCAATAAAGTCCGCATCGCGGCCGTTCGATAAAGAGGATTTCGCTCGACTCGCTACTGTGAATCACAGTGGCGAGGAGGAGTGCCCATGTCACGTCTATTTTGGCCTACTGAAGAACAGGTTGAACAGATCACACCGTTCTTTCCCAAATCACGTGGGGTTGACCGCGCTGATGACCGCAAGGTTCTGAGCGGGATTATCTATGTCATCAAGAACGGGCTGCAATAGGTTGATGCACCCGCTGATTACGGGCCACACAAGACGCTCTATAACCGGTTCAGGCGGTGGTCCGAAAACGGCGTGTTCGAGCGTATCTTCGAGGAACTGGCCATGCCGCAGGACGAGGCGGGAAATGTCCTGATGATTGACGACACGCATCTGAAAGCTCACCGTAAAGCTTCCAGCCTAAAAAAGGGGGCGACGAGCCAAGGCTGATCGGACGTACAAAAGGCGGCTTGAATACAAAGCTACACACCTTGTGCGACACTCTTGGGCGACCTGTGCGCCTACACCTGACGGAAGGCCAACGCAGTGACTTCAAAGGCGCAGATGTTTTGCTCAAAGACCTGCCCAAGGCCGAAACTCTGATCGGAGATCGCGGATACGACAGCAACAAAATCCGCGAGATGCTAGCGGAACAAAAGATTGCAACCTGTATTTCGCCAAAAAAATCGAAAAGAAACGATCGAATACTGCAAGACCACTTACAAGACCCGACACAAAGTCGAAAACCTGCTTGCTAAGTTGAAAGACTGGCGGCGTATCGCTACGCGCTATGACCGATGCGCTCACACGTTCAGATCCGCAATCTATATCGCGGCGACAGTCATCTTCTGGTTATGAGTCCTGACCCTAGCAGTGTGGGAAATTGGGAAGGCGACTTGCCGAAAGTAAACGCGGCGGCGATAACTCTGACGGGTCGATTAACAAAGCACTGGGCTAGGGCATATGGCGAAACCTCTCGATGGCGTTCTGGTCGTCGCACTTGAACAGGCTGTCGCCGCACCCCTCTGCACCGCAAGGCTGGCTGAGGCAGGCGCGCGGGTCATCAAGATTGAGCGGCCAGAGGGCGACTTTGCGCGCGGTTACGACAAGGCCGCCAATGGCGTGTCGTCCTATTTCGCCTGGCTGAATCAGGGCAAGGAAAGCATTGCGCTGGATCTGCGCGATCCTGATGATATGGCGCTGATGCAACGGCTGGTTAAGCGCGCAGATGTGTTTGTCCAAAACCTTGCCTTTGGCGCGGCCGGTCGTTTGGGATTGGGCGCGGATGATTTGCGCACAAAACGGCCAGAGCTGATCTATTGTTCTGTCTCTGGTTTTGGCTCACACGGGCCGTATGCCGATCGTAAGGCTTATGACCTGCTGATGCAGGCAGAAAGCGGCATAGTCGCCACATCTGGCGGGCCAGGTGAGATGGGCCGCGTTGGCGCCTCGGTCGCCGATATCGGCACAGGCATCAACGCTTTTGGCGCAATCAGCGCGGCGCTGGTCCGTCAAGCACGCACCCGCGAAGGGGCAGAGATTGAGGTCGCTCTGTTCGATACGCTGGCCGAATGGATGACAGTCCCCCTCCTCCACCATGACTACGGTGGCAAGGCACCAGGCAGGATCGGCTTGGCCCATCCTTCCATCGCCCCTTATGGCGCGTTCGAAACGGCGGATGGGAACCTTGTATTGATTTCCATCCAGTCGGACCGGGAATGGAAAGTGCTGGCGGCGGATGTTCTGGAAGATGCAGCATTGGGGGACGATCCCCGGTTCGCAACGAACAACGCCCGCGTCACCAACCGCGCCGCGACGGATGAAGCCGTCGGCGCTGCGTTTCGGCGCATGACTACCCCGGCACTGCGATCAGCGCTGGACACCGCGCGCATCGCATATGGGCAGGTCAATGAGGTGGCGGATCTGTCCAACCATCCTCATCTTCGCCGTTTCGATGTGGCGACTGAGGTCGGCACGGCCCGCATCCCGGCATCTGCGTCCCAATCAGACTGGACCGGGCCGGCACGGGCGCCGGGGATCAATTCGCATGGCACCGCGATCCGCGCTGAGTTTTCTGAGACCTGAGAGCGGTTTCGCCTAAAGGCCACTGCGGTTCGCTGACCAAACGGACAGAATAGCTGCGAAGGTCCACTTAAACGCCTCAACACAAGGTAACGCCGGGCTGACAAGATAGTCCGGATTTCGGTTACCCACTAGGGATTGGGGCAATGATTACCCCGCGCGCTTGACATACGGAGTTCACGACAATCTCAGTTCAATACCACTTGGCCAAGACACATTCTGGATCGCACCGTTCGCCACGATCGATCTTACAAGGCTGGGATCGCCGCGATTAGCGTGAGCTTCTGGTTGTGATGTAGGCGCCGTGGATCCAGCCATTCAAACCGGTGGCAGGATCGTAGACAGGCGCCCAGTCACCGCGCCAGTCGCCGTCAACTTCCAACTGATCGCCACCCTCAAGCACATCAATCATCCGATACGACAGGCCAGGCCCTGAACGAACGTTTACGAGCGAGCCTTGAACATAGACTTCTTCGAAATAGGCGCCGCCAGCCTGCGCGGCGGGCACAACTGACAGGTTGTTCAGATCATGCGGATCAGGAAGGGGTAGATTTGAGATATGAGTAGGCGCGCGAGAGTTAATGATGGGAAGGTGATCCCTATCAACACGGCCATCGCTTGCCATCCAGATCACGATTGTGATCGTAGCAAGATATAACAATACTGCGCGCATAGCCCCCCGACAGAACAGGTGCGCATTCACCACACTCAACCTGTAAAGAGTATCATACCCCAGCTGATTAGAAAATAAGCAAATCCAGCGGCGGATGTGCATGTAGCAAATCCGCAAAGTTGGCTCTTTTCCCCGCTGATCTGGAACGGTAAGAGCGCGTTATGAACGATATTTCATTGCCACCGCACCCAACAGGCCAATGGCCAGAGCTTGCTCCTGGCTGGGTTTGGCTTGTCGGCGCAGGCCCGGGCGACCCGGGTTTACTAACGCTTAACGCACTTTCAGCCCTGCGTCAGGCGGACGTCATTGTGTATGACGCACTGGTGGAACCTGCCATTCTGGAATGGGCCCGCGCAGACGCTGAACTGATCCCGGCAGGCAAACGCGGCGGGCGACCTTCGCCCAAGCAACGCGACATCTCTTTGACGCTGGTCGAACTGGCGCGCGCCGGAAGGCGCGTTTTGCGACTGAAGGGCGGCGATCCGTTTGTCTTTGGCCGCGGCGGGGAAGAAGCAGAAACACTGGCTGATTCAGATGTGCCGTTCCGCATCATCCCAGGCATTTCAGCAGGCATCGGCGGGCTGGCCTATGCAGGCATTCCAGCGACGCACCGGGATGTTAACCAGACCCTGACGTTCCTTACCGGGCACGACCATACCGGTAAGGCGCCGCATGCGGTAAACTGGGCGGCGATCGCAACCGGCAGTCAGGTCATCGTCATCTATATGGGGATGAAGCATCTTGATGAGATCGCGGCAAAGCTGATTGCCGCAGGGCGATCGGCGGACGAGCCGGTTGCAATCGTCATTCGCGCGACGACGGATGATCAAACTGTTCTGGAAACAACCCTATCCGCCGCCGCGAAAGAAGTCGGAGAGGCTGGATTGCTGGCTCCCGCTATCATCTGCATCGGGCGTGCGGTTGGCCTGCGCGATAAGCTGAACTGGTTTAATCCCGCCAAATCTTAGGTAGGACTAAGCCTCAACGGTTCAGGTTAGTAAAGCGATCGGCGCATCGTCTTCAACAGCGTAATCTACGGGGCCTTGCGCACCGTCGTCAGTGCGACGCTTGAAATCGTAGGTCGCAACGCCATCCTCTGCCTTGGCAAACACGATAAGACAGCGGGCGATACGATCTTCGCCTTGCAGAATGTCGACATGACCGCGAAGGCGCGGAGCGTCATCCTCAGCCACACTTAGCCCGTCGCGCCAGAATTTCAGTACAGGGTATGTTCCATCCACTGTCCGCACAGAAAAGGTCTGCGAGGACCGCTTTGGTTTGGCGGCATGCAACGCATCCGCGATTTCAACCTGTAGATGTTCCATCTGCCCCCCGGAAGAGAATCTCTCTCAATATCGACGAGCGTAACGAGCCGCCGGCCACCGTCAATTGCCAAAAGGCACTTTCGCCTTTTGACGTCAGATATAGCCAATTGCCCGAAAGCTGATCGTGTCGCCCTTGCCGATCACAACGTGATCAATCAGCGCCAGACCCAGTGTCTTGAGCGCCGCTTCGACCTGTTCTGTCATCTTGATATCTTCAGCCGATGGGGTCGGGTCCCCACTGGGGTGATTGTGGACAAGGATCAGCGATGACGCGTTCAGCTCCAACGCGCGCTTGGCGACTTCGCGCGGGTAGACGGGCACATGATCTATGGTGCCACGCGCCTGCGGCTCATCCGCGATGAGAACATTCTTGCGATCAAGGAACAGCACGCGAAATTCTTCAATCTCGCGATGTGACATCGCGGTCATGCAATAATCCATCAAGGCCAACCAATTCATCAGCGCCTCGCGGCCCATGACACGCCCTTGCGCCAGACGATGGGCGGCGGCCTCAACAATCTTGAACTCAAGCACCGCTGCATCGCCCAACCCTGTGACCGCCTTCAACCGGGCGTCTGGGACCGAAATGACGTGGGCGAAATCGCCAAATTCCTGAAGCAACGCCTTGGCCAGTGGTTTCACATCACGCCTGGGAATTGCGCGAAACAGGACAAGTTCCAACAATTCATAATCGGCCAAGGCAATGGCGCCTGCCCATTCAAACCGATCGCGCAACCGGGACCGGTGATTGTTATAGTGCGGTTCTTCTACCTTCAGCAGCGTTCCTTCGAACCCCGGTAGCGGTGCTTCACGAAAACCCATCGTATTTAACCAACCTACTTTGCATTCAGCACAAATTACCCAGAAAGAATTTAGGGACTGTTAAGCCGCGCGAAATGTGTAAGCTCCAAAGGGTCCCGATCAATCGCTTGCGCTGGGACCGCAGCGATTCTAGTGTCTCATCAAAGCAGCAGGGCGCGTCTGAGCTGGACACAAAACCGGCAAGGCGCGCCCGCTGTGCTGAATAGGGACGCGAAAATGGTAGAAAAAGTACCAGTTACCGTGGGCGGATACGAAGCCCTGAACGAAGAACTGAAAGACCTGAAATCGGTGCAGCGCCCGGACGTGATCCGCGCCATCGCAGAAGCGCGTGAGCATGGCGATCTATCCGAGAACGCCGAATATCATGCCGCACGCGAAAAGCAGAGCTTCATTGAAGGCCGCATAAAAGAACTGGAAGGCCTGATCAGCCGCGCCGATGTCATCGACCCCGCTAAAATGAGCGGCGACAGCATCAAGTTTGGCGCGACCATCAATCTGGTCGACGAAGATACGGACGAAGAAAAAACCTATCAGATCGTTGGCGAGCCTGAGGCTAATATCGAAACCGGGAAACTGAACATTAAATCGCCACTTGCCCGCGCCCTGATTGGCAAGGAAGAAGGCGATAGCGTCGAAGTGATGACGCCCGGTGGCGGCAAAAGCTATGAAATCCTCTCGGTGATATACAAGTAACTCTCTGACGGGGCGCTGCCCCAAGGCGAACGAATGGCCACGAATAAAACTGACGTTGCGCCGAAATCGCCCTTTTAGGGTCTGCGCAAGGCGAAAGGCCTGCGAAGACAATCCCGCGCTTTCCTGCTGGCTGGCGGGCTTTCGCTGCTGTGGGTCGTTTGCGTCATCGCTTATGCTGCTGGGTTCTTTGGCCTTCTGGACGCTGCTGTCCTGGCGCCGCGCCCTGCCGCTGCGCTTGAGGTCGCCCGGTTTCTTCTTGCGGCGTTCGCGCCAATAGCGCTGTTTTTCTATGGTGCCCTCCTCAGCCAGAAGGCAGAGGAAATCCGCGTTGAAACCGCCCGTCTGTCTTCGGCCATCGACGCCTTACGCCATTCCGTAGCGCCGCGCGCAATGCCGACGGCGAATGATCTGGCAGACGCACTGACCGTCGCCGCGCGGACAACGATGTCGGAAGAAAAAGCCGCGTTGGTTGCCGGTCTAACCCGTCTTGACGGGGCGCTGGCCGAAACCCAGTCGATGATGGATGAGTTGACCCAGCGCGAAAGCAAGGCGCGCCGGGCGGCCAAGAAGACAAACGGCCCGCCAACGCTGGTCGACAATGACCAGCCCGCCCTGCCCTTTGCAGGCGACAGCGATGTGTCAGCGGAAACCTCTGTCGAAATCTCGTGGGCCAACGTCGTTCGGGCGCTCGACTTCCCGCGCGATGAAAAGGATGAGGACGGGTTCGCCGTATTACGGCAGGTCGTGTCCGACCATGAATTTGCGTCACTGCTTCGAGCCGCCGAAGACACATTAAGCCTGCTGTCCGAAGAAGGCCTGTATATGGAGGATCTGTCGCCCACAAAGGCGCCTCTCTCCGTATGGAAGCGCTATGCCGATGGCGAAAGCGGCGAAAGCGTCGCCAGCATTGGCGGGATCGATGATGAGGTTGCGCTGGCCCTCGCCCGATCAAAGATGCGCACCGATCCGGTATTCCGCGACACGGCGATGCATTTTCTGCGCCGCTTTGATCGCCTAATCGTTCGTATGTTCACCGAACTGGGCGAAGATGCGATGGTGCTTGAGGTCGCCGACAGCCGCACAGGCCGCGCCTTCATGGTCGCAGCCCGGGTCATGGGCGTTTTCGACTGAAGGGGGGCTTCGATGTTCACCATAGAACATCTCTTCGACGCATCACTGGTCACGCTGGTTGATGAAGGCGATCCGGCGCTGCGCGAAGACGTGAAAATCCGCGTTACGGAAGACTATGTCTCAGTCGAGCAATACGATGCGATGCACGATGAAACCAAAACAGTCACCCTGTCGATGAGCCAGCTTCGAGACCTGCAGGCTGCTTTGAACCTGCCTGAAGGCAGCTATCGCCTGAAGCCGGAATAGACGGCGCAGCTAGCCTATTCTCCCCTTCGCCCTTTTTCTGAAGACGGAACAAACTCAGTTTCCGGCATTGCATCAGAAAAATATATCAGGGGCCTTTGTCGCCCATCCTTCTCGTATTGATGAACTCGCGCGCCCGCACTGTCACCGTGCCAGAGGCAGCAACCGAAGGCGAAAGTCTGCCGTGCTTGATCTACAACAGCCGTGGCAGTGCAGAACTTCAAGACGAAAAGGGTCACATGGATCACCAAAGAGATCAGCGCAGAAACTGTAACCAGATGGCAAAACTGCACCTGTCAGTGCATTGTGCCGGGCGTGCCCTTTACCCCAGATAGCCTGTAGCGTTGTGATCTATGTCGCAATGCATGACGCGCAGCCAAAAGGGACTGCCATCAGTTGCTTTGTCTAAGCGTGTAGAGGAACCTTCGGGACGCTGTTTGGCTTGCAAGCTATAGATCAAACAGAGAATAAATTGTGACGACCATCTTCTCACTATAATTATTACAATGACTTAGCTCTACTTTCATATGTGAAAGGTTTTGACCTACGCCTGAATTAGGCCTCCTTAAAGCTGTGCTTTTCAGGCGCTACCAGCGCCTTTTTATCAAGGCGCGATCACTACTCCAATCACGGCCTCTTGCATGAAGCCGCGGCCATCGCACTGGATTGAATGCCGATTCTCTGCCAACAAATTCGCGCTGAACGAGTGCCCGCTGCGGGGGTGGCCATCACGATGTGAACAGGGGATAGAAATTTGACCAATATGTTTCGGGCCTGCGCCCTGATCACCATTGCTGCTCTGGCGGCTTGCGGCGAAAAACCCCGCGCACCGGACCTCAGCCAGCTGTACGACAATGCGGCCAGCATCGAAAGCCAGCAGCGCCGCCCAGTGATCTCAATCCCTGGCACCATTGGATCGAAACTGATCGTGAAGGATACTGGCGAAGCAATCTGGGGCGGCGACGATGGCCTGTCGATCGATCCCGAAGTGCCCGAGAACATGCGCAAGATCGCCCTGCCCTTCTCAAAAGGCGATGAACCGCTGCGGCGACTGCGCGACAACATCAAACCCAACGGGGTGTTGAGGGTTGCGAAAGCCTCGGTCTTTGGGACCATTCTTGAGGTCGATGTTTATCAGGGCGTCATCTCAACCCTGATCGCCGGTGGCTTTGATTTCCGTCAGACCCGCGAAGAGGAAATCTTGGATCGTAAGATCAACCTGGACAGTTTTGAGTTTCCGTATGACTGGCGGCGCGACATTGTCGAAGCAGCGCAGGATCTGGACTATTTCATCAAGCGCAAATCGGAACAGGTGTATGAGACCCGCCAGCAGGTCTTCGGTGATGAAGCCCGCCGACCCAAGTTCGATCTCGTCGCCCACTCCATGGGTGGTCTCGTGGCGCGCTACTATCTGATGTACGGCGCGGCTGATTTGCCAAAGGACGGTTCACTGCCGGAGCTGACCTGGGCCGGGGCGAAGAACATCAACACCGTCGTCTTCATTGCGCCACCAAACTCAGGTTCGATCCTGTCCTTCGAAAATCTCGTGAATGGCAAATCCTTCGGCCCGCTGCAGCCATTCTATGAACCTGCGCTGCTCGGCACCCAGGTTTCAGTTTACCAGCTTTTCCCCCGCACGCGGCATAAGCGCGTGACCATCAAAGGCAAAGAAGAGGTTGTGGACATCTTCGATGCTGAGAACTGGGACAAAAACGGCTGGGGGCTGATGAACCCGGAACAAGACATGGTACTTGAGATTCTGATGCCGAAAGAGCCAGACGCCGCTGCCCGCCGCGCCCGGGCCAAGTTGCATTTGAAGAAGGTCCTCGCCCGCGCCGATCAGTTCCAGCGCGCTATGGACCGGCCTACTTCTTTGCCCGACGATATCGAAGCCTATCTTGTTGTTGGCGGCGGCTACGAAACGCCTGCAGCAGGTGAGTTCATCGCAGAAACCGGGCGGCTGGAAATCTCCAAACTGGAAGAAGGCGATGGCGTGGTCCTACGGGCAAGCTCTCTTCTGGATGAACGACAGGACGGCAATTATACCTTGCGCCTCAGGGCGCCCGTCCGGTTCCGGCGTGTGCTGCTGTTGCCGGAAGAGCATGTCGACATCACGAAAAGCGCCGTTTTTGGCGACAATCTTCTCTATTGGTTATTGGAAGGCCAACGCACCGGAGAGCAACTAGCGAGACCAAGCCACCTTTCCGGACCAGCAAAACCAGCGACCATCCAGCCAGACGCGGAAGTTGGCGGAACCTGACAGTACGCTACCTGGTCAAAGAACATTTGGCGCGCGGACCG
>CALKOT010000042.1 GCA_938092015.1 uncultured Paracoccaceae bacterium
CTCCCGGGCGGCACCATAGTGATGACCGACGCCTTTGTAGAGCAGTTCTCACAGCGTGACGTGCTGGCGGGGGTTTTGGGACACGAGATCGGGCATGTGGTGGAAGAGCATGGGCTGAAGCGACTATATCGCTCGCTGAGCTTGTATCTGCTGATTGCGTTCCTCGCGGGTGACACTGGCCCGATTTTGGAGGACGTGATCTTAGAGGGGAACCTGCTGCTGTCGCTATCGTTCAGCCGCGAGCAGGAGACCGCCGCAGATCAGTTTGGGCTGACGCTGGCCAAGAAAGCCGAGTTCAACCCCGGCGGGCTGAAAGCGTTTTTCCGCATGTTGGGCGAAAAGTATAGCGACCGCGAACCAGTGCAGTGGATGTCCACGCACCCGAACAACAAGGAACGTATGAAGGCAATTGATGCCTACATAGATGAACTGTGATCATGGGACGCCTCACGACGTCTTTAGGTGCCTTGGCCGCAGAGTTAGCCAAATTTTATGTGTAGTGGTTGCAGTATCACGAAAGTACTCTTTCGCTTTGGCGTCTGATGCTAATGCTGCGTTCGTCGCAAACGTCATGCTTAGTATTGGCACAACCAAAATTAACATCACGTATGAAGTCCATCTCATGCGGTTGACCCTAAATATTTTTCCCCAAAAGACTAAACGAAACCTGACGCCAACGCCTTTTAGCCAACGCTACTACGTGCAAGTTTTTGGTAAAAGGTACATTCCGCCAAAGTCGTCCGGCAGTAAAAAGTCCCAAATTATCTGACGACGGACACCTCACCTGATGCAATGACGGCCGCTTGCCCAAAGCTGACGACGTGGCGTTCGATTTTGACAAAGCGGTCCCGAAAGCGGTCCAGAAAAGGGTCCCAGAAAAAAGGTAACAGACTGTTATCCTTATGGTTCTTGAACTTATCAGGGGAGATATGGTGCCCAGGAGAAGACTCGAACTTCCACTTCCTTACGGAAACTGGCACCTGAAGCCAGCGCGTCTACCAATTCCGCCACCTGGGCAATTCGGGGCAGGGCGGTCGTTTACGACTGGTCGGGGCGGGTGTCAACAGGGTCAGCGCCGACCTTTGAATTATTCCTGGGCAAAGCCCGATCCGGCCTTCCTGTACGCCTCACGCGGCGGCGCGAAAACGTCGAGGATCAGAGCGCCATCCGGCCCTGCTTCGACAGTATGCGGGACACCGCCGGGGGTACGCCAGAAATCACCGGGGCCAAAGTCCCAAACTTCATCTCCCTGAAACCGCTTGCCGCCTCCGGAAAGGACATAGCCCCACTGTTCCTCTGGATGGTGGTGCAATGTGCCTTTGGCGCCAGCCTCAACCTTTACAAAGGACAGCATCGCTTGATTGCCGGGGAAAAGGCGGGTTGAGACGCCTTCTGCCAATTGTCGGAAAAGTCCTGCCTCAGCATCATCCGCCTTGAAAAACGTCTGTTCGGTCATGTTCGCCTCATTCGTTCAAATTGGGGAAATATTCCGCTGTGGGAATGAATTTGGCAAGAAAGGCGGCATCGGCCCACCGCGCGTCATCTGCGCCCTCACCAATTATCACGATCCCATCTGCTGGCATCGAGACTTCAACCAACGCTCGGTGCACAATGCGTCGGGCAGCGCCCCAAGACGCCTCTGGCGCAGGGGCGGGAAAGGCCGCGTCGATTCGCGCGACAGTTATCTCGGCCAGTTCTGATCGAAACTCGGCGGCTTCTTCTTCCGGTGGCGACAGCGCGATACGAGGCGCATCCGGCGTTGTCTGCAATTTGGCAGAGACATGGGCAGGCGCCTCAAGCTGGCGGGCAAGGCGCAGTTGTCGTCCATTCACCGTGAACAAGAACCCGACGATGTCACGTCCAGATCCAAGCAGGACAGAGGCGTATTGCGGATACGTCAGGCCTAGCCGTCGTGCGCGGCGGACGCGAATTCGAACAATTTCAAGGGGAACGCGGGCTGCGACAAGGTTTTTGCGCGCCTTTTTCCATGCATAGCGGCGCCAGCCACGTCCCAGGGCGTTACTGTTGTGGCCGATACCAGGCGTCGTTTCAGCGGTTTGGGATGTCATGGGCGCGCCTCCTTTTATCCGATTACAATGGCTTTCGCGCAAATCCGCGTCAACGCGTGCGCTTACAGGTCTTGGCGCACCTCTCGCTTCGCGCTAAGACCTGTCTGAGTTTCAGGAACGGGAGCATCCCAACATGACCGCGCCAATCATCACCATCTTCGGCGGCTCAGGTTTTGTCGGCCGTTATATTGCGCGCCGCATGGCGAAACGCGGCTGGCGCGTGCGCGTCGCTGTTCGTCGGCCCAGCGAGGCGCATTTTGTGCGCCCCTACGGCGACGTTGGGCAGGTAGAGCCGATCCAGGCCAATATCCGTGACGAAGCATCGACCCGCGCTGCGATCATGGGCGCGGACGTTGTAGTGAACTGCGTGGGACTTTTGTACGAAGACAGCCGCCAGAAATTCGATGGCGTTCAGGCAGAAGGCGCCGCCCGCATTGCCCGGCTGGCGACGGAATGCGGCGCATCCAAACTGATCCACCTGTCGGCCATCGGCGCTGACGCAGACAGCGACAGCAATTATGGCCGCACCAAAGCCGAAGGTGAGGCTGCGGTGCTGGAAGCTTTCCCGAACGCCGTTATCCTGCGCCCTTCGATCATTTTCGGGCAGGAAGATCAGTTCTTCAACCGCTTTGCCTCAATGGCGAAGATGAGCCCGATCATTCCTATGGTCGGTGCGGATACCAAGTTTCAGCCAGTTTATGTCGACGACGTCGCAGAAGCAGCCTGCATCGCCGCCACGACCAATGCCTCTGGTTTGTATGAGCTGGGTGGTCCCCGGACCTACACATTCCGCGAATTGATGGAATTGATGCTCACAGAGATTCGCCGTCGTCGTTTGTTGGCGTCGTTGCCGTTTGGCCTCGCTGGGATCATGGCATGGGGCCTTAGCCTCGTCGAAGTGATTTCATTGGGTCTGATCAAAAACCGTCAGATCACCGCTGATCAGATCGCCATGCTGCGCCATGACAACGTCGTGGCTGATAACGCACAGACGCTGGCGGAACTTGGCGTCAGCGCCACTGCGGCTGAAGGTGTCATAGGTGAATACCTTTATGCTTACCGGCCTTATGGCCAGTACGATGCGATCACCGAATCTGCCGCCAACTTAAAGGCCTAATCGCAATCAGGTTCGCCCATCGTCCACACGATGGACTCTCGTGTGCATTGTTGTTTTCCGCTGGCAATATCGGACTTCGTGCTGACGGCATGCGGACACCATCGCTGATAGCGCATCGCCTTGCTTCAAAACTGGTCTGATGAGTAGGACTGCGAGGTGGTCCGCAGCAAAACAAAGCGTCGTATCTTTCGCTTAGAAGCGCCTTAGCCTGACTCGACGCCAAGCAGACTTTGGATCCCCTGCCCTATAGCCAATGGCTGCTCATACAGCGCCAATTGCGCAGACCCTTCGATGATCAGAGAACCGATCGAAGCCTGAGCGGCGCAGATAGCGCTTATGTCTTCGACCCTGTGAAAGGTGTGCAAATCACCATGAATGAACATGACTTTTGAAACTGATTTTGCGACGTCCAGCGCGGGCGACCAATCGCTTGCCCAATCTGCAATATCCTTCACGATCTGGGCATGGTCGGTAAAGCAGTAGTCGATGTTGTCCCTCGTCGTTTGATGAAAAAATGGATCGGATAGCTTATCGGCGTCTGCAGGGCTGTCGCGGTAAAAGTACTGCACGATCTTATCTTCACCGGCCCTGCCGACGTGAAAAATTCTGGCCGCAGTTTTGTAACCTAGAACCACGGCCGCGCGCGCATAGTGTGCGCCCAGAAACGACCGACGGATTGTGGGCGGAGTGTTCTTGAACTGACTGACCTGAGCTGCCGGTGCGCCAGTTGAAATCAATGCCAGCCCGCCTATCGCCCGACCATTTTCGACAGCCCGTGCAGCGGCTTTGGCAGCCAGAATGCCCCCTTCTCGGTGACCTGCAAAAATTGGGGCAGGTCCGGCCCGGTCCATCAAAAGTTCAAGCCAGTCATCCAGCAGTGCTCCGCTGGCACAGTCAGAGCTACGCGCGGTTCCGCGAAACCCGGGCCGGGCTGGCGCAATGATCCGCAGACCAGCAGCAGTGAAGGCGGACCTAACACTGGCCACCTATTCTGGGCGAGAAGAAGTGGTGAAATATAGCACGGGCGCTCCTTGATCGTACTCGACCACACTCAACACCCCGGCCGGGCCCGTCAGCTCAATTTCCTTGTAATCAGTGGCTGCGGTGTCAGCTTTTAGGCGTCTGGGCGCCCTTTCGGTTGTTTGGCGCAGGATCGTCATAAGCTGAACCAGTTCGGTCTGCCGCCGTGCGCCAGTCTTTTGTAGCAGCGCCTTGATATTGCTGCGGATAGTCGCGACGCTGCGGCCAAGTTCGCCAGAAATTTCCTGTGCAGTCAGACCTTCAAGCAATCCCCGCGCGACGCGCAATTGCGCCTCGCTGAGGTTCATCCGTTCTGATAATTCAGCGGAAAATTCGTCATTCCAATCCATTAGTGACAACAAGAGGACCTTGTCGGCTGCAGGATTTTGCCACCGGATCGCCTCACTTACCGGGGCTTCAACCGCCAGATAAGTACGGCTTTGCCAGCCGCCGCCAAGACGGTACGCGCCCAGCCTTTCCTGCCCAACATTGAAGTCAGATTTCTGAGCTGTCGCCAGCAGTGCTTCGGCATCACAGCCTTCGGCCAATAGCAGCGCTTCTGCGGCTCTGTTTACATCCAACACGGTGCCCGTTTTGTCTAGGAGGATACCGGGCGAGGGTGATTGATCCATCGCCGAAGTCAGCGGGATTTGTCCATCCAGGCTTTCTGATGCTGATACGGCCTCTTCAAAACTGGCGGCCAGCTCATCGAACGCACCTTCAGCATCCAGAATGTTGGCATCAAACCAAGCATCCCAAGCAATCAGCAGGTCGTCAAACCGATCAGGCTGGATCGCAACGCCATACGCCATTGAGACTAGTTTCAGCGTCTGATTGGATTCAGATGCGGTCATGCAGGAGCAGGCTGCAGAGGGTGAGTTTCAATTCCGCCAATTGCCAAAACCCGTTCGCCCTTGCTGTGTGCGTCATGCGACCTAGCGCACAACAGCCTTCAGAATCCCCAATATTGATAACTGAGCGCCCATCAAGGGCCGGTCAAGCCTTCGCCAGCGCAAGGGTCAACATTATGATTTGACCACATTTTTTTTGGCGACGCCTTTTCTTTGGCGTCACCTCCACTGCAAGGTGGGGTTTTTCATGGCGAATGTTTCAGCGGGCGGCCGTATTGATGGCCCTTTCAGTTTCCCAGGCTTCGGATCTGGGCTGGCTGGCGGTGACTTCAATGGGGATGGCGTCAGCGATCTGGCGATCACGTATCAGCAGGACGGCGGCAACTGCACCAACAGCACGTCTGTCGTATTGATCATCTACAGCGGCGACGGCGTCTTTGATGATGAGACCGCCTCTGCCGCATTTTTGGGCGGTACGATTAGCACGAATGGCGAAACTGATATTGGCGTCGGCATTGATGTGCCGGGGCCACTGGATTTCGCCGATATAAACGGCGATGGCGCTGCTGATCTACTGATTGGGGCGCCGCGCGCCTTGTCCAGCGCATCTGAGACCAGCGGGGCCGCATTCGCGATTTTCGGCTCTGAGGGAACTGATCCTTTCGCCTTCACGTTCCCAGATTTGACGGATGGGACCACCGGGTCCGGCTTCACCGCGACGGGGGGGCAGGTAACTGGCAGTGTTTTCACCAATCTCGGCGACATAGACGCAGATGGAGAGGATGAGCTCTTCCTCGGCTCGCCGTTCGCGACGTCGCCGGAAGGGGGCCAAGCGTCTGGCCTTGGCTTTATCTTCACGCCATCAGGCGACGGCGCGACTGATTTCGCAACTGTCCGTCTTCGCGGATGGTGAAACCAGCACATCGGTCATCTAACGAGTTGAGGCTGACACACTGGCCGAGCCGAACGAGACGATCAGTTTTGCGCTCGACATCCTGACATCCGATCAGCCGGTTTTGCTCGATGACGCGACGCAGGTCGTCACAATTATCGATGATGACGATCCGGTGGTTTAT
>CALKOT010000043.1 GCA_938092015.1 uncultured Paracoccaceae bacterium
ACCGGGCGGTCAGCGCGACTGTTTCAGTAGAGGTTTCACGCGTGAAACCTTTCCTAAACATCTGAAGTAAATACAAATTCATTTCCTCTTAACTTTTGAAACACGCGTAAATCATCCATAGTTTCCCTACGGATGCTTGGCTGAACTTCTCGCCAGCTCAGTTATCGTTTGCTATCGGCGCGCACCGGCGCATGCCGACAGGTAATCTGAATACGCCGACCCAAACTCCGCCACAGCTTGCTATCAAAGCGGCAAAAGCCAGTACAATTCGCGAAGGTTTGGAAAAAATGAGCACCGATGATCCTGTCCGCAAAGCCGACATCCGCAAAATTGTCGTTCAGATCGAGGAAACCCTGAAAGACAACGGCAAGCCCGTATCGGGCAAATCAAAAGTGACCGTCGCCGCGGTCATCAAGAACCCCTATGCTGGCGCTTATCACGAAGACCTTGAGCCACTATACGATCTTGGCAAAGACATCGGCGGCATTCTGGCCAGGCGGGGGGTGGCCGCCCTGGGCGTTAAACCAGATGACGTTGTCAGCTATGGCAAGGCGGCGATTGTCGGCACTAACGGTGAGATTGAACACACGGCGGCAGTGCTTCATCCCCGTTTTGGCGCACCGGTCAGAGTCGCCGTTGGCAAAGGCGACGATATCATTCCCGGCACGAAAAAGGTCGGCGGGCCAGGCAGCATTGCGGTCGTTCCTCTGACCAACAAGAACAGCATCTGGGTGTTCGATGATATGGATTCCACTGAAATCTCAATCCCTGACGCACCCTGCCCCGATGAGATGGTAGTCATCGTCGCACTGGGCGTTGGCGGGCGTCCTTTGGCGCGCATAAAGGCAGATTGAGTTTTCCTGCCCTCCTCAGGACAACAAAGACGCAAAACAGAAGGTTTCGTTGCAACAGCAGCAGTTGAAGTTGCCGTGCGCCGAAGTTAGCGTTGCCGCCGGAACATCATGCTGACGGTGCGCATCCGGCTTTGCTGACTGGATTGCCTCCGAGGGGACTACAATGAGCAACGTGAAACCGATCTACCTGTTCGCCATTATGGCGGTTGTCATTGTCTTCATCGGGCAGGTGCAAAGTTGGCAGCTGGCGCTGGCCATTGTGAACCTTTGCCTGATCTCGTCGATCATGGCCCTCGGGGTGAACATCCAGTGGGGTTACGCCGGATTGTTCAATGTCGGGATCATGGGGTTCGCGGCCCTTGGCGGTATGGCGGCGATCGTCGTTTCAATGTCTCCGATCGGTGAAGCGTGGGAGGCTGGCGCAACAGGTGTAGGCATCGCCGGCATCGTGGTCGCGATCACGGCGTTTGCAGCGTTCTACCTACGAAAGATCATGACTGCCGGTCGGCAACGCAGCTTTGTTGTTCTCGCAACTGTCGCTGTCGGCTACTTCGTCGCCCGCAGCTTTTTCGACCCGGCAACTGATCGGATCGAAGACATCAATCCGGCGCTTTCAGGCTATTTGGGCGGGCTTGGCTTACCCATCGTTTTTGCTTGGGCCGTGGGTGGCCTTTTCGCCGCCGCAGCTGCATGGGTTGTTGGCAAGATCACGCTGGGCCTGCGATCTGACTATCTGGCGATCGCGACATTGGGCATCTCTGAAATTATCATCGCCGTTCTGAAGAACGAAGATTGGCTGACCCGCGGCGTGAAGAACGTCACCGGCATCCCGCGTCCGGTTCCCTATGAGGTCGACCTGCAAGAGACCCCGTGGTTCCTTGAACTCGCCTCCAGCGTTGGGATGACCCCGATTGTGGCATCGTCTGTCTATGTAAAGCTCTGTTATGCAGGCCTGTTCCTGATCGTCCTGATGCTGATTTTCTGGCTTTGTGAACGGGCGCTCAATTCGCCCTGGGGCCGTATGATGCGGGCCATTCGGGACAACGAAACATCGGCTGAGGCGATGGGCAAGGACGTCACTGGGCGACACCTACAAATTTTTGTTCTTGGCTCTGCTGTCGTTGGAATTGCAGGCGCGATGCTGACGACGTTGGACGGGCAGTTCACGCCAACCACGTACAACCCCCTCCGTTATACTTTCCTGATTTGGGTCATGGTGATCATTGGTGGGTCTGGCAACAATTGGGGCTCTGTGTTCGGCGGGTTCCTAATCTGGGTTGTCTGGGTCGAGGCGGAGCCTGTGGGCTTGCTTCTGATGGATCTGCTTACATCTGGCATGGCCGAGGGCGCCGCGCTTCGCGTGCACTTACTGGAAAGCGCACCGCACATGCGGATGGTGCTGATGGGTGTGATCCTGCTGTCAGCGCTCAGATTTGCGCCGCGCGGACTGATACCGGAACGAACGTGGTATTAGCGAAGGCCCGGATTCTCCATTTCTATTGGGCTGAGCTGACCTTCAGGGCTGGTGTATCTTCCATCAGGTCGGATCTAACGAAAAGTGCCGTTTGCCGTCTCTTCCGGTGATGCTACGCTGTCGTTTCTGAGCTTTACTCATCGCAGTACGCTTCTGCGGAAGGTTCATCCGCGTTACAACGTTAGGATCCATTTTATGCCCTGGTCGAACCCTCGCGTTCCTTACCGATTGCAGAACCGCATCAAGCGCCTCGATCCGCCAGAAGGTAAGCCCATCATCGTCAATCTCTGCATGAATGTAGAGTATTGGCCATTTGACAGACCAATGCCGAGGGGTGTCTTGCCACCGCCGCACGGCGCACAGATTGAGCCACCCGATGTGCCAAATTATTCCTGGGTGGAATACGGCATGAGGGCGGGCATGCCCCGGTTTATCGAGGCTGTGGATCAGCGACAGATCCCGGTTTCCGCGCTGATGAATGCACAAGTAGCGGACGTCTACCCTGACCTGATGGATGAAATCGTAAAGCGGCGGTGGGAACTGGTCGGCCACGGCTGGATGCAGCAATCGCTGAAGAACGCAGATGACGAAGAGGCGGTGATCAAGCGATCCCTTGCGCGGCTGAAAGAATGCGACGGACGGAATGTGCGTTCGTGGCTTGGGCCCGGACTTGCGGAAAGTAACGACACAATCGATCTGCTGCATGAGAACGGCATCGAGTTTCTCCATGACTGGGTGGTTGACGACCTGCCCTTCTGGATCCGCACAAAACATGGCCCGATGGTGGGGCTGCCCTATGCGCTTGAGCTGAACGATGTGCCCATCTACGCCATCAAGAACTCTTCATCAGATGAGCTTCTTAAACGGATGGAGGCGACGCTGGCCATTTTTGAACGCGAGACAGAGGCCAACCCGCGCTGTCTGACATTTGGCCTGCATCCTCACATCATCGGCACGCCGCACGTCGCTTACTGGTTCGAAAAATGCCTCGATATTCTGATGGATCATCCGAAGACTATTTTCATGACATCGCAGCAGATCGGCGACTGGTTCGTCACTGCTGATGGCACAAACGGCGCAGAGGTGGCGGCTTACACCGATAAGATGCCGCCATTGCCTGAGGCGACCTGATGGCGCGGCCCCGTCCCTCCACCGCTTTGGAACATCTGAAGGTGCTGGACCTGACCCGCGTACGGGCTGGGCCGACTTGTTGTCGGGTGCTGGCGGATTTTGGCGCGGATGTCATCAAGATCGAAGCGCCTGAAGGTGTCGATCCCAATGCCGGCATGTCAGGCGCGCGGCACGGTTATGACATGCTGAACCTGCATCGCAACAAGCGTGGCCTTACGCTCAACCTGAAAACGCCCGAAGGGCTTTCGCTGTTTATGCGACTGGTCGAAACCGCAGATATCGTGGTTGAGAATTTTCGGCCCGATGTAAAAGACCGGCTGGGCATCGACTATCACGCGCTGGCCGCTGTGAACCCCGGGATCATACTGGCCAGCATTTCCGGCTTTGGTCAGGAAGGCCCCTACGCCAAACGCGCCGGGTTCGATCAGATTGCCCAGGGCATGGGCGGGTTGATGATGGTGACTGGTGAGCCGGGCAAAGGGCCCATGCGCGCTGGCGCGGCAGTCGCCGATACGTCCTCTGGCCTGAATGCAGCATTGGGTATTCTGGTGGCTTTGGCGGAACGCGAACGGTCTGGCAAAGGCCAGTGGGTTCATACCTCCCTCCTCGAATCCCAGATCGCTTTGATGGACTTTCAGGCCGCTCGATATCTGGTGGAAGGCGAGGTTCCGCCTCAGGCTGGCAACGACCACCCCTATGTGACGCCGATGGGCGTAATCGCCACACAGGACGGTTATCTGAACCTTGGCGTTGGGGCCGAAAGCCAATGGATCAGTTTTTGCGACGCCATCGGCCGAAACGATCTGGCGAAGAACCCCGACTTTGCAACACTGGAAGACCGGTACGAAAACCGCGCGGCCTGCTGGGCGGTACTGACGCCAATCTTCGCTGAGAAATCCACCGCAGACTGGCTAGACGTGCTTGAGGCGCATGGCGTTCCCGCTGGGCCGATCTATGAGGTCGACGAAATGTTCGACGACCCTCAAGTGCGCCACACCGGCATCGTCCAATCGGTGGACCACCATGCGCGCGGCGAGACCCAGTTGATCGGCCAGCCCATCAACCTGTTACGCACCCCCGCGGCGCTGGACGCCTCCGCCCCCGACCTGGGCCAGCATTCCGAGGAAGTTTTGATAGAACTCGGCCTAACACCGGATGAGATCGCGGCCCTCAGGGAAGCCGGCGCGATTTAGCCTCTGATATTGACCCTGCAAGTCTTTCGCTGCGTTTATAGGGCCTGCGCCACGCTGTTGAACTGTTGAGGGAAGAGTCAATGAAACTGGACGGCCTGCGGGTTCTGGATCTTTCGATGTTTCTGCCCGGCCCGCATCTGACGATGATGATGGCCGACCACGGCGCTGATGTAATCAAGGTGGAACCCCCCGCGGGCGAACCTGTGCGAAACGTCGGGTACAAGACGGATGATGGCGTCTCTGTCTGGTTCCGAAACACTCATCGCGGCAAACGGTCGATTGTACTCGATCTGAAATCCGACACCGGACGCAGCGCCTTTCTGAAACTGGCCGAGACTGCGGACGTCTTTGTCGAAGCATTTCGTCCCGGTGTGATGGATCGCCTGGGGATTGGGTATGAAGAGCTTTCAGCGCGCAACCCCGGCATCGTTTATGTTTCGATCTCAGCTTTTGGGCAGACCGGGCCAGAAGCCATGCGCCCAGCGCATGATCTGGCTATTCAAGCGCTGGCGGGCACAGCGTCGCTGAACCTCGGCGCTGATGGCCAGCCGACCAATCCGAACATGCCGGTGGCCGATATAGCGGCCTCGCTAATGGCTTTATCGGCGACCCTTATGGCGCTGCTGAAGCGTGAGAAAACCGGACAGGGCGATTATATCGACATGTCGATGCAGGACGCGTTGATGGCATGGCTGCCAAACGTCACAGGCCCAGTCTTTGCCGAGAACCGCGCGCCCGATGTGCAGAATGAGCGCAGCTTTGGCGGCTACGCGTTCTTCCGGCCCTACCGGACTTCCGATGGCAAATACATCGCCCTTGGCGGGGTTGAGCATAAATTTGTCGAAACATTGCTGACAGCGTTAGAGAGGCCCGACCTGATACCCGCTGCAAAAGGCCCCCCGGGCCCCGGCCAGCAACCGGTTAAAGAATTCTTGACCGAAACGTTTCTGCAACGCACACGGGATGAATGGGAAGCGTGGTTTAACGGACGGGACGTCTGTTTTGCCCCGGTTCTTGATCTACACGAAGCATTCCACCGCCCCCACGTAGCCGCCCGCGAGATGCTGACGCGTGATGAAGAGGGCAACCTGCACATCGGGCTGCCGATCAAGTTCCGAAACGAACCCGGCAAACTGGATTTCAAACCGCCTGAACTGGGCGAACACACGCGGGACGTTCTGCGGGAAAGCGGCGTGCCGGAAGCAGATATTGAAACAGTGGTGAGGGGCCGAAAATGAGCACGAAGTCATACTTTGACGCTTTGGATCACAAGGCCCTCGCCAGCGAATTCCCCATTCAGGACTTTCTGAAGACCTACAAGGGGATGAGCCGGGATGAACTGCGCAGCCAGCAGGAAGCGCGCTTTGCAAAGCTGATGTCCGCCGCCTGGAAAGTTCCCTTCTATCAGCGACATTGGGGCGACACTGGTGTCGAACCCGGTGACATTCGCGGGCTGGATGACCTGTCCAAGCTGCCGACATACTCAAAATCCGACCTGATGAGATCGGTTGAAGAACATCCGCCGCTAGGTGACTTCCACGGCATGAACGCTGGTGGTCCGGGTCAGGGTCTACCGCTGATTTTTCACACGACATCCGGCACAACTGGCAAACCTCAGCCCTTGCTCTGGGGTCCGAAAAGCCGCGAGGTTCAAAACATCCTCCTCGCCCGTATCTACCATTTGCAGGGCTTAACCAGCGAGGATGTCATCCATTCTGTCTACGGCTTCGGGCTGGTAAATGGAGGGCATTACATTCGCGAGGCGATCCAACACTGGATCGGCGCGCAGGTTCTGACGGCAGGCACCGGCGCTGAAACGCGATCCGCTCAACAGGTCCAGATGATGCGCGACTTTGGTGCGACTGCGATTGTCGGTTTTGGCGACTACATCCGCCATCTGGCTGATGTGGCGCTGGAAGAAGGTATTCAGCCAGGTAAAGATATCCGCATTCGCACGATCTCGGGTCATATTGGGTCGGAAAGCATTGATGATCTGGCCTCCAAATGGGGCGCTGAACAGGTGTTCGACTGGTATGGCGTCGGCGACACAGGGCTGATTGCAGGGCAAGGCTCGGATCAGTCCGGAATGCACATGATGGAGGATGCCCAGTTCGTTGAATTGCTGGATGTCGACACCCAACACCCCGTCGCAGAAGGGGACGTGGGTGATCTGGTCTGCACCTGTCTCTACAAAGATGACATCTATCCGGTTATCCGTTTTCAGACCCAAGATCTGACGCGCATTCTGCCGGGCGAAAATCCGCTCGATATCCCGTTTCGAAGAATGGCGGGGCATATGGGCCGGTCGGACAATATGGTCAAACTTCGCGGTGTGAACGTCTATCCGCAGGGCGTCGGCGCACTTCTGTCCGCTCAGTTTTCCGAAACGAATGGCGAATACATCTGTCTGGTGGCCGAAGATAGCGGACGGACCGAAATGACCGTGAAAGTCGAAGTGACGAACCAACAGGATGGATTGCCTGCGCAGATGGAGGAGTTGCTTAAAAGCCGCCTCGGCGTGCAAATCAGGGTGGAGCCAGTCGCCCCCGGTGAAACCTCTTCGCTAACCCAGCTTAAAGCCCGCCAGAAACCAATTCGCCTGATCAAAGCCTGATGTCAGTTCTGACGCGAACCCAAACGCATCTTAACCTCATCGCTGCCCAAGATCCGGACATTCGGTCGTTTATCAGAGTGGACGGTGACGACGCATTAGCCGCGGCAAACGCTGCAGACACTCGCGATGTCGCGCTGTCGCCGCTCGACGGTCTGTTGGTCGCCGTGAAGGACAATCTGGCGGTTACCGACAAGGCGTGGACGGCGGGTATCTACGGACGCAGAAATCTGATCGCCGATGGTGACGCCGCCGCCATCACGCGCCTGCGCGCCGCTGGCACCGTGATCGTGGGCGGTGCGAATATGGAAGAAGCGGCGCTTGGCGCGGTGACTGACAACCCGACTTTCGGGCGATGCATCAACCCCCTCGGCAAAGGCCTTACTGCAGGCGGCTCGTCTGGCGGTTCGGCTGCGGCGCTGGCGGCTGGATTCGTCGATTTGGCGCTTGGTACGGATACGATGGGATCTGTCCGCGTTCCCGCCGCCTATTGCGGCGTCGCGGGGATCAAGCCAACATTTGGAGTGATTGATCGGGCCGGTCTGGCCATGCTGTCCCCTTCACTCGACACAATTGGGCCGATGGCTCGGGACATCCAGCTATTGTCGCCCGCACTCCGCGCGCTGAGCAATCCGGATTTTGCCGCGTCATGGCCTGAAAGCGCTGAACGATCTGATCTGTCGGGACTGACCTTCGGGACGCCAGTTCAGATCAGAGAGGTCGAATGTGAAGCCGCAGTGCTTCGTGGATTACAAAAAGCGACGGAGGCAATCCAACGCCTAGGTGGCGATGTCATTGAAATCGACCTCAACGGGTGGCGTCCGGGAAAATCTCGTCGGGCCGGGCTGTTAGTGACCGAGGCTGAAGGCGCGGTTGAGCTTACAGATCTGATCAATGAACCCGGCGCGATCAGTGACCAATTGCGGGCGATGCTGAACTATGGACGCAATGCATCCGCTGAAAAGGTAGCCGCCGCGCGCGAAGAGATCGTAGTGGCGGCGCAGAGTGTTGAGAGCGCTTTTGCAAAGGTCGACGCCATCCTGATGCCAACAACGCCGCAAAGGGCCTTTCCGCACGGTGATCCCATACCGGCCAATCAGGCCGACTTGACTGCATCGGCCAACTTTTCTGGTTGTCCCGCTGTCGCATTGCCTGTGGCGATACAGGGTGAAACCCTGCCTGCATCCGTTCAATTGCTGGCGGCGCGCCATGCCGACCCGCATTTATTGGCTTGGGCTGAAGCGCTGACTGCTGAGTTGAATCAGACCTAACCCATTATTTAAAAACTGGTTTTCGCTTTTCCAAGAACGCGCGATATCCTTCGCGGAAATCATCAGACACATAGGCGCTGTCGAACAGCGTGCGCAGGTCATCCGTTTCGCTATCGACGCCATCCAGTATTGTGCCAACGACCTGCTTTGCGATCCGGTGAGAGTTAGAGGACAGCGTCGTAACCCCAGAAAGATAGGACAGTGCTTCTTCCATGAGGCTTTCGGCGGGAAACACTCGGTCGGCCAGACCAATGCGAAGCGCTTCCTCAGCCCCAACCAGACGCCCCGAATACAGCATATCTTTCGCTCGCGCGGGGCCTATCAGCCCAACCATCTGCCTGACGCCTGGAAAAGGATAGGCCGCACCCAGGCGGGCTGGCGGCATGCCAAACTTGGTATTTTCATCAGCAAACCGCAGATCGCAGGCCATCGCCAAACCACACCCGGCACCGACCGTATATCCGGGTGTGACCGCAATCGTTGGCTTAGGCTGGTTGGTCAGCGCCAAACGGCCAGCCTCAACAAGGTCATTATATTCCCGCGCGGCGACGGCGTCGGCATAAGTGGAATGAAATTCTGATATGTCGGCGCCAGCGCAAAAGTTTCCGCCAGCGCCGGTGAGAAGAACCGCTTGCACACGGTCATCATTCGCCAAAGCCTCCATCACATTTGGAACAGCTATCCACATCGCCTTGCTCATCGCGTTGCGCGCTTGCGGTCTGCTCAGTGTGATGACTGCGACGCCGTCAGCAAGATCAGCGTGCAAAGCGCCGTCAGCGAATGTTTGTGGAAAATCGGTCATTCTGTCCCCGGTACGGTTTCGGCAAAGCGGTCTGCAATAGATTTGCGTGTAGTGATCCAAACACCTTCTGCGGCAGTCGCATGTTTCAGGAATTCCTCCAACGCCCAAATGCGACCGGGTCGTCCGATGATCCGCAGGTGAAGACCGAGCGACATCATCCTTGGCCCGTCTTCGCGACTTTCCGTCAGCAGGCAGTCGAAGGTATTGCACGCATAGTCGAGCCATGCCTGCGGCGTCAGCGAAGGCGAGGTCCAGAATTTCATGTCATTACTGTCGATCGCATAAGGGACGCAGACAAGCTGGCGTGTTGATCCATCCGCCATCTCAACGTCTTCCCAGCGCGGAACATCATCGGAAAGGTCATCCATGTGATAGGTGAACCCGGCCTCAACCAGCAATCGGCGGGTCTGCGGCGTGTGGAGGTATCGGCTGAGCCACCCTGCCGGGCGCACGCCGCAGGTGCCTTCGATGGAACTGGCGGCCTTCTCGATAAAGTCCCGTTCCCGGTCTTCGTCGAAGGAAAACTGATGAACCCATCGCCAGCCATGTGAGCACACTTCATGCCCCGCATCGACGATCATCCGGGTGATGTCCGACGCACGTTCCAGGCTGAGCGCCGCCGCAGTTACTGTCGCCTTTACGCCGTGCTTCTCAAGCAGGCGAAATACGCGGGGCCCACCGGCGCGAATACCATATTGGTAGTTCGATTCATTGACGTAATTCCGGATCGGAACCGAAACGGCAACGCCAAGCTCATCAACCGGTTCGGGCCGTTTGTCGCCCTCGGCCACCGACATCTCAGCACCTTCTTCGACGTTGACGACGATGGAAAGTGCGAGGGTTCGTTCGTCTGGCCAACTTAGGTCAGACGCGCCCGCTATGCTCATGCTTCCAGAACCGGGACGAGGATGTTTCGGTCAAACTCCATGAACACCTCGCCATCCGATTTAAAGCCGCGTGTGCGGACAGAAATAATGCCCTGCCCTTCCTTACTCTTCGACAGGCGCTTATCCAGCACATCCGTTTCGGCGTAGATCGTATCGCCGACGTAAACCGGCGCTTTCAGCCGAACATTGTCCCATCCAAGGTTCGCAATCGCACCCTGACTGATATCAGCGACGCTGATCCCGGTGACCATCGACAAGGTCAGGCAGGAATTGACAAGTGGCTGGCCGAACTGGCTGGTCGCCGCGTATTCATTGTCAAAATGAAGGGGATGCGTGTTCATCGTCAGTAGCGTGAACCAGATGTTGTCTGTTTCCGTGATCGTCCGGCCCGGCTTGTGCCTGATCGTGCTGCCAACTTCAAAATCGTGGTATGTGCGCCCGGATGCGCCCTGATAGACGCCAGCGGTGGATCGTTCGGTTATGTCCATTTTCAGTATTCCCCTCGCTTGGGCGCTAAAGCCCGATCAGACCGGATGTCGCTTGATGAACTGCTTGGCGATGATCATGCGTTGCATTTCGTTCGTGCCTTCGCCGATGCACATTAGCGGCGCATCGCGATAGAGCCGCTCAATGTCGTATTCCTTGGAATAGCCATATCCGCCGTGGATACGCATCGATTCAGTTGCGTTTTCAAGCGCCGCCTCTGAGGCGAAGAACTTCGCCATGCCCGCCTCCATGTCGCACCGCTCACCCCGGTCAAATGCAGCGGCGGCGTCCATGGTCAGAAGGCGAGCGGCGCGGGCGCGGGTTACCATCTCACCCAGTTTCAGCTGGATCGCCTGATGCTCACAGATCGGTTTGCCGAAAGTTTTGCGCGTCTGCGCGTAATCAGTCGCCAGTTTCAGCGCCCCTTCTGCCAAGCCGACTCCGCGAGATGCGACATTGATGCGCCCCAGCTCCAACCCGCCGGTCGCCTGATAGAACCCCTGCCCTTCCTCGCCACCGATCAGATTGTCGGCGGGGATGCGGTAGTTATCAAAGACCAACTCACCTGAATCGATAGATTTATAGCCCAGCTTTTCCAGCTTGCGCCCGACGGTAAAGCCTTCCTGCTTGGGCGCGATGAACATACTCATCCCTTTGTGGCGGGGATTAGCCTCAGGGTCCGTCTTGACGAGAAGCGCAAAGCAATGGCCTTCGACGCCATTGGATATCCATGTCTTTGTACCGTTGATGACATAGCCATTGCCATCAGGCCGGGCGGTCATGCGAATGCCCTGCAGATCAGTGCCCGCGTCCGGTTCCGTCAGCGCCAACCCGCCGCGGATTTCGCCAGTGGCGAGCTTTGGCAGCCATTCCAGCTTTTGCCCTTCGGTGCCAAATTTCTCGATCAGCAGCGCGAGCATGAGGTGAGAGTTGAATATCCCCGTCACCGCCATCCAGTCCCGCGAAATGCGCATGACGATCTTGCTGTAAGTCGAAGCTGGCAGACCTAGGCCGCCATATTCGGGCGAAATCGTCGCGCCGAACAGGCCAAGATCCTGCATCTGTTCAACGGTCTTTGCCGGCCACTTATCGGCGTGGTCATAGTCCTTTACAATAGGCTGAACCTCTCGCACGACCCAGCGGTCGATGGCGTCCAAAAGCTGTTCTTCTTCAACCGGATCGATCGTGCGGTTCGCTAAAGGCATGGGCCCCAGCCTCCTTCCAGAAAATGACTTCGTGACGCTACATCAGGGTCACTTTCTGTCAATGCATGGCGTGGGGTCCGACGCATGGCCCCGAAAAAGTTGACCTGATGTCCGGCTTGCCAACTGGCGAACGGCCACTCAGTATTGATCGCGGAGGGACCCATGACCAAAGACCCGATATTCGCTTTCGCTGACCACGTGGTTTCAACCTCGCTTGACGATATGCCCGACGAAGCCATCAAGGCCGCGAAAACCTTCATTCTGGATACGCTGGGCGTTGGCATCAGCGGCGCCGGCGGCCCGATGGCGGCGGAGTTGGTCGCTGCAGCATCAAAGATGGGTACCGGAAGCGACGCCACCATTTGGGGAACCGGGCAAAAAATGCCAGCCGGCAACGCCGCGCTCTGCAATGCCTATCAGGCCCATTGTCAGGAGTTTGACTGTGTGCACGAAGGCGCGGTCGCCCATGTCATGACAATCGTTTTGCCTGTCGCGCTAGCGGTATCTGAACGTGTCGGCGGCGTATCGGGAAAACGCCTGCTTGAGGCCGCCGTTTTGGGCGTCGACGTCGCCGCCGCCCTTGGCGTGGCGGCGCAATCTGGTCTTCGGTTCTTCCGGCCCGCAACAGTCGGCGCCTTTGGCGGCGTCGCAGCTGCAGGCAAGATCCTGGGTTTCACTCAGGCCAAGATGGTTGAGGCGTTCTCATTAGCCTACGGACAAGTCAGCGGCACGATGCAGGCTCATACTGAAGGGTCTGGCCTTTTGGCGATGCAGGTAGGTTTCAATGCGCGAAACGCGGTTGCGGCGATAGATCTGGCGGAGGCTGGATTTACTGGACCTCACGGCATCCTAAGCGGGGATTTCGGTTACTTTAACCTGATAGAAGACGGCGGTGATCCGGCGACAGCGGCGGCCGAGCTCGGCCAAAGGTGGATGATCAAAGAGGTCGCCCATAAACCTTTCCCCTCTGGCCGCGCGACGCACGGCATTCTGGATGGATGCCTTAGCCTGCAGCGCGAGCATGGGTTCAACGCCGATGAAATCGCTGGGATTAACTTGACTGTCCCACCACTGATCAAACACCTCGTCGGGCGTCCGCCGAAGACTGATATGGGCATCAACTACGCCCGACTATGCGCGCGATATGTTCTGGCTTGCGCCATTTATGGCGGGGATGTCTTGATGACAGATTTCTCGCCCGCCGCATACCAACGAGCGGATCGCCAGAAACTGGCTACCAGCACGAAGATGACTGTGTTGGATGCCGGTGATCCAAACGCTCTGGCGCCGATAGGCATAGAGATAGACCTGCGGGACGGATCGAAACTTCAACGCGTTGTCGAAGATGTTTATGGAAGCCCCGAAAACCCGATGAGCAAGGCAGCACATCTGGCAAAATTCCGTAAAAACTGCAGCGACAGGCCGGGTGAGATGTCTGCAGAGCAGATCGAATCTTTGATCGAAATGGTCAACCAGATCGAAGACCTCCCGGATGTTGGGCGTCTTATATTTACACCTTGATGTCTCTGCGAAGCGGTTCCGCTGAACCGTCACCTTGGTTGGAGCGTAGCCGTCACAGGGGTTCTGCATTTCAAGACTGCTCGACGACGACTCGACTTTCATTGGCTGCGCAGTAATGTCTGCCTTTTCCGGGATGAAGCCCACGTTCCGGATCAAGCGTTCGAGGGGAAGAGTGTGGGAATACGAGATACAGTGCGCGCCAGGCTTGCAGAAGCCGTCGCCGAACATTCACCAATGCCGTTTCCAGACGATATTGATGATGATGATGAACTGGATGTCTTTGGCCTGGATTCACTGGCGTTCATGGGGCTGCTGACAGCGATAGAGAAAGATGTAGGCTACATCCCTCGCGCTATTCTGGAAGGCGACATTTACCCAGAAACATTTGGGGAGCTTGTATCCGCCTACGACGTCCAAGGCGCAAAATGAAAGCCGCGGACATTCCGGCGCAATACAATATGTGCGAGATCCTTGAGCATAACCTCAAATCTCGCGCAGATAAGACTGCCCTCTACAGTGCAGATGTCTCACTAAGCTTTCGCGAAGTTTCCGATCAAGTAAACCAGATTGGCAATGCGCTTTTGCGAGACGGGGTCAGCTTTGGCGAGACAGTCGCCATTCTTTGCCCTGACAGGCCCGAATGGGTGACGTCGTTCTTCGGCGCTACCAAAATCGGCGGCGTTGCACTTGGCATGAATACGTTGCTCAAAACCGATGAATACGATTATATCCTTGGGGACAGCCGCGCGCGGGTTTTGATCGTTCACGAAAGCCTGCTGCCCAACGTCGAACCTGTTTTGGAAAACCATCCAACGCTGAAAAAAGTCGTGCTTATTGGGGATGCTTCCGACGGGATATACACTCCATTCAGTGACTGGATATCCGGCGAGAATACGACGCTAAAAGCAGAAGCTACGCATCGCGACGACTTCTGCTCGCTGCACTATTCCAGCGGCACCACAGGGATGCCCAAGGGCGTTCTGCACGCCCACAAGGATTACCCTTTGATCGGGCAATTGGCGGGCGCAGATTTCTTCGGCATGACCGAAAATGACCGGACGTTCGCTGTCGCTAAACTATTCTTCGTCTACGGCATCGGCGGCAATCTGATCTTTCCATGGTATGTTGGCGCAAGCTGCGTTCTTTATGCCGGTTCGCCCCGACAGGCGGCGGCTGTCCTGAAGACCATCGAAACCTTCAAGCCAACAATTTTCGTAAACGTTCCAACGGTTTACGGCGCGATATCGGCGTTGCCGAAATTCAATGAACGCTATGATGTCAGTTCGATTAGATTGTGCATGTCTGCGGGCGAGCCATTGCCCGCGCGCACATGGCAAGCTTGGAAAGACGTTACGGGCCTCGAAATTCTCGACACAATTGGATGCACCGAAACCTACCACACGTTCATGGCCAACCGGCCTGGCGAAATCCGTCCCGGAAGCAGCGGTAAACCAATTGGCGGTTATGATGTGCGACTGGTCGACGATGACGGAATTGACGTTCCAACCGGAGAAGTCGGCAACCTGATGGTCCGAGGGGAATCCACAGCGTTGTCTTATCTCCATCAATACGAAAAGAGCCGTTATACCTTTCGCGGCGAATGGCTGTTCACCGGCGATCAGTATCGGATGGATGAAGACGGCTATTATTGGCATCAGGGACGCGGCGACGACATGCTGAAAGTTGGGGGTCTTTGGGTCTCACCGACTGAGATTGAGGACGCTATTAGCATTCATGATGCCGTCACAGAATGTGCCGTCGTCGGGCACTATGACAACGCCGGATTGCTGAAACCCAAAGCGTTTATCAGCGTTCGGGACGGCATCGAACCGGGGGATGAGTTGCTTGGCGACCTGTTGAAGCTTTGCGCCAAATCCCTCGAAGCGCACAAGCGCCCCCGCTGGGTGAGCTTCGTTGATGAACTTCCCCGGACCGCCACCGGCAAATTACAACGCTTCAAACTGCGAGAGCACTAGCGCATGTCTGATCTTAGCGGACCAGGCGGATCCCGCCCACTGACACTTGAAGAAGCCAATGCAGAGATCGCGCGCCTGCGCGCTGAGCTTGCGGCGGGCGATGACAAGGCGGCGCGTGAACCGATAGCCATCGTCGGAATGGGCTGCCGGTACCCCGGTGGCGTGCGGACGCCAGATGAATTTTGGGAATTGCTTAGTTCAGGTCGCGACATCCTACGCGAAATCCCGGGTGAACGTTGGGACGTTGACGCCCACTATGATCCTGAGGTGACCGTGCCCGGGAAAATGTATGTGCGCCATGGGTATTACCTTGACGACATCGACCAGTTTGATCCGCAGTTCTTCGGCCTGTCCCCACGCGAAGCGGAAAGCCTGGATCCGCAGCAGCGTCTGGTCATGGAAATCAGCTGGGAAACACTTGAACATGCTGGCATCGCCCCCAGCGCATTGAAAGGCGGCAAGACAGGCGTTTTTGTCGGTCAGTATTGGGATGATTATTCCGCCCAGCGGATCTATTCAGCCGACAATCGGGAAATCGACCGCTATGCACAGCTAAGCGCCCTGCGTGGGCTGACGGCTGGCCGCATCAATCATATTCTGGATTCTCATGGTCCGGCGATCCAATTGGACACTGCTTGTTCATCGTCCTCTTTGGCCGTCCATCTCGCCTGCCAGTCCCTACGCTCAGGCGAAAGCGATCTTGCATTGGCTGGCGGTGTAAGTCTGGTTCTGGCCCCGGAACATCTGATCGGCATTTGTCAGATGACAGCGTTGTCGCCGGATGGTCGCTGTAAGACCTTTGACACCAGCGCGGACGGCTTCGGACAGGGCGAAGGCTGTGGCATGGTCGCGCTCAAACGGCTCAGCGATGCCCGCGCTGATGGCGATGAAGTTCTGGCGGTCGTTCAGGGTTCCACCGCTAATCATGATGGTCAGGCGCGCACAGTGACCACGCCAAGCGGCCCGGCGCAGCGGGCGATGATTGAAGAGGCGCTTGAGGACGCGGGGCTTGCCCCCCATCAAGTCGATTATGTTGAAACCCACGGCACCGGCACGCCGCTTGGCGACCCGATTGAGGTCAGCGCGATTGCGCGCGTTCTGTGCGAAGACAGAACCAAGCCCCTCTATCTGGGGTCAGTGAAGACCAATGTCGGGCATCTTGATTCAGCGGCAGGTATTGTCGGGTTGATGAAAGTTGTGCTGTCGCTGCAAAACAAAACGATCCCGCCGCATCTGAATTTTTCTGACGCCAACAGGCATATTCCGTGGGACGAATATCCGCTGAAGGTGCCAACTGAGAACATGCCTTGGGTAGGCGCTGAGCGCTTTGCCGGCATCAGCGCCTTTGGAATGAGTGGAACAAATGTTCATCTGATTGTCGGGCAGGCGCCGGAAGTTGATGAGGCGCCAATCAATGATCAGCCAACTCCCCCAGCGCATCTTCTGGCCCTTTCGGCTAAGGCCGGATCAGCCCTGCCCGAGATCGCGGGCAGGTATGCTGCGCTGATAGGTCAAACGGGCGACACCGAAATTGATTTGCAGCAACTGTGCTTTTCGGCGGCGACCGGGCGGTCTCACCTGTCGCACCGCGCAGCTTTCGCAGCGAATGATGTACAGCAACTGACGCAACAGCTTACCGCTTTCGCTACGGGTGACGCCCCCCTTGGCGTTTCAACAGGGGTCATTGCCCGCCGGGCGCCCAAATTAGCGTTTCTGTTCACGGGACAGGGTGCTCAGCATGTCGGCATGGGCAAGGCGTTGTATCAAACCCACCCGAGCTTTCGTAAATGGATGGATCTCTGCGCGGCGTTGCTGGACCCTCATCTGGACAGCCCGCTTCTTGAGGTTCTTTGGTCAGGCGATGTCTTGCACCAGACGGCCAACACGCAGCCTGCCCTGTTCGCAATAGAGTATTCACTGGCGCAACTGTTTAAGGAATGGGGCGTTGAACCTGACTTGATGCTTGGTCATAGCATCGGTGAATACGCAGCTGCATGCGTGGCGGGCGTTTTCTCGCTGGAGGATGCCCTGCGTCTGGTCGCGGCACGCGGTCGTTTAATGCAATCGTTGCCTGCGGGCGGAAAGATGGTAAACGCCGCTGCAGACGAAGCGACTGTTCGCGATGCAATTGGCTCGGAGCCGTTGGTTTCGATCGCAGCGGTTAACGGCCCCCGCAGCATTGTTCTTTCTGGCGACGGAGCGATGATCAGAGCGGTAGTCGAACGACTGACCGCGCAGGGTGTGAAGACGACTGAACTGAAAGTCAGCCACGCATTCCATTCCCCGATGATGGATCCGATCCTGGAAGAATTCCGGGCCATCGCGGCGACTGTAGATTTTAAACCGCCAACAAAAACTCTGATATCGAACGTCACAGGCAAACCCTGGACCGACGAACAGCTGACCGCCGACTATTGGGTCGATCATCTGCGTGGCGCTGTGCTATTTGCCGATGGCGTTGCGTATGCGCAATCGAAGAAGTTCCAAACCTTCGTTGAAATCGGCCCAAGACCCACCCTTCTTGGGCTCGGCAGGGCGAGCGTTCAGGCCGATTTCGGGACTTGGCTGCCAAGCCTTCGCCCAGATAACGAATGGCCCGCATTGCTGGCCAGCATAGCCGAGCTTTATGTGCGCGGCGTTGATATTGATTGGCCGCGTTTTTATGCGCAGACCAACGCCAAACGAATGAAGCTGCCCAACTACCCTTGGCGATATCAGCGCTGCTGGACGGATGTGGTATCGAACAGCGCAAATGGGCAACGGCTGCATCCGCTTGTCCATCGGCGCATCGAAAACGCCAGCAACAGTATCATTTTCGAATCCACGCTAAGCTCAAACAGCCCTGCGTATCTGGACGACCACCGCGTGTTCGGTAGCGTCGTGTTCCCCGCAAGCGCCTTTTTTGAGATGGCGATGGTGGTCGCGCGCACGGTCTTTCAACAGGACGAAGTTGCATTGACCAACGTCTCCATTGGTCGTGCGCTCGTGCTGACGGAAACGCCGGTTACGGTTCAAATGGTCGCCACGCCCAACGGCGATCATTTCGATTTCGAAATCAGCAGCCGCATAGCTGAGGGCGATGAACAGGCCTGGGTATTGCACACTTCAGGTGCGCTTGAACGCAGACTGCCAAGCCCGGCAGCTTCTATCGACATCAAGGAAACGCTCACGCAGTTTCCTGTTGCAGTTGATATTGCTGAGCTTTCGGAGCGGTTTGAAGCACGGGGTCTGGAATACTTCCCACGGTTTCGGGCCATTGAAGAGATTTACAAAACAAACGTCGCGCCCGGCGATGAAACCGGCGCAGCGTTCGCCCGCATCGAACTTCCTGCCGAAGCAAATCTGGCAGGTGATAGATATCGGCTGCATCCGGTTATCACAGATGCAAGTTTTCGGATTGCCGAAGCGATTTTCCCTGATGAGGATCTAGAGCAAATCCATCTGCCCTTTGGGATTTCAGGTTTCAGCTGCGATCACGCCGCCAGCGGAACCGTCTGGGTAAAGGCGAGCGCGCGACAACAGGGCCAGACACGTGTAGTGGACCTTGAGCTGTTCGATGATGATGGTCAACGCGTCGCCGTGGTTGACCAGCTTACCCTGCGCTCGGCCCCGGTTTTCAGCCTGAAACGTGCGATGACCAAGCCGCACGCGACCAGCGATGTACTGAATGAGTGGCTCTATCAATTCGTTTGGGAACGACAGGACAAGCCCGAAGCAGACACGACACAGACGGATGGAGAGTGGCTGATTTTGCAAGATATGGGCGGCGTCGGCGCAGAGCTTGTGCAACGTATGCAGAGCAAAGGCTTGTGTGCGCATACCCTATCTAATTTGGCAGAGGCGCAAACTCTCATCGCTTCGGACCACGGCCAGTCCTATGCAGGTATTGTCCACCTATGGGGGATGGACGCCAGTGAAGCAGAACCGGACACGGCATTGCTGTCCAGCTTGAATGTCGTGCAATCGTTTTCAGGGGCAAACGTCGGCGGAAAGCACTGGTTCGTGACCAACGGGGCGCAAGCTGTTTCCGACGAGGACATGGTATCACCGTGGCAAACCCGGCTCTGGGGATTGGGTCGGACGTTGCAGGTTGAAAATCCGGAACAATTGGGCGGCTGTATCGACCTCGACCCGGGGCCTTCTGTCGACAACGCCACCAATCTCGACTTGCTGATCGACGAACTGACCGGCTCAGGCACGGAAACCGAGATTGCGTTTCGTGATGAGGGCAGACACGCCGCCCGGCTTTCCCGGCCTGAACCGTGCGCCGAAGGCGTTGATCCACACGAAACGCTTAAACTTAAGGCAGACGCGTCTTACCTGGTCACCGGCGGCGTCGGTGCGCTTGGCTTGCAGGTTGCCCAGTACCTGACGACCTGCGGCGCCAAACATCTGTTACTGACCGGACGTAGCGGCGTATCCACAGACGACCAACGCGAAGTGCTGAGGGTGTTGGAGGACGCGGGCGTCAAAGTCGATGTAGTCGCCGCTGACATCAGCAATACGGATGACGTTTCTCGTGTGCTCGACAAGGCGCCCAACTTGCGCGGCATTGTCCACGCTGCAGGCATTCTCGACGATGGAATGCTAATGCAGCAAAGCGATGAACGCTTCAGAAAGGTAGCCGGCCCAAAAGTCGATGGAGCATGGCAATTACATTCCCAAACGCTTGACCTTCCTCTTGATTTCTTCGTTCTGTTCTCTTCCGTTGCGTCGGTCATGGGCTCTCCAGGGCAGTCGAATTACGCTAGCGCAAATGCGTTCATGGACGGGCTAGCGCACTATCGTAAACGCCTTGGGTTGACCGCGACGGCAATCAACTGGGGACCATGGGCGGATGTTGGCATGGCGGCATCCGATGTTGTTCTCCAGCGACTGATGAAAGACGGCTGGCAATCGATGAACGCCAGTCAGGGCTGTGATTTCATCGCGCATCTTCTGGCCGCGCGCGATCTACCTCAGGCGGCCGTCATCCCGATTGATTGGGGCCAGTTCGCACAGCGCATTCCTGGTGCAGCTGACTGGAGCACACTTGCAAACCTGATCCCGGCAAGCGGTTCCAACCCGCTGACGATCAGTTCTGCAGATACAGCAGCTGCACGCATCAAAACTGCAGAACCGGATGAGCGTGCTGACCTGATCTGTTCGTATCTGCTGGAACGTATTGCCCAAACGCTTCGCGTACCTGCCGCCGATTTAGATGAATTTGCCCAACTCAGCGCGCTTGGCGTCGATTCCCTGACAGCAGTTGAACTTCGCATCTGGGTTCAGGGCGATCTCGACGTAGACTTGGCGGTTGAACAATTGTTCACTACCCCCAGCATCCGCGATCTTGCGATTGCAATTGATCAGTCGCTTGGCGGCGATCCACTTGCAGGGTCAGGCGCAGACAACCAAGCCGCCCAACCTGATACGCCTCGCTGGATCATCTGCCCGCAGCCACGCCCAGATGCGCAGGCGCGCCTATTCTGTTTCCCATTTGCCGGCGGCGGCGCATCAGCCTTTACAGATTGGTCAAACCTAGCGCCTGAAAACATAGAGGTTTGCGCCTTGCAAATGCCGGGGCGTGAGGAAAGGCTGCGAGAGCCGCTATTCACCGACATGCCCAAGCTGGTTGAAGCGCTCTCAAAGGAAATACAAGCGCATACCGACCGCCCGTTTGCGTTCTTCGGACATAGTATGGGCGCGATCGTCGCCCATGAGGTTGCGCAGCATTTGCGCGCGATCGGCGCGCAGGAACCAACGCATCTGTATGTCTCAGCTCGTGCGGCGCCTCAGTTACAAAACAACGGCGATCCTCTGCGGTTTCTGAACGATGAAGAGTTCATGGATCGCCTGCATAAAGCATATGGCGCGGTGCCCGAAGCTATCCGCAATAGCGTCGAAATGCAAAGCGTGTTCCTGCCAATTCTACGGGCTGATGTTGAGCTTCTTGAAACTCATGTAGACACCTCAATAGCTCCGCTTGACTACCCAATCACTGCATTTGGCGGCGCCAGCGATCCCGCAATCTCGGCAGCGATGCTGGCGGGCTGGCGCGAAAGGACCAACAGTGACTTTGCGCAGCACGAGTTTGCTGGAGATCACTTCTTTATTCATGCACAGCGTGAGGGGATCATGGCCATAGTTGGTGATGACCTATCCCCCCTCAGATAGTTTGGCAGGAAAACTCTGGCGTTCAGGGCGACGGCGGGTCGCCGATAATCGCTACATATTTGCTGTCATTGCTGACCGCCTATCGCGGCAGAGAAATCGCTTCCTCGAAATGGAACTGCGTTTGAGGCAAAGCATGCACCGGTGGCCTAAAGCTATAACGGGGAAACCTGCCTAGTTGCGCTTCACGGGTTTCGATCTTGGGCCTGTCTTCCTTACCGCGCACCTTCACGCGCTAAGCCTGCGGCAGACTGTTCGGGTCTTCGTCCCGTCGAAGCACCAGCATATCTTCACGCATCCACGACACACTGATCTCTGCACCCTCTTCCATCTCCCCGACCCGTTTGACTGCATCGCCATGAACGGCAGCCAGCAATGTTCGACCAGGGGAGAGGATCAACTCGACATTGCTGCGCTCGCCTTGAAAGGCGACATCCCCAAGACGGGCGATCAGACGGACATCGCCGATTTCTTCATCCAGACGCAGTTTTTCAGGACGAATGGCGAGCGTTAAGTTGTCACCACCCGCAGCATCCAACGAGAAGGATAACTCCCCAAGTTCACTCGTTGTTACTTTCAATAAGTCGCCACGCTCCACTGAAATCGGCTCAAAGAAATTCGCCTTGCCAATAAAGCCTGCGACAAAGGCATCTTTAGGTTGGCGGTACAGGTCTTCGGGTGAGGCGATCTGACGAAGGCGGCCATTGTCTACGACGGCAATGCGGTCGGCCACCGCCATCGCCTCATCCTGGTCGTGCGTGACCATGATGAAACTAACGCCGATTGTCTGTTGCAGTTTCACGAGTTCTAACCGCATCGTATCGCGCAACTTGGCGTCGAGAGCAGATAGCGGCTCGTCAAGCAGCAGAACACGAGGTTTCTTCACCAACGCGCGGGCCAGAGCGACGCGCTGGCGTTGACCGCTGGATAATTGATCCGGCATCCGGCTAGCGAATTGGGATAACTTGACCAGATCCAACGCTTCGGCCACACGTGTCTTGATCTCGGCCGCGGCGATACCTTCCATCTTCAGTCCGTAGGCGATGTTTTTCGCGACAGTCATGTGCGGGAAGACGGCGTAGGACTGAAAAACCATATTTACGGGCCGCTTGTTTGGCGGTGTACCCGTCATGTCCTCGCTACCGATCATGACCTGGCCCGATGTCGGTGTTTCAAAGCCAGACACCATGCGCAGCAAGGTGGTCTTGCCACAGCCAGAAGGGCCAAGAAGGACCAAGAAGGGCGAAGAATTCACCTTCTTCAATATCCAGCGACACGTCATTCACAGCCGTGGTATCGCCGAACGCCTTTGTGACGGAGCGAAGGGAAACTATGGCGCTCATGAAGCAAGCTTCGTTGGTTTTGCAGGCGAATGGCGATGAATGTCAGCGCCAGCGTCATGAGGATCAGGATGGTTGAGGCTGCATTTATCTCTGGCGTCACCGAAAACCTCACCATTGAGTAAACTTTAACCGGGAACGTCACTGTATCAGGGCCGGAAGTGAAGAAGGTGATGACGAAATCATCAAAGCTAAGCGTGAAAGACAGCAGCGCGCCCGCGACAAGGCTAGGGATCATGTGCGGGATCAGGATGTCCCGGAATACCTGAAATTCTGTGGCCCCAAGATCACGCGCCGCCTCGGCGATCTCCGGGTTGAAGTTCTGCAACCGCGTTCGGATCACCATAGCGGCGAAGGGAAAGCTGAACGTAATGTGGGCAATGATGATGTTGGTCAGGTTTAGTGGCCATGTCTTGGGCGGCGTGACACCCCATTTCGCTAATTGCGAGAAGAAGACCGCGAGGCTCACGCCCATGCAAATCTCAGGGATCACAATAGGCAGGGCGACTGTGCCTTCGTAAAGAGGCTTCAGAGGAAACCGAAAGCGCCAGAGCACAAGTGCGGTTAAAGCCGCCAGGATCGTCGCGAACAACGTTGAAATGACAGCGATCGCGATGGAGTTCGTGAACGCCTCAACCAGGCTGTCGTTGCCCAGCGCCTTTTTATAGTACTTCGTTGTGAAACCGCGCCAGACGACGTTACCGCCCCGGCGAGAGTTGTTGAATGAAAACACTACGAGGACGATGATCGGGGCATAAAGGAACAGGAACGCTGCAAAGAACCGCAGACGCATCGACGATTTGCGAGCGCAATCGAACGGTCCCAGCTTTTCTTTACGCGTTGAAGGGCGGTTCATGCGTGACGCCCCTTGCTGCGGTTCATATCAATCCACGCGCGGATCGCGAGAATGATGAACGTGACATACAGCAACATCAACGACAGCGCTGATCCGAAGGGCCAATCGTTCGCCCGTTTGAACTGCCGTTCAATTACGTTTGCGATCATATCGACCTGACCGCGGCCCAACAGATCGGGCGTCAGGAAACTGCCAATGGTTGGGATGAACGTCAGGATCGCTGCGGTTGCCAGGCCTGCGGTCGTCAATGGAATTAGTATCAGGAAGAACGTGCGGAACTGGCTGGCGCCGAGGTCCATGGATGCTTCAAGGAAGGACTTATCCATCCGCTCTAGCGACGAATAGATTGGCAGGATCGCGAATGGGAGGGCCACATACACAAGGCCGATGACGACGCCGAGTTCTGTGCCAAGGAATTTGACTGGCGCGAACCGATCCCCCAGTACCCAGCCGAGGCCGATCCAGCCAAGAGCCGTGTCGGCCCAATACCAGAGGTAATAGAGCACATCATTTACCCTGCCCCGGCTGCCGAGGATGTTCAAAAGGGCATAGGTGCGGATCAGAAGATTGGTTCAGAACGGCAAGATGATGATCAAAAGCAGCCACGGCTTCCACTTCATCTCAGCTGTCGCGATGACCAGCGCCACAGGATACGCAACAATGAGGCTGATGATTGTGGTGATCCCGGCAAGCCAGAGAGAGCGCCAGAGAAGCGTCAGGATTTCAGGCTCAAAGATCCGATCATAGTTGGATAGGGTCCAGGTGACGTCGATCTCGGTAAGCGAAACGTTCTCGCCCACCGAATAAAACCAGATGATGCCCAGCGGGATGAGGAAGAAGACCAGCAGCCAAATGATGGTTGGCGCGCTGAATGCAAAAAACACCGGCAAGGACCTGCGCCAGCTTTCCATCTATTCCCCCACAGACAGGCGCATGCCCCGCCCCCACATTGGAGAAGGGACGGTGCGCAGTCCGATATCAGCCAGCAGCTTTCACGTGTGTCCACGCAGCGTCGATTTTCTGCACAACCTCCTGCCCTGCGAAAATCGCAGTTTCTGATTTCGCGACAGCCTCTGCCGGTGGGAAGATCGCAGGATTTTCGAGGTAGGCTGCTGAGGCCTGTTTCTTGGCAGCTGCATTGGGCGTGGCGTAGTAAATGAACTCAGCCAGGTCTTTTCCGACTTCACCGTCCAAGAGGAAGTTGGTCAGCGCATGCGCGCCTTCAGGGTTCGGGCCATCTTTTGGGATGCACAGCGTATCTTCCCACAAAAGGCCGCCCTCTTTGGGGATGACAAAGCCGATATCATCGTCCTCATCCATCGCCTGCAGGATGTCGCCATTCCATTCCATGACAATATCAACTTCACCAGCTAGCAGTAGGTCCTGCCCATTGTCCGGCGCAAAGGCTGCGATATTGCCTTTCTGCGCAATGACCATCGCTTCAGCAGCCGCGATGTTTTCATCGGACCAGTCGTTCAGAGACTTGCCCATAAGTTTCAGCGCCATCTGAAATACTGTATCACCTGACCCGAGCAGCGCGATGCGGCCTGCGTATTCATCCGAAGTATAGAGATCCGCCCAGCTGTCAGGCGTTTTTGATACCGCAGATTTGCGATACCCAATGCCGATTGACCCCCACATGTAGGGCAGAGAGAATTTGCGACCTGGATCAAAGGCAGGGTTCAGAAAGGTTGTCTCTATATTGGCCATATTCGGGATTTTGGAATGATCCAGCGGTGTCAACATGTCAGCAACGATCATGCGCTCAACATAGTCATTCGTTGGCACAATCAGGTCGTACCCTGGGTTGCCGTTTTTCAACTTTGCGAACAGCTCATCATTGTCAGCGAAAAGGTCGTACTGAACTTCGATGCCGGTCGCTTTGCTGAAGTCTTCCAGCGTGGTCTCACCAATATAGGTATCCCAGTTGTAGAAATTGACTTTCTTGGCGTGGCCGGCGGCTTTCAGCGTGTCAGGTATGGAAAAACTGATCCCAACGGCGCCCATCCCAGCGAAGGCGGCGCGGCGGCTGATGGGTTTACGAAGCATGTGGAACTTCCCTTCCTGTCGCATAAGGTGCGACGAGATCTTAATCCCATCGCGATGCAAAACCTTTGACCAGAAAGCGGGCCTGTCTCAAGCGATTTCGGCGGCGCCTTCGTCAGCAGTGATCACAAGATCACCAGCAGAGGCTGGGAATGTCGCTGCAAACTTAGCAAAGGCGCCCGTTCCTGCCCGAACAGTCAGTACGGCGCCATCTTCTTCGTCACGCCGGGCAAGAACGTCAGTGTGACGATACAACCAAGCCAGCGCTGCGCCCTCAGCGTGATCAATGTGCAAATCACGCGTAACTTCATCGGCGCCTAAGCGTTCATTGATCAGGTCCTGAAACGCTTCTGCGCCTTCGCCAGTCAGCGCTGACATCGCGAGGACGTCTTCAGCGCGATCCAGGCGGTTTCTAAGGGCGTGCGCTTCATCTTCCGGCAGCAAATCGAGTTTGTTGTAGACGGTGATGATCCGATCCAGCCGTTCGTCTTCTAGGCCCAGCTCGCGCAGCGTTGTCAGAACATCTTCGCCCTGCGCATCTGAATCGACATGTGAAGCATCGCGTACGTGGACAACAACGTCAGCTTCAAGCACCTCTTCCAGCGTTGCGCGGAAGGCGGCGATCAGCTGGGTGGGCAAATCGGCGACAAACCCAACAGTGTCAGAAAGGATGATTTGGCGTCCACCAGATAGCTGAATGCCGCGCATTGTTGGATCCAATGTGGCGAACAGCATGTCTTTTGCCAGAACTTTCGCGCCAGTCAGACGATTGAAGAGGGTCGACTTGCCAGCGTTTGTATAACCAACAAGCGCTACTACAGGGTATGGCGCGCGCTTGCGAGCAGCACGTTGCAAGCCACGGGTCTGCACGGTCTTGGATAGCTGGCGACGCAGCTTGCCCATCCGTTCGGACAGTGCCCTTCGGTCAGCCTCAATCTGCGTTTCACCTGGTCCGCCGACAAACCCAAGGCCACCGCGCTGGCGTTCGAGGTGCGTCCAAGCCCGTACAAGGCGTGATTTCTGATATTCCAGATGCGCAAGCTCCACCTGCATTGACCCTTCACGGGTCTCCGCACGGTCGCCAAAAATCTCCAGTATTAGCCCTGTACGGTCAAGAATTTTGACTTTCCAGGTCTTTTCAAGGTTCTGCTGTTGTTTGGGCGTGATCGCACCATTGACGATCACCAGTTCAACCTCTGCGCCGTGCAGCAGACCACCTAGTTCCTCTATCTTGCCCGACCCGAACAGCCAGCCTGCGCGAGGTTGAGTTAGCGGCACAACATCAGCCCCGACCACGTTTAGATCTAACGCTTCAGTCAGGTTCACTGCTTCTGCAAGCAAAGTTTCAGGCGCGCGCGACAAGGATGCCGCGCTGCGCAGATCTGGGTGGAGGACGTAGGCGCGCGTCATGACGCGCCCATTACGGTATCAGGCAGAATCTTCGCCTTCGTACAGGCTGATCGGCTGCGCTGGCATGACAGTTGAAATCGCATGCTTATAAACAAGCTGAGATTGCCCATCACGGCGCAGAAGCACGCAAAAATTGTCAAACCAAGTGATCACGCCCTGCAATTTCACGCCATTCACCAGGAATGTCGTTACAGGGACCTTGTTCTTACGAACATGGTTCAGAAAAGCGTCCTGGAGGTTCTGTTTGTCGCTGGCCATGCCTATTTTCCTTTGTTCTTTGCATGTCCCGGGTAAGGGGGCCGCGTTGGCGGACGACTGGATTATGTTCGCTGCGCCGCACCATTTCCAGTGGAAACTTCGAAAGTCTTCGTGATGTGTGACAAAATCAACGCATCAGGTTGGGGTTGAGCATGGCGATAAGCGCCAGCGTCTCAACCCTTCCACAGATCATTGCGGCGACAAGGATGGCGCGCGCTTCGGGCGTCAGGGTCGTACGCCAGCTACCATCGATGACCGCTACTCCAAATACAGGGCCGGTGTTCGACAGGGCCGCTACTGCGGCAGCGAGGCTTAACTCAAACCGCAGGCCAGTCAGGCTTAACGCCAGCATTGTCAGCGCTAGCGTTACCAAAAACAGCATCAGAAAAACCCAGGCGATTTGCGCGCCTTCGCGGCGCAAACCACGTTTTGCAACGCCCGATCCGGCGATAGATGAGGGGCGAACCAATCGTTCCATTTCCCTCTCCCCATGTTTGAACAGGGCATAAGCGCGCAACAGTTTGATCCCGCCGGCGGTTGACGCTATGCCACCGCCCATAATTGCGAGGCCCATCAGGACGAGGCCAGGGTTGCCTAGCCCACTCCAAGATCTGGCTGTTTCCCAACTGTCCGAGGGAACGCCAGCGGTTACGGCAAACGACAATGCCGTGAAAAAACCGCCCCAGAGCGCGGCCATCGGATCGACGATATCGGCGTCAGCCGTGATATCCAAAGCACCGAAGAAATGGCGCAGGAACAGCCACAGGCTGACCAATACAACAACGAAGATCAAAACCCGGGTTTCAGGATCTGCGCGAAATCGGCTGACGCGGTCTGATAGCGACTTTTCACTTCGATAAAGATGTCTGGACGCAGCGACGACGAGGAAGAATACCACCACCACTTCGCCTTTTGCGCCCACGTCGGCGAACATGCCGTCATTCGATACCTGAAGGCCACTCGTTGAAATCAGGCTGAATGCAGAAGCCAAGGCTTTGAACGGTTCTTGACCCACAGCTATCAGCAGCAGTGTCAGTATTGCCGTCAACGACAGATAGACTGGTGTTATGCTGCGGATTGCCCGTGCGATACGATCACCAGCCGCCTCGCGTTTTTGTCCACCGGCCCATTTCGGCATCCCCCTCAGACGCCCAATAGAGTCACCTCTATCCAACGCACCGCGAACTTCATAGCCGCCAAGATTGCGCGGAGCGAGCAGTGCAAAAGCCATTGTCAGGGCGATCATACCGCCGAACCAGCCGCAAAGAACCCGCCATAGATTGATAGGATCACTTAGTTCACCGGGCCGATCAAAGATTGATGCGCCGGTTGTCGTCAACGCTGACACCATCTCGAAATAGACGGCCTCATAAGACGCTTGCGGGAGGGCGAAATAGATCGGCAGTGCGGCAACCCCCGGCCCAACTATCAGAACACCCGCCAATGTAAGAAATTCCGCCCGCGCCTCTGCCGGGCTTACACGCCCTTGGTAGGCGAGCGTCAGGAGAAGGGCTGCAATGCTGGTAAAAACAAAGGCGTAGCCAAAGGCCTTCGCTTCAGCCCACAAACCCTGATTGATCGCTGTAATGATTGGCGCCAGAGACAGGAAAGCCAGCGTAAACAGGAAGAGACCAAAAACCGGATAGCCGCGCCAGCTCATCGGTCAAAAGAAGTCGATGGATACGCGGAACATTTGCTCGATCTGTTTGACGACTGATGACTCGGCAAAAATCACGACACGGCAATCTTCTTTGATGATCGTATCACCCTTCGGAAGGATCACTTTTCCATCAGACAGTACGGCGCCGACAGACGCGCCTTTAGGAAACTTAGCCTCACGCAGGCGTTTCCCGGCGATGTTTGAGGTTGAGAGAACCTGTACTTCGATAATCTCTGCTTCACCTTCGCCGATAGAATGGACCGACCGCACCCTGCCCCGCCGGATATGGCGCAGGATTGTCGATGCAGTTGCTGCACGTGGATTGATGACCGTGTCGACGCCCAGCGAGCCTGACATGTTCGAAAACACTGGATTATTCGTCAAGGCGATGGTCTGCGCAGCGCCTGCTTTCTTGCATAGCGCCGTAGCAAGCAGGTTGACCTTGTCGTCTTCGGTCAACGCGATTGCCGCATCAGCAGATGCGACGCCAGCTTCTTCCAACAACTCAGGCTCAAGCCCGTCGCCATGCAGGACAACAGTGTCATTCAACCGGTCAGCGACGAACTCTGCCCGGGCGCGATCCCGTTCGATAATGCGTACACGAGTGTCGCGAGGCCCGTCTTCAAGCATCTGGGCCAAGGTCATACCAACCGTACCCCCACCGATGATGACGATGCTATGGGCCGGCGGACGGTCGCCTCCAAAGATCGACATGGCGCGGGCGATATCTTTCTTGGTCGACAGCACGTAAATCTGGTCACCACATTCCAGATGGTCGCTCGAAGAGGCCGCCTGAATGACGTCATCCCTGCGAAAGCCCAAAACAAAAGCGTCGAGTGTGCTGAACAACTCAGTCAATTGGCGAAGTGGCGTATTCACAACGGCGCAATCTTCACCAAGGTTTATTGCCGCTACGATAACCTCACCATCCAGGAATTCAGCCATGTCCGACGCTGCGGGGCTGGTAAGTCGGTCCATCGCAACGCGTGCGATCTCAGCCTCTGGCGAGATGATCACGTCAATAGGCATGTGGTCACGGCGAAAGAGGTCTGACCAGCGTGTCTGCAGATATGACTGCGCCCGAATTCGAGCGATCTTTTGCGGAACATTGAATTCTGTATGGGCGACCTGGCAGGCGACCATATTCACTTCATCCAATTGAGTGACTGCGATCAGCATATCTGCATCATCAGCGCCAGCTCGTTCCTGAATGTCGGGGTGAGAGGCATGTCCAACGATACCACCGACATCAAGCTTATCCGTAACCCGCCTCACAAGAGCCGGGTCCTGATCGATAACTGTTACTGTCTGACCCTCGTCAGACAGGCGTCTGGCGATTTGCTCACCGACAAGGCCTGCGCCGCATATGACAATTTTCATTCAGCGCTCCGCTTCAGAGACCGGGATCATGATCAGATGGAGGGCTGCCGTCAATTGGGCGCCCATATTCGAAGTCAACCTTCTTCTTGGTTCACTTGCGCAATCCGCGCGCCGCCGGCATTCGAAGTTGTGACATTCAACGACTTCAGTTTGCGGTGAAGCGCAGAACGCTCCATTCCCACAAACGCTGCAGTTTTCGAAATATTGCCGCCGAACCGATTTATCTGCGCGACGAGGTAATCGCGTTCAAACAATTCGCGCGCTTCGCGAAGCGGCAAACTCGCCTGCGCTGCAGAAAGCTGCGTGGCGTCAGATTTGTCGGGTGACCGCCCCGTGTCAGACGTCAGTTCGTCGAGACTAATTTCCTCGCCTTCGCCGCCAAGGATCATAAGGCGTTCGAGAACGTTGCGTAACTGACGCACGTTGCCAGGCCAATTAAATGTCTGAAGAGCCGCCATCGCCTCATCGGAAAAGGCGCGCTTTGGAAGACCTTGCTCACCAGAGATGGTTTCAATGAAATGTTCGGCAAGAACCGGAATATCTTCGCGCCGCATGTCCAACGACGGCACTTCAATAGGAACGACATTCAAGCGGTGATACAGATCCTCACGGAACCGACCCGCTGCAATTTCACCTTTCAGATCGCGGGTGGAGGCTGAGACAAGGCGCACATCTACCCGCACCAGTTCGCCTGACCCTGGCCGCTGAAAGCTTTGATCCACAAGAATTCGAAGGATCTTTGCCTGCGTACCCATCGGCATCTCTGCGACTTCATCAAAGAACAATGTCCCGCTATGGGCCTGGTCAAACAGTCCAAGCTCCAACCGACCATCATTGTGCAACCGGCCAAAAAGGACCTCTTCCATCATATGCGGCTCGATCGTCGCGGCATTCGAAACGATAAATGGCTCGGAAGCACGGTCAGACTTTTCGTGAATATGGCGGGCGGCGACCTCTTTGCCGGCGCCCGGTGGCCCCGTCAGAACAACGCGGCTGGCGGTGCGGGCAACGCGATCCAATCTCGCACGTAACGCGGCCATAGACTGCCCACCGCCGATCATCTGATAATCGCGACTTTCACGTTCCTTCAGAACTGCATTCTCTCGGCGCAGATTGTTCGCTTCCAATGCTCTGCCCACAACAACCAGCAACTGATCGGTATTGAATGGCTTTTCAATGAAGTCGTAAGCGCCCTGCTTTATCGCAGCGACCGCGATCTCAATATTGCCATGGCCGGAAATAATCACCACAGGCACATCTGGATTGTCACGCTTCACGGATTTCAATATCTCGATGCCGTCCATCCGGCTGCCTTGCAGCCAGATATCAAGGATAATCAAACTGGGCTGCGACTGCGCAACTGCAGCCAGTGCGCCGTCAGCCTCCATCGCCTGGCGAACCTTGTAGCCCTCGTCTTCGAGGATGTCGGAGATCAAGGCGCGAATATCGGCCTCATCGTCGACGATCAGAATATCACTCATGCCTCAGTCTTCTTATTATTGTTTTCTATCCGTTTCACCCCACCGACAGGCAGTGTGAGCGTGACTTTGGCGCCCATGTGGGGCCCATTGTCGGGTGGCGCGGCGTCCTCCAACGTCAATACGCCTTGATGCTGTTCTGCGATCTTTTTGACGATAGCGAGGCCTAAACCTGTCCCTTTTTCGCGCGTGGTCACATAGGGCTCTGTAAGTCGAGCGCGCTCAGCGTTAGGAAGTCCGACGCCATTATCCTCGACAGAAATGGCGACGACATCGCCGATATCGACCGTGATGCGAACCTGGCCTTTACCGGCGAACTCAGGATCTTCCTCAATTCGGCCCTCTATGGCCTCGCAAGCGTTTTTCAATAGATTGGTCAGCGCTTGATGGATCATTCCTCTATCCAAGTTAAGCGAAACCGGGCCTTCATCGCCAAATCGATTGAACGCCACATCTTCGCGCGCAGAACTTTGCAAAAGGATTGCATCGCGAACGACCTCAACGATCTCAACTGTATTTGCCTGCGGTTCTGGCATTCGGGCGAAACGCGAGAACTCATCAACCATGCGTCGGATATCACCCGCCTGGCGTACGATGACATCTGCATAGCGGTTAAGGCCTTCAGCCTCTTCCCCGTCCAGCTTCGCGAATTTGCGCTTCAATCTCTCAGCTGACAACTGAATGGGGGTCAATGGATTCTTGATTTCATGCGCAATTCGGCGCGCCACATCGCCCCAAGCCGCTTCTCGCTGAGCAGAGACGAGCGCGGTCAGATCATCAATCGTCATCACATATCCCTGATCGATGTCCTTGCTGGACCGGGCAGAGACGCGGACGAGTAGTTCCCGCTGGGCGCCGTTGATGGTCATTTCAATCTGGCTGAGCGTCGACCCCGCCACAGACGTAGCTGCCTTTTCAAAAACGCCAACTGCTGCAGGCGCAATAGCGCTTAGGTCTTTTCCAGTTGGATCGGCGTCTATGCCCAGCATTTTCAGCGCAGCGTCATTGGCAAGCTCAACACCGCCGTCGGCGTCCAGGCCGATCACACCCGCTGAAACGCCCGAGAGGACAGTTTCTGTAAAATTCCGCCGCTCTTCACTGTCGCGATTGGCGCTGAGCAAGGCGTCGCGCTGACCTTTGACTTGCGCTGTCATCCTGTTGAAAACCATCGATAACAAAGCAACTTCGTCGTCGGTCTTATTTTCCGGCACTTTGACATCAAAGTCACCTTCACCAACCCGTTCCGCTGCACTTGCAAGAACACCGATGGGTTGTGAGAGGCGTTCAGCGAACCAAAGCCCCAGCCAGATAGCAGCCGTGATAACAAGGACAGCGAAGCCTAGATAAACAAGCGCATAACCTGTGATGACGCGACCTCTGCCGTCATCGAATTGGCGATAGTCGTTAACCGTTTCCGCTGTTCGCTCAATTATTTCCAGAACATCACGGTCAATATTACGCGAAACGAAGAGATACATGTCAGCGGTCTCATCAAGAAAAACCAGCGCTCGCGCTTCACTTTTCTCAAGATCTTCAAACACGACGAGATCGCCCAAACGCGCATCAGACACCTGCTTTTCTGTAGGTGCATCATAGGTGAACTTGTAGCTGAATTCACCACGGCCGACGATTTCACGCTCACTATTGATTAGATACGCCTCAGGAAAGCCTCGAGCAGTTTGCTGAAGCCTAAGGTCCTGAATCAGAGCGTTTAGAGGGCGTCCGAGAGACGCAGCTCGATTCAAATCGGCTGCAAAGGCGGCAACCGCGCCGAAGATCGCATCTCGCCGTTCTCTTTGATATGCGACGGCTGTCAGCGCCGAATTGTTCACGACGGACCTGACCTTGTCGTTGAACTGCGCCTCAAAGCCAAAATACAATGACACAGCCGCAAACACAGCGACGATAATCGTCGGCACAATCGCAATGATGGCGAAAATGCCCGTCAGCCGCAGATGCAAAGCGGCACCAGCCGAACTGGACCTGCGTGTCCCGATAAGCGCGAACACGCGCCAGGCGATCAACCCGAATAAAAGGATCAGGTAGGCGAAATCAGCCACAAAGAGCGGCAAAAGGACGACTTCAGGCGCTACGCTGCTGCGATTGAGCGCAACCATTGTAGCGATGACCAACCCAAGGCCGATCAAAGTCAGCATTATCACCACCGGCGCAGTAAAACTTCCGGACCGGAAAAAGTAGCCAAGCCATGTCGGTGAAGTAGGTATCGGGCCGTCAGATTGGATCGCCATAGGGCCAAAACTGTTGCATCGTTACATCAGTTTCTTGCCGCGTGTGACAGGAATGTCAAGGTCTCGGATCTTCTTGCGAAGGGTGTTGCGGTTAATCCCCAGCACATCCGCAGCTTTCAATTGATTGCCGCGTGTCACCATCAGCGTCAGAGCGATCAAAGGCAGCTCTACCTCTTTTAACACGCGATCATATAGGCCTGGTGGAGGAGGCGCATCACCATGCAGGCTGAAATAGCGGTTAAGGTGGTGTTCAACCGCAGCCCCCAGATTTTCACCCATCACAGGTTGAGGCTCTGCTGCTGAGGTTGGACGGGCGACAAGTTCTTCTTCCACCATTCCAGCATCTATAATGTCATTGGCGCAAAGTGCAGCGAGACGCTTCATCAAATTTTCCAGCTCACGCACATTGCCGGTCCATTCCTGTTCACACAGCACATCAAGCGCCTTTTGGCTAACCGCTTTTCTTGGCAAGCCTTCACGTTCAGCCCGCGTCAGGAATGCCCGCGCAAGATCCGGGATGTCTTCGATCCGCTCTCTGAGCGGCGGCAAACGAAGCGGGACTACGTTCAGGCGATAGAACAAGTCTTCGCGGAACCGGCCTTCGTTGATCAGGCTTCGTAGATCCTGATGGGTCGCGGCCACGATACGCACATCGGACTTGATCGATTTGCGACCGCCAACTGTACTAAATTCACCCTCTTGAAGCACACGCAGCAAACGGGTTTGGGCGTCAGCTGGCATATCGCCGATTTCATCGAGAAACAGCGTGCCCCCTTGCGCAAGCTCGAACTTGCCGGCGCTACGTTCATTCGCGCCAGTGAACGCGCCACGTTCATGCCCGAACAGTTCCGATTCAATCAATTCACGCGGGATTGCAGCCATATTGACGGCGACAAAAGGCATTTCTTTGCGACGACCAAAGTTATGCAACGCCTTGGCGACCAGTTCTTTCCCCGTGCCGCTTTCCCCCGTGATCATCACAGTAAGGTCTGTGTTCATCAGTCGCGCCATGATGCGGTAAACTTCCTGCATTGCCGAAGATCGACCAATCAATGGCAAGCCTTCATCTTTGGCGCGTAATGGAGTTGGCGCCGCATCTTCCTGTGGGCTTAAGCCCTCCAGCGCTTTCTTGACGTGGCTTAACAGCTCTTTCAGGTCGAAGGGCTTTGGCAGATACTCATGCGCCCCTACCTCTGCTGCACGAATTGCCGTCATCACCGTGTTTTGTGCGCTCATCACGATGACGGGCAGATCGGGTCGTTTTTTGCGGATGGCTGGCAACAGGTCCAATGCATCGCCATCTGGCATCATCACATCGGTGACAATCAGATCGCCTTCTCCATCTTCAACCCAGCGCCACAGTGTAGACGTCGATCCTGTGGTCCGAACGCGGCATCCAATCCGGGTCAAAGCCTGGTTCAACACGGTTCGAATTGAACGGTCATCGTCGGCAAGAAGGACAGTTCCAAGCGACATTAATTCGCCTCCACGAGAAGTTTGCTGTTTTCGCGCCAGATTGGCAGGCGCATCAGAAAGGTGGTCCAACCCGGGCGAGATATGCACTCAATCGATCCGCCATGATCAGCAACGACTTTCGAAACGAGCGACAAACCAAGGCCTGATCCGCTTTTCTTCGAGGTTACAAAGGGTTCAAACATGTCTTGCTGCAGGTCTTCAGGAACGCCCACTCCGTTGTCCGATATCTGCAGTAGCAAGGGAACGCCGACGCGCGATCCACGCGGCCCAGCCATGGCGACACCAGCGCGATAAGCCGTCTTCAAGCTGATTACGCCGCCAACGGCTGGTGTCGCTTCAGCAGCGTTTTTCAAGAGGTTGAGGATCACCTGAATCAACTGGTCCTGATCGCCAGGCACAGGCGGCAAGGAAGGGTCGTAGTCTTCTTGAAATCTGACATGTGCGCCAAAACCAGCTTCAGCGGATCTTTTTGCGCGATCGAGGACATCGTGGATGTTCACGGGTTCTCGCTTCAAGGGGCCATTATCGCCGAAGCTTTCAACACGGTTCACCAGCGTTTCTATCCGCTCGGCTTCTTCGCGGATCAACGCCGTCAATTGGCGATCATCGTCTGAAGCGTTCATTTCAAGAAGCTGCGCTGCGCCAGAGATGCCCGCAAGCGGGTTCTTGATCTCATGCGCCAGCATCGATCCGAGGCCAACGATGGACCGCGCGGCATTCCTGTGGGTCAGGCTGCGGTCGATCTTTTCTGCAAACGATCGGGGCTGCAATACCAGCAGAACTTCATCTGATCCTTCATGGGCGGATGCAATGAGGTCGATTTTTTCTATCGTGCGGCGTGGCCACAGAAATTCGATGTTGTGGTCCGAAGCATCGACTTTCCGCTCCCTCGCGCGACGAACGACCTCTGTAATGCGACCAGCTTCGCCAAAAACATCCTCCAGCGACCGGCCTTTCAACTGAGATTGACCAGTGGAAAGATACGTCTCAGCCGCACCATTAATTGCGGCGATCTGGTCATCGGCGTCGATGATCAGGCTTGGTAACGGTAAGAGGGACCAGAAATTGTCGATCAGATTCATGCTGCTACCCTATCTGCGTGTAATGCTTCTGACTTCAAGGCATCAATCACATCACCTGGCTCAGTCATTCGCATGACCTTTTGGCGGACGACGGCGCCGCCGGGCATGCGTTCCAACCACCACCCAAGGTGTTTGCGAGACACTCGAACGCCAAGATCCGCGCCGTAAAAGGAAAGCATCGCCTCATAGTGCTCAATCATCAGATTGGTGCGATCCGCTCCTGTCGGCGGTTGGAAACTTCGCCCCTCCAACCCGGCGGCGATTTCGGCAGGTGCCCAGGGCGCGCCCTGCGCACCTCGTCCGACCATGACGCCATCAGCGCCGGACTGGCGCAGCGCTTCTTTTGCCGTTGCGATGTCGATGATATCGCCATTAGCGATTACAGGTACTTTGACCGCATTCTTCACCGGGCGGATCGCCTGCCAGTCAGCGACACCCCTGTAAAACTGGCACCGGGTGCGACCGTGGATGGTGATCAGTTGAACGCCAGCATCTTCAGCCCGGCTGGCGATATCTGCGGCGTTCAACTGCCCTTCATCCCATCCGAGCCGCATCTTCAGCGTCACCGGCGCTTTCACAGCGCCGACAACTGCATCAATCAGGCTGAGCGCATGGTTAGGCTCTCGCATCAAGGCAGACCCTGAATAACCAATTGTGACCTTCTTCGCGGGGCACCCCATGTTGATGTCAATGATCTCAGCGCCCGCGCCTTCCGCCCGCCTTGCCGCCTCAGCCATCAGGTCGGCCTCACGCCCTGCAATCTGGATAGACGCGATACCGGCTGCTGGATCAATCTCTGCCTTGTGGGCGGTTCCCATTCTGCCGTTGACAAGATCGGCGCTGGCGATCATCTCGGATGTGACCAATCCTGCGCCAAACCGCGCAGCGATACGACGGAAAGGTAGATCGGTGATCCCCGCCATGGGCGCGAGAAGAGCATTGTTTTTAAGCAGAACAGGTCCGATATGAAGCATCATGCCGCCTAATAATTGTGCTGATATGGACATTGTTAAACCCACTGCCCCAAATCGGGCAAGTGGACGTATCGACGCTGAGGCGCTGACATCCGGGACTGCCGCACAATGACTACTGCAGCACTCATCGTAGCAGCAGGACGAGGGTCACGTGCTGGTGGCGGCCTGCCCAAGCAATATCGCCAAATTGGGGGCGAGCCAATTTTGGCGCGGACGATACGTGCGCTGCTAACCTGCAAGCAGGTCGACCTTTTGCGTGTTGTGATCCACCCTGACGATAAGTTGCTATACGAAGACACGGCGCCAGATGATCCTCGTCTAGGACCACCTATTATTGGCGGGTCTGAGCGTGCGTTATCGGTCAAGCTTGGGCTGGAGGCGATGGCCGAAGACCCGCCAAACAAAATATTGGTGCACGACGCCGCCCGGCCTTTTGTGACACAGGCGGCCATTTGTGACGTAATCGAAGCGTTGGTCGATTACCCCGGCGCGCTGGCTGCGGTGCCGGTTGTGGACGCCCTCCGGCGCGAAGAAGATGGCCTTTGCGCAGACCCAATTGACCGCACTCGTGTCTGGCGGGCCCAAACGCCGCAAGGGTTTCACTTCGACGAAATCCTTGCAGCCCATCGCGCCAACACAGATCCGATGGCTGCTGACGACGCGGAACTGGCGCGGGCAGCTGGGTTGAGCGTTAAACTGGTCGAAAGCAACGCGGAGAACTTTAAGATCACCACACCCAATGATTTTGCGCGAGCTGAACGTCAGCTTTCTGTGGCCCTCGAAACGCGAGTTGGTCAGGGATATGACGTTCACGCATTTGCCCCCGGTGAGAAGGTCACGTTATGCGGCGTCGACATCCCCTTTGACAAAACGCTATCAGGGCATTCGGATGCTGACGTTTCAATGCATGCCCTTACTGACGCCATATTCGGAGCCTTGGCCGAAGGTGACATTGGCCAATGGTTCCCACCATCTGAAGCTGAATGGAAAGGCGCAGATAGCGCGATTTTTCTGGAAAAGGCGATGGAGCGGATCCGCGCCCGTGGGGGCGTCCTGATCAATGCCGACATCACGATTGTCTGCGAGCAACCCAAAATCGGACCCCATGCTCAAGCGATGCGCCAGAGGCTGGCAGAGATCATGATGGTCGAAGTGGGCCGCATATCGGTTAAGGCCACTACGTCTGAGAGGCTAGGCTTCACGGGTCGGAGCGAGGGCATTGCCGCGAATGCAATCGTGAGCATCAGTCTATGACCGAAACACGCATCGCCACCCCGCTGATTGCAATTTTACTCGCCTGGGGCCTGCACTGGCTTGGCGGCTTTCCCCTCCTTGCGATTGCAACGATTGCATTGGCGGTATTTGGGTGGGCCAATCGACCTGCCCGCAATAACCTCCCCATCGCAGACTTGATCGCTGGACAATGGCTTGCCCTTTGGGCGCTATCAGGCGGTCTATGGTTTGCCGCGGTTGCGTCGCATATATTTCCCTACCCGGGCTGGATCGGCGCGCTTGTGATGTACCATGTACTCCTTTGGCTTTGGAATGAGCGCGATGATTACTGGCGGCACATCTTCGCTGGCGCCGCTGCTGCGATCATTACACTGTTCTTTGCCGCACTTTCACATGGATGGCTGAAATGAAACTCGACCTCGATGATCTGGCCGCAAAGGTTTTGAAAGCTTGCGACGCCAAAGGCCTGAAAGTTTGCACTGTTGAAAGCTGCACAGGCGGGCTTGTGGCAGCGGCGCTTACCGAAATCGCCGGGTCATCATCTGTGTTCGAGCGCGGCTTCGCCACGTATTCGAACCAGGCAAAAATGGAACTGGTGAATGTCTCCAAAGACACGCTGATCGCCCACGGGGCGGTTTCGGTTGAAACAGCAAGGGAAATGGCTGCTGGTGGGCTCGCCGCATCACGGGCCGACCTGTCTGTCGCAATTACAGGCATTGCAGGTCCCGGTGGAGCAGGTGACAAACCAGAGGGCCTAGTCTGTTTCGCCGCTGCATCAAAATCAGGCGAAAAACTGGAATCGCGTAAGGAATTTGGTGCCTTGGGGCGATCAAATGTGCGGGCCGTAAGCGTTGAAGAAGCTCTGAACATGTTGCTTACGTTAGCTAGCCGATAACGTTCTGCCTGTTTATTGGGCGACTTGCATAACGCCGCGGCATTTGCCTCATTTTTTAGCGATATTCATCAGTTGGTGCTTGAAAGCGCTCGTATCCAGACGTCACAAGTCGGGCAAGACCCAAAAAAAATGACAAGGGATACAAACTATGAATGGCGCAGATACCGCCTGGATCATCGTCGCGACGGCGCTGGTCCTCTTCATGACATTGCCTGGCCTTGCACTGTTCTACGGTGGGCTTGTCCGCTCTCGCAATGTGTTGTCCGTCTTCATGCAGTGTTTTTCCATCGCCTGCCTGATGAGTGTTCTTTGGCTGGTTGCCGGATACTCAATCGCATTCGGCGAAGGTAACGCGTATTGGGGCGGGCTTGATAAAGCCTTTCTGATGGGCGTCGATGCGAACACTCTGTCCGGCACAATCCCCGAGGTGCTGTTCTTCGCATTTCAGATGACCTTTGCAATCATCACACCTGCCCTAATCGTCGGCGCCTATGTCGAACGTGTTGGATATGGCTTTGTCATGGTGTTTTCAGGCTTATGGATGCTGCTTTGTTACGCACCGGTAGCCCATTGGATCTGGGGTGGCGGCTTGCTGGCAGGTGGTGAGAATGGCCTGTTCGACGAAGCCGTGAAAGATTTTGCAGGTGGCATCGTTGTGCATGAAACCGCCGGGATCGCGGCGCTGGTCGTCGCCATTGTGCTGGGTGCGCGTTCAGAAAAAGCCAAACCCCCACACAACCCTGGCTATGTCATGATCGGCGCTGCGATGTTGTGGGTCGGTTGGTTCGGCTTTAATGGCGGATCGCAGCTGGCGGCGGATGGCGGCGCGGCTATGGCGCTGACGGTCACGCATATTTCCGCAGCGACAGCCTCACTTAGCTGGGCGCTCTATGAGCGGATCAAGCATGGCAAGGCGTCCATGGTAGGCTTGGTCACCGGCACGATTGCAGGTCTTGCCTCGATCACACCTGCGTCCGGTTTTGTTGGCCCGGTTGAGGCGCTGATCATCGGCGCGGTTGCCGGTGTACTGTGCCAGGAGATGTGCGGCGTCATCAAGAATACCTTCAAGATCGACGACACGCTTGATGTCTTCGCTGTGCATGGTGTCGGCGGCGTCTTTGGTACGATCATGATCGCGGCGTTCGGCGCAGGCGACTGGACGGCGCAGCTTGGCTCGCTTGCAGTGGTTGGCGTCTTCACGTTGGTGGTGACGACGATCATCGTCTACGCAACCAAGCTGATCATGCCGATCCGCGTTAGCCGGGATGAAGAGATTGAGGGGCTTGATTACGCTTCTCACGGTGAACGCGCCTACGACATCGTCTCATAGGTTGAAAATGACGAGGACGTGCAAAGCGTCCTCGTCTTAGGCCATGCTCAGCGGTAGGTTCCTCGCAAAGGAATCGCCGCACATGACCAGAAATTCGCTCTCCGATACGCTGAAACAGGCCTGGGCCTGCATGGAGGCAGGCGCTGCACCTGGCAAATCGCGATTTTCCATGGTGCAAGTCGCCAACATTGGCGAAGATGGTCGCCCCCGCGCCCGTACGGTCGTAATCAGGAACGTCGATGTGGTGGCCAGAACCCTTGCCTTTCACACAGATCAACGATCGCCAAAGGTGAAAGAGCTGCAGTCCGACCCCCGCGTCACAGTCGTCGGTTATGATATGGAAGCAGGCCAGCAGGTTCGGATTGAGGGCGCCGCGCGCCTGCATATCGGAGATAGCGAAGCATTGGCGGCTTGGGGTGAAAGCCGGGCGGAAGCCCGGGTCGGGTATCGTCGGCAGAATGCCCCCGGCGAGGCGTTGGCAGATCCTAAGATGGGCGATGCCCAGGCCGATGCGCTGACCCCGGCAGACCAGACACTTGGGTTTGACCGGTTTTGCTGGGTCGTGATCCAGGCGACAAAGGTCGACTGGCTAAGCCTTGGCTCACCTGATCATCGCCGGTCTATCCATCGCTGGAACGGCGCAGATTGGGACAGTTCTTGGGTGGCGCCCTAAGGGTTTAAGGTTCGCTTGCCGTAAAGATCGACGGCGCGGTCTTCGAATGCCCTAACGATGCGTTGCATCGCCTGATCAAAAACCAAGCCGATCAGGGCCTGCAACGTCCGTGACTTGAATTCAAAGTCGACAAAAAAATCGACTTCGCAGGTCGTCTCGTCCACCGGGGTGAATTTCCAGTAATTGTTCAAATAGCGGAACGGGCCGTCGAGATAAGCGACTTCAATCTCTTTCATCTCCGGGCGGAGGGTCACACGGCTGCCGAACCTTTCGCGAAACAGCTTGAACGAAATCACCAGATCCGCGTCCATGACTTCAGCCGGGCCATCTTCGCGGCGAGATCGCACGCGTGCAGCTGAGCACCACGGCAGGAATTCCGGATAGGATGGAACATCGCCGATCAGCGCATACATCTCGTCGGCGCTGTAAGGCATTTTTCGTTTTTCTGAGTGCGTCGGCATGGGTGCGACGTGTAGCGTGTTTTCCCCGTGCAGGGGCGCCTGCCCGATTGTCGCAAGCTGGAAAGCTTTGATCTTGGATTGTGTCGGGTTTCAAAACGTCTCACAATAAGATCAGAGAGTTTTAGGGGGCATTGATGAAAGACCATGTCGTAGACATCATGATCTCGGAAGCCGAGGTTATGGCCCGCGTCGATGCTTTGGCCACAGATATCAACCAGCATTTTGCTAACACGGAAAAACTGGTTGTCATCGGGCTGCTGAGGGGCAGCTTTGTTTTTATTGCCGACCTCGCGCGACGGCTGACATTGCCGGTAGAAATCGATTTCATTGAAGCGTCGTCCTATGGCGATGACATCACTTCAAGTCGTGAGGTGCGCATTCTGAAGGATCTGCGCGCTCCTATCGAAGGCCTGGATGTGCTGGTGGTGGAAGATATCATCGACACCGGACACACCCTCAACCATGTGACGAAGCTGCTGAAAGCTCGCAAACCAAAGCGAATGGAAATCTGCACCCTGCTAGACAAACCGACACGGCGGGAGGTTGGGGTGGACGCGGCTTTCATCGGGTTTGAAATCCCCGATGAATTCGTGGTTGGCTATGGCATCGACTATGCCCAGCGCAACAGGAACCTGCCCTATATTGGCAAGGTGCGGTTCGTCTGAGGCACAGCCCGCCCCCATCGACTTTGACCCTGCGACGCCAGAACCTTTCACATGTGAAAGTAACGGTAAGCCGTTGATATTATTATCATCAGGTAGACAACACCTTATTTCGTTCACGCTTTGCATCAGAACCTTCTTCGCCCTGTCCGCCTTGCCCGCGGGAAGCGGCAATCGACTGGTCATTGGCGGCGGCGGCTGAATTAGTGATGCGAGGGTATCAGTCATTGTGGTCGGTTCAACAGAGGTGGAGGTGCTTTCGGCCCATTTATCATCGGCCACAGGCGCGACGCCAAACAGCGGCGCAGTGCGGGGGAAGACCTCAAACTGCCTCAACAATGCTCCCAGCGGGCACCAGTATTTCGGCAATCCAGCCTCAACCTCATGCAATTGACGCGCAATTTCCCAGCCATAAAGCGGAATGGCGGCTGTCGGCGCACCGGTGAAGTTTTCGACCTTTTCTTTGCGGGTCAGCAAGATGGCGCGATCGGCGTAGCCAAGTGGGTAGAACGCAGTCTTTGGCAAGGCGTTCTCAGCTTCCCCGCTTTTCTTCGCGAAATACGTCAACGCCTTTGCGCCCCATATGCCGGAACTCAAATCCTCTGCCGCTGCCGGATCTTTCATCGCCGCCAGCTGCGCCGGTTCTTCGGGCGTCGCCCAAGGCGGGATTGGCCGGGTCTCAGCGATAAACGCCAATATCGTCCGCAGCGCCATACTGTCAGGCGGCAGCGCCCGAACGTCCGGCGACAGATATCCGCCACCCTGCTCTGCAAGCAGGCGTCCGTCTTCGGTTCGAAGCGGTTGTATCAGCACGAAATCAGGCGCCACCCAAATCACACCGGGCCGTTGGGCGAGGCAATGATATCGGAAAAGGTCAGCAAGCAGCGAAGCGGGCGCTGCGTCTTGCGGAAGGATGTCGGCGGCGTCCTTGACGATAACGCCTTTGGGCGTCGGACCAGACGGATGATAGGCGTAAAGCGTCACAGGATGACCTGCGGCGACAAAACTGGCGAGGCTAAGCGCCTCAAGATAATTTATCGCGTCCTCACCCCAGAAACAGCAGATTTCTTGTTCCTGCGGCATAGTTTGCCGGTCCTTCCAACGAGTTGCGATCATCGTCATATCGCCCTCATCACCAATTTTAAAGTCCAGCGCAGGCCATGCAACCGGCACATGCCCGGCGCCCACGTCAAGTCGCCCGGTTGACGCTTAGTGTGCAGATGCGAAATAGTAGCGAAAGACTTCGACTGACGTTCCGCCTAGTGAAAGGGAATCACCAGAAATGACTAACATCGTAATCGCCTCAGCAGCCCGCACGCCCGTCGGCTCATTTCTGGGATCCTTCGCCAACACGGCGGCGCATGACCTCGGGACTGTCGCCATCGAAGCTGCACTTGAACGTGCTGGCGTTAATAAGGCTGACGTGTCCGAAACGATCCTGGGGCAGGTGCTGACTGCCGGACAGGGTCAGAATCCTGCCCGTCAGGCACACATTAATGCCGGGCTGCCCGAAAGCGCCGCTGCATGGGGCATCAATCAGGTATGTGGCTCAGGGCTGCGCGCAGTCGCACTTGGCGCACAGCACATCATGCTGGGCGACGCTGATGTTGTTGTCGCTGGCGGTCAAGAAAGCATGTCGCTGTCCCCACACGTTGCGCACATGCGTGCTGGCACCAAAATGGGCGACATGAAGTACACCGACAGCATGATCAAAGACGGTCTTTGGGATGCCTTCAACGGCTATCACATGGGCACAACGGCCGAGAATGTTGCGACGCAATGGCAGATTTCGCGGGACATGCAGGACGAATTCGCCGTTGCATCCCAGACCAAAGCTGAGGCTGCGCAAAAAGCTGGCAAGTTCGATGATGAAATCGCAGCCGTCACGTTGAAAACCCGTAAGGGCGATGTTGTCGTGGACAAAGACGAATACATCCGCCACGGCGCAACAATGGAAGCGATGCAGAAATTGCGCCCCGCTTTCGCCAAGGACGGATCTGTCACTGCCGCGAACGCTTCGGGCCTGAACGATGGCGCTGCAGTCACCCTGTTGATGAGCGCGGATAACGCAGAAAAACGCGGCATCCAGCCCCTCGCCCGCATCGTGTCTTATGCGACCGTTGGCCTTGACCCAACCATCATGGGCGTCGGCCCGATCTATGCGTCCCGCAAAGCGCTGGAGAAAGCCGGTTGGAAAGCCGAAGATCTGGATCTTGTCGAAGCCAATGAGGCATTTGCCGCGCAGGCCTGCGCCGTGAACAAAGACATGGGCTGGGATCCGGCCAATGTGAACGTCAACGGCGGCGCAATTGCAATCGGCCACCCGATCGGGGCCTCAGGTTGCCGCGTCCTGAACACGCTGCTCTTTGAAATGCAGCGCCGCGACGCGAAAAAAGGCCTCGCCACACTGTGCATCGGTGGCGGCATGGGCGTTGCGATGTGTATTGAGCGCGACTGATTGCTCTGACATTTGAATTGAGGCGCCCGGCTGTCACTGCAGCCGGGCGTTTTTTACTTCCATCGACCGGTTACCATAAACCCATCGCGAAGACCTTAAGGCATCTGCGGCAAATTTCTTCTGCGTTGGCTCGCTATCTCAGTGGAACTCGGCAGCAAGATTGCAATCTTCAATCAGTCCGGCAGACCTGCAGCGCGTAGTCCATCCAGCATGATCGCCAGCAGGCGTTCATCGACAAGCGGCAAAAGTTCGGCCACGCGACTAATGGTAAGCTCTCGTCTGAACGCCTGCATATCCTTCCGCGCGGTGGCGGCCTCTTCCAGTCTTCCCTGCCCTACCAAAGACAGGATAAGCGCGACATTCGCCCAAAACTGCGTTTTTGGGTTGGCTACAGCTTCTCTGGCGTAGGGTTCAGCGTCCATCGGCGCACCGTCGAACACAAGCGCCATGGCGAGCCAAACTGTAGCGACGCCGTGCGAGGAATGCAGTTTCCCAATCTCATTGGCCTGCAGCAGAACCTCTCTCGCCTCGACCAACTGACCTAACGCCACAAGGGCAAGGCCAAGCCTTGCTTTCATATGCGTGTCAGAAGGCGCGATTGAAAGCGCACGCCGCAAGGCCATCGTCCCTTCATCGTTTTTGTGAAGGTGCACCAGCACCAGGCCAAGGCAGGCCGAAAATTCAGCGTCGAACATATTCAATTCGAAGGCCTTACGCGCATTGATCAACGCTTCCTGCGACCTCGCTTCTCGATCATCGGGAAAATTCAACCCGAATATCTGAAAACAGGAATTGGCAAGGCCACAATAGGCCTCAGGCAAACGGGGATCGAGCGCGATAGCCTTGCGAAACTCTTCGCGGGCGACCCGGGCTTCGTCCTCTTGCCCCATCCTGCCTTGATCATGGATGTGCACCCAGCCGCGCAACACATGATCCCATGCGTCGGGGTGGGCTTTTGCCAGCGCCCGTTGGCGGTCAGCACGCTGCATCACAGGTACGACAGCGGCGGCGATCAGGCGCGTAACCTCCTCCGCAACTGAGAACAGATCCTCATCATCGCGAAGATAGTGCTCAGACCAAAGGACGCCGTCCGTTTCTGTATTGCTGAGCTGCGCCGCGATTCGCAGCCGATTGCCCATGCGCCGGGCACCGCCTTCGATAACGTAGCGAACGCCATGCTCACGTCTAAGCGCCGCGCTATCACCTAGTGTATCTGCAAGCGAATATGCCGCCCGGCGCGAGGTTATAATGAACTGCGCACCATGGCTGAGTTCGGATATGACGTCTTCGGTCAGCGCTTCGCATAGATGATTCAGTTCAGCGTCACTCGACTGGTTTTGAAAAGGCGATACAAGGACGCGCGACCGGCCAGCCGCCTCAAGCGCAGAACCCGCCGTCGACTGCGGTTCCACGTCCGCAACGAACCGAAATCCCCGCCTTGGGTATGTGCGAATGATCGCTTGCGCCTTGCCGTCGTCACCAACTGCACGCCGAACGGCATTGATGCGGCTGTTCAGACTGGCGTCAGAGATGATCCGTCCGTCCCAGACCACATCTATTATCTCGTCCTTGCTAACGACACGGTCGGCGTTTTCGGCAAGCAATGTCAGCAGGGCGAACACCTGCGGCTCCACCTCAACAGGACCCTCAGGCCCAAGCAGTTCGTGCCGGTCCGGGTCGAGGCAATAGGGGCCGAAACGGATTTCCATCAACAAATTTATTCTGTCTTTAGATGTCTAAAGCAATCCGTAACTTGATCTTCAAGCGGTGATGGCAGCGAAGCGTCATGGTTTTTCTACCAACTAGATGAAAGGCGCACGCCATGACACTGACCAAAAATCTTTCTCTGCTGAACCTGATCAACCTTTTCAGCCCTAAGATCAAAATCGCCGCCTCTACTGCGAAGATCGAAGAGAACCAAGCATACAGAACCAAGGTTGAAGCGGCGCGCACCAGTCTCGAATCCAGGCTGTCGGATTCGAAACGCGATTGGACGCGCTACCTCGATTGCTGAGCCTGTGCAAACACCGCCACGGACACATCAATAAATTGCGGCGTACGCGCCAGGCGCTTCCAGCCAACATTTCAGCCAATTCATCCCGACGACATGACGCCATGCATCACACGCATAGCGGGCGCGACAAAACTGACAGGTGTTTTCCTTGCGTAAACCTTTATGTTGCACCGCAGCATATCGGCGGAGATAAAAATGCGGCGTGAGAATTTGTCGCAATTATATTTCGAAAACGACCCTGTATACGCAATGAAATAACCCAAGATTTCTGGAGGAACAAATGGGACGTGTCGCACTAGTCACTGGCGGATCACGCGGGATCGGCGCAGCAATTTCAACCGCATTGAAGGCAGAAGGTTACACCGTCGCCGCCAACTATGCCGGTAACGACGAAGCGGCATCAGCCTTCACCGCTGAAACCGGCATCAAGACCTACAAATGGTCAGTTGCTGACTATGACGCCTGCGCTGCAGGTATCGCGCAGGTCGAAGAAGACCTCGGCCCTGTCGACGTTCTGGTGAACAATGCGGGCATCACCCGCGATGCGACGTTCCACAAGATGACGAAAGACCAGTGGGATCAAGTGATCGGCACCAACCTTAACGGTCTCTTCAACATGACCCACCCGATCTGGCCTGGCATGCGTGGCCGGGGTTTTGGCCGCGTCATCAACATCTCATCCATCAACGGCCAGAAAGGTCAGATGGGTCAGGCGAACTATTCCGCTGCGAAAGCAGGCGACATTGGCTTCACCAAAGCCCTCGCTCAGGAAGGCGCATTCAAAGGCGTCACAGTCAATGCAATCTGCCCTGGTTACATCGGCACCGACATGGTGATGGCAGTTCCTGAGAAAGTTCGCGAAAGCATCATTGCGCAGATCCCCGTTGGTCGCCTAGGTTCAACCGAAGATATTGCGCGCTGCGTTGTATTTCTCGCATCAGATGATGCCGGCTTTATCACCGGCGCCACACTGACCGCCAATGGCGGACAGTACCTGACCTGATCGGGACATAACGACGGAGACGAGATTACATCTAAGGAGACGACCTTATGACCGACACTCCCCGCGACCCAGCCCAAGACATAGACCCGGGTGAAACGCAGGAGTGGAGGGAGGCCGTCGAAGATGTCATCGAACGAGATGGGCCTGAGAGGGCCCATCGCCTTCTGGACGAAGCGGTTGCGACCGCCCGCGCCAATGGCGCGAACCTGCCCTTTGGCTCCACCACCGACTATGTGAACACCATCCGCGCCGATGATCAGCCCGAATACCCAGGCGATCTGGAAATGGAATGGCGCATTCGCACGATCAATCGCTGGAACGCGATGGCGACGGTCGTACGACGGAACAAAGTCTCATCTGAATACGGTGGCCACATCGCGTCCTTCGCATCGTCAGCGAACATGTACGACATCGGCCTCAATCACTTTTGGCGCACCCGTACCGAAGAACACGGCGGCGATCTGGTGTTCTTTCAGGGCCACGTTGTGCCAGGCATATACGCCCGCAGCTATATGGAAGGCCGGCTGAGCGAAGAGCAGATGGAAAACTTCCGGTCCGAAGTCGCGGGGAAAGGGATTTCATCCTATCCGCACCCATGGCTGATGCCTGACTACTGGCAGTTCCCGACCGTTTCCATGGGCCTCGGCCCGCTGATGGCGATCTATCAGGCGCGGTTCATGAAATACATGCACAACCGCGACCACATCGACATGAAGGACCGCAAGGTCTGGGCCTTCCTTGGCGACGGTGAAATGGACGAGCCGGAAAGCCGAGGCGCGATTGGATTGGCGAGCCGCGAGAAACTCGACAACCTGATCTTCGTGGTGAACTGCAACCTGCAGCGCCTCGACGGCCCGGTGCGCGGAAACGGCAAGATCATTCAGGAACTTGAGGGCGACTTCCGAGGCTCTGGCTGGAACGTCATCAAGCTGATCTGGGGCAAGGGCTGGGATGACCTGCTGGAGCGGGACGAGACCAGCCACTTGAAACAGCTGATGATGGAGACGGTCGACGGCGACTATCAGACGTTCAAGTCAAAATCCGGCGCATATATCCGTGAGAATTTCTTCGGCAAATATCCAGAGACAGCCGCGCTGGTCGCAGATTGGACCGATGACGAAATCTGGGCGTTGCGCCGGGGCGGTCACGACCCGCAGAAGGTGTTTGCAGCGTTCAAGCGCGCCTCGGAAAGCAATGGCAAGCCAACGATCATCCTTGTGAAGACCGTCAAAGGCTATGGGATGGGAGATGGCGGCGAGGGCCTCAACATCTCTCATCAGCAGAAGAAACTGGCTGAGAACCAGCTTAAGAACTTCCGCGACCGGTTCCAAATCCCGATCGCTGACGAGGACGTCGCCAGCGCGCCTCTCATCGGCATCTCGAACGAGCAGCGCGACTATCTCGCCCAACGCCGCAACGCGCTTGGCGGCGATTTCCCAGTGCGGAAATGGCGGGATGCGCCTAAGCTGGACATTCCCGGCCTTGATGCATTCTCAGGCCAGACCAAAGGCACGGGGGATCGTGAGATCTCAACCACCATGGCCTTTGTCCGCATCCTCACAACGCTCTGCCGCGACAAGAACTTAGGCAAGCAGGTCGTCCCCATCGTGCCGGATGAAAGTCGCACTTTCGGGATGGAGGGGATGTTCCGCCAGCTCGGCATCTATAACCCTCTCGGCCAGCACTATACTCCCGAAGACGCAGACCAGTTGATGTTCTACAAGGAAACGACCGACGGTCAGGTCCTGCAGGAAGGCATCAACGAAGCAGGCGCGATGGCCGACTGGATCGCGGCTGCAACCAGCTACGCCACGCACGGCGTGCCGATGGTGCCGTTCTACATCTACTATTCCATGTTCGGCTTCCAGCGCATCGGCGATCTCGCCTGGGCGGCGGGGGACTCGCGCGCTCGTGGCTTCATGCTGGGCGGCACTGCGGGCAGGACGACGCTGAATGGCGAAGGCCTGCAGCATGAGGATGGGCACAGCCACATCCTCGCAGGCACGATCCCGAACTGCGTCAGCTATGACCCGACCTATTCCTATGAGGTCGCCTGCATCATCCACCATGGCTTGCAGCGCATGTTTGTTGATCAGGAAGATGTGTTTTTCTACCTGACCCTGATGAACGAAAACTACAGCCACCCGGAGATGCCCGAAGACAGCTATGATGGCATCATCAAAGGGCTTTATGCGCTGAACAAGGCCTCGCGGCCGGGCAAGAAGCACGTGAACCTAATGGGCTCTGGCACCATTCTGGAACAGGCCCGCATGGCGGCAGAGATGCTGGACGAGGACTTTGGCGTCAAATCCAGCCTCTACTCCGCGCCCTCACTGAACGAACTGGCGCGGGATGGCGCAGATTGCGAACGTTGGAACCGCCTGAACCCGCTGAAAAAGCCGAAAACGCACTATGTGTCAGAGGTTTTCGACGGCGCCAAAGGCCCGATCATTGCGGCGACGGATTACATGAAATCCTACGCCGAGCAGATCCGCCCGTATATCAGCCAGCCCTACACGGTGCTGGGCACGGACGGGTTTGGCCGGTCGGACAGCCGCGCAAACCTGCGGCGGCACTTTGAGGTCGACGCCAATCATATCGCGGCGGCGGCAATGGTCGCGCTGTATCGTGAGGGGGCCATCGACAAGAAGGACCTCGCAAAAGCACTGAAGAAATATGAAATCGACGGCGACAAGCCGAACCCACGGTTGGCCTGAAGCGGGAGGGGATAAAGACATGTCAGCAATTGAAGTAAAAGTTCCCGATATCGGCGATTTCGACACTGTTCCAGTGATCGGCATCATGGTGTCCGTGGGCGATATGATCGCCGAGGATGACCCGCTGATTGAGCTGGAAAGCGACAAGGCGACGATGGAAGTGCCGGCCCCTCAGGGCGGCAAGGTCGTCGAGATCAAGATCAGCGAAGGCGATGAGATCGGCGAAGGCGCCGTGATCTTGATGCTTGAGGCAGACGGCGCAAGCGATGCGCCCGCCCCTGCCGAAGCGCCGAAAGAGGAACCGAAGACGGAGGCTGCGGCCCCTGCCCCCGCCGCATCCTCAGCGCCAAAGTCTGGCGAGTTGACCAAGGTCGACGAAGGCGGCTTCGTCAAGGCCCACGCCTCCCCTTCCGTGCGTGCCTTCGCGCGGCAGATGGGCGTCGATCTGACAACGATATCGGGCACCGGCCGCAAGGGCCGGATCCTGCGCGAGGACATCGCAGCCGCCTTCAAGAAAACCGCTGCCCCTGCGGGCGTTGCCTCCGCAGAAGGCGGCATGGGCATCCCACCAATCCCAGCGGTGGATTTTACCAAGTTCGGCGCAGTCGAAGCTGTAGAGATGAGCCGGATCAAGAAGATCTCTGGCCCCGCCCTGCACCGGTCATGGCTGAACATCCCGCATGTCACGCATAATGAAGAGGCGGACATCACCTCTCTCGACGCTTATCGCAAACAGTTGGATACAGCGGCAAAAGAGGAAGGCTATCGCGTCACGCTGCTGAGTTTTGTGATCAAGGTGGCAGTCTCTGCCCTGAAAACGCATTGGGAGGTGAACTCTTCTATCCATCCCGACGGCGACAAGCTGATCCGCAAATCCTACTACCATATCGGCTTTGCGGCGGACACGCCGAACGGCCTGATGGTTCCGGTGATCAAGAACGCCGACGCCAAAGGGATCGTCGAGATATCCAAGGAACTCGGCGAATTGTCAGCCAAGGCTCGTGATGGCAAGCTGAAAGGCGACGACATGTCGGGCGCGTCCTTTACCATCTCGTCCCTCGGCGGCATCGGCGGCACATCCTTCACCCCCATCGTGAACGCGCCAGAGGTTGCGATCCTCGGCCTCACGCGATCAAAGATGCAGCCCGTCTGGGACAAAGGAGCGGAAGAATTCAAGTCGCGTCTCATGCAGCCCCTTTCCCTTTCCTACGATCACCGCGCCATCGACGGCGCGCTGGCGGCGCGGTTCTGCGCGACCCTGAAACACCTGCTCGGCGACGAACGCCGGCTGATGCTGTAAGGGGGCGGACATGGCTGTCATCGACGTAAAAGTTCCCAATATCGGCGATTTCGACGCCGTTCCCGTGATCGGCATCATGGTTTCACCCGGCGACAAGGTCGCCGTCGAAGACCCGCTGATCGAACTGGAAAGCGACAAGGCAACGATGGAGGTCCCCTCCCCCATCGCTGGCAAAATCGTTGAAATCAAGGTGAGCGAAGGCGACGAGGTCGCCGAAGGTGCGCTGATCCTGACGCTGGAAGCAGAAGGCACCGCGGCTGAGACGCCTGCCAAAGAGGAAGCCGCGAAACCGGTTAAGGCGCCCCAAGCTGCATCGTCGGTCGCAAAGGGCGACATCCACGGCCAAGTCGTCGTACTCGGCTCTGGCCCCGGCGGGTATACGGCTGCATTCCGCGCGGCGGATCTTGGCCTCGACGTCGTTCTCATCGAAAAGAACCCAACACTCGGCGGCGTTTGCCTGAATGTTGGCTGCATCCCATCCAAAGCCCTTCTCCACGCCGCGAAGGTCATCACTGAAGCCGAAGAGATGGGTCATTTCGGCGTCTCACTCGGCAAACCAAAGATCGATGTCGACAAACTGCGCGGCTGGAAACAGTCGGTCGTGGACAAGCTGGTCGGAGGCCTCGGCGGCCTCGCCAAAGCCCGCAAAGTGACGGTGGTTGAGGGCAAGGGGATGTTCTCCTCCGCCAACTCCATCGACGTGGAAACGGCGGACGGCAAAAAGGTCGTCACCTTAGATCAGTGCGTCATCGCAGCAGGGTCTGAGCCTGTCACATTGCCCTTCATCCCGCACGAAGACGCCCGTGTGATCGACAGCACTGGCGCGCTGGAGCTGGACGGTATTCCGAACAAGCTGCTCGTCCTCGGCGGCGGTATCATCGGGTTGGAAATGGGCACGGTTTACGAAGCGCTCGGGTCAAAAGTCACCGTCGTTGAGTTCATGGAGCAGATCATTCCTGGCTGCGACAAGGACATCGTCAAACCGCTCGCGAAACGCCTCGAAGGTCGGTTCGAAGAAATCCGGCTGAAGACCAAAGTCACCGCCGTGAAGGCCCAGAAGAGCGGGCTGAAAGTGACGATGGAAGGACCGGACGGTTCAGAAGACAAGCTGTTCGACAAAGTGCTAGTCGCCGTTGGCCGCCGTCCGAATGGCGCGCTGATTTCTCTGGATAAAGCTGGCGTTGCAGTGGACGAACGCGGCTTTGTGCCCGTCGACAACCAGATGCGTACCAACCAGCCTCATATCTTCGCCATCGGCGACATCGTCGGCCAGCCGATGCTAGCGCACAAAGCGGTGCACGAAGGCAAGGTTGCCGCTGAAGTCTGCGCAGGCGAGAAGCGGGCGTTCGATGCCCGCGTGATCCCGTCCGTCGCCTATACCGACCCTGAGGTTGCGTGGGTCGGCGTGACGGAAACCGACGCTAAGGCGCAAGGCATCAAAGTCAACAAAGGTGTCTTCCCTTGGGCAGCCTCTGGCCGGTCGCTATCGCTGGCCCGCGACGAAGGGATCACTAAAGTCATCTTTGACCCGGAAGATGATCGCGTTATCGGCGCCGCTATCGTTGGGCCGAACGCTGGTGATCTGATCGCCGAAGTTGCGCTGGCGATTGAGATGGGGGCGGACGCCACTGATCTGGGCCATACTATCCATCCGCATCCGACGCTGTCCGAGACGGTGAACTTTGCGGCGGAAATGTTTGAGGGCACGATTACGGACCTGATGCCGCCGAAGAAGCGAAAGTAAAGCGCGCTTAAGGCGCTTAGTTCAGCTTCACCGGGCAGAACAATCGGGAAACAGCTCACGTCCACCACAGGCGGACGTGAGCTCTAGTACTCCAAGGTAAGCAAAGACTTCCGGCCCAGCGCCAGACGCTGTATGCTCGCCAAAAGACGAGGCGGAGCAATAATTGCCCACATTCTACGAATTTTTTGCGGGCGGCGGCATGGTTCGCGCGGGCCTCGGCGCGGGCTGGGACTGCCTGTTCGCGAATGATTTTGACGCCAAAAAGGCCGCCACTTACATCCGGAACTGGGGTGAAGGCGAAATGCGGGTTGGGGACATCAATGCCCTCTCCGCCGCTGATCTGCCTGGGCAGGCCGACCTCATGTGGGGCTCATTCCCCTGCCAGGATCTCTCGCTGGCCGGATCTGGCAAGGGCCTGGAAGGAACCCGATCAGGCGCATTTTACGCTTTCTGGCGCTTGATCAAGGAACTGGGTGATCGGGCGCCCAGCATTGTCGCCGTTGAAAACGTCGTCGGCGCCCTGACATCAAACGGCGGCGACGATTTTAGCGCGATGATTGAGACGTTCGTGTCGCACGGATATCGCCCCGGTGCGCTGGTGATCAACGCAGACCTGTTTGTTCCACAATCCCGCCCTCGCCTGTTCGTCGTCGGAGTGAAATCTGGTGCTGTTGGACAATTCAATTCTCCGTCCGGGCCATTTCACCCGCAGGCATTGGTGAATGCCGCTGAAAAACTGCCAGATGCTTTGCAGGCTAAGCTGATCTGGCTGCGGCTGCCCTCACCTCATCTAAGAAACACGGCCTTCGTAGAGCTGATCGAGGATATACCCGACAGCGTTGAATGGCATTCTGAGGCGCAGACACAGCGTCTTCTTTCGCTCATGGCGCCGCTACACCGGGCTAAGGTTGAGGCAGCGCAAAAGAGCGGTCGCAAAATCGTTGGCGGCCTTTATCGGCGCACGCGACGCGATGCGGACGGTCTTAAGGTTCAGCGGGCTGAAGTGCGGTTTGATAACATCGTCGGATGCCTGCGCACGCCCTCAGGCGGATCCAGCCGTCAAACCTTGCTGATTGTTGAAGGCGCCACCATTCGGTCACGCCTGATTTCGACGCGAGAAACCGCCCGCCTGATGGGGCTGGACGACAGTTATGTGCTGCCGGAACGTTACAATGACGCTTATCACCTGACCGGCGATGGCGTCGTCGTTCCTGTTGTACGACATCTGGCGGCCCATCTGTTTGAACCGCTGCTTTCACCAAACGCGGCAAACGACGCAGCGTGATCAAGCGCAACATGCTGAGCCTCCCCCTTTGAATTGGTCCGCCCTTATAGTTAGGAAAGCGGAGGACCCGAGATGGCTATAAAGAGACCCAAGCCCGAAGAGATTGTCGTGAAGTTACGGCAAGTTGAAGTTTTGATTGGGCAAGGCATGCCCCG
>CALKOT010000044.1 GCA_938092015.1 uncultured Paracoccaceae bacterium
GATGTTCTTAACAAGCTTGTCAGCTGAGGCTTTGCTGGTTCCGGGTTTCTTGTTCATCTTTACTCCATGAAGGTTGCGATGAACCAGAAATCCTCCGTTACGAAAACCTCAAATCTGTCCCAAAGGTGCTGACGTCAGACATGTGGGTGTCGCCTAGGTTGGATGGGTTCCTGAACAGTCAACCCGATGCCTGCATCAAATTGGTGACTTCCATTTGGAAAAATCCTTCGGACCAACACCCCGTCGACGTCGATGTGATCCTTGCACCGAAAGATCATGCCAGATCAGATCTGGAGCTGCTGTCGGACGAAACAATCGTTCCAATTTTCGGTAGCACGTCTGAATATGAATTCGAATGCCCCGATGACCTGCTTGACCATCCACCAATCCACATCATGGGGTTCGATGATCATTGGGCGCGTTATCTTTCGGCCCACAATCTCAAACCGACAAGCCCCTGTGGGCGGTTGACCACCGATACGTCGACCGCTGCCATAGAAATGGTGGCGGCAGGGCTTGGTTGCGCCGTCGTGATTGAAAGGTTTGCGAAGCAGGCCGTCACCACAGGGCAGAGAATCCAGATCGTGGGAAACCCAGTGACATTGGGGCAGTCGCACTACCTCATTCGAACTGAGCGGAGCACAAAGGACCAACCGCACTTAGAAGAATTCGAAACCTGGTTGCAACAGCAGTTCTGAGCGCACTTTCAATGACAAAGGCTGTAGGTTTGCTCAAAGGCGCAGCTAAGGACTGTCTTTAACGATCGAGATCAGCCCGCTGTGACGGACCATCATATCGATGGCCTGAAGCCCGGGCGGCCATGCGAGTGACCTCGCATGACGGCTGTTTCCGAGCTTTCCTGTTATTCCGCCGCTTCGACGTAGTCCTCCATCGGGGGACAGGTGCAGGTCAGGTTTCGGTCGCCCCAGACATTGTCGACGCGATTGACCGGCGGCCAGTATTTGTCGACACGGAAGGCGCCTGCGGGGAAACATCCGGTTTCCCGGCTGTAAGGCCGGTCCCAGTCTTTCACCAGATCTTCCATTGTGTGCGGCGCATTCTTCAGCGGGTTGTTTTCCCGATCCATATCGCCTTGTTCGATTGCACGGATTTCATCGCGAATGCCCAGCATCGCATCACAGAACCGGTCCAATTCGGCTTTGTTTTCAGATTCCGTGGGTTCGACCATCAACGTTCCCGACACTGGCCAGCTCATCGTTGGGGCGTGGAACCCGCAATCTGACAAGCGCTTAGCGATGTCGTCGACCGAGACGTCGGCGCTGTCCGCAAACGGGCGCGTATCGATGATACATTCATGCGCGACACGCCCCGATGGTCCTTTGTAGAGGACATCAAAGGCCCCTTCGAGCCGTTTGGCGATGTAGTTTGCATTCAGGATCGCAACACGCGTCGCCTGCGTCAGGCCCTCACCGCCCATCATCAGGCAATACGCCCACGAAATCGGCAGCAGCGAAGGTGAGCCGAACGCAGCCGCACTGATCGCGCCTTCACCCCCATTTGGGTCGCCGGGAAGGTGCTCGATAAGATGCGCTTTCACACCGATTGGCCCCATGCCGGGTCCGCCGCCGCCATGCGGGATACAGAAGGTCTTGTGAAGGTTGAGGTGGCTGACATCGCCGCCCAGATCGCCCGGCCTGCTGAGACCAACCATCGCATTCATGTTGGCACCGTCGATATAGACCTGACCGCCGGCGTCATGTGTGATCTGGCAAACCTCAGTCACCGTTTCCTCGAACACCCCGTGGGTTGAGGGATAGGTGATCATGCAGGCGGCCAGATTGTCTTTGTGCTGCTCCGCCTTCGCCTTGAAATCCTCGACGTCGATATCGCCGTTCTCGGCGGATTTCACTGGCACAACCTTCCACCCAACCATCTGAGCGGATGCCGGGTTGGTGCCATGCGCGCTCATCGGGATGAGGCAGATATTGCGATGGTCGTCCCCGTTTGCGCGGTGATAGCTGGCGATAGACAGCAACCCGGCATATTCGCCCTGCGCGCCAGAGTTTGGCTGCATTGAGATTGCGTCATAGCCGGTCACGTCACACAGCTTAGCTGACAGATCATCGATCATCTCAGTATACCCCGCCGCCTGATCCTTTGGGCAATACGGATGCAACAGCGAGAACTCTCGCCAGCTGACGGGCATCATTTCCGCCGCCGAATTCAGCTTCATTGTGCATGAACCCAGCGGGATCATCGCCCTGTCGAGCGCCAGATCGCGGTCCGCAAGGCGGCGCATGTAACGCATCATCTCAGTTTCCGCGCGGTTCATATGGAACACAGGGTGGGTCAGGAATTCGGTTTTCCTGATCAGCTTTTCAGGCATGTGATAGTGGGGCGTATAGTCCTTGTCCTGTCGTTCGATCCCAAAGGCGCGCCAGACCTTTTCAATCGTTGTGGGACGCGTGCGTTCATCCAGAGTAATTCCGATGCGGGTGTCGCCCACGGCGCGCAGGTTGATCCCCTCATCTACGGCGGATTTCATCACAGCCGCTTGCAAGGGACCGACATCCACGGTGATTGTGTCAAAGAACGTGGCGGGCCGAACATCGAACCCGCCTTGCTTTAGCCCTTCGACCACACGCGCGGTCTTGCGGTGGATACGCTGAGCGATGGCTTTCAGGCCCTCTGGCCCATGAAAGACCGCATAGAACCCGGCCATGACGGCAAGCAGCGCCTGAGCGGTGCAGACGTTGGAGGTCGCCTTTTCGCGGCGGATATGCTGTTCACGGGTTTGCAGGGACAAACGATAGGCGCGGTTACCCTGCGCATCGATTGAGACGCCAACAATGCGGCCCGGCAAGTTGCGCGCATAGTTCGCTTTGGTCGCCATATAGGCCGCGTGCGGGCCGCCATAGCCAACCGGCACGCCAAACCGCTGCGTCGATCCAACGGCGATATCGACGCCCATCGCGCCCGGTTCTTTCAACAGCGTCAGGGCGAGGGGGTCGGCTGAGATGATGCCGATGGCTTTCTCTGCATGAAGCGCCGCGATCTCATCAGTGAAGTCACGCAGATGGCCGTGGGTTCCGGGGTACTGGAAAATAGCTCCGAAAACGGCCGCTGGGTCCATGTCGCTTGGGTTGCCGACTGTGATCTCAATCCCCAAAGGCTGCGCCCGGGTTTTCATCACTGCGATGTTCTGGGGGTGGCAGTTTTCATCAACGAAGAACCCGTTGACCTTTGATTTGCTGACCCGTTGCGCCATGGTCATCGCTTCGGCGCAGGCCGTAGCTTCATCCAGCAGGGACGCGTTGGCGATCTCTAATCCCGTCAGGTCCGTGACCATCGTCTGAAAGTTCAACAAAGCCTCTAGCCGGCCCTGGCTGATCTCAGGTTGGTAGGGCGTGTAGGCCGTGTACCAGGCCGGATTTTCCAGAATATTGCGCTGGATCGCGGGCGGCGTGACCGTGCCGTGGTACCCTTGTCCAATCAGCGACGTCAGCACCTTGTTCTTCGAGGCTGTGACACGCATGTGGTACAAAAGCTCTCGCTCAGACATCGCCTTGCCGAAATCGAGTGGCTCTTTCTGGCGGATTTTCTGAGGCAGCGTTTCGTCGATCAGCGCCTCTAGGTCCTTCGCACCCACCACTGTCAGCATTTCCTCCATCTCGGCCGGGGAAGGGCCGATATGGCGGCGGTTGGCGAAGTCGTATGGCAGATAGTCGGTGGGTGTGAAGGTCATCGCACGCGTCCTTTAAAGCATTGGCGCAAAATTTGACCCAGGAATTGCCCCAAGGGTGGGCATTTCCCGGGAAGATTGATTCAGACTAAGCGCCAATTGCACTAAGCAATCATCGCATTGTAGGCGGCTTCATCCATCGTCTCGTCCAGTTGAGACGCGTCAGACGCCTTGATCTTGAAGAACCAGCCAGCGCCAGTCGCGTCGCTGTTCGCAAGGCTTGGGTCTTCAACCAGCGCCTCGTTAACCGCGGTGATTTCGCCGTCGATGGGCGCAAGAATGTCAGAGGCGGCTTTGACGCTTTCGATAACGACGATCTCATCGCCTTTGCTGACTGTGTCGCCGACATCTGGCAACTCTACAAAGACCAGATCGCCCAACTGTTCTGTCGCATGTGTGGTTATGCCGACGACATAAACATCGCCATCTGCGCGCAGCCATTCGTGTTCTTCGGTGTATTTCATCGTCTTTCTCCCTGTTATCGTTTGAAATTGGCTGGTGTGAACGGCATCTTCGCCACCGTCAGAGGTTGGCGTTTGCCCCTCAGTTCCCCATAGACCGTAGTACCGATTGAGGCGTGTTCCGTAGTCACGTAGCCCATAGCGACGGGCTCGCCGACAGTTGGCCCAAACCCGCCGGATGTGATCTGGCCAATCGGCGCGGTCGCATCTTCGCTGGCGAACAATTCGACACCCTCGCGCATCGGCGCGCGACCCTCTGGCGATAATCCAACGCGTTTGCGCTGTGCGCCATTGGCCATCTGGTCAAGAATCTTTTCAGCGCCGGGGAAGTCGCCTGCGCGATCGCCGCCCGTACGGCGCACTTTCTGGATCGCCCAGTTCAGCGCGCCTTCAACCGGCGTGGTTGAGGCGTCTATGTCGTGCCCATAAAGGCAAAGCCCGCCCTCCAACCTGAGGGAATCGCGAGCGCCCAGCCCAATCGCTTCGACGTCTGGATGGGCCAGCAACGCTTTGGCGACGTCCTCGACCGCATCGTTCGGCACCGAAATCTCGTAGCCGTCCTCGCCGGTATATCCTGACCGTGACACCCACACCTCAACGCCGTTCAAGCTTAGCGTGGCGACGTCCATGAAGCGCATCTCCGCGGCGCGGCCGTCGAATGAGGATAAAGCGGCCTCTGCTGAGGGCCCCTGTAAAGCGATCAGCGCGCGATCCGTTATCTCGGTCACTGTCAGGTCCGGCCCCAGCGCAGATTTCATATGCGCGATGTCAGCCGCTTTGCAGGCCGCGTTCACGACGACGAACAGATGATCGCCCCGGTTTGCAAACATCAGGTCATCTTCAATCCCGCCCGCATCATTTGTGAAAAAGCCATAACGCTGACGGTTTTCGCCAAGTCCAAGAATATCCACTGGGACCAGCGCCTCTAAGCCAGATGCGGCCGCCTCGAAGGATGCGCCTTTGACAATCACTTGCCCCATGTGGCTGACGTCAAACAGACCTGCCTTTGCCCGTGTGTGAAGGTGTTCCTTCATCACGCCCAGCGGGTACTGCACTGGCATGTCATACCCTGCGAAGGGCACCATCTTGGCGCCAAGCGACAGGTGCAACGCATGTAGGGGAGTTTGTTTCGGGTCTGCCATCTCGCGATCCGCCTTCTGGAAGCCGGCGAGATTTTGGGGAATCAAGCGGCGCTACATTGGCGCAGGATATTACCTGCGCGTTCGCGCCTCCTCTGTCCTTTGCGCCTGAGATCGTTATCCCTTCGGCGGGCGCTTGCTGCGCCACTCTCCAGAGTTTTGTGTTCTGACGTCGGTTCTGTGGCCTGAGAGTTTCCGAGGCGGTTGCTCCTTCGGCGCCAGCGATCTGGCTCTCCCGACATCAAATAGTGCTATTTTGGTATCCAACATCAGGACGATCAATCAAGTAATATTTTTCGTGAACACGATAAAATTGCTGCTGGGGAAGGCGGCAGACACCGAACTATCGCCGGGGCAGACAAAAAAACGGCCGTGTAATAATATCCACTTCGTTAGCCGCAAACGGAAAATCTGTTCAAGTTGACTTTGCCAAGGGGTAAGGTAGGCCAAGAGAGCTTGTCGATACCAGCTGATCGTTTGTCTTTCGCATCAAAAAACCAGAAGGAATCAACCGTGGCGACCCCCCCCCTGATATCAAGCACAGCACACTTTCCACGGCGCTGGATGATCCTGCGGCCGTAAAGTCAGACGGTACATCGCTGGCCAAAGTTCCTCATGGATCGACAAGCCATCCCAGTAAAACGCATGTCGATGATCGCGGTACGGTGACAGAGTTGTTTGACACTAGGTGGGGCTGGCATCCCGCCCCAATAGATTTTGTTCACACCTACACAATTCGAGAGGGGCGGGCCAAAGGCTGGGGTCTTCACCGGGAACATGAGGATCGGTACTTTTTGATCCACGGACGGATGCAGATCGTCTGCTACGACATCCGACCAGACAGCCCCACGTTTGAGCAGATCTCCCACATTTATCTAAGTCCGGAAAACCCGCGAATTGTCAGCATCCCGACATATGTCTGGCACGCAAACCTGAACATTGGCGATGGTGAGGTGCGGGTCGTAAACTTTCCAACCAAACCTTATGAGCACGCCAATCCAGATAAGCTGCGCCTGCCGCTGGATACACCTGAAATTCCATACAGCATTTCCGGCGTTATGGGTTGGTAAGTGCTCGTGATCAGGTGGAATTGGCTTTGTTGGCCGCTGTTTCAACCTGAATTTCCGCCGGCTCAATCCAACTCGCGTTTGGCCACAAACGGCGCGCGCGGGAAAGATCATCGCGCGCGGCGTTGAATGCTAATGCCTGAATGTGCAGGTAGATGCGGACGCTCGTCAGATGATCGCTGGCGCCATAGCGGGTTTCCAGTTCATTAAATGCGCTGATTGAGATTTCGGGCCGCGTGCGGGACAGACCGCGAAGGCCCTTCACCCAGGCCCCCGGTGATTGGCCAACCTCAGTGACCCAATCATCAACCGAAACGTCGCCGTGATACCAGGTCCCGTAACTGAGATAGGCGTGCAGCGCCTGCGTGTGTTGAGCGGGTGTCAGCGGCAGATGCATCGGCGCGCCATCGACAGCGACATTACAGGGCGTGTCAGCATTGACGAATTGCAGGCCGCACACTGCGAAAGCCGCGGCCAGATCATGGTCTTTGGTCGGGGCGTAGACAGACAGAAGCCCCAACAGAACAGCATCCATTTCTGCGGCTCTGGCCGTGGATTGCATTAGCCCGGGCCGGGCTATTCTGGCCAACCAGGGCGCAATTCGCGCGGCGAACCCCTCTGGCGGCAAAGCAAGGCTGTCTGGGCATCGACTGGTGAATTTCAGTGAACTGCAATCTGCTGTGCTGGCTACACGGATGTCCGACCGGGTGAGGAACTTTGCCGTCATGAACTGGTCGCCTGGGCCATATGTCTTTGGCGTCTGGCTCCACCCATCCGGCAAAGACAGGTAACTTTCCATTCTGTAAGCGGAATGACTGAACCCGACGGCGATGGCGAATTTCTGTTTGCCCATCGAATTTCGGGCCGTAGGGCCGCCCATGTTTCTTGGCGTCCAATCAACGCCACCAGTATTCAGGATCGACATTGCTGACTGGTTCACCCAATCGCCTAACTGCATCAGGTTGAGCATCCGTTCCAGATGATCGGGGGCCCAAACATCATCATCACCTAAATGGCAGACATATTCGGCATCCGATGCGCGTACGATGCGATCACGGTGGATTTCGCACGTCTTGAAGGATTTCGGATGCGCCTCAAATGTGATGCGAGCGTCCGTTAGTGTGATCGCTTCCAGAATTTCCAGCGTGCGCGGCGGCGCGCCATCGCAGATAACGACCATTTCCCAATCTTCAAATGTTTGCGCCAGGGCGCTGGCGATAGAAAAATACAACGCGTCGACATGATCGTGGGTTGGACACAGGATCAATATCCTAGCCATCGATATCCCTTTCGACTTTGAATTGGGGCGTCAGGCCAGACAGGGCCAAACTTTGCAGGTTTTGTTTAGCCCAGTATTCTGATCCGCATGGCCTGGCACAAGAGCGGCGATACACAGATGTTGCGTCCGCCTTTGTCAGATGGAACAGCGCACCATTCGGGCGGTTTCAGGATGTGATGACTTCAGTGCTGACGTCATCGAAGATGCGGAATGTCCGTAGTCGACCGTTTGTCGAAAAGTACACTCATAACGCCAAACATCCTCAGAAACGCCATGATTACGATGACATGTGTTTGCAATTGCTGAGATTAAACCTCCGCAAAAGTGGTCTGGCGTTTAGAGGATGATGCAATGGCTGAGTTTATCGTTTCGACACTGGATGATGAAACATTTGACGGTAGAACGCTTGAGCAGGAAACCGCAGATGGCGGCGGCCTATCGCTGCGCGAAGCAATTGCGCTGGCCAATGACGCTGCGGGGGCTGATACGATTAGCTTTGGCGCCGGTGGACAGGGCCTGCTGCGCCTGACCGAAGGCCGCATCAGAATAACGGATGAAACGACAATCAATTGCGGTGGCGAAGTCACAATAACAGGCGACGCCGGGTCTAACGACGTTACCCTCGCAGGCGGGATCACTGACATCGCTGCGACGCTGGAGGCAAGTGCGAACGGTCTTGCGGATAACAGCCAGATCTTCAACGCCACCCGGTCGCTGACGTTGACTGACCTGATCCTGACCGGCGGCGCGACAGACGGTTTCTTGCAAGTGGGGGGCGCCGTTGCATCAAGCGTCGATATCATACTGATAAATAAGGTCATCGCCGGTAATGCGACACTAGACGATTTCGCTAACGGCGGTGGCCTCTACTCTGCCGGCAGCATCATGATCACTGGTGGCCAGATCACGGGTAACAGCACTGCCGTTACTGGTGCATTTGGCGGGGGTGTGGCGGCTCTGGGTGATGTGACGATCATCAACAGCACCCTTAGCGGTAACCAGACAACGGGTGGTGCTTCAATCGGCGGCGGGGCGTTAGCGCAGGGCATTTTAACGCTGACCAACAGCACCGTCACCAACAACAGTGTTACAGGTGGCAATTCAGATGGCGGCGGTGTTGTCGGCGGCACCGGTCTTGTTATTGCGAATAGCATCGTACTGGGCAATTTCGCAATGCAGGGCGATGATGGCGAATTGGTTGAAACGGCTGGGGATGGTGCGCCGACGTTCACAGGCGCAAATATCGTTGGCGCGGATGGCGGCACCTTTGACGCTGAGCAGCCCCACTTTAGTGGTCCCAACTGAAGGTTAGTGCATGATCGGCCTTTGGTCCATCGGGACGATGGCTTCAGGCGCTGGCGGGCGGTAGCCCAATGCACTGTGTGGTCGCTTGGTGTTGTAGTGGTTCCTC
>CALKOT010000045.1 GCA_938092015.1 uncultured Paracoccaceae bacterium
GCAAAGGAGTCCCTCGCGTGCACGTGCGTAAGAAATCGCAAGCTTTTGAGCTGACCCCCGGCCAAACCTTGCTAATCTCTATACTTGAAAAATTGAATTATCTGCTCGGTTCCATAGGCTTATGCGAAAATCACAGGCGACTAAGCCATTTGTGTAGGGTCGGTTGATGTTTACCGATGTTGTCGTGCAATACAGAGGCAACTTCCGAATTGATTGGTCAGGTGACTGGATTGAAGCCAAGGGCATCGCACGTTGTGCGTTAGCTATTCGCTGGCACAACAATCACGATCTGCCCACACCGAACTTTGACCGTGATGTCGAACGCTGCAGGGCGGCTTCTCCAAAGCAAACGCAGTCAACCCCGCAGCAATTCAAGGGCTCAGATGTCAGCCGCGCAGGTTTTGCCGTCGCTCACCGCAAAGTTCGGCCATAGCAATGCAACAAACCAGATTAGCCGAACTCTCTCATAGCTTAAGCTGTCTTTGGACTCAAAAACCTGACCTCGGCGGCGGTTACACGCCAATTCAAACAGTTCTTATTTGCCCCAAGGGCAGAGCGCTTCGACCTGTCGGCGACCAAGTTGATTCAATCTCTTTATGTTATCTAAATAGATCTTCTCAGGGTTTAAAACGTTGGCGAGGACTTTGGTCACCTGATCTTGCCGCAGAAGATGTATGGTTGGATAGGGTGAGCGATTAGTAAAGTGGCTAAGGTCGTCTGCAGCCACGCCCTCAAATTGATATTGAGGGTGAAATGATGCTAGCTGAACAAGATCGGTCAGTTCAGCCGTCTCCAATATCTTCTGAAACCAATCGAGTACGGCTAGATATTCATAAAAATCTTCTAGACCTTGGGTAAAAATTAGTAAGCTAGTGGCAATCTCATTTTCGTCAGCTTTAATTAGCCGCTGTAGTTCATTCATATAAAACTGCTTTAGTTGTACGTCAGTGTTATCATCACATATGGCATAATACACTTGGTCTCGGGCTATGACGCTAGAGGAAAATGGGCATAGATTTAATCCTACTACCATTTGCTCGAGCCATCGACGGGTGTTTTTAACCACGTCTTGATGAGCTATTGATAGCGCAGTAGGGCCGAACGTATTGATATGTTTGATCCTTTATTGCTCGACTAGCTTAAAGCATATTCTGCCCATATTTCCAATTTGCTTGGAAAAGCCACAACCATCTATTGCGTCATACTATCCTTCGCCAGTGGTCAGCGGCCCAGAACTGCCATTGGCGGTACATCCCATAATTTGCGCACAAGCGCCCGGTTGCGGACAATCCCTGCAAGGGCGAGGGAATACTGAAGGCTAAGTCAACAATCCGGGCACTGCCGTCTATGAAGCCTCGATGTCGGAATGGGCGAAGTGCGAAGCGCTTCCGATTGCTAGCGCCAACGACCGAGGCATCCCGCCAGACTTGCGCGACAAAGGGCGCATGATGATCCTATGAGCACGCAAAACGCTTGAGTGTCCCGGCTGCAAAAGGTTTAGCTTCAGGTATATTCAAAGCGGCATTTGCAGTCCTACGCCGTAAGATCGGAGAAGCCCAGCCATGCGTAACCTTGAGGCGCGTCAGTACACAGACCCCGACATCTACGCAGCGGACGTAGACAGGATATTCGCGCGAACCTGGCAACTGGTCGGGCCAGCCTCCCTACTGGTGGCGCGGGGGGATTACATCGCCACAGAAGTTGCAGGTCAGAAGGTATTTGTCATCCGCGCCTCGGACGGCATCCGGGCTTTCAGGAACGTTTGTCGTCATCGCGGTGCGCGCCTGCTGCCCGAAGGCGTGGGGCGTTGTGCGACGATACGATGCCCCTATCATCAGTGGGTCTGGGGCGAGGATGGATCACTTTTGGCTGTGCCATGGTGGGGTAATGATGCGGATTTTGACAAATCGAAGTGGGCGTTGGACAGCATCCAATGGGAGATTTGGCGCGGACTTTTGTTTGTCGCAATCGACCCGGCCGAGACCTTAATGTCCCAACTTGGCGCGCTGACGCCTGAGATATCAGCTGAGCCGATAGAAAACTACGCCTGGGTGCATGAAGAACGCCTGATTTTCGGTGCAAACTGGAAGATCTACACAGACAATTTTGTTGAAGGATACCACATTCCAGGAATCCATCCGGCCTTTCATCAGGCCATCGATTTTGAGGCATTCGAAACTGTTGCCCTCGACAACATGGTAAAGATGAGCGCGCCGCCGAAAGGTGGGCTGTTCTATCGCGGAAAATGGCTGTGGATGTGGCCCAACTGGACACTATCGTTATTCGATGGAGGCATGAATACGTCTCGTATCAATCCTGTTGGTCCAAAGCAGACCGAACTTATCTACAATTTCTACTTCGAAGACCTGTCTGAAAATGGCGCCGAAATGCGCGCCAAGACGATCGCCGACAATCTTGCGGTCATTCGTGAAGACTTTGAAATTTGCATTGAGACCCACAAGAATTATGCCAGTGGCGCCTATCGGCCCGGGCCATTGTCGCCTCGCCATGAGCAGGGTGTAGCTTACTTTCAACGTCGACTAACCGAAGCCGCTGTCTAACGCTTTCCTCTTGCCTCAATCGACGTTTCGGAGGTGGCTGGCTGAATGAAATGAATGTCCGCTCCTGCGGTCTGTTCCTGCTCTGCTCGCACGCGCAACTCAGGGCGACACTATCCGCAAACGACGCCCCTACCCGCGCGCCACTGCAATCGCCTGCTCTAACGCCAGCTTTGGCGTTGTGATGACCGGGACGTTGAGATCGCTCAGATGCACCTCCGCCACGGGCATTGAGGCCTGCGCAAGGACGGCGCAGTCTGCATCCGCCACTTCAGCCCGCACTGTATCGGCGATCCGGGCTGCGAACGTGTCGAGATCGCCCGCCTCAAAGAACGGCCAGGCGTCAGCGCACATGATGACTTGCGGCGTCACCGTCACGCCAGCCCGCTCGGCGCATTTGGCCAGCAACGCCAATGTTGGCACCCGCGTGCTTTCAAGGCAGATCACAATCGCCGGTCTGCCGCCATGTTGGCAGGCCGCATCCAGCGCGGGGCGGTCGATGCGGATCATATTCGCAGCCTGCGCCGCCATTCCATCCGTCAGCGGGCCAAGCGTCGAACATGTGCAAAGGACAGCGTCTGCGGTCGAAAGTTCCTGCAGTACTTCATGCGTTTCGTCCCGCACGGTATCGAGGCCGTCGCTGCGCGCCCGGTCCAGCAAGTGCTGTTCCACCCGGTGCGAGACGACGCCGTCATAGCCCAGATCAGCGGCCAACACCTCAAACGTTGCGACGTGGATGTCCCCGGTGTGCAGAAATGACAGGCGCATTGGATCCTCCGACAGGTTTCCTTCCGAGCGTACAGGGGGCGGCGGCGATCGACAATGTCGCCGGGTAGGCGCAGCAGTCTCAACGAAAGGGAAAGGCCAGCGATGGGAGGCTGTCCTCACCAGAAAATCGATCTGTTAACGCAGCGTTTTTCGAAGCAGGGCGACCTTCTAACAATACATTAACACACCATGTTTTCAGCACCTTAGCCAAGGTTTCGCGCGTGAAACCTTCCTGAAACGATTAATTCCGACATCCCAGACAACCTGAGGTCGCAATCAGAGGGTCGCTCCGCCGACCTGCTCGCTAGGAAAACCAATGACCACCGTCGCAGCTTCCACCACAAATTTGGGCATCCTCTGCGCCATGGGCGCGGCGACGGCATTTTCGTTCAACGACATGGCGATCAAGTTCCTGAGCGGGGATTATCCGCTGCATCAGATCGTGTTTGTCCGCGCCACCATCGGCCTCATCATCACATTGGCGGTGTTCGCTCAGCTCGAAGGCGGGATCAAACTGCGTACCCAGTGGCCCTGGCATCACGCCTTCCGCGCGGCCTTGCTGGTCACCGCGAACATGCTGTTTTTCACCTCAATCGCCTCCATGCCACTGGCGGACGCCACGGCGATTTTCTTTGTCTCACCACTTCTGATCACCGGAATGTCGGTGATTTTCCTGAAAGAGGTCGTCGGCCCCCGTCGCTGGCTGTGCGTCATTGTTGGACTGATCGGCGTGCTCATCATCGTCGGCCCGGGCCGCGAAAGCTTTCAGATCGCGGCCATCCTGCCTGCCCTTGCGGCGCTGTGCTACGGCGCAACCCACATGATGACACGGCGGCTGCGGGGTACGGAAAGTGCGGCGACGATGGCGATATACATCCAACTGGCGTTCGTGATCTTCGCTGGCGGGTTCGGGTTGGTCGCCGGGGATGGGTCGTACCTGTCCTCTGAAAATCCATCGCTGGTCTTTCTGTTCAGCGCATGGACATGGCCCCCGGCGATAGATTTCGCTGTGATGGCCATAACCGGCCTCGCCAGTGCAACAGGCGGCTATCTGATCACGCAGGCCTATCGTCTATCTGAGGCTGGGCTGGTCGCACCGTTCGAATACCTCGCCCTGATCTTTGCCCTGATCTGGGGCTTCACGATCTGGGGTGAGGTCCCAACCCAGACCGTTGCCTTGGGGATTGTTCTGGTACTCGGCTCTGGCATCTACCTCGCGGTGCGTGAAGCGAAGCTGGGCGCGCGTCAAAGCGCCCAGAAAACCTCAGCCCGGCGCTAAACCGGTTTGAAGTTCGGCGCCCGCCGCTCAACAAAGCTATCAACACCCTCACGGAAATCATCTGTCGCGAAGCTGCCCTTCATCTCTGCGTCGGCTGTTAACAGCGCTTCTTCATAGCTTTGGAAATACGCTTTCCGCATCTGCGCTTTCATGATCGCCATCGACCTCGGTGAAGCGCTCTGCGCCAGATGTGCCGAAGCCTCAGCTACGTGCGCCAGCATATCTTCGACTGAGGCAAAAGACCGGTTCACCATCCCCATTGCAGCAGCTTCAGCGCCGGTGAACTTGCGGGCTGATAGCAACAGGTCAAAGGCATGCGCTTCCCCCACCAAACGTGGTAGCAACCACGAAATCCCGTGTTCAGCAATCAATCCGCGCGCAGCAAACGCGGTCGTATACTTTGCCGCGTCCAAGGTGAACCGCATGTCACAATAAAGCGTGAAGATTAGCCCGATTCCTGCGCAGGGCCCGTTAATCGCAGCAATCACCGGCTTTGGGCAGGCGTAGAGATAGCCAAACCGCCCTGGGTACAATCCTTCCAGAGATGGCCCAGGTGCGTCTGGATAGTCGGGCCATGCCGGAAAATCATTGCCATCGTCACGTGCATTCGCATCATCGCCAATGTCCTGCAGCGCATCCATGTCCGCCCCAGCGCAGAACCCACGCCCGGCGCCCGTCACTACGATCACGCGCACATCCGCATCGCGCCCGGCCTTACAGACCGCCCCGCGTACTTCGCGCGCCATGACGCCGGTCCAGGCGTTCAGCCGGTCAGGCCTGTTCAGCGTGATCGTGGCGACGCCGTTTGCGACATCCGTCAGTATCGTTTCATAGTCAGCCATGGTCATATTCCCCTGTTTGGCTGGAATTACCGCCGCGTCACGCCCGTCAGTCAACGCCTGACTTGCCGTCATGCGCTCGGCCCGCTTGACGCTTGCGGAAGGCGGAATTAGCGTTCGCTGACAAACGTCAGGTGCTCCGCAATCAAGAGAGCGCGGCAAATCATGAACCTAGGGGACGGAAGCACATGTCGGGGATGACACTCGCCGAAGCGGCGGAGCATATTACTTCCACCGACCCGCTCTATGCGGTGGGTGAGGCGGACATTCGCGGCGTCACCCTGCCCGTCTTTACCAACATCCCGAAGTCGCTGCGCGAATTGCAGCAATACGGGCGCGAGGATCGCGACTATAGCGACTACATTATCTATCAGGATGAGCGGTGGTCGTATGAGCGGTATTGCGCTGAAAGCAACAAGATCAGCCACATCCTGACCGAACGGCTGGGCATAAAGCCGGGCGACCACGTCGCGATCGCCATGCGCAATTACCCCGAATATCTGAGCCTGTTCATGGGCATCGTGAACATCGGCGCTGTCGCTGTGCTGGTGAACGCATGGTGGATGACAGATGAGCTGACCTACGGGTTCGAAGACAGTGGCGCCAAGCTGGTATTCGCCGATGGTCCGCGCGCTGAACGGATCGCTCCCTTCGCAGAAAAGCTGGGGATCACGACCGTTGGCGTGCGCGACATGACCGACGGCGTGACGCTGGACGGACTGCTGGCGCAAACCGATGACACCCGCTGGCCAACGGTCGATATCGACCCGGATGCGGATTTCGCCTTGATGTACTCGTCCGGCTCCACCGGTCATCCCAAGGGCATCATGCTGACGCACCGGGGAGCGTTGTCAGCGGTGTTCACGTGGAACATGTCCCTCCTCCTCCCACCGTTAATGACGCCTGAAGGCGAGCCGACACCGCCCAATCCCGGCCCGCAATCGCTGCTGATCGCAACGCCGCTGTTCCATGTGACGGCCAGCCATGCGCTGTACCTCCTTTCCATGGCCCTGCGCGCCAAAGTCGTGATCATGCACAAATGGGACGGGGCAGAGGCGCTGCGCCTGATCAACCAAGAACAAGTCACCCGCTTTGTCGGCGTCCCCACAATGACCGCCGATATGCGCGATGTGGCTGAGCGGGACGGCATTGAAACCCCCTCCCTCCAGGTACTGACATCAGGCGGGGCGAAACGCCCCCCCGCGCAGGTCGGCGAACAGGCTGAGGCGTTTCCAAACGCCGCCCTCGCATCCGGCTGGGGCATGACCGAAACCAACGCTGCTGGCATCGCCATCAGCGGGCCTGACTATGTAGGCCGCCCCGATCAGGCAGGCCGGATCTTCCCGCCCCTGCAAGAAGCGCGCATCGTTGACGCCAACAATGTCGAAGTGCCCCGCGGCACGCTGGGTGAGCTTAGCGTCAAAGGCCCCAACATGATGCGCTGCTATCACAACAAGCCCGAAGCGACGACAGAGACGTTGATCGACGGCTGGCTGCTGTCCGGCGACCTTGGGATCATGGACGAAGACGGCTATGTCACCATCGTCGACCGCGCCAAGAACATCATTATCCGGGGCGGTGAGAATATTTCGGGGCTGGAGGTCGAGGCCGCGATCCACCAGCACCCTTCAGTTGGTGAGGCGGCAGTCTTTGCCTGCCCCGATGACCGGTATGGCGAGGTTGTTGGCGCAATTGTCTGGCTGAAGGAAGACGAGGTCATGACTGGGGCGGACGTCAAAGCGTTCCTCACGGACAAGATCGCCAGCTACAAACACCCCGCTAAGTTATGGTGGACCGACGCGCCCCTTTTGAAGGGGGCAACCGACAAGATTGACCGACGCGCGCTGAAAGACCTGTGTCTTTCGGGTGAGGTCGGGACCGAAGATAACTCGATTTAGGAGATCAGCCATGGACGTGATGGCGTATATCGAAGCCGCCGGGAATAAGGCGTGGGAGGTTGACGGGCTGGCCCCCGACGCCCCCCTGCAAGACGTGAAATCCATCGGCATCATCGGCGCAGGCACGATGGGCGGCGGCATCGGCATGAACTTTGCCACCGCGGGCATTCCGGTGACGATTGTCGAGACCAATCAGGAAGCGCTGGATCGAGGCCTGAGCGTCGTGCGCGGGCACTACCAGCGCTCAGCCGACAAAGGCCGCTTCCCGCAGGATGAGGTTGAGGCGCGGATGGCCCGGTTCCACGGCACGACCAATATGGAAGACCTCGGCGAGGTCGACATGGTCATCGAGGCTGTGTTTGAGAACATGGATCTGAAGCGCGAGATTTTCGGCAAACTCGACAAGATCATGAAGAAGGGTGCGATCCTGGCGACCAACACCTCCGCCCTCGACATCGACGAGATCGCCGCGATGACCAGCCGCCCGGAAGACGTGATAGGCACGCATTTCTTCTCACCCGCCAACGTCATGAAGCTGCTCGAAATTGTCCGCGCAGAGAAGACAGCCGATGACGTCGTGGCCACATGCATGGAGCTTGCGAAAACCATCCGCAAAGTCGGCACGCTGGTAGGCGTCTGCCCCGGCTTTGTCGGCAACCGCATCCTGTTTCGCCGGCAGGAGCAGGCGCAGAAGCTGGTCTATCAGGGCGTCATGCCTTGGGATATCGACGCCGCCATCAACAAGTTTGGTTTCAAGATGGGGCCGTTCCAGATGTCTGACCTCGCCGGCCTCGACATCGGTTGGTCAAAAGGCGCAACCACGTCGAACCCGATCCGCGATGCGCTGTGCGAGCTCGACCGCCGAGGCCAGAAAACGCAGGCGGGCTACTACGACTACGACGCCGCCCGCACGCCGATCCCGTCGGACGTGACAGCTGGCATCATTCGCGACATCACGGGCGCTGAGCCATCGACCATGTCCGAGCAGGAAATCATTGAGGCCTGCATCTATCCGATGATCAATGAGAGCGTGAAAATCCTTGAGGAAAACAAGGCGCAGCGCCCCTCTGATATCGACATCGTCTGGCTCAATGGCTATGGCTGGCCCGCCGACAAGGGCGGCCCGATCTGGTATGGCGATATGGTCGGGGCTGAGGCGGTGCTTAGCGTGATGGAGCGTCTGGGCGCCGACGACGACATGTTCAAACCTGCGCAAACTCTGCGCGACCTCGCTGCATCGGGCGGCAAATTCATCGACATCGACACCGGCGGTCTGAAGACCGACCGGGCGGCTTGAAGGAGACCTAAAATGGCTGACTACGAATTCGTAGAAACCGAAGTTGAAGGCAACATTCTGAAGGTCACGATGAACCGACCGGAGGTCTACAACGCCATCCACATCCACATGCATCAGGAAATGGACAAGGTCTGGAATGACTTCGCCGCCAACCCTGACCTTTGGGTCGCCGTTCTGACCGGCGCTGGCGAAAAAGCATTCTCTGCCGGCAACGACCTGAAAGCGACGGCACAGGGCATCACGGGCGAAATGCCAGCATCGGGTTTTGCAGGCCTCGCAAATCGCCTAGACCGCGAAAAGCCAATCGTTGGCGCCGTGAACGGGTTTGCGATGGGCGGCGGCATGGAAACTGCGATTTCCTGCGACGTGCTGATCGCGGCGGACACCGCGACCTTCGCCCTGCCGGAAGTGAAGGTTGGCTTCTTCGCGGGCGCTGGCGGCGTTCAGAAACTTTCCCGTCAGATAGGCCGCAAAGCTGCGATCGAGATGATGCTGTCAGGCCGCAAGGTTGGCGCTGCTGAGGCCAAAACCCTCGGCATCATCAACGAAGTCGTTCCTGCCGCTGATCTGCAGGAAGCTGCGATGAACAAGGCGCATGAGATTGCTGGCAACTCACCTTCATCAGTCAAAGCGACGATGCACATTCTGTCCCAGCTGGATGAGCTGGAACGGACGCTGGAAGGCCTGCACCTGTCTGGCCCGGAAATGGGCGAGTTACGCAAAACCTACGACTTCTCTGAAGGCGTCAGCGCCTTCGTTGAAAAGCGCAAACCAGAGTGGAAAAACCGATGAGCCTGGACACCTTCCGCGCTGAAACCCGCGCCTGGCTGGAAGAAAACTGCCCCGCCGAAATGCGGCTGCCGATTGAGAATGACGAAGCGGAATATACCGGCGGGCGCAAAGCCACGTTCAGTTCAGACGCGCAAAAAGTCTGGTTTGAGCGGATGCGCGACAAGGGCTGGACAGTGCCGCATTGGCCAACAGAATACGGCGGCGGCGGCCTGGATAAAGCCGAAGCCAAGGTGCTGCGTGAGGAAATGGCGGCGATCAACGCACGGCGTCCCCTCACCAGCTTTGGCATCGACATGCTTGGCCCAGCTCTGCTGAAGTTCGGCAACGAAAGCCAGAAGAAAGAGCATCTGACAAAGATCACTCAAGGCGAAATCCGTTGGGCGCAAGGGTATTCTGAGCCGAACGCAGGCTCCGACCTCGCCTCGCTGATGACCAAATGTGAGGATAAAGGCGACCATTACCTGATCAACGGCCAGAAAATCTGGACGTCATATGGCGACCTCGGCGACTGGATCTTTGTGCTGGTGCGCACCGATTTCGAAGCCAAGAAACACGAAGGCATCTCCTTCGTGCTGGTCGACATGGATCAACCAAGCGTCGAAGCGCGGCCCATCAAGCTGATCTCTGGCAAATCGCCGTTCTGCGAGACGTTCTTCACCGATGCGCGCTGCGAAAAGCATAACCTTGTCGGCGAAATCAACACCGGCTGGACCATCGCGAAATATCTGCTGACGCATGAGCGTGAAATGATCGGCAACCTCGTGCAGGCATGGGGTGCGACGCGTCTGACGTCTGAGATTGCCGCGATGCAGCTGGGCCTTGATGACAACGGCATCCTGAACGATCCGATGCTGCGCAAAGATATCGTAGACCTTGAAGTTGACGCCTTGGCGCTCGGCTCTCTCGTCGACCGCGTCGCTGACATGGCGAAAGCGGGCGAGGGCGTGGGCGCGGAAAGCTCAACCCTCAAATACGTCGGCACCGAATACAACAAACGCCGCTATGAGGTTCTGATGGACTGCGCAGGTTCGGATGGCCTCGAATGGGGCGCCGATGATGACGTGGCTTCGAAATGGCTGCGGATGAAAGGCAACTCCATCGAAGGCGGCACCTCAGAAGTGCAGCTGAATATCATCGCCAAACGCGTACTGGGAATGCCCGCATGAAACTAGTTCTGAGTGATGAGCAGAAGATGCTCAAGGAAATGGCTGAGGGCTATTTGAAGTCTTCAGCGGGCATCGAACAGCTACGCAAACTGCGTGACAGCGGCGATGCCGACGGGTTCGACCGCGCGACATGGAAAGAGATGGCCGAAATGGGCTGGGCCGGGGTTCTGACTGCCGAAGACCACGGCGGCGTTGGCCTTGGCTATGTTGAGGCGGGCGTGATAGCGGAGGAGATGGGGCGCAACCTCACCGCCTCCCCTTTCCTCTCAACCGCCGTTTTGGCGGCCACGGCGCTGAACAAGTTCGGCTCGGACGCGCAGAAAACCGCGTGGCTGGCAAAGATGGCGGCAGGCGACGCGATCATGACTGTGGCGTCTGACGAAGGCCGTAAGCATCAGCCTTTATCGATGAAGACGATCGCCGCTCGCAAAGGCAACGGGTTTGTCCTGAACGGCAAGAAAACCTTCGTCGCCGACGCCCATGTCGCCGACGCGATCATCGTTTCAGCCCGCACATCGGGCGAGGAAGATGACGAGGCGGGCGCGACCCTGTTCCTCGTCCCTCGTGATGCCACTGGCGTCGATGTTGAGCGGATCGACATGGTCGACAGCCGCAACTCTGGCCGGGTGAACCTCGACAATGTGGAACTCGACGCGGACGCCGTTATCGGAGAGGTTGATGAAGGCGCAGCGGCGCTGAAAACGATCCTCCGCGCGGGCCGCGCAGCAGTCGCTGCCGAAATGCTGGGATCAGCGCAGGAAAGCCTGGAACGCTCGCTGGATTACGCGAAAGAGCGTAAGCAGTTCGGCGCCACCATCGCCAGCTTTCAGGCGCTCCAGCACCGGGCAGCCCACCTTTATTCCGAAATCCAGATGGGCAAATCGCTGGTCCTGAAATCCCTCATGGCCCTCGACGAAGACCATGAGGATGCAGAGTTGCTGACCACGGCGGCCAAGGTGAAAATGAGCCAGGTCGCCCAGCTCAGCGCTCAGGAAGGCGTCCAGTTTCACGGCGGCGTCGGCATGACAGACGCCGTCGATATCGGCCTCTTCATGAAGCGGGTGCGTGTGTCAGAAGCCTTCCTTGGCGATGGCAACTACCACGGCGAACAGTTCGCCCGGATGCGGGGCATTTGATGCGGCAGGCGGCGATCATCGCACTGGCGGTCGCCGCCAGCCTGACCTCCCCCGCTTGCGCGGGTCCAATCGTCGAGCATGAGGCAGCGAAGCTACCGATCTTCGATGCCCACATCCACTACAAGGAACCGGCGTGGGAAGCATTTCCACCCGAAACCGTCCTTAAGATGATGGATCGAAACGGGGTGGCGATGGCGCTGGTGTCCTCCACGCCCGATGACGGCACGATCATGCTTTGGGAACACGCGCCGGATCGTATTGTCCCCGAACTTCGCCCCTATCTCGGCGACTGGGGATCATCGAACTGGACTGAGTTCGACGGCATGGCCGATTACATCCAAACCCGGCTGGAGCAATACCCGCATCGGGGCATCGGTGAATTCCATTTTCGCGCGATGGAGACGACGAACAAAGGCCTTCTTAAGCTAATCGCTGGAATGGCGAAAAAGCGGGACATCCCGATCCACATCCATTCGGGCACTGCGCCGGTCGAATATTTCTATGAAATTGACCCTGACCTGACCATCATCTGGGCGCACGCGGGCATGTCAGAGCCGCCTGAAGTGATCAGCCCGCTTATGGATAAACACGCCACTCTCTATGCGGATACGTCTTTTCGCGAGTACGACATTCTCAGCCGTACCGGTGGCATGGACAAAGCGTGGGAGGTGCTGTTGCTGAAGCATTCCGACCGTTTCATGGTCGGCACAGATACATGGGTAAACAGCCAATGGGCCGATTATGACCGGCTGATCGCGTCCAACCGGGAATGTTTGGCGATGCTGCCAAAAGATGCGGCAGAAGCAATTGCCTATCGCAACGCAGAGCGGCTGTTTGGGATAGATGTTTCAAGCGAACAGTTGGGGCGGCGGTAGGTAGGCTTACCTGATTTTGCCCCGACCGAACGTCGGAGCGCGCGAACAACACAGCCAAGTAGCGCATAATGCCAGCGCCCTGCCCCCATCATCATCGCCTCAATATCGGCCAGATTGATTGACAGACATCTAGCCCTTTGCCCAAACTGGCGTATTCCGGCGGTATTGATGACCACTCTGAGGCGACCATGCAGATAGCAAATGATTTCACCGCTCTGACCACCAACCTCGTGTGGGAGGACAATCAGGGTAATGTCCGCACTGAAATCACATTTGGCTTCGCAGACGCGCCTCTTGCGCATCATGTCCCCGAAACAACGCTGCAGATGCGCGACTCAGTCCAGGCACTGAAGCCTGCAGAAATGGCGATCGCACGACAGGCCTTTCAGTCATGGGAAGACGCCACGATCATCGACTTCACTGAGGTTAACGTTAATCAGGCCGACATCATCGTCACCGTAACGGATTTCCGGTCCGACACTGACCTCGATGACACGCTCGGCTTTGCTTTCCAGCCTGAAGGTGATGAGCTTGACGGCGATATCTTCATCGACATCCCCTTCGCCGACAGCCTGCCGCTTTATATACACGAGATCGGCCATTCGTTGGGGCTGGATCATACTTTTGATGGCGCCCGCATCTTTGGCGACCTCAGCCTTGATCGGATCGAGAATACGATCATGGACGATGCAGATTTCGAGGATGCGACCGGGCCAGGCGCGTTCGACATTCTGGCGATCCAGTCGATGTACGCCAATGGCGCGCCAGCGCCAGACCCGAACCCTGATCCAACGCCTGATCCTGATCCAAACCCAACTATTCCCACCACCAACGGGCCAGATGTTCTGATTGGCAGCACGGGCGCGGGCGTGATACGATTGATGGCGACGGTGGACGCGACGAATTGAGCGGCAATCAGGGCCGCGACGTGATTGACGGCGGCGCCGGGCGCGATCTGATCAACGGCAATGGCGGGCGCGACATGCTGGACGGCAGCGGCGGACGCGATGCGCTGAATGGTGGCGGCGGAGCGGACACTCTGGATGGCGGACGCGGTAAAGACGTGCTGACAGGCGGCAACGGCGCCGATCTGTTTGTGTTCTCAAATGGCGGTCCTCGCGACACGATCACAGATTTCACCTTCGACATCGATCGGATCGAATTTGTCGGCGCCAACAGCATCGATGATCTGATCTTCACCGACATCGCCGCAGGGACTGTCGTCATATTTGGAAACGCCAAAGTGCTGATCGAAGACGTAGATAGTTTTGATCTGATCAGCGACGATTTTCTGTTCGGATAAACTTGGCTGTTGCTGGGTGGTAAGCTCAGCAACAGCCGGTCTGAAATGGTCTGAACACCGGTCCAAACAAAGAACGAATTGTGGCGACGCCCTCGCCACTCGTTATAATTCAATGCCTTAGGGTTGCTTTCACATGTGAAAGGTTTTCACCTCCTCATTCCACTCAACATACCGATGCTTCAAGCCCCTGCATCATCCAGGATCAGATCAGACGCCTTTTCGCCTATCATAATCGCTGCTGCATTCAGGTTACCTGAAACCATCGAAGGCATGATCGAGCAATCGACCACACGAATACCATCCAGCCCATTAACCCGCAGTTTTTCATCGACCACCGCCCCTTCATCCACACCCATCCGGCAGGTCGAAGACGGGTGATAGACGGTTGAGGCAGTCGCCCGAATGTAATCCAGCAACTCATCATCCGACTGCACATCTGGTCCAGGTTCGATCTCGCGCTTGCGGACCCCGGCCATTGCATCGCCATCCATGATGCCGCGCAGCTGGCGAAGCCCATCGATGTTGGCGCGGCGGTCCGTTTCGGTCGCAAGGTAATTGCACCAAATATCCGGTTGATCATGCGGGTCAGCCGATCGGATATGACAGTGGCCCAGGCTTTCGGGCCTAAGCTGATAGTAGGACGCAGTGAAACCCGGAAAATCATGCAAACGATCGCCCATCTTGTCTGTTGAGAAGATGATAAACAGGCTTTGAATGTCTGGGGTCAGCAGTTCAGGACGGGTCTTGTAGAAGGCGCCAGCATACCCTGCACTGACCGTAAGCGGGCCTTTGCGTAGCAGAGCATACTCCAGCCCGATCCCGATGCGCCTGATCAGATTATGGTACTGATCATTCAACGTATTGCGCGTCAGGCTTTCATGCACCGTTCGCACCTGAAGATGGTCCTGCAGGTTTTCCCCCACCTGCGGTGAGGCATGCACAACATCAATTCCATTGTCCGACAAACGGGCCGGGTCGCCTACGCCCGAAAGCTCCAACACCTGCGGGGAATTGATCGCCCCTGCGGCAAGCAGAACTTCGCGACCGGCATTGACCGTGCGAAGGTGTCCGTTCTGCTCATACTCCACACCAACAGCACGTTTGCCTTCGAACAAAACCCGTGTGATCAGCGCCTTGGTGCGGACCTCAAGGTTTGGGCGGTTTCGGATCGGCTTCAGATAGGACTTTGCCGCACTCCACCGAACGCCATTCTTATGGGTGGACTGGTAATAGCCAGCCCCTTCCTGTGTCTCACCATTAAAGTCAGGGTTGTTCGCCAACCCCGCCTCGCGGCACGCCGCGATGTAGGTGTCACACAACGGATGGGATGCAGTCGCGTTTGAAACAGGCTGCGGGCCCGATCCACCGCGCCAATCATCACCGCCGCTTTCGTTGCTTTCAGATCGCTGGAAGAAAGGCAGAACACCATCGAAGCCCCAATCCTTCAGTCCCATTTGGGCCCAGCGATCATAGTCCTCTGCTTGTCCACGCACATAGAGAAGGCCATTGATCGAAGATGATCCGCCCAGAACTTTGCCACGTGGATGATAGATGGAACGGTCGTTCAGGCCCTGTTCTGGCACGCCTTGATAACCCCAGTTCACACTTGGGTTTCGGAACAGTTTTCCGTAACCGAGCGGGATATGGATCCATGGATTGCGGTCCTCACCACCAGCTTCAAGCAGCAGCACCTTAAAGCGGCCATTCACCGTCAACCGGTTCGCTAGAACGCATCCCGCCGATCCGGCACCTACGATGATGTAGTCGAATGTCTCCGGATCACTCATAGTGGAAGGCCCTTCTGTCTGGCTTTGGTCATTCACCACCTTTACCCAATTGAAGGAAGCGGCACAGGATCCCTTACCTCAAGGAATGACCAGATCGAACGCGTCGTCAGATTTGAATGCCAGGCCGCGAAAAAATGTCAAAACTGCCAGCTTCAGGGAAAGCATCGCCAAAGATGAAGGTTTTGCAGTCTATTGTCGCAAGCCGCTCGTTATTCGTTCCAAAAACGTAGTTCCGGCAACCAATCCATCAGCACCTCAGGCGCCACCGCCCGTTTTTCACCGCTGACGATCATTACAATCCGCGTACTATCCACGCCATCAGGCCATCCATCCAACATCCGCGGCGGGCTTGCGACATGGCCAACAACGTGAAGGACGCGGGGCGTGTCTGGATGATCATCGATTTCAACAAGGCCTTTCACGCGAAGCAAATCGCGACCAAAGGTGCGGCGCAATTCCCACATCGCACTGTCCAAATCTTCCGGATGCACCGGGCCAGTCGCTGAAAAGCAAAACGCCGTCGCGGTCTCACCGTGGGCGTTCACGTCGTGCGCATGTTCATGGGCATGGCTGTGATGATGCTCGCCCGGCTCGGTAAAGCGAAGCCATGCCTGCACATCCGGCGGCTTACCCGCCGGGTCGAACGCCGCAAGCGAGAACACCTCTGACGCGCCGATCTGATGCGCCTTTCGAATGCACGCATTAGGGTTTTGCGCAGCAAGGCGATCTGCGAAGGCGTCAGCATCCCCCGCCTCGTCCAGATCCAGTTTGGTCAGGACAAGCATATCTGCGACGGCGATCTGGCGTTGCGCTTCCTGAAAGCGGTCCTGAACATCTGCGCCTTGCGCTGCATCGACCAGTGTAACGACGCCATTCAACGTAAACCGGCTGAGCAGTTGATCGTTTGACATGAAGACCTGGATCACAGGCGCCGGATCGGCAAGACCGGTCGTTTCAATCACCATGCGGCTGAAGGCAGGGCCAATGCCTCGTTCCGCCTCATCCAGTAACCGAAGAAGGGTAAAGCGCACATCGCCGGTGACCGTACAGCAGAGACAGCCTGTCGACATCGCAAAGGCGCGTTCTTCCGCCTGCTCAACCAAAGCGCCATCCAGCCCTGCCTCACCAAATTCATTGACGATGACAGCCGTGTCGCCGAAACCAGCTTCCGCCATGATACTATTGAGGAAGGTCGTTTTACCGGCGCCAAGAAAGCCCGTGAGAATCGTGACAGGAATCCGGTCCATTAGCCGATATCGAGCCGGGCGTCAGGATGTTCGGCCCCCCAGATCTTTCGCGCATCCTTGGTGATCATACGCCTTTGCATCTGATCCAGTTCGCTTAGCGCGTTGGCAGCGTCACCTGTACGGTCGTAGGCCTTTGCAAAGGCCCGCTGCACCGACCTCGGCCGCCATGGCAACATCGCCGATGAAAGCCACTGGCGAAGTTCAGGTGACAGGCGATCATACTCGCCCATTTTGTCTGCGGTGCGACGGCGGCGTTTCAGTGTCGTTTGTCCTTGATTTGAGCGCTTCATGCATCTTCATCCGGCGTGAAGACTGGATCAAGCACCAGAACGAACCGCGTCTCACCCGTACCTTCTATTGGCGGCGAGCGATGCAACAGGTTGTATTTTGGGCTTGTCGGGTATTTTGAGCCTCTAATAATGACTGGCGCGCCAGTCGGAACCGTGAAGACCTGATGTGGCGGGACACCGTGGGCTGCGATGCCATACTGTGTACCAGTTCCTCGATAAGTGCAGACCAGCCGCGCCGTAAGCGCATCGATATGGAATTTCTTGCATGCATTGTCCGTCACAACGTCGAGGCGCAGGCGGACATATGAGGCCTTCATCACGCCGCTAAACACATCCGCGAGCGCAGCAATGTCATCAATCAGAAGATCCTTCATTGGGTCATTCATCGGACCCGCATCATCGCAAAAAGCAGAAACAGCGTCCCGAACTGTATGGGGCTTTAGGATCAGCCTTGCTTGCGGCAGTGCTGCTACGTTCAATCCGTCAATCCAGCTTTGAAACGCAGGAAGCGGTTTGCGTTCCCAGATTGCGGCGGCGCACTGTGGCTTGTGGATCGATACCAGTTCCTCTGGTTCGTCAGCAATGATGACGCTGAGTACCGGTTCACTGAGTTCATCACGCATGATGTTCATTTGGCGAAATTCCATAGAGTTTGGGTCATGTCGATGTAGCGATCTTCCAGCCTGGAACCGGTCGGCATCGCCGATACAGTTATCAACGATATGTTATGTTATAACAATACAATAATTGTAGAAAACTAGACGCACATGGGTGCAAAGTTGAAGGTTAGCGTCCTGGCAAAATAATAGGGCCTGGCAGTTGTGAAACTGCAGTTCACACCCTGCCCCGCCGTGGTGAGAAAGTGTTCACTGATCAGTTACTACCTTGGTGAAATAGCCGCCCATTCAAGAGTAAACCATGAACATTTTGTGGCAAATAAAGTTAAAAATCATACTTTTCAATAGCTTAGATATACTTTCACATGTGAAAGAAATGTCTGGCGATGCTGTTGCGACTAAGATTACCCGAAGCTTCGAACATGGAAGTCATCCATAGTAGGCGCTCGGCTCATCTCCCAAAAATCAACCAGCCGCCATGGCATGATAGAGATCACCCGACCATTCTTATTCCGGTAATAGGTCGTCAGGCCAGGATGGGCCCAGATCAGTTCTCGATGTTCAGCATTCAGGCGGTCCATGTAGTTGTCATGGACCTCTTCGCGCACCTCCATCACCGCGTCCCGATCAATGATCTCAGCAATGCAGCCAGTAATGTACCTGATTTGACATTCCGAGGTGAAGATCGCGGATCCGCCATGCGCCAACCCTGTACCCGGCCCCTGGCAAATGAAGAAATTCGGGAAGTTCGGCGCGGTGATGCCGATATAGGCCGTGATCTCTTCATCCGCCCACTGTTCCGCCAAATCGACCCCGCCCCGCCCGATCAAATTCAGTCGGGCGGCGGATTGGGTCACATCGAACCCGGTGGCCAGCACCACGACATCCGCCTCATACAGAGCATCGCCTGCAACCACGCCTGACGGCTCAAACCGCTGAACGGCGTCGATCACCAGTTCAACATTGTCCCGCCGCAGCATCCGGAACCAGCCATTGTCTAAGAGGATGCGTTTTCCATAAGGCGGGTAATCCGGCATCGCCTTTTCAATCAGGTCGGGGCGGCCATCAAGTTCACTCAGGATATGGTTCGCCATCTGCTCCCGGTGGCGGTCATTGATCCGGTTCATTGACCGTTCGGGATAATCCCAGTCTGGATCACGACGGAGGGTTCGAAGCAGGCCATCGCCATACCGCCACAACATCGTCGCCCGGAACCACTCGCCATAATAGGGCACGTTTTGCAGCAACCAGCGCGCCCCTTTCGGCATCGCCTCTTTGAACCGAGGGATGAACCGCGCCCATTGCGGCGTGCGCTGATAGATTGTCAGCGAAGCGACTTCAGCGGCAATGGTCGGGCAGATCTGCATTGACGAGGCGCCGGTGCCGATGACGGCGACATGCTTGCCTTTGAGATCGACATCACCCGGCCATTCAGCGGAGTGAAAGCGGGTGCCACTGAAACTCTCATCCCCGTCGAAGCGTTTGATGCGGGGTTTTGAGAGCGGCCCAATCGCGCTGACCAGCGCCAGCGCCTCAATTTCGTAGTCGCCATCGGGGCCACGGACGAAACAGCGCCAGCGCCCTGCCTTGTCATCCCATTCCGCGCCGGTCAGTTCATGCTGAAACCGGATGTTGTCGCGCACGCCGAACTCGTGACTACGCTCAACCAGATAAGAGAGTAGCTCTGATTGGGGCGAGAAATATCGGCTCCAATCCTGCCTCCGTCCAAAGCTGAACGAATAGGCATGGTTCGGGGTATCGACGGCACAACCTGGATACCGGTTCTCGAACCACGTCCCACCAACCTCTTCATTCTTTTCCAAAATGATGTAAGGCACGCCCATATCCACCAGCCGCTTGCCGATGATCAGCCCGCTTGGCCCAGCGCCAACAATGACCACGGGTGGAGGCGCAGTCTTACATCGCCAATCAACACCCCGATCCTGAAACCCCATCTCTTCACGCAGCATGAGGTTGTATTCAGGCGGGATCGCCTCACCCAAACAGGTGGAAATCATGCGCTGCATCAGCGCCTCCCCCGGATCATGAATCGCTGGGGAGAGGGTTTCTGAGGTCAGCAGGTCCAACGCCGCCGTTTTCAGATGCCGCTGCACCTCATCGCTGAGGCCTGCATCGAGATCTGAAATCAAGTTGACATCGCGCTGTGGGGCAAAAGGCGCCAATAACCATTTTTCGTCCCCCGTCAGATGATGCATGACCATCAAAAGCACGCGAAGATCGGCTGACTCTAACGCTTCGGCGGTCTCAATTTTCGGCAATGGTCGCCACGGTTCAGACACGATCACATCCTCAGCCTTCATGCGCTTGATCATCAGTTAGGGCTTTACCATCTCTTGCGGTCAACATGCAGCGCTACGTCAACCTTGACGCGTGCGTAAGGCACAAATAGCTTTGACTGACAAATGTCAGGGGCAAGAATCGCCTGATATTATTGGTATGGAAACGCGAATGGCATTGAAAGCCGTTATCTTTGACTTTGGCGGCGTTTTCACCACTTCGCCAGTCTCTAATTTCGGGGTTTACGAAAGGGCGCGTGGCCTTCCTGAACGGTTTATCAGTGGTGTGATCCGCTCAAATCTGGACGGAGGTGCTTTTTCGAGGTTTGAGCGGGCTGAGCTGACAGCGGAAGAATTCGACGAAGCCTTTGCGGCGGAAACCCGCGCCGCAGGTCATGAGGTTCGGGGCGGTGAGCTGGCCAAAATGATGAAGCTGGAATTTCGCCCTCCGATGATAGAAGCGCACAAACGTATCTGCGAGGCTGGGCTGAAAACCGGATGCATCACCAACAACATGCCCTCCTCAAGTGTCAAGGACTGGGCCCGCGATGGGGCCGAGCGGAATTGGGCTGCAGAGATCATGTCCCGTTTTGACCACGTGATCGAAAGTTCGAAGGCTGGCGTCTCAAAACCCGATCCGCGCATATACGAGATGATGCTAGAAACGCTCGGCATCGCACCTGGCGAGGCGATCTACGTTGATGACCTGGGCGTTAACCTGAAGCCCGCTGTTGCGATGGGGATGGACGTCGTCAAAGTGCCTTTTGAAGGCTATGAAATAGCGATTGACGAGCTGGCGCAAAAAACGGGGCTTATACTTACATGATCCACCTCCGTCAGATCGCCCTTGTGGCGCGCAATCTTGCGAACGCTCAGGCGGATCTGGAAGCGGTCTTTGGAATAGAACCCTGCCATGTTGATCCTGAAGTGGCTGAGTTTGGGCTGGAAAATGTCCTCCTCCCCATCAGGACGAACTTCATCGAAATTGTTGCGCCAACGCAGGATGGCACTGCTGCTGGCAGGTTTATGGACCGGCGCGGCGGTGATGGTGGCTATATGGTGATCGCGCAGGTCGAAACCCGCGAAGAACAAGCCGAAGTTCAGGCCCGCGCCGCCACAAACAATGTCCGTGTGGCGTGGGAGGCTGATCGCCCAGGCTGGCGTATCATGCAGCTTCATCCCCGCGACATGGGCGCAAGTTTCTTTGAGGTCGACTGGCATGAAGAATTCAATCCCAAGGGCCATTGGGGGCCGGCGGGCGGCAAGGGCTGGGAAGACAAAGTCGATACTTCCGTCACCGCCGAAATCACAGGTGCTGAGTTGCAGGCCGAAGACCCCGTCGCCATGGCCGCCCACTGGGCCGCCGTTGCTGGGGTAGTCCCGGGCGCCGATAATTCGGTTACCCTCGCCAACGCTAAACTACGCTTTGTTGGCGACCTTGACGGGCGCGGTCCGGGCCTGTCAGCCGTCGATATCCGAGCCACAGACAAACCCCGCCTGATGGAGGGTGCCGCCACGCGGGGCCTTGCGACAGGCCCCGACACTGTCACCATTTGCGGGACCAGATTTCATATCGCGGCCTGAGCCGCCAACGACACACTCGAATAGAACACTGAGGAGAGACCTTATGAGAATAGAAGACCCGTCAACCCCGCTAAACGATCTTCGCATGTCCGAAAAGAACGCCCCTTTGCTAGAGGCGGTCAAGAAGCACATCGTCGACAATTGCGACCCGATCGTCGAAGAATTTGAACGCCTTGGCGCGAACCGCACCGACCGGTGGTCTTATGCACCCGGTCAGCTGGAATTGTTGGAAGGCGCAAAAGACGCCGCAAAGAAGTCCGGCCTTTGGAATTTTTTCCTGCCTGACGCTGAAACCGGCGAAGGTCTGTCGAACCTCGATTACGCATTTATCGCGATGGAGCTTGGTAAAAACAAACTGGCTTCCGAATCTCTGAACTGCTCCGCCCCTGACACTGGCAACATGGAAGTGCTGGAACGTGTCGGCACGCCCGAGCAGAAAGAACAGTGGCTGAAGCCGCTTTTGAACGGTGAAATCCGGTCGGCTTATGTGATGACTGAGCCAAACGTGGCATCGTCAGACGCGCGCAACATCTCGACTTCCGCTGTGCGCGATGGCGATGACTACGTGATCAATGGCGAGAAGTATTACGCTTCTGGCGCTGGTGATCCACGCTGCAAGATCATGATCGTCATGGTCAAGACCGACCCTGAGGCAGAGACATACAAGCAGCAGTCCCAGATCCTCGTCCCAATGGACACACCTGGCGTCGAAATCCTCGGCCCGATGCATGTCTTTGGCACTGACGACGCGCCACACGGCCACATGCACATCCGTTTCACTGACGTTCGCGTGCCTGCAACGAACATCCTGCTCGGCGAAGGTCGCGGGTTCGAAATCTCTCAGCTCCGCCTCGGCCCTGGCCGTATCCACCACTGCATGCGCTCTGTCGGCGCGGCGGAAAAGGCGTTGGATCTGTTCATCGGTCGCGCGACGTCGCGTGAAGCGTTTGGCAAGAAGATAATCGACCTCGGCAAGAACATGGAAACGGTTGGCCGTCACCGCGCCGATATCGAATCCATGCGCCTGATGACGCTGAAAGCAGCCCGCGCGATGGACGTGCTGGGCAACAAGGAAGCGCGCTACTGGATCTCTATGATCAAAGCCTATGTGCCTGAGAAAACCTGCAAGATCATCGACGATACTATTCAAGTGCACGGCGCAACTGGTGTGTCTCAGTGGACCCCGTTGACCGACATGTACGCACACCAGCGCACCCTGCGTCTGGCGGATGGCCCGGACGAGGTTCATCACGCCGTTGTCGCCCGTAAAGAGGTCAAAGACTTCCTCGCCTCGAACGAGCGTGGCAAATAATGGCTGGTCTCTTTGACCTGACGGGCCGCGTCGCGCTCGTGACCGGCGGGACCAAGGGCATGGGTCTCGCCATGTCCCAGGCACTCGCCGAACATGGCGCGACGGTTCTGGTCTCATCGCGCAGTCAAGAGGCGAGCGATGAGGCGGCGGCCACGATCAACGAAGCCATCGGCGCCGACCGCGCCATTGGCTTTGCTTGCCACGCTGGCAAGAAAGAGCAGTTGCAGGCGATCGTCGACAAGGCGACCTCGCTCGGCGGCGCCGACATCGTCGTCGGCAATGCCGGCGTTAACCCGCATTACGGGCCAATGTCGGACATCAGCGATGAGCAGTTCGACAAGACGATCTCGACCAATGTGAAGGCGAACAACTGGCTCACCACTGCAGTCGCGCCCGGCATGATTGAGCGGGGACGTGGCGGGTCGATCATGTTCACATCATCTGTCGCATCTTTCCACGCCTCGCCTGTTCTGGGCACGTACGCTATCTCCAAGATTGCGGTTCTTAGCCTAATGAGGAACCTCGCGCTTGAACTTGGGCCCCACGGCATTCGCGTGAACGCGATCTGCCCAGGCCTGATCAAGACCGACTTCGCCAAGGCGTTATGGGATGATCCGGGACGGACCCACCGCGCCATCAGTGAGATTCCCCTTGGTCGTCTCGGCGAGGCGGAAGATTTGGCAGGCACCTGCATGTACCTCGCCTCTGACGCTTCAAAATATGTCACCGGACAGGCGTTGACCGTCTGCGGCGGCAGCTTCATGTGGAGATGATCGATGGATATCGCTGATAAAATCGTCGTCGTCACTGGGGCCGCATCCGGCATTGGCAAAGCCCTTTGCGAGCGGTTCGCAAAGGAAGGTGCCAAACTGGTTGTTTGTTCTGACATGAACGAAGAAGGGGCCAAGGCGACCGCTGCTGATGTGGGTGGGGTTGCTGTGACAACTGATGTCTCAAACGAAGATGAGATCGTCGCGCTGATCAATTTAGTCGAGGACAATCACGGACCTATCGACCTTTTCTGCTCCAACGCGGGGATCGGTTTTTCCGGCGGGCCAGAAGTCACCAACGAGCAATGGCAAAAGATTTGGGAAGTTAACACGATGTCCCACATCTGGGCCGCACGCCATCTGGTGCCAAAGATGATCGCACGCGGCGGTGGGTACTTGCTAAACACGGCCTCCGCTGCAGGCCTTCTGAACCAGATCGGCTCCATGTGTTACGGCGTCACGAAACACGCCGCTGTTGGCGCGGCGGAATGGTTGGCGCTGACCTATGGAGACCAAGGCATTAAGGTCAGCGTCTTTTGCCCCCAGTCCATCCGCACGGAAATGACCCGCGGCGGCGAAAACCATGTTGCTGCGCTTGATGGCATGTTTGAACCTGAAGATGCCGCGGCGGCATGTGTCAAAGCGATCAATGAAGAGACTTTTTTGGCCCTAACACACGAACAAGTCGTCGGTTACATGCAGGCCAAGACTGCAAATTATGATCGCTGGATCGGCGGAATGAGGAAACTGAACCGGCAATTCACAAACTAAAACGGCATCCGGGAGGAGCGGCCACAGAAGCCGCCCGCCCGGAACCAAAGCCGCAAAGATAACAATAGGGGGGGCGACATGGCCAATGAACCGGCGCCCGTGAAGAAAGAAGACCTCGCGGAGGCGGAAGTAAACGCCATCCGCGATCAGGATCTTGTGGACAAGCGCCGCAATCAAATTCTGGATGGCGCTTTGGCGTTGTTTCTGGAAAAGGGCTTTGCGTCGACCACCATTAGGGACATCTGTGCGAAATCCGGGGTCAATCAGGCCTCTCTCTACGATTATGTCGCGAACAAGCAGGACATCCTGCGCCGGGCGATGAACCGGGTCTGGTTCCGCCGCAAGGGCGGCACGCTAGGCGAGAAGATGGCCGCCGTCTCCACCGACAAAGAGTTTGAGGAAACCGTCATGGCTTACTACCGCCATGAGTGGGTGCAAAATCGCGACGGCATTCTGCTTGCCTACCGCGCCGTACCTCATCTAACGGACGAGGATCGCCAAACCCTTCGTGAGCGTGAAGAACGTGTTTTGGTGGACCTGTCCAATCATCTTCGCATGAATTGCAATCTGGCCGATGATGACCCGCGCCCACGCATCATCGCAAACTTGCTGATCTTTATGCACGCGTTCGGCCCGTTTCGCGGCTGGCTGATGCGAGGCATCGACGAGACGGAAGTTGAGAAGACAGTTGCCCGCGCTATCCGGGCAATCATCCGAGATCTGGCGCAGGATGACTGACGCGCCGATTGGCATCAATGGGATGGCACATGTTATCCTCACGGTCAGCCAGTACGACAAAGCGCGGGAATTTTACTCAGCCCTCCTCCCAGAGTTTGGGATGGAAAAGGTGCTGGATCATGATGATTTCTGTTACCATGTCGGGGCACGAACGGCGATTGGCGTGCGCAAGTGTGATCCTGAGTTTGAAGGTGAGACGTTCCAGCAGTACCGCGTTGGGCTGCACCACATTTGCCTGCGTGCAAGGTCTCGCGATGATATCGAAAAGACCGCTGATCTGGTCAGCCGCATCGGCGGAAAGATTGTGCGTGGGCCAGTCGAAGGGGACTGGGCGCCAGGCTACTACTTTGTTCTGTTCGAAGATCCCGATGGGATACGGATCGAAGTCAACTTCATACCCAATAATGGATTATTAGACAAGAATGCCAGCTTTGGTTCGCCTGAAGACTATGTGCGCAAGGATGGTAAGGACGTTTCCTCGAACAGCTGAAGCGAACGACCGCATTTGCCTGCGTATTTTGTTGTCCGCTATACTAGAGGGTTAGCTGAACCATAACATTGCCGAAAAAGCCCCCTCAGGACATTCGCATGAATAGAGCGCCCAAAATGAACGCCGTCGTTATCGGTGCAATGAAAGTGGCGACGTCTTCGATTTGCTCCTACCTGGAGGCCTGCCCAGATGTTTACATGGTCCCGGAAAGCGATCCGAACTATTTCAGCGATGACGATCAATTTGAGCGTGGCGTAGAATGGTATGAGGGCCTTTTAGCAAGCCGGACAACCGAACGCTTTTGCGCTGAAGGCTCAAACAACTACGCAGCGAAACGTCTTTTCCCGCACGCTGCCAAGCGAATGCACGCCTACAATCCAGAGATAAAAATTTTCTACATGCGCGCCATCCAATAAAAAGGATCATATCTCACTGGCTTCAAAACCGAAGTGATATGGGCCATGTCACTGCACCGACTGTCGATGAAGCCATCGCGCAACGATACGATTTTTATGTCTCAAAGAGTCTCTATTGGGAAAACCTTCAAATGTATCGAGAATGGTTTGACGACAGCCAGATCTTTGTCGGTTTCCTTGAAGATCTCCATGCCGATCCGGGCGCGTTCTTTGCGACACTTACAGAATTTCTGGGTATTGGCCCAGCAGAAGAGTTCCTTCGTGTGCATCAGAACAAAAGCGAAGGAAAAAAGTCGCTTCCCCAATACTAAACAGATTATCGAAAAACCTGGCCGTGGACATGATAAAGCTGCTTGTCCCTCGCAAACTAAAAGATTTCCTCAGAACAGAGGTCCTCGTTCAGAAAGCGCTGAAAACCGTTACATTGTGGGTCCAGCGGCCTATGACAAAATTATGGAAGAAATGGCCGAAGACAGCAGGCAATTTCTTCAATTCTGCCTGAAACCTACAGATTATTGGCGTCTATAGGCTTGCTTCTGAAACTGCAGGCAACAAACCCAACAAGGCCTATGCTTGATCGCGAAGCATGAACCGCTGGATCTTTCCGCTGGGCGTCTTTGGCAACTCACTCACAAACGCGATCTCGCGAGGATAGGCATGGCCGCCAAGACGGGTGCGAACGTGGAGGCGGAGTTCCTCCGACAGTTCATCCGACGCGTTTTGTCCCCCGTGGAGCACAATGAAGGCTTTGACGATGTGCCCCCTCTCTGCATCCGGCTTACCGACAACACCGGATTCCAAAACAGCTTCATGTTCTAAAAGGCAGCTTTCCACGTCGAACGGACCGACGCGGTAGCCTGCGGTGCTGATCAGGTCGTCGTTGCGCCCGACAAAGCTGTAACTTCCATCATCATTCTTTTCTACGCTGTCACCGGTCAGGTAATAGTCGCCGACCCAATCCTGCCCTTCGCGCCCCTCATATCCGGCAAAGAACATCAACAGTGATTTTGAGCGGTGGATCGCCAGCACGCCCTGCTCTCCATCCGCAACCTCTACGCCATCATCGTTTACGACAGCTAGCGACCAGCCCGGCATTGGGAACCCGGCGCTGCCCGGACGGATCGGGTGTTTCAGTGCATGATGGTTTAAGAGCATCATCGCAACTTCGGTCTGGCCATAGTGGTCGTGCAGCGGGCAGTTCAGCTTTTCGTCGAACCAACGCATGACTTCTGGGTTTAAAGGCTCTCCCGCGCTGGAAGCCACCCGCAGGCGCCCCCTGATTGCGTCAGGTACTGTTTCACCATCCGCGATCATCATACGATAGGCGGTCGGTGCCCCGGCGAAGTTGGTCACGTTGTATTTCCGGACAACATCGCACGTGCGTTCCAACGAAAATGCGCCGTCAATCAAGATGGTCGCGTTACCGCTGATCAGCGGACCAATCACCGCGTAATACAACCCATACGCCCAGCCGGGATCAGCGATATTCCAAAAGCTGTCGGCTGGCTGAAGGTCAATTCCGTAGCGCATATAAGCGAGAAACGACGGTAACGCGGCATGAGGAACTGCAACGCCCTTTGGGGGGCCGGTTGTGCCAGAAGTGAACATCATCAGCATCTGGTCTTCTGCCTGGCGCAGAACGGCGTCGAACGTATTTGATTGACCACCGAGAGCTGCCGCAAAGTCCAGATCGTCTTCGTCAGACGCATCGATGGTGACGATGAGGGGACTGTTCTCTACGTCGTTAAGCTTGGGTCGGTTCGTGGCGTCCGTGACAACGACCTTGGCGTGTGATCCGCCAAGCCGCTGCGCGATCGCTTTTGGCCCAAACGCTGTGAACAAAGGCTGGTAGACTGCGCCAGCGCGGAGGGCGCCGAAAATCACTGTCAGCAGCTCCGGTCCGCGCGGCAGAAGGGCTGCGACGCGGTCGCCCGGGAGCACGCCGTGAGAGGTGAGGAGATTGGCGAAGCGGCTTGTGCTTTCCTTCAACTCACCAAATGTCATCTCGTCCGCTGTTCCGTCAGCGCGTTCATACCGGGCGGCTATGGCATTTGCAGGATGGCGATCAACACATTCGGTGCAGGTATTTAGGCCGGTGGTGAAGGAACCATCAAACTCAGCCGACAAATCCGCAGGTTTGAACGCATTATAGAACGCCTCATAATCTGGTCGCGTGTCCGCCATGCCTGTTCTTCCTCTTTGGTTATCCCCGCAACGCCTTCGCACGCGCGTGCAAGCGGCGCATGTCGGCGTCTTCAATGCCCAGTTCATCCAAATGTCGGACCATCGAATCCAAATACTCAAAATTCGGGCCCAGCCGGCCCTCCGCCAACGCGATCATCCGGGCGGCTTGCTCTTCCGACAGATCAGGCGCGTATCGCCGGTTATCGCAATTCATCAGAAACACCAGCGCATCAACCGGACCTTGCGGGGTAGAGATCTGCCTAAATTCCGGGCAATAGGTTCCTGAAAACATCTCACGCCGCCACATGAATCCAGTTTCACGATCGACGATTTCCGCCGGTATGCGCAGAACAACACCGTCACAATGGCCGCCCGAATCAAGCGCGGCCATCAGGCCAGGTTGCTGCGGACTGCCCCGCCCGCCTTCCAGCCACATGCAGAAACTGCGCCGCCATCCTGGCAATGAGCCATAGCGATATTCGACAACCTCTACAGCCGGGTCCCAGATGAGCGAGCCATATCCAAACACCCAAAGGTCCTGGTCCATACGACCAAATAGAATCTCTTGCCGGTTGGCTTCTCGCTCATCATGGTCCATGCGCCAATCGGCGGGCCAACCTTCGGCGATCGCCTGTTCTTCGAATTCATCAAAACGCTCCAACCCAAACCGCATTTCGGATATGCTGGGCGGAGTGACTTTGCCGCGCAAAGCTGGTGTGTGGCGGAAGACGTGATCATCGAATGACATGAAAGCAGACCTAGCCGGTTTGGCGCCTCTATGACTAGTGGCGTTTTAGTGATCCCGTAACGGCTTTACTGCTGGACGCCATAAACCCGCCGTGCAGTTCCGCTAAACAACGCCTCTTTGTCATCTTCTGAACGACCAGCAACCAGCTTTTTCATCGCATTCCAGTAAACGCGATAGCCGACCGAAACCCGGTCCACCGGAAAATTGCTTTCGAACATACAGCGGTCAGCGCCAAACAGACCCAGTGTGTATTCGTAGAAACTCGCCTGATCATCGAGCAGCTCATCAGATGACGGTGGCTTGTCACGCTCCAGATACCCAAAGCCATTGTCAGGCATAGCCAACCCGCCAAGTTTCGCATGAACGTTCGGCAATTCGGCAATGGCGGCGATGTCGTCTTTCCACTTGGCGTAGATGTCCGCCTTGCGATCAGCATAGACGCCAACACCAAGGGGCGTGCCAAAATGGTCGAGGATCATGGTCGTGTCCGGGCATGCCTCCCCCAGATCACGGTATTCTTCCAGCTGATGGTGGTAGAGCCAACAGTCATAAGTCAGCCCCCGCTCGCCCAGCCTTCGCACGCCGTTTCGGAAGGCGTCTGAGGCAGACAGGCCTGGTTCTCCGCGCCCCGGGATCATCAATGCGCCCGGGTCCTTAGTCTCTAGGCTCAGCGAATGACGGATGCCTTTGAAAAGGCCCCCGCCCGCCGTCGTATGGGCGTCGAGCACTTCATCAAGTTGTGGGTGAGCGAGATGAGCGTTGGCTATGTGGCCGATTAGCTGAGCTTTTTCTGGGCGCTCCGCCGCAAGGGCCGCTTGCCCCGCTACATATTCGGTCTCGCCCACCGGCTTCATGTGGTCCGGACCATCCTCGCGCCAATTCATCCGGCATTCGATGAAGATCGTACCGATGACATTGTGACCGTCGGAAGTATCTTCCCACAGTTGAGGAATCTCATAGACGCTGCCGCCGCGATCCCAAAGGTGATGATGGGGGTCGATGATCTCGCGATCCGGGTCGACGACATCTTCAACAACCTGACCGAGCCATTCGTTCCGGTGGGCCATATCCTTGATCCATTCGCGGTAGTCACGGGTCATCGTCATTCCCCCTTTGGCTTAATTGGGCGCATCAGACCTTCCTGCGCAACGCTAACCGCCAACCGCCCGTCGCGGGTGTAGATCGATCCGCGATTGAACGCGCGCGCGCCGCCGGTGAAGGGCGCGTCCATGGCGTATAGGTGCCATTCGTCGATTTTGAGGGCGCCATGAAACCACATTGCGTGATCTAGCGAAGCGCCCATCATATGCCCTAGCGTCCAGCTGAGGCCATGAGGCCGCCCACCCGATGACAGCAGCCCCATGTCGGACGCATAGGCCAGCGCACAGTGGTGCACCGCTGGATCGTCCGGCAAAGGGCCGACGGCGCGTATCCACGCGAGGTTTGAATCAGATTTCGGCGTTGGGCGTAAAGGGTGCTGTGGGTCGACATCCCGAACTTCGATCAAACGATCCCGTAAAAAGGCGCGTTCTTTCCGGTCGGGGTCTTCGGCCATCGCCTCACGATGAAAATCCATCCGGTCACCGACATCCTCTGGCGCCGGCGCGTCGGGCATATCGTGTTGAAAATCCCAACCTTCTTCATCCACGTGAAAACTGGCGGACATGTTGAAAATCTGTCGCCCATGTTGAATGGCCACGATCCGGCGGGTGGTAAAACTGCCGCCATCGCGGGCGCGATCAACTTCATAGATGATCGGCATGTTCGGATCGCCTGCGCGCATGAAATAGGCATGGAGGGAATGGCACAACCGCCCCTCAACCGTTTTGTATGCAGCAGCCAGCGATTGCGCGATCACCAGTCCGCCAAACGCGCGGGTGTTTGTGGCGCCGCCTTCATGCTGACCACGAAACAGGTTCATCTCTAAGGGTTCCACATCCAGCAGCTTCTGGATCGTGATTTCGTCGGTCATGTCGTGGTTCCCTTACGTCTTCTCTGTCACAGTGATCAGCGCGGCGGTAGAAACGTGGCACGCGCCGCAAGCGCGGGCAAGACTAACCAAAGGGACGCCCCAGATGCTCGACCAACCACTTGAACTGCCCTGTGGCGCCATCCTCTCTAACCGGCTGGCGAAAGCGGCGCTGACGGAACGCATCGCAGTGGGTCGGATGGAGGCGAACGAGGCGCATGAAAACCTCTATCGCCGCTGGTCGCATTCAGGCGCCGGGCTGATTATCACCGGCAATGTGATCCCAGACCGAATGCACCCTGAAGCGGCTGGCAATGTCGCGCTGGATGCTGAGGCTGATCTGGAGGCGCTACGCCGATACGCCGCTGCAGGGACTGAGGCGGGCAATCACATTTGGATGCAAATCTCTCACGCCGGGCGGCAAACGCCAGGCGCAGTGAACACTGCCCCTCACGCGCCGAGCGCCGTGCCGATGGTGTTGAAACACGGCGACCATGGCGACCCCGTCGCGATGACCGAAAATCAGATCAGGGCGGCCATCGATAGTTTCGCCTGGGCCGCTGGAAAGGCGAAAGAGGTTGGTTTTACTGGCGTTCAGATCCATGGTGCCCATGGCTATCTGATCAGCCAGTTCCTGAACCCACGCGTTAACAAGCGCGACGACCAATGGGGCGGCCCGCTAGAGAACCGTGCACGACTGGCGCTAGAAATTGTCCGCGAAGTACGCGCCGCCGTGGGGCATGACTTCCCGGTTTCGATCAAGCTGAACTCAACCGATTTCCAGTCTGATGGATTTACGTTGGACGACTGCGTCGCCGTTGTTCAGTGGCTGGAAAACAACGGTGTGGACTTGCTGGAAGTGTCCGGTGGCAACTACGAAATCCCCGCCATGGTCATGGGCAAGCGCGGCGAAGCGCCAGTCGTCAAAGAAAGTACGCAGATCCGCGAGGCCTTCTTTATCGACTACGCCGCCGAACTACGCGAACATTCCGATATCCCGATGATGGTCACAGGCGGGTTCCGCACCCACGCCGCGATGGCCGAGGCGTTGGAGGTCGACGCGGCCGACGTGATCGGGCTGGGCCGCACGCTAATCTCCGAGCCCGACCTTCCTGCCCGCATCCTATCAAATCAAGCGAACGCGCTGGATGTCGAAGCAGGCATTACCCCCCCTTATACCCGCATGCCTTGGTATTATGCCCAGTTACAACGCATGGGCCGCGGTGAAGCCCCGGATCTGAGCCTGACAGGTGAAGAAGCGATGGCGGAGTTTAAGCACCAAGAGGCTGCGACATTGGCCGCACTGAAAGGATAATTCATGGACTATTTCCTGACAGAAGATCAGCGCGACCTGCTAACGGGGCTTGAGAAAACGTTGGAACCTTTCGACGACGCCTACTGGCTGGATCACGATCGCAGCGGCGAGTTTCCCGAAGAGTTCTATCAAGCGATGGCGCAAGGCGGTTGGCTGGGCATCGCGACGCCGGAAGAAATGGGCGGCGGTGGTCTTGGCGTCGTTGAAGCCGCGCTGATGATGGAGGCGGTGGCGAAAAAGGGCGGCATGACCGCGGCCTCAGCTATCCATGTGAACATATTTGGCCCCGGCTCGTTGATGAAACATGCGTCAGAAGATCAGCAGCGCCGTTGGGTGCAGCCACTTTTGACTGGTCAGCAGCGCATGTGTTTTGGCGTGACAGAGGCAAATGTGGGCCTCGACACCACCCGTCTAAAAACTCGCGCGGTAAAGGACGGCAACAAATACGTAATTAATGGCGCGAAATGCTGGACGACGACGGCGCAAGTATCTGACAAGATCATGCTGCTGGCACGGACTGATGGGCGAGACGACAAGAACCCGACTGGCGGCCTGTCGATGTTCTACACCGATCTTGATCGTAGCGCCGTCGACATACGCAAGATCGAGAAAATGGGCCGCCACGCGGTCGATACGAATGAGCTGTTCATCACCGACCTTGAGGTGCCGCCTGAGGATCTGGTCGGTGAAGAAGGCATGGGGTTCCGCTACATCATCGACAGCCTGAACCCGGAACGCATTCTGGTCGCCATCGAGGCCATCGGCATCGCCACCTCGGCTCTGGAACGGGCCGTGGCATACGCGAAAGAGCGTGTCGTCTTTGAGCGGCCCATTGGCATGAACCAGTCGATCCAACACCCGCTAGCAGACGGTTGGGCGCGGCTGGAGGCGGCTCGTCTGCTTTGCCTCAAGGCCGCCGCCTTATCCGACGCAGGCCAGCCTTGCGGCGTTGAGGCGAACGCCGCCAAGTATCTCGCCGCCGAAACCGGCATGGACGTCGTCCGCACCGCAATGGCGACCCATGGCGGCATGGGATACGCGCGCGAATTCCACATTGAGCGCTACTTTCGCGAAATGGCGATCCCGTATCTGGTGCCGGTCTCGCAGCAACTCGCGCTGTGTTTTGTCGCTGAGCGGGGCCTTGGCCTGCCGAAGTCTTACTGATGATCAAGCAAATTACATTCATCGGCCTCGGCGTCATGGGCGAGGCGATGTGCGGCAACCTCGCGCGGCGGGGCGACTGGCCGGTTTTTGCCTATGACCTGAAGTCAGAGCCGCTGGAGCGATTAGCTGCTGAGGGTGTTCCCTCCGCCACGTCCATGGACGAGGCTGCGGCGTCAGACTTCGTCATCACCTGCCTCCCCGGCGGCGACCATGTCCGCTCGCTGGTGCTGGACGGCAGGTTGCTGGACAAGATAAAACCGGGCTCGGTTTTGGTCGACATGTCTACATCTCAACCCGCCTTGATGCGCGAGATCGCTGAGGCGGCCCGCGCCAAAAACATCGACTTCGCCGACGCCCCCATCGCCCGTACCCGGCAAGCTGCGGCGGACGGCACCCTTGCCATCATGGTCGGCGCTTCAGACGCGACCTTCGCGCGTATCCAGCCGGTGATGGAGACCATCGGCTCAGACGTCATGCACTGTGGCGAGGTTGGAACGGGCCAGATCGTCAAGATCATGAACAACATGGTCCTGTTCCAAACCGTCGCCGCCCTGAACGAAGCGGTTGAAATGGCGGAAGGTGCAGGCATGGACGGCGCGGCGCTGTTCGAGATGCTCACTAAAGGTTCAGCCGATAGTTTCGCCCTTAGAAACCACGGCATGAAATCATCGGCCCCCCGCATCTACCCAAGCCCTGCCTTTTCGGTGGACTATGCCGCCAAGGACTTGCGCTATGCCCTGGAACTGGCTGACGAAACTGGCGTAGACGCAGCAGGTGCCCGCAATGTCGCGCGCCTGTTTGAGGCAGCGCAGGCGGCGGGCGATGGCGACAAATACTGGCCCGTGATCCGGGAAACCCTGAAGAAGGAAGACTGATATGCGCGCATGGGAAATCATCAAAGGCGGCGGCGTAGATACGCTGAATTTCGCGAACCACGACACACCCGAACCCGGCCCCGGTCAGGTGCGGGTGAAGATGAACGCCAACTCCATCAACTACCGCGACCTGACGACCATCGAAGACCCGGTAAGCCGCAAGCTGCCCTTCCCGACCGTGCCAAACTCTGACGGCGCAGGCGTGATCTCAGCCGTTGGCGAAGGCTCGTCCTGGTCGGTCGGCGATCGCGTTACATCCTGCTTCTTCGAAGACTGGACGGCAGGTGAAATCAGCGCCGCCGCCATGGCGTCAGCCCTCGGCGGCGCCCGGCAAGGCGTGCTGGCCGAAGAGGTCATCCTGCCAGCCCACGGCGTCATCGCCACCCCGGATCATCTGTCGGACGCCGAGGCCGCCACTCTGCCCTGCGCCGCCCTCACCGCCTGGCACGCCCTGACCCTGCCCCGTCCCGTGATGGCCGGTGAGACAGTGCTGTTGTTAGGCACCGGAGGCGTCTCTGTCTTCGCCCAGCAGTTCTGCGCAATCATGGGCGCGAAGACGATCGTGACGTCCTCATCCGACGACAAGCTGGCGAAGATGAAGGCGCTCGGCGCAGGTGAGACTATTAACTACCGCAACACAACTGACTGGGACGCTGCAGTGCTGGAGATGACGGGCGGCGTCGGCGTCGATCGAGTGGTTGAGGTTGGTGGCCCGGGTACATTCGACAAGTCCGTAAACGCCGTCCGCGTCGGCGGCATTGTTGGGCTGATCGGCATCCTGACTGGCATTGCAGGGCAAGCGGCCCCTACCGCAATCATGCGCAAGTCAGTAACCGTGCGAGGTATCTACGTCGGATCGCGCGCAATGTTTGCAGGAATGAACGCGGCGATTGAGGCGCATGGCCTAAAACCGGTCATCGACCAGACATTCGGTTTCGAAGACGCCAAATCCGCCTATCACACGATGCGGGGCGCAGGGCATTTTGGCAAAATCGTCATCGATTTTGCCAAGTAAGCTGGACTTGATGAATATCACGACTCGATTAGCCACGCAGGCCGATATCCCAGCCTGCGCGGACGTTCATATCGAAAGCTGCCTTGATATCTACCGGCCGTTTATCTCGGCAGAGGTGCACACCAAAACGCTGCCCGACAATCTAAATGCGGTTTGGGCGGATGAGCAGTTAGAAAATGGCGACTTCATTGTGATGGCCGAGGATGCTGGCAATACCGTTGGCATTGTCACTGTGCGGAACCAATCGACGCCATATATCGACCATTTCCACGTCACACCTGCACGCAAAAGCGGAGGCATCGGCCGTCTCCTGATGCGCGCGACGGTGACAGAAATGCTGAAACGGGGCATGGATCACTGCTATCTCGACGTTGCGGATGGCAACGATGCGGCTTTGGCTTTCTACAAAGCGATGGGCGGCGAGATCGGCGAGTTCATCGAAGGCGACCTCTTCGGCACGCCCCTCAGGGCGCAGATCATTCGCTGGTCCGATCTTTTAAAGCTTAACCTCTGACGCTTGGCGGCAAGCCTAGACTGTCTTGCGCCAACCCTTGAACGACATCAGCGCATAGCCTCAGAAACGTCTCAAGTGTCTTTGTCGCCTGACGGTTTCTGCTGCGCACCAGCGATACGCCTTATGTCCTAACCTCGCCGTTGAAAGGAACGGCGACCAGATCATCGCCTTGATAGCTAGTCATCAATTTGGGCTGAAACGCGAGTATGGCATAGCCATCGCCGGCGCCAACGACCGACCTGACAACTTCATAGGACCTGGAACTGAGTGCGACTTTGGGCGCCACATTCGCAGCTGTCAGAAACTCGCTAAACCCGCTGTCATCTTCTTCTTCACGAAACTCCACAAAGGGATAAGGGGCCAGATCCAGCGGGTTTAGAGACACGTGCTGCGCCAAAGGGTGCGATTTCGCGAGGATGGCTCTTGGCTGGGCGCCGACAACCCTGTCCGCGACATATTGGGCCCGATCAACGTGCAGATCATACATCAACGCCACATCGATTTCACCTTCATCCAGCGCCCGCAAAAGGGCGCTGCGCGGCGCTTCGGTCAATGTAAACCGGGCGCCTTCGGCCATCGACTTCACCGTACTCAGAAGGGCCGGGGCGAAGATTGGTGCGAATGTGTGATAGCAGCCAAATCTGATCTCAAACTGTTCCCCCAATCGAAGAGACGAAGCCAGGGTCGCCACATCATCAGCAGCGGCGGCAAGGCGCTGTGCACCCAGTTCGAACTGCCGACCTTCAGACGAAAGCGCCATTCCACGAGCAGGCTTGCGATCAAACAGCCTTAACCCGGTAACCGCCTCAAGATTATCGATGTTCGCCGCCACTGCTGCAGCGGACGCATTTAACACCCTGGCCGCTTGCGCCACACCGCCATGTCTGGCGACAGCCTGAAACGCCCGAATTTGTTTCAGCGTGAACATATCCGCAGTTTTTCCGATTTTATTCGACTAATTTATCTATTTTTTCCGATGAATGAATGCGCATATCTGGAAGCAAAGCAATAGAAACGGAGGCATCCCATGCAGACCCATCCCCTCTCAGGCGCCCTTGGAGCTGAGATTACCGACATTGACCTCAGTTCAATAAGCGATCAGGAATTCGCCGACTTGCGCGATACGTTTCTGGATCGCTCAGTCATCGTTGTACGCAATCAGAACCTTAACCCCGATGACCACATCGCCTTTGCGAAGCGCTGGGGTGAGATCAACATCAATCGGTTATTCAAACCAACAGACACCCACCCCGAAATCGCGACGGTTCTTAAGGAGCCAGATCAAAAGCTGAATATCGGCGGCCAATGGCACACAGATCATTCTTACGATTTGGCGCCCGCAATGGGATCGATCCTATATGCGGTTGAGACACCTCCAGCTGGCGGCGACACGCTGTTCTGCTCAATGGGGGCCGCTTACGATGCTCTGTCCGATGGAATGAAAGCAATGCTCCGCGGCCTGAAAGCGCATCATTCTTCACGCCATGCTTTTGGCGCGTCGCAAACCGATAGCGAGGCCAACAAGGAAGGGCGTCTCGGCAACGAAGCCGCGGCCAAGCAAGACGCGCTCCACCCCGTTGTGATCGCGCATCCGATTACTGGCCGCGCGGCGCTTTACGCCAACTCTGACTTCACCACGCATTTTGAAGGATGGTCGGTGGAAGAAAGCCGCCCGCTGCTGGACCAGATCGAAGCGCACGCGACGACGCCAGAATTTACGTGCCGGGTCACCTGGGCGCCTGGAACGCTGACGATGTGGGACAATCGCGCCGTGATGCACAAAGCGATCAAAGACTATCATGGACATCGCCGGCTGATGCACCGGATCACGATTGAAGGGGATCCACTGCCAGCGTTCGCGGACTGACTTATCGATACCGATAGATCGCTGCGCCCACCCAGCCCAGCGCCATCAAACCGGTCAGCCAGATCACACTTTCACCAAGGAAGTAGGAACTTAGAACGCCAGCCACTACGAACAGTGCAGTGGTGGCAACATGCAGCCACATCATGCGCTACCCCAACAGCGCGGCGAGGGCGCTGGCCGTCCAAAGCGCCAACAAACTGACATTTGCACCGGAAACAAGCGCGCCTTGCTGATCAAACATGGCGGCAAAAGACCAATCAAACCCACCACCAAAACCGGCGTAGACATGAACGCCGTAAGCCGCCGCGCCCGCAATCTGCCAATTTGGCCAGCCCCAATCCACCAAAATAGTCGGCGCATGGGCGATGAACAGGGCTGCCGCCACGCCGCCAAGGATAATCACGGGCCAGGCGGTCCATTTCGCCTGCATCGCAGCAAATTCGGTGTTCGTCATATCCGCCGTCGCCAGAAATTCCGGACCAAACATTGCGATCAAAACCGTTCCGACTGTGAAGATCAGAATAGTAGCTTCTGAACGGAAAAAGTCGTCCCAGCCATCAAGGCCATCAATGCGTTGTAAGACGCCGACCAGCAGCGACGCCGTCAGGATCAGGCCGCAGGTCAGCGACTGAATGTCATTGTTAAAGAGAACCGTTGAGATGAAGAATGCGACCGCGCCGATCCAGAATGCCGGGCGGCGAGACAGGATATCATCCTCTTCCCAATCAGGTCTCGCCCATGAATTGAAGACATCCCATCCCCAGACAGCAATCAGCAGGAAAATCGTACCAGCAAGGGCGAAACCCTGGCGTTCAAAAACGCTCCAGATGTCACCGTCGTGCAGACCGAACAGACCGTAGTAGGAATGGATGACCGCCATCACCCAGCCTGCTGTCCATGCAAGGCGCCACCAGTTGGTCAAAGGCTCTCGCCCATATGTGCGCGCAAAAATGTAGAAGGCTGGTGTCGCAAGCAGGGTCATCGCCCAAGCTGTGGCGTGCGTACGTTTGAAGATGAGGTTATCTGACGCCAAGGGCCAGAAAGTGACAAATGCAAGCATCAATGCAAACGCGCCGAGCGTCATGGCGACCTGGCCAAGCGAAGGGCGGAGAAGTTTCGCGTATTCGTTCATGTCCATCCCCTCACAGTGTTTTCAAGTAGGCAAGAAGCTGGCGCAGCTTTTCGGGGTCGCGGGCCGGATCATCATATCCCCATGAGTAATCATGACCTGCGTTCGATTTCCTTTGGCGTTAACGTCAAAGCTGAACGCAATATCGGGCGGGCAGTCACCGGTAGGCGCAACATATCCCATCTGTACAGGATCATAAGGCGCGTTCCCCCGACAAAACTGATCCGGACGTGGTGAAAGGTTGATCAGCTGCGCCATTGTCGGGACAGAGGCATTATGAAGGTACGGGGCCCTAAGCCAGGCGCCGGGGATCGGATTGTTGAAATAGCCGGTCTCTGCCGTCAGATCATCCGTTCCAAAGTAGAACCCGTGGCCAAGACGATACTCGCGGGAAAGTTTATTTAGCCGGTCAAGCTGTTGTAGCCAGAAGTAAGCCTCTGCCGGGCGCTGCTCAGCGCGGGCGCTTGCTGCCCGCTCCTCCAACAGGCGCACCTGCTCGACCAAATCCTCACCTACCCCGGGGAAATCTGTTTGCAGGGCCAGTGGCACCATCTGCGCGTAGCGGAAGGTTAGGCGTTCTGGTTCGGTCCCAAGTTTTTCGACCGGAATACGCTGGTGGATCAGGGCTGCACTAGCGTTGGACCACTCACCTCCATCAAGGGGACGGTGTCCGTGACAATCGTTGCAGTGCTCCATGTAAACCTGAAACCCTGCTTCAATGTCCGCCTGATCCGCCATTTCGAAGTAGTCTGCGAAACGGGGTACAACGCCATCGCCCGAACCCAATCCTTCGGTATACTTCGCCGCTGCACGAACATTGTGGGCAATCTCAGGTTTCGACAACGCCAGCGGGGTCGCACCTGACACTTAGGCCGCGATAAGGCTGCGCGTAACTGGCGTGCGGATTGAACCATCATATTGTGATGCAGGGCGAAGATCTTCTCGTTGTTCCCAAACAACGGGAATTTTTGATAAGACGAAATTGTCCGCGCCAGGCAAGTTCAGCGATACACGCACAGTAGATCGAAACGGGCGCGTGCGGCCGGGGCCAGCCGGGATAGCGATCTCATCACGCAATTCAGCATTATCGAACGGCAGATCGTATCGGCTGAGATCGCCGGCGATCACAGACTTGATCCCGCCCAACCAGGCGCTGATGATGATCCGGTCGATCAACGACTGGATGACGCCACCGCCCTGCCCGTTCGCTTCATCGAACTCTGCACATTGCGCATCATACGCCGACAGGATCGCATCGGTTGTCAGCCCTGGATCCAGCATCGCGTTCTTCACACCGTCAGACCAGGCGATCACGTCAAGTTCCTGATTGCCCATGCCATGGATGACTGGCGTTTGTGAGCCGTTGGGCAGACGTAGCCTCGCCGAATGGCAGGCAGCGCAGGTAAGACCTGCGAATTTGGTCGATGTCTGGAATGCCTTTGCCTGCACAAAGCTCGAAACGCCAATGCCCACGGGGGCCCAGTCAGCTACGTTCGAAGTGCAGGTTTTCGCGGGAATATCGTCAGGCAATAGAAACCCGTAATCCGCCCAGACTGACCCATCGGCACCTTCGGCGAAGAAACTTTCATGGCTGAGATCCTGCATGACAGCAGCATATTTCAGGGGAAAGGTCTCTAACCCGATTGTTCCATGAATGAAGGCATCCTCAGGCGACAATGGCGTCCATTGCGCCCAGCACCTTTCGGCAAAAAGCCAAGCACTGGTAAGCAGGATAAGACCAACGCTTAACCCAATTGTAAGCCAGCTGATCCAACGACCAATCATCCCATATCCCCCAAAATACCGTCAAAAAACAACTGGAGCGAAAGCAACGCACGCGCCCGTGTCTGGACAAGCAGGAATAGGCGGGGTCAATGGGACGTATGTCAAAACTCACAGCGCTGATCCTTCTCTGCACTGCCGTCGTATTCGGCCTCGCACCATGGTTCGCCACCTCAGCAGCCCTTCCCGATATGGTACGCGAAGGCGCCATCAGCCCGACACGGCAAGCGTTGCTGTCTTCGATGGTGCAGGCCGGTTTCGTGATTGGTGCGTTGGGAACCGCGGTGACCGGTTTACCCGACCGGTTTGATCCGCGCCGGGTGATGGCCATCGCCGCTTTTCTGAACGCCTGTTTCACCTTTGGCCTCTTGCTGGCGCCACTTGGCGGAGATGTCGCAATCACACTGCGCTTCCTGTCAGGCGCTTGTTTCGCCGGGATCTATCCTGTGGGTATGAAAATGGCTGTTGGCTGGGGGCAAAAGGACCGCGGCTTACTAGTTGGCGTTGTTGTAGGCGCGCTGACATTTGGTTCTTCCACCCCACATCTTGCGGCATGGCTTGGCGGGGCTGACTGGCGCGTGGTGATCGCCGCCGCCGCCTGCGCCTCACTTTTTACGGCGATCATGGCGCTCTTTACCGGGCTTGGTCCCTATCATGCGCGGGCGCCGCAATTCTCTGCCCGCTCAATCGGATTGATGTGGACCGACAAGCGCATTCGCGCTGCAACAGGTGGGTATCTGGGTCATATGTGGGAATTATATGTGATGTGGGGCTGGATCGGCGCGGCCTCAGCCGCAGGATATGCAATGCAGATGAACCCTGAAGAGGCGACAAATTTCGCCGCGTTCACAGCCTTCGCCGCGATAGCAATCGGCGCCGTCACCTGTGTTGTTGGCGGTGTCATGGCCGACCGGATCGGCAAGGCTGAAGTTGCAGGCGGCGCGATGGTCATTTCTGGCGTCATGGCAATCGCCGTCGCCCTGGCGCATGGCGGGCCTGTCTGGCTGTCGTTCGTGCTGATCCTAATCTGGGGCGCATTCGTTGTCCCCGACAGCCCACAATTTTCTGCTCTGATCGCGGACGCCGCCCCACCCGAGGTTGCGGGAAGCCTGATGGCCGTGCAAACGGCGCTGGGGTTTGGTCTGACAATCATAACTGTGCAGGCGGCGCCATTACTGGCGGGGGCCATCGGGTGGCCATGGACGTTGGGCGTTTTAGCCTTAGGTCCTGTATTTGGGGTTTGGACGCTGCGCCCGCTGTTTTCGGCAAGCCGTTGACCGCACACCGAACCCATCAGGGATTTTCAGCAAAACAGAGACGTCAGGCTGACACAAAGATCAGGTCCTATTTCGCGTAGACGACATCGCCCTTCCATACCGTCATCGCGGGCCTGACAGCTGCAATCTCATCAGGTGGCATATCCATCAATGGATTATCCAAGACGATGAAATCTGCCCATTTTCCAGCGGTTAGCGAGCCGGTTTCGGCTTCCATTCGAAGCGATCTTGCGCCGTTCATGGTAAATATCGGCAACGCTTCTGACAGAGAAATGGCCTGTTCGGGCGCAAGGACACCGGGAAAAGCCGGATCGGCGTTTCGACGTGTCAGCATGCCCGAAAGGCCCGTCCAAGGGTTGGCGTCCGGTGCTGCGGCGGGCCAATCTGAGCCATAGGTCATCTCGGCGCTCGCTGAGACCAGATCTGAAATGCGGTGATTTTTCTGGACGCGATCCACGCCAAGAACCGCCATCTGCACAGGCGTGCCAGGGTTTGGGTACCACATTTTGGGCGACTGTTCCGCTACGGCCCTCAAGTCGTGAAACCGGCCCAGATCTTCATCCGATACGTAATTTGAATGCGCAATCTCATGGCGCAGGCCGCTTTGCCCATTGGCGTCTCGCGCCGCTTCGATGGCGTCGAGGCCTTTGCGAATGGCATTATCGCCAACCGCGTGCATTTTGACCGTATACCCCCGCTGATCGAGGTTGATGAGCATCTGGTTCAGCGCATCCGGTGCGATCAAAAGTGTAGCATCCGGATTATGCGATGCGGCATCATAACCGCTTTCCGCAAGATATGGCTGAATGAACGACGCCGTAAATCCAGGCGCTACACCGTCAAGAAACAGCTTGGCGAAATCGAGGTGCAAATTCTCGCTGGCATAGGCATTCCGCAGCTTATCCATAACGTCATAAGGCACCACTCCACCACCTAGGGGGCTGGAGTGTACAATGTGGGCGGCAGTGTGCAGCGTGAGGTGCCCCTGCAAGTCTGCAGCCTGATAGGCCTTTAGTTCTTCTTCTGTCGCCATGGGTTCTTTGAATGCGGTGAAGCCGAGGCTGTTGAAGTACCGGACAGCTTCACTCACCGCTTCGGACAGTTGAGCATCAGAACGTTGGACCAGTCCTCTAAGCGCCGCGATTGCGCCTTCGGCGAAGATACCATTCGGAACGCCAGTCGCTGGATCTCGCTCAATAACGCCGCCAGGGATATTCGGCGTGTCGGGGCCGATGCCAGCCTGCTCTATGGCGCGGGAATTACACCAGAGGATATGCTGGCTTGCGTCGTGCAGCACGATGGCATGGCGGGTCGAAATACCGTCCAGCAATTCACGCGGATTAGCGCCCATTCCTTCGCGCATAATCGGACGCCAAGGACCACCAAAGACAACCTCATCCGGGCTGTTCCTTAGGCATCGCTCACGCACAGCTGTCAGCAGGTCATCAAGGCTGGCCTGAAACCCGACATAGATGTCGAACAACGTGCGGCACGCGCCCCAAATCGCATGAGTGTGGCTTTCGACCAGACCCGGCATCATAAACTGCCCGTTCAAGTCATGAATTTCAGCGCCCGGTCCGGCAAGGTTCACCACATCTGATGCGTCGCCTACGGCAATAATACGGCCATCGCGAACAGCCAGCGCCTCAGCTGACGGTTTGGCCGGATCCATTGTCAGGATCGTTCCCCCGGTCCAGATTTCAACAGCCTGTGGCATAAATCTCTCCGATAATTTCCCGCCATGACATACGATCACCCATATCGGCGCGTGGCGCTATGCGATCCGGTCTGACTGCGGGCTTTCATCCATTTGCGCTATCAGATGATGCGTTATTCGTTCAGACATGCGCGCCCTTACAGTCTGATGGTCAGCACTGTCCCATAGGTTTTCTGTCTCGGAAGGATCGTTGATCAGATCGTAAAGTTCCCCCCACGTCTGATCCAGATAGACGGTGTATCGCCATTCTGCTGTGATTAGGGATCGAACGCGGGCTGGTTTTTCGAAACCCAATCGATTGCCGCCGTCATTGTATTCTACCAACGCCTCAGTCCGAACTCCGTCGCCCCCTTTGGTAACGGGTAAAAAGCTTTGACCTTGATTGCCATTGAATGGCTCAAGACCAGCGCGGTTCAGGACTGTAGCGGCAAGATCAACTGTCGAACAAAGCGCATCCGTACTCGACGGCGCCCGATTTTCTGGATCAGACCAGATGAACGGCACACGAGTGATGCCTCTGGCTGGCATCGCGCCTTTCAGTAGCATGTTGAAGTCGCCCATGTAGTCGCCGTGATCAGAATTATAGCAGATCACGGTATCTTCGCTTAGCCCGCTTTCCTGAAGCGAGGTAACGATATCGCCGACCGCATCGTCGATGAAGGCCATCATACCCGCCGACAAGGCCATCGCCTCTTTCAAGTGCTGTTCGTCCAGCATCATTGCGGTCTGTGGCGTTGTCTGGCCGTCGCCGTTTTTCCAGTTGTTCCGTAACCACTGCATCGGTGGCGTGGGGTTCTTATGCGCATCAAACGGTAATGTGACTTCAAAATCATCGGGGCTGTACATGTCCCAATATTTGCCCGGTGGATTAAAGGGGTGATGCGGATCAGGAAAGCTGACAAAGGCGAAAAACGGATCATCCCGCCCGGCGCGTGAGGTGATGTAGTCAACAGCCCGATCGCGGATGAAGGCCGTTGGATACAGGTCCTCAGGTATCGGCGTCCGATACGCCTGCGGGCAGGTATAATTGTGCGGCAGTTCGTTCAAAGGATCATGCAGCGCCTGCCAATCGGGCGCATTTTCGCAAAACCACTGCAGATAATGTCCACCACACTGATCTCCATGGGACGTCACCATGTCGACATGCTGATAACCGTAATAAGGCGTCTTGATCTCATATCGCCCATCCGCCTGATAGTTGGACGGTGCTTCCTGATATTCAGGGCCAGTCTTTGCCCAAGCCTCTGAAGCCTGTTCAATGCTCGCTGCGGTTTTACCCATCGGCGGTGCATCTGTGAAAGGCTGCAGATGACTTTTGCCAATTGCGGCCGTGTGATAGCCGGCGCCCGCCAGCACATCGACAAAAGTGTTCGCTTCCTCGGGCAGAGCGCAGCCATTGTAGCGCAGCCCATGCACGCTGGGATATCGCCCAGTCAGTAAGGACGCCCTGTTCGGCATGCAGACCGGGGATGCCGCATGGAAGTTGTTGAACCGCGTGCCCTGTGCCGCGATAGCGTCGATGTTCGGCGTTTTCAGAACTGGATGGCCGTAACAGCCAAGCCAGTCAGCTCGTTGCTGGTCGGTGATCAGAAACAGGAAATTAGGACGTTTGGTCATCTGCAGATCATACCTTTCAGTCAGGCCGTCGACGACCGTCGCGCCCCAATGTGATGCCACGCCAGCATTCCCATCGCGAACGCTATCGCACCAAATTGGATAACCTCTGGCCGCATCATAACGCCGACAGCGGTTGCAAGGCGCACGACGATCCACAGTAGGGAGAGTGGGCGCGCGTCATAGGCAGATAGCGCGCTCGCGATTAGGTAAAGCGCAAGGATCAGCCTTGCGATCAACCACAATAACGACCCCAACTGCACCCCGTTCTCATACCCAGCCAGAGGCGCTCCGGTTGGGCTGGAAGGATCGATCAGCGCCTGATCCACCAGCAGGATTTCAGGATAGAATGCAAAGATGAAGGGGATCACGAACATCACGATTCCCGATCGAACAGCGCTGAACCCAGTCGCCATTGGTTCGGCTTTGGTGATCGTCGACGCCGCAAAGGCGGCGAGCGCGACCGGCGGCGTGATGGCTGACGCGATCGCAAAGTAGAAGATGAACATGTGCGCCGTAAACGTGGCAATGCCGAGCCCGATCAACAGTGGTCCCATCAACAGCGCCACATTGATATAGGCGGGCACTGCGGGCATTCCCATTCCTAGCAGTACCGCCAGCAGCATGGTGATCGCCAGCGCAAAGAACTGGAAGAACGCCGATCCCCCGCCGCCCAGATCGAAGGTCAGCAAGAAGCTGAGCACATCAATCGCAACGAATTTGGATAGCCCTGTAAAGTTGAGGCATACGTCGATGACCGTGACGGCCAGCAGCATCAGATAAAGGGTTGAGATCGTGATCCCAGCCTCTGACAGAGCATCCAGAACTTTGCGGGGTTTCTTGCAAAACTCTTCATCCAGAAACAAGAGAACCAGAACAAAGGCTGCCGCCCACCACCCCGTCGCGCCGGCATCGCCCGCCGCGTTCTGGAAGATCTGCATGATCCAAGGCAGTGAATTGACGACACAGCGATCCCCCTGCATCGCCGCATCAGCGCCGGTCACCCAGCCGAGTACGCCGCAACCAACCATGTCCTTCGGCGTCAGCAGCAGAAACAGGATCAGCAAAATCGGCAGGAAGATCTGGCAGAGATGCAGGACGTCTTTACCGCTGATCCGCATATCATCCGTCAGTTCGCCAAACGCTTCAATTCCCTGTTTGCGCGACTGGAACGAAGCACTGAGGAAGAGACAAACGAAGTAGGCGACGGCGGGTAATGCGGCAGCGATGATCACATCGCGGTACGGCACGCCCGTCATGGCGGCCAGGATGAATGCTGCGACGCCCATCACCGGTGGCATGATCGATCCACCGGATGAAGCCGCAGCTTCCATCCCCCCGGCAAAAACTTTTGAAAAGCCGCGCTTGAGCATCATCGGGATCGTCAGAACGCCAGTAGACAGCACGTTCACTACCGGGCCGCCGGTGATGGTGCCGAACATGGCGGACGAAACGATCGCGGCATGCGCAGGCCCGCCACGCAGTTTCCGTGTCAAGCGAAACGCCAGCTTGATCAGGGTCTGCCCGCCTGCGGATTTACCGAAAAGCGCACCGAGGATGATGTAAGGAAAGACGACATTCATGATCACATTCATGAACCGCCCCAACACGCCAGAGGCTGTGTTCACCAGCGCATCATGAACGTTCGGAACGCCGTCGAGGAACGTTCGCGGCTCTCCCCCCAGTTTGGTCATCAGATATTTGTTGATGTCTTCTGGCCCGTAGAAGTACCAAACCAGCACGGTGCCAATGGTGTAAAGCGCGATGCCGATGGATACGGCGACCAACGGAAATCCCCAGACTTTGATGTTGTATCCCAGGAACACCAGGATCGACACGCCCATGATGGCAACCAGCCATACGCCAGTCGTACTGACGCATTTTGGATCCTCAACCGTGTCTGGGATCGGCAGGCCCATCATTTCGGCCAGTTCAATCTCACCCTTCAGGGTTTCCGCCATGATCCGCGCGCGTTCGCCTGAGATCGAATCAATCAGGCAGACGCTGTCAATTTCAATCAGATAGGTCAGCGATATCGCGAACGCTGAGATAACCAGCGCTACATCCATGAACGCGCCGAACCAGGCCCGCGACGTGCCCCGCCATTCGCGCCACATCGAATGTTTCAGCGCGACGACAAGCATCATGAAGAAGAACGCGATGGGATAGAACCATTCGGTCTTGAACGAACGGGTTTTCAGATCCTCAATGCCCGACAAGCTGCGCCACATATCATCCCAGCCCGGGATCAATGGCGTGCTGTTCACGATTCCCATAAAAACAAAGATCAGCGCCAGAATGTAAACGGCCCGATTGGGTGGGGCATCGCCCTCAACCTCAAAATCCGAGGTGTCTGACATGGTTTACCTGCTTTGTCAGGGTCAGCATGAAAAGGCGCCGCCAATGATAGCGGCGCCCAGAGTTTTGATGGTCAGCGCTGCCTAGTTAGGTACGGCGCAATCATCGATTTCATAGCCGGCGTCACGCCACGCGCGCACAGCGCCAGGATGATACTTCACAGGGTTCGCCCCGCACATGCCCAGCATTGGGTTGTCGAAGTTTACCGTGTCGCCATAAGGCGCTTTCGCTTTCAGAGCATCCATAGACCCGATGTAAGCGGCGACCAATTTGTAGACGAGCTCTTCGTCCATATCCTTGTGAACGACGTTGCCGCCAATGGTCGCGAAACCACGGAACGTGTCGTCTTCCGAAACGAACGTCCAGTCATCACCCATTGTCGCCTGCAGTTCGGCCAGAGGTATCGTGAAAGGCGCGCTACCCGGCGCTTTCATGTACTTCTGCATCGCCTCGCTTTCGTAGGAAGCTTTAGGCATTGACCAGCCTGTGACTTTACCCGCTGCAGTGATCGAAGTCAGGCGGCTGCCTGGAAACAGCTCAGGCAGAACGACTGCGTCCGGCTCGCCACTGGTGACCAGAGAAGTGCCCTGCCCCCAGTTAGTCTGCATGCCTTCATAATCTTCGCCATCCTTCAGACCGGCGACGATCTGGATCATGCTGCGGGCATTGGTCAAAGCACCGCCACGTGGTGGGCCGTTATAAATTTTGCGACCTTTCAGATCATCCCAGCCGCCAACACCTTTTGCATCATACGCATAAAGCAAAAAGATGCCCAGCGTGAACGGATTGATTGCCCGGAGATTCGCAGCAAGCTCTGCACCCTTTTCCTTACCGAGTGAGCCATAGGGTCCAACGCCCTTGCTCATCAGGAAAGGCAGAATGTGAGGTGTGCCGGCGATATCTGTTTTGCCTTCGGCGACATTCTGGATGGAGTTTGTCAGCGTCTGTCCATCAGCAAGCTGGATGTTCGCAATGCCTTGTGTACCCGCGATTTCGGTCATATGCGCTGGTGACAGATAGGTCGCCCCGCCAGGACTCGCCGTTTCAGCGGTCAGGTTAGCCTGGGCAAACGCGCCGGTGGCTACCATCGTCACAGCGGCTGTCGCCGCCATCAGTTTCATTGGTTTCATTGTATCCTCCCTGATTGAGAAACCGTCTTTTATTCACGTTCATTGGACCAAGTCGCGAAAGCCGCCTTTTCGGCGTTGTGTTTCACGTTGCCGGTGCGATCTGGCCAAACTCATCTGTCTGTATCGTCTGATTTCGCGCTGCTGGCTGGATTTCATTCTCCAATGGAGCCGTTGCTTCGTTCAGCAAATCCAGCAGCCGTTTCAAATCCTGAAAATCCTGCGCGCCCAATTGTTCTGTCACAGTCTTTACCGCCTGACGCGCGCGCGGCCAGATCCGTTCAAACGTTTCCACCCCTTCCGGGGTCAACGTGATCAGCTTGCGTCGCTTATGCGCCGGATCTCTGCACCGAGTGATCATGCCTTTCTTTTCCAGCGCGGCCGCTGCACGGCTGCCATGGGCAGGATCAATCGAGGTTCGCTGCGTGATATAGGCCAGATGACAAGCCCCGAACCGCGCGACAGAAAACAACAGCTGCCACTCAAGCACAGCAAGAGCTTCGCCTTTCAACACATCACGCGCCACAACGCGTTTCATTGTGCTGGTGAAAGCACGGGCGCGCAGGATGATGAAATCATCCAACTGATCTGACGGTATCAGCGCTTCGTGCAAGGCCCCTCTCCCAACGACTCGTTGCCTATAGGACGCTATGGGCGCTTGAGATATATGGCAAGCGCAACATTCAATGCGACCAAGCATTAAGCTAATCGGGGTCGGCCTAACCTTCGGAAAATGCGATCGTCGGCACATCAACTACGGTCGCGCCGCCGTCGATGGTCAAAACCGCCCCGGTGATCATCGCGGCCTCTTCCGAGCATAGAAATGCGGCGGCATTCGCGACATCATCGGGCACTGCAGGTCGTCCCAGCGGCACATACGAGGTCATCAAAGCATAGGCTTCTTCCACAGTCGCCAGTCCTTTAAGTTCCATCAATTCAACCATTTCGCTGTCAGCCATTTCTGTTCGCACCCAACCCGGGCAGATTGTGTTGCAGCGCACACCTTTGGGACCGAAGTCGCTGGTGATGGATTTCGCCAGCCCGATCAGGGCATGTTTCATGGTGACGTTTCCGCAAACCTCTGGTCCTGCATTCAGGCCCGCAATAGATGAGATCATCAGAACATTACCGCCCTGCGCAATCAGATCAGGCATGGCGGCGCGTGCGGTGACCATAGCGGTGTTTAGATTGGCTTGAACGGACCTGTTCCAATCTTCATCATTGGTATCCGTGAGTGTGCCAAAGCCAAATCCGCCGGCATTGCACACCATCACATCCAGTGGGCCGAGGTCTGCTCTGATCCGCTCCATCGCCACTCCGACCTGTTCCGATGACGCCGCATCGGCCTGCACGACAAGACCGCCTGATTCGTTAGCTACAGCCTCTAGGGGTTCAGTCCGCCGCCCCATCAACGCAACTTGCGCACCTTCGGCTGTCAACGGCGGCGTAAAAGTCTGGCGCAAGGATGGCGGTGGCAGCGATACGTTGATTGGCGCAGGCGCGGGTCTGCTGTGGTCGCCGCGCCCAGGCATCGACGCTGCGTTCTAACTGGGCGCTGCGCTGAAAGGTGCCGAAGATGGCGGCGGGTTGCAGGGAGAGGGGGTGCATTTTGTCGTTACGATCACGCTTCCTTAATGGTGCGGCGGCTGTGCTGGCCGTCCTCTCTTGCAGTTACAACGCCGCAGCAAACCCCGTGGAGCAACTTACCAAGCTGGTCGAAACCGCTGAGACGCCGTCAGCGCTGACTGCTGCGTTAGTCGCGCGAGGTGAGGCGTTGCGGGTTGTAGGCAAGCGCGGTGACGCATTGGCCGATCTGGCGCGTGCGGTCGAAACAGCGCCCAGCGCGGCTGAACAGGCTTATGCAAAAGCTGCGTTAGGCGTGGCTTTGGCTGACGCAGGACGACGGGCTGAGGCGGAAAAGTATCTCCGCGCTGGGATAGAAGCTGAAGGTCAAACTGCCGCAGTCGCGATCTCGGCGGCGACGCTGGCCAAACTGATCGCGGCGGACGAGGTCGTTGAAACGTCGGCAATGCGTGACGCACGCATGGCGGAGGTCGCCGCGCTTGCTGAACAGGCTGAGCAAGCTGCGCGCAACGCCAGCCCAATCATTGGCAGCATCGTCGCGACCGCCCGCGCAAAAATTGCGCTGAGCGCCGAAGATCTGACAACGGCAAGAGCTTTACTCACAAATGCTTATGAATTGACCCAAGGATTGGGTCCGCAGGCTGCTCAACCGCTTCTCTCAATCGGGGACGCTGCACTGGAAGCGGGCGCGCCTGATCTGGCGGCCCAGGCCTTCGACAAGGCCGCACAGTCGGGTGGGCGCATCGCAGCTGAAGCGGCCCTTGGAACAGGCGCGGCGGCGTTGGCGCAGAACCGCCCAGAAAAGGCGCTGTCCGCATCAGATGAAGCAGCGCGCTATACAATCATGTCCGGCGCAGAGGATATCCATTTCAGCGCCGACTGGCTGCGGGCTGAGGCGTTGTCGCGGCTTGGCGATGATGGCGCGGTGCGCAGCGCTTATGAATTGGCCTTCGAAGGCTTAAGAGATTTCCGCGCAAGAACGCCTCTCGGCGCGCCACCGGTTTCATCGGGCAGGCAATTCGCCCCGCGCCGGTTCCAGCTCGAATATATCGATTTCCTCTTCCAAAGCGGACGAGACGCCAATGCCCTGTTCAAAGCGCGTGAGTTGGTTGAAGATTTGAAGCTCGACGAAATCGATGACTACTTCGCCGAACGCTGTGCGCCCGCACGAGGCCGCAGCAAGTCTGCCGATACGCTGGGCGATGGCACTTTGGTGCTTTATCCCATCGTGTTCGCGGATTGGACAGAGATGATCTGGACCGTGGGTGAGCAAATCGGCGGCTTTACCGTTCCCGTTGCACGCGATGATCTCAGAAAACAGATTACTGCATTGCGCTATCAGATCGACCTGCGCGTCGGCGGGATTGAGCCTGCGTCGGGCGCTCTTTACGATCTATTGGTCACGCCGGTTGAGACCGATTTAAGCGCCATCAAAACCATCGTCGTCGCCCCGGACGGCCCGCTACGGGCCCTTCCCTTCGCCGTGCTTTGGGATGGCGACGGTTTTTTGGGCGGCAAATACGGCCTCGCCACCATTCTGGGCCTGAACCTTGTCGATCAGGGTGACACATCCCTTAGCGGCGCATCAGTTTTGGCCGCTGGTGCAGTTGAAGTCAGCGACTAATATGCCGCCCTGCCCTCGGTCACACTGGAACTGGCTGCAATCGATCAGGTGTTTGATGCCGAAGTTCTGGCTGAAGATGATTTCAACGCCGATGCGTTGGCAGGTGAAATTGCGCGCAATCCCTACAACATCGTCCACATCGCCACCCACGCGGAATTTGGCGCAAGCCCTGCCGACAATTTCATTCTGACCAAGGACGGACGCCTAAACGTCACCCAGCTTGAAGCAACTATGCGCGCCCGCGCCGTGCAGACGGATGCGCCGGTCAGCCTACTGACCTTAAGCGCCTGCAACACCGCCGCTGATCTTGGCGGGCCAGAGGCTGAACGCGCGCCGCTGGGTCTTGCAGGTGTTGGTTTCAGGGCCGGTGCGCGCAGTGTTCTCGCATCGCGATGGCCAGCCGAAGATGTCGCAACTGCTGAACTGATGGCGGAATTCTACAAGGCATTGAATTCTGGCGCAGGCCGGGGTGAAGCTTTGCGCAAGGCGCAAGCGACCCTGATCGCAAACCCCGACACTGCAGACCCTTTCCAATGGGCGAACTTCCTTCTGATCGGGGATTGGCGGTAATGAATGGCGATGATCTAACCTGGCCAATCGGCGCGCTTGTTATGGCCGCACATATCGGTTGTCTGATTTTTGCGGCGTTCCGCGCCTTACCGCCTCTCGTCGCCGCAGAAAACCGCGCGCGAGATCTGGCGCAGGCGTTGCTCTATCCCAAGCAACCCCAGCGCGATGATATCGCTATCGTTTTGATTGATGAAGCGACACTGGCAAAGCTGTCATACCGGTCGCCCATCGACCGGGCCTTTCTGGCAAGCCTCGTCGCGCGGCTGCGCGGTCTTGGCACCAAGGCCATCGCTATCGACCTGTTGGTAGATCAGCCAACGGAAGAAGCCAAGGATTTCCCGTTTCTCGATGTGATCGAGGCGGAAGGCGCCCCGGTCATCATGGCGGTTGCCGATGAAAAAGAAGGATTGCTGCAAGCGCAAAACGAATTTCTGGCGGCGATGACTGAACTGGTCAGGACTGGTCAGGCTGGCCTCTACCGTGACCCGGTGGATTTTGTGACCCGGGGCGTTCCGGCGACACGCGATATCCATAACCGGCAAACACCGTCTTTTGCGGTGGCCATGGCGCAAGCCGGGGGCTTATCGGCGCCGGGTGACAGTTTCGAAATCGCCTATTCGCCCACTGAGGAAGGAATAGATTTCGTACCGCGTCTCAGTGCTGGTTTCAGTAACTTCTTCACTGAAGAGGCAGTCAAAGACAGACGCATATTCATCGGCGTCGATTTGGCGGGAATCGACCGACACCGCACGCCCTTGCTGGTCACAACGGATGAAGCGGACAGGCCTGGCGTCGAATCTCATGCCCATGCGCTGGCCCAGCTGATTGATGGCAGAACGTTGGGCCAGGCCAGTTTACGCTGGATGTTCGCCGCTACCGTGCTCGCCTCGCTTTTGACTGCAGCAGCGCTGGTCATGAAAACACCCGTTGTGATCAGGCTGGCGCTTGCGCTGGTCATCATCGCCGTCTTTGCCGCCACACCCGTCGTCGCCATGACTGGCTTCGCCGTTCGGGTGCCATTTATCCCGCCACTGGCCGGCGCCGTGATTGCAGGCGCTGTCGTCGCCCTAGCCCGTTGGCGCAAGGATAGTCTTACGCTCAAACGCCTGCGTGAAGCCTTTGGTAAATACGTCTCGCCCACAGTCGTCGGACAAATCGAAAGCAACCCCGGAGCGCTGGCTTTGGGTGGCGAACGGCGCGAGATGACCTGTGTTTTCACCGATGTCGCTGGCTTCACGACGCTTTGTGAAAACTTTCCCGCCAACAAGTTGATCACACTTCTGAACCGTTACCTCGGCGGCGCTTCGAATGTGGTGGTCGATCATGGCGGCACCATCGATAAATTCGTCGGCGACGCCATCGTCAGCTTCTTCGGCGCGCCGCTTGATCGCCCCGACCAAGCCGCTGCCGCCATCCGCATGGTTGTCGACCTCGACCGTTTCGCCAGCGAGTTTGTCGAAACAGTTGCAGCGGAAGGGACGACATTCGGCGTCACCCGAATTGGCGTTCACACAGGCGAAGCGACTGTTGGAAACTTCGGCGGCGATGTCTTTTTTGACTATACCGCCATGGGCGATAAGATGAATGTCGCCGCTCGGCTGGAAGGTGCCAACAAGGCGTATGGTGGGCACGTGACAATATCGGGCGACGCTTTGGCGCATGCAGGCGGTGCGGTCGATGGCGTTCTGACCCGCCCTATCGGCCGTCTGCGCGTCAAAGGTCGCGACGAACCCCTTGCAACATATGAAGCTTTCGCGCCTGATGATCCCCGCGCGACTTACGTCACAGACTACATGGCGGCTTATGAGCGACTATGCTCCGACGGATCAGCAGAGGGTTTCGCCCCTCTCGCCAGCCGCCATCCGAATGACGCATTGATTTCGTTTGATGCCGCTCGTCACAATGATGGAGAGCGCGGCGAAGTCGTTACGCTTAAGGAAAAGTAGGTCCATGAAACTGCACCATATCCTGTTCTGCGCCGCATTGGCGTTCACCGCTGCGCCCGCTGCAAAAGCCGCCGACATCGTCGTTACTGCATCGACCACCTCATCCGTCTCACCAGGGCTGCTTCTGAAGCCTGATGCTAGTCTTGAATTGGCTGCAGGAGAAAGCGTGACGCTGTTCGGCCCCAGTGGTACCATGGAAGTGAAGGGCTCATATTCCGGCGGCGTTGGCGAAGCGGTTGGCGCAAGTGGCACGAAAAGCTCCGCCATCAGCAGTCTTTTAAAACACCGCAAACGCATCAGCAGCCTGTCGGCATCGAGATCGACAGGCTCAGTAGATGCGGCGGATGCAACGCGAAAGCTGCACCTTTTATCCGACGGCGTCTGGTGCGTCGGTGGACAGGCGCCGCTGCTTTTTATTCGGGCTGAAAAGAAAGATCGCATCGTCACCCTGATCGGGTCAGATGGCGCAAAACATGAGATGCTTTGGCCAAAGAACAAAGCATCGCAGGCTTGGCCAGCGTCCACTCCATTCAGCGCTGGCACCCGCTATCAGTTGATGATCGGCGACATTCAGATGCCACTGGATCTGAACCTTGTGGCCGCCCCTTCAGCCAGCGATGACGGCAAGAAGTTGGAAGGATATCTGACCGCTGGATGCGCTGCGCAGGCTGATGCGTTAATGACAGCGATGGCAGGCGGCTGACCACTACTTCGTCACTTACAAATCATTGCAAATCATGCGCACGGCTTCTATGTGTCGCCCACTTAGGAAGGTGAGCGCATGAACTGGATTTCGAACTACGTCCGACCAAAGATCAACTCGTTGTTTTCACGTCGCGAGATGCCGGAAAACCTATGGCGGGCCTGCGATGAATGCGGGCAGATGATCTTTCATCGCGAACTGACTGAAAATCTGTATGTGTGCCCTGCTTGCAACCACCACATGGGCATCACACCCCGCGAACGGCTTGAATCCCTCTTCGATGGCGGTGTCTTCGTTGAAGTAGACGTGCCAGAGGCTTCGCTTGATCCGCTGCAGTTCAAAGATCAGAAACGCTATCCCGACCGCATGAAAGACGCCCGGAAAAAAACCGGCGAGACTGAAGCGATGTTGGTCGCCAAAGGATCCATCGCAGGGGTGACTGCTGTCGCCGCTGGACAGGATTTTTCCTTCATGGGTGGATCCATGGGCATGGCTGTCGGCAACGCACTGATCGCCGGGGCCGAGGCGGCCGTAAACGCTGGCGCGCCATTGATCGTATTTTCAGCCGCTGGCGGCGCGCGGATGCAGGAAGGCATGCTGAGCCTCATGCAGATGCCGCGAACGACAGTCGCTGTACAGATGGTGCAGGAAGCAGGTCTTCCCTTCATCGTCGTTCTGACCCACCCGACGACAGGCGGCGTGACCGCTTCCTACGCGATGCTCGGGGATATTCAGATTGCAGAACCGAATGCGCTGATCGGTTTCGCCGGCGCGCGGGTGATCGAGCAGACAATCCGCGAAAAACTGCCTGAAGGGTTCCAGCGGGCTGAATACCTGCTGGATCACGGAATGCTCGACATGGTCGTTGACCGACGCGAGATGCGAGACGAACTTGCTAAGGTTCTGCGGTTGCTGATGAAGCTGCCACCACGCATTCACGGCGATCTGCCTGCGCCGGACCCGGCAGAACTTGCGACGGAAGCAGATGCGGCCGCGCCCGAGAAGGCCTGATGACCGGCTCAGCGACGCCGTCAGACGCCATACTTGAGCGGTTGCTGACGCTGCACCCAAAACTCATGGATCTGACCTTGGGCCGGACTGAGCGGTTGCTCGACCGACTGAGCAATCCCGTACAGTCCATGCCGCCGGTCATTCATGTCGCCGGGACAAACGGCAAGGGTTCGACCATCGCATTCGTCCGCGCAGGCATCGAAGCTGCAGGCCTTAGCGCGCATACATACACATCACCCCATCTGGCCCGCTTTCATGAACGGATCAGACTAAACGGCGAACTGATTGAAGAGACCGCACTTTCCGCTTTGCTGGAAGAATGTGAGACGAAGAACCAGGGTGATCAGATCACTTTCTTCGAGATCACAACTGCAGCGGCGTATCTCGCGTTCGCGCGCAACGAGGCGGATTATACGCTGTTGGAGGTTGGGCTTGGCGGGCGCGTCGATGCAACGAACGTCATCCCCAAACCACGCCTGACCGTCATCACGCCCGTTTCAATAGATCATCAACAATACCTCGGCGATACATTGGGGGAGATCGCGTTTGAGAAGGCCGGCATCCTTAAATCGGGCGTAACTTGCATCGTCGGACCTCAAGAGAACGAAGCGCTTGATGTCATTGAACGACAGGCAGCACGGGTCAGTGCGCCTCTGATCGTCTCGGGTCAGGACTTTACTTCAACCGTAGAAGACGCACGACTGATCTACCGCGATGAACATGGCCTTCTAGATATGCCGCTACCCGCCTTGCCCGGTGCGCACCAGATTGCGAATGCGGGCACCGCCCTCGCGGCCCTGCGCGCCCTCAATATCAACGATACGGCGATGGAGGCTGCGCCAGGTGCAGCAATCTGGCCGGGTCGGGTGCAGCGCTTGACGAAAGGCCCCTTGGCGGAAATCGCCGCAAATGCTGACGCAGAGCTGTGGCTGGACGGCGGGCACAATGCGGCGGCGGGTGAGGCGTTGGCGGCCCATTACGCAGGATTATCGCCAAAACGACTGCACATGATCGTTGCGATGCTTGAGACTAAAGATCCCTCAGGCTTTCTTCGCCCTTTTGCCGGCTTTGCGGAAAAACTGCATTCAGTACCTGTGAGCGGCACGTCGATGGCCTACCCTCTGTCCACAATCGCCGACATCGCTAATACCGCAGGTATCCCGTCGACAATCAGCGACAGCGTCGAAGCTGCATTGAAAGCCGCCCTCACGGAAGGCGCCGAAAGGGTGCTGATCTGCGGCACACTGTACCTGGCGGGGGATGTGCTGAGGGCCGGAAACGGGTAAGCCTTCCTCAAAAAGGGAGGCCCCATGACCGACAAGCTAAAATACGAACAGGACGACCACGTCGTTACGCTGACGCTAAACCAGCCTGATACGATGAATGCGATCACCGACCCAGACATGGTGCAAGGACTGGTCGACACAATGACCCGCCTGACGCAGGACAATTCCGTGCGATGCGCTATCATTACGGGCGCTGGCAAGGCGTTTTCATCGGGCGGCAACCTCAAGCACATGGCCGACAAGAAAGGCCTGTTCGCTGGCGATGCGATCACGGCTAAAGACGGTTACAAGGGTGGCATTCAAAGGATGGCTAAGGCTGTCTGGGAATGTGAAGTTCCGTTGATCGCCGCTGTCAACGGTGCCGCCTTTGGTGCGGGCTGCGATCTGACTTGCATGTGCGATATACGCTATGCGTCCACCAAGGCGATCTTCGCTGAAAACTTTGTGCGCGTTGGTATCATTCCCGGCGATGGCGGCGCGTGGTTTTTACCCCGTCAGATCGGCCTGAGTAAGGCTGCGGAGATGACCTTCACCGCCGAACCTATTCGCGCTGACAAGGCGCTGGAATGGGGTCTGGTCAGCAAAGTGTGCGAGCCGGACGATCTGTTGCCTGCCGCGCAGGAACTTGCTGGCCGGATCGCCAAGAACCCACCCCGCCAGCTGCGGATGGCTAAGCGTTTGATGCGTGAAGGGCTGAATAACCGCCTTGATACGATCCTTGAGCTGTCAGCAGCCTATCAGGGGATGAGCCATCAGACCGCGGATCATAACGAGGCTGTTGCATCGCTTCTTGAAAAACGCGACGCGAACTTTACGGGTGAATGAATGAACGCTCGCCGGCAATGTGCCAGCGGGCGCCGCCTGACCCTGACAAGAGGGGGTTCTGTCAGGATGCTGCATGTCCGGGCGCTACGCGGATTTGCGGATCCACGTCAGTTGTACGCAACTCGTCCCGGGTTCCATCAGCGGTTCGGGATGCCGCCTCAGGCTCACGCCAATCAATGAAAGCGAACTCTGGATCCATTTCTTTAATCTCGGTGGGTGTTACGATTTGCAAACACTCTCACTTTTACATCCCACACAAAGCCAAGCTCCACACATCTTCCCATATTTATTCAGGGCGCCCCGCACTCAGCGCCGTGTTAGATAGCTGGGGTTGGTTTGTGGCCGGATCTAGGCGTTTAGCGGGATGAATCCGGCGCAATTGATCGATTCAACGCTTGCAGCGCCGGCGATGTGACAAAAACGACATTTAGGGGCTAGCAGACCGCAGAACGGCGGCTTGACGAATAGTCAACGTCGAGACCCCGCGCTAATTTGGGATCGCAATGAAAACCGCTGAGCAAATAGATCTTCTGGAAGAACTGTTGGGCCTGCGCCGCGACCGATCAGCCTTTCTGGATGAGGCGGTCGAAAGATCGCCCGTCAAGCGCTATGATGATCCTGCTGTCTTTACAGCTGAGCGGGATCAGATATTTCGCGCAACGCCCCTTGCGGTCGCACACATCAGCGAACTGGCCGAGGATGGCGCCTTCCTCAGCCGCGACGTTGCAGGCGCGCCGATTATTCTGACCCGAGGCCGTGATGGAGTCATTCATGGTTTCTATAATTTCTGCCGTCACAGGGGCGCCCGGCTGGTTGACGCTGATCAGGGGTGCAGGCATCGCTTCACTTGTCCCTATCACGCCTGGACATGGGATAATCAGGGCCATCTGATCGGCGTACCGCATCAGGCGCAGGGTTTTCCCGATCTAAACAAACCTGCCTATGGTCTGAAGCGGGTGAATGTGGCTGTACGCTTTGGCTGGGTGTGGGTGCAGCTGGATGGCGAAATGGACATCGACGCCTTTCTGGCGCCGGTTGCTGACGATCTGGCCTGGCTGGGGATGGAACGCCACGTTGTCTTCGCATCTGATGAAAAACCGTGGAAGGTGAACTGGAAGATCATCGCTGAGGGCGGCCTTGAATCCTATCACTTCCGCGTTGCCCATGCTCAGACTGTAGGCGGCCTGTTCCACGATAATCTGTCCAGCTATCAGCTACGCGGACCGCATATCAGGTCAATCCTCGTACGGAACACGATTGACGAGTTGGTAGAGAAACCCCGCGATCAATGGCGGATCCGAGAGCATAAAAACATTCTCTACTCGCTTTTCCCGAACATCTCACTGCTGGTTCAGTCCGATCATATCGCCGTCGTGCTGTCATCCCCTACGGCAGCCGATGAAACCGCGATCCGGATCCTCACGATGGTTCCTGAAACGGACGCCACTGCAGATCGCTCTGAATGGTGGGCGCGCAATCATGGGTTCACTTTGAAAACCCTGAACGAAGACTTTGTGATTGGCGAGGCGATCCAGGCCAATCTGGCGCATGGCGTGAATGACGAGCTGACTTTTGGACGGTTCGAAGGCGCGTTGCATGCATTCAATGGGGTTGTCGACGCCCGTCTGACTTGACGCCGCCCGCCGCGCAGGGTCCATAGCCACATGTTAGCGTTATGGATCCCCATCACCATCGCCGCTGCGTTCTTTCAGAACCTGCGGTCAGTCCTGCAAAAGGCGATCAAGGGCCGCCTGTCGACGACCGGCGCCGCTTATGCGCGCTTCGTCTATGCGTGGCCTTTTGCTATTCTCTACGCATGGATCCTTCATGATGGGGTTGGGTACGATCTGCCACCTGTGAACAATCTGTTCCTTCTTTACTGCGCACTCGGTGGCGCGGCCCAGATATTGTTCACCGTTGTTCTTCTATGGATGTTTTCGTTCCGCAGTTTCGCAGTTGGTACGACCTTCTCAAAGTTAGAGGTTTTGTTGATCGCGGTCCTTGGCGCAGCGCTGCTGGGCGACACTGTGGGCCCGTTGGCGGTTGTCGCCATTCTGATCGGCTCAGTCGGGATCATCATATTATCATTTACGGAAACCAAGCTGAGCATTGGTGGTCTGATGCGCGGCCTTACCGAAAAGGCAACCGGTGTTGGCCTGCTGGCCGCTACGCTGCTTGGCGCCTCTGTTGTGTTTTTCCGTGGTGCCGCGCTGGCGTTGGATGGGCCGGATTTCCTTATGGCGGCGGCATACACGCTTGCGATTTCATTGATCATGCAGACCCTGATGATGGGCGCATGGTTTGTGATTTTTGACCGCCCGCAATTGATGGCGGTTATCCGCGAATGGCGCCATGCCCTGCCAGTCGGCATTGTTGGCATGATCACCTCAGCCTGTTGGTTCAGCGCCTTTGCACTGCAAAACGCCGCCTATGTCCGCGCGCTGGGACAGATCGAACTACTGTTTACCTTCGCCGCGTCGGTATTCATCTTCCGTGAAAAAGTCGCGCGGTCAGAGGTGATCGGCGTCGCCCTAATCGTCACCGCGATTACATTTATCTTGCTGGAAAGCTGATCCTAGATCGTGTCGACTGTAAACCGCTGATTTTCACCCAGGGCCATGCGTGCGTCCTCAGGCCCTGCGACAAACCCCTTTGCCAGCCATGACACTGCAACTACCGCGCCTGGCGGGCGGCGGTTTTCCAATGGAACGCCGCGGTTAGCGCGACGGATGGCCCTGTCTGTATTGGCAAAGGATACTTCGGCACCGGTCCGCTCCAACAAGGTTTTGGCGATGAACAATCCCAAGCCCATACCTTTGTAATCACCTTTGCCCCGATCCGGGTCCGCCTTTCGCGCCCGTGAGGTTACATACGGATCGCCGAGATGCTGGATTACGTCTTCGGGATACCCCTGACCGTCGTCGCCGATCAGAATCCTGATGTGATTTTCGGTCGGGTTCACGTCAACCCAGATCGTCGTCTCGGCAAAATCGATTGCGTTCTGGATCAGGTTTCTGAGGCCATGAACGATCTCAGGCGAGCGTTTCACCACCGGCGGGCTGGACGGATAGGCGCCAAAAGCCTCGCCCTCCAATCGCAGAACGATCTGTTTGCCGCGGTCGCGATGCGGTTCTGCCGCCTCTTCAATCAGCGCTGTTATTGGCGCCAGTTTGAAATGTTCATCTGACCGCCCGCCATCCCTGAGATCCGCCAGAATATCGCGGCACCGATCGGCTTGCTTACTGATCAATTCGGCGTCTTCGCGCAGCTCAGGTCGGTCCTTCAGTTCATCCTCAAGCTCAGCCGAGACCAGTTTGATTGTCGCCAGAGGCGTGCCCAGTTCGTGCGCCGCAGCTGCAGCCAACCCGCCGATGGCAGTCAGGCGTTGTTCCGACGACAAAGCACGCTGCGCGGCGTTCAGCGCGACGGTCATGCGATAGTTTTCAATGGACACACGCCGCGCATAGACCGCCATAAAGATGATCGCGATGGTCAGTGAAGCCCAAACGCCAAAAATGTAAATCGGCGGCGGCGCCAGCACGTCGCCATTTGCGAACATCAGGGGCATCCGCCATAGCCCCATCAGCGACACGCTGACCAGCGCACAGGCGCCCACAACAAGGGCGGAACGCAGGATGAGCACGCTGGCCGACATCACCACAGGCGCCAGTAGCAGTGCCGCAAACGGGTTTGTCAGGCCGCCAGTGATGAACAAAAGAAACGACACCTGCGCCAAATCAAACAGCATAGAGATCAGCGAGGATTTTTCGTTCAGCCGCGCATTCGCCGGATAGATCTGCATCGAAATGATGTTGAAGACGACAGAGACCGCGATGGCGAAGATGCACAATTCAACTGGCAGCTGCAGACCAAAGACGAAGATCGCAGCTGCAACCGCCCCGGCCTGACCGGTGATCGCTAACCAGCGGAGCAGCGTCAGAGTGCGCAGTCGCACCCAGCGTCCCCGCGCATCACCCTGAAGCATATTCTGAAAAACGGAATCTGGCATCACACGGCCATAACATCCACGCGAGCGCGCTAAAAGGCCGCTCTGTCCCCTATGGCGCCGCCGGTTGGGCGACGTTACTTCTTTAGCAATCCGTTTCAGGAGTTTGCCATGCCCAGCACCCAGACCTTCGCTATCGCCACCGCAGCTGTTGTCGCCGTCGGATTGGGCACCGGGGCCTATATCGCGTTTTCAGGCGGCAACGCCTTTGCTGAATGCGGTGGCGGCATGGCGACCGGCGACGCGACCATTGGGGGGCCGTTCACGCTGGTCAGCGAAACTGGTGAAACCGTGCAGGACACAGACATTATTACCCGTCCGACGCTGATCTACTTTGGCTATACATTTTGCCCGGATGTGTGCCCGACAGATGTCGCCGTCATGGCCCAGGCCGCTTCGATCCTGGAAGAGAACGGCGCGCCAGTGAATACGGCATTCGTATCAGTCGATCCCGCGCGGGATACCCCCGAAATCGTCGGGGATTTCACAGGGCTGATGCATGACGACATGATTGGGCTGACTGGCAGCGAGGAACAGGTCGCGGCGGCCGCAAAGGCCTATAAGGTCTACTACCAGAAGGCAGAGGGCGATGATCCGGAATACTATCTGATGGATCACAGCGCTTTCATCTATCTGATGGCACCTAACGAAGGCTTCCTTCAGGTTTATCGCCGGGGTGAGACGCCCGAGTCAATTGCCGAGAATGTAGGTTGCTTCGTGGATGCGGTCGGCGCCTGAGATACCTACAGCCAAGCTGTGAAACGGGGCATGGTTTCACGCGCGAAACCATGCGCACCTCATTGTAACTAAAAGATATTCATTATCTGTTAGCTTTTGCGCTTGCGTGAAATCCGCCCGATCCACATTCAGATTCTGGGATTTCGCAGCAAGAGAGTTCCCTCAAACGCGTTGTGCACAGAACCGCGCGAACCACCGCCATACCACCAAAACTCAGCCTGTATAGGGCTCAGTCGCCGTTTCGGTCATGACATAGCCTGCTTCCGCCAGATCCGTCTCAACCGCCGCCATGTTGAACCGCCCTGTCGCCCAGACCGGGTCCCATAACCCATCCTGTGGCGTTGGCTTTTCAAAGCGAAGGAAGACGATCTGGTTTGCCGGTGGCGGTGGCACGTGGATGCAGGCGCCAACGTAGGGAACCAGAAGGCCCTCAGTTACGCCTTCCCCATCCAGCGTCAGTGGGACGACATAGCCCGGGATGCGTACACGCCGCTCGTTGAAATCGCTGACCATGCCGACGGGCGGTTGTTTGCGCCAGGGAAGCGTTTCACCCTGTTGGATCAGGTTCAGGTCTCTCAACGTTTCGATGAAAGTTCCCTCGCCTTCAGTTTCAGGCAGCAGATCTTTCCAATAAACCGTCTTTGCAGGGGGCTGGTCTTCGCCATAGGCGCGATAAGGCTGCGCTGCAATCAGCGTCAGACCGGCAAGCAAAGCGCGTCGGTTGAGGCGGCTCATCTGGTGTCTCCTCGCAAAATCATTCCTCACATCTTTACCGACATTCCGTCGCTGAGCGAAATGAAATACGCGCGAGCGGCGGGGGCAAGCCCTGCTAACGCACCTGCCGCGACGGCGGCTGCCAGCGTAATCATCTCACGTTCACCCAAACCGGTTGGCGGGATATAGATGCCGTAAGTGGCATCCAGCCAAGTTTGCAATGCTGCGAGGCCAGCGTAAAGGATTGCAACGCCAACGGCCGCACCTGCCGCAGCGATCAGAGCGGCCTCTGCAATCAGCATTGTCATGATCAGGCCAGGGCCCGCGCCGACAGATCGCAGGATCGCCATTTCACGGCGTCGTTCATTCAAACCGGCAAAGATCATCGCCACCATGCCGATCAGCGCAGTTGCGACAACCATCAGTGAAACACCAAGAAGCGCGGTTTCCGCCACCCCCACGACAGCCCACAGTTCCTGCAGGGCGACACCGGGCAAGACGGCAAGCAAGGGTTCTTCTGCATAGTCATTGATGGCGCGTTGCAGAGTGAAGATGCGAAGTTTCGATTCCACACCAATCATTGCAGCGGTGATTGCCTTTGGTGACAGGTCCAGCGTGCGTGCCTGTTCTGCCGTCAAACTGCCAGCCGCTCGCCCGCCACCGACCCAATCGACATGGATCGCTTCGATCCCTTCCAGCGAGACAATAACTGTACGGTCAACTGGCGTTCCGGTTTTGGCGAGTATGCCTGCGACGCGGAACGGCTTGTCTTCGTGATGCGTGAAAGACGCGATGCCGTGGGAGACAATGATGGGATCATCCAGTTTGTACCCTAGCGAAGCCACGACATCAGCGCCGAGAACCGCGTCGAATACATCGTCGAAGGCCACGCCAGACGTAAACTCAAGCCCTTTACCTGCGCGGAATTTGTAGCGATCAAAGTATTCGGCGGTCGTCCCCAGAACGCGATAGCCCCGATGGCTGTCGCCAAGAGAAAGGGGGATTGCCCAGGCGACACCGGGCATTTCGCGAATGTCCTCAAAGCTTTCCCACGTCACATTGTTGGTGGCGTTGCCGATCCGGAACACCGAATAAAGCAGCAATTGCACACTGCCAGACCGGGCGCCCACAATCAGATCTGTGCCAGAGATCGTGTCCGCAAAACTGGCTTTAGCCCCATTGCGGATCTTTTCGACGCCGAGGAACAGCACCACGGAAAGGGCGATGGCCAGGATCGTCAGCGAGACGGTAAGCCAGCGCGCGGCAAGGGAACGAAAGGCAAGTCGGGCGAAGATCATACTGCGGCAGCCTTTTTGACACGGGCGATGTCTTCCAGACGAACCGTCCGGTCAAAGCGGTCCGCAAGGCGTTCATCATGACTGACCATCAGAAGGGATGCGCCTGCTGCTTCGACATGAGTGAACAACGTATCGACAAAGCTGGCCTGAGCGGAGGCATCAAGCGCGGAGGTCGGCTCGTCAGCTACGATAAGCTCAGGCGACCCAATCAGGGCGCGGACGACGGCGACGCGCTGCTGCTGACCGACGGAAAGCGAACCTGCGCCGCCACTGGTCATTTGCGCTGGGTCCAGTCCAAGGGCGGCGGCGAGGCGCAGCGCCTCAGCCCGTTCATCTGTCAATTTCGCACGACGGTTCGGGGCAAATTGTAGGGGAAGAAGGGCGTTGTCCAGCGCGGTCGCGTAAGGCAGTAAATTGAACTGCTGGAACACGATGCCGATGTTTTCGGCCCGGAACCGATCGCGGCGGCGCCGGGAAAGACGTGCGATATCAGTGCCTGCAACCGTGACTGACCCCGCGCTTGGCGTGGATATCCCGCAAATCAGGCTGAGCAGCGTGGATTTACCAGACCCAGAGGCCCCGAGCAGCAATGTACGCTCTCCCTTTGGCAAGGTGAACGCATCGACTTCAAGTGTGAACCCGGTCGAACCGGGCCATGTGAAACGAAGATTCGTGAGCGCGAGAGCAGTCTCTTCAGTCATAGGCGCTCACGCTGGGGCGGTTCAGATCGCGCCTGAAAGGTCAAGCCGTGGTTCATCCCGTTCAACTTCAAACCCTTTCGCGCCCTTGTCCGAGATCAACTGAATATCGAGTTCGGCGGCATTGGGGAACCGTTCGAAATAGACAAACTCAATTGCGTCGATGGCAGAGGGGTCTGCGCAGGTCAGGGCGTATTCGGCGTGGAACTCGTTATGGCCTTCCTCGCCTTCCTCATCAGCATGCTCATCTTTGTGGTCATCGGCATGCTCATCGTTGTGGTCGTCGTCATGCTCGTCTTTGTGGTCATCAGCATGTTCATCTTTGTGGTCGTCGTCATGCTCGTCTTTATGGTCGTCAGCATGCTCATCCTTAAGGTCGTCGTCATGCTCGTCTTTGTGGTCGTCGCCATGCTCATCGTGGTCATCTTCGCCCAGCAACGCAACATTCGCCTCAGTCACTGTGCAGCCTGCTGCCGCGGGCATTGCGAACAATTCCAATGGCTTGGCCAACTGGGCGATGGCAGCGTCGATCAGGGCGCGATCAGCGTCGCTTTCCGCCGGATGCTCAAAGCCAACGATGTCAGCGCCCGGGACTTCAAGTTCCATTGCGACAGACGCACCTTCGAAAGCAATGTTCAACGCTCCGTGTCCGTGCTGGTGCGCGTCCAACTCACGGGTTTGGGTGTGCGCAGCGCCAGCCGTAAGGATCGTCAGGCTGAGGGCGGTCGAGAATTTGAAAGACATCGAAGGCTCCTGTCGGGTGGTTCGCAATGAACGTAATGTTATCTTATAACACAATCATGGATAAGATACACCATGGCGATGAGGCGGCGCGTCGCACTATCCAGCTTTGTTAATACCAGCCCCTGAGAAGACGGGTTTGGAATTGGTATACCAATTTTTTTGACCATTACCCGAAGGTGGCTTTTAGGCTCGTTTCGGCGCCAGCGTAACCATCGCCACGCCTATTCCGGCGATGAACAGCCCGCCAAGTTCAAACAGCCCGAAAGTTTCGCCAAACATCGCCCACGCCATCAGGGCGGTGACAGCTGGGACCATAAAGAACTGGCTGGCGACGCGGCTCGCCTCCCCCTTACGCAACATGTAATAGAGGATCGTGATCGCACCTAACGACAGGACGATCACCATCCAGGCAAGAGCGCCGAGAAACTCGGGGGTGGCGTTGATCTCACGGGTTTCAAAAGCGAATGCGGCGGCGGCGCAGACAGTGGCCGCAGCGATGAATTGAACCGCGCTGTCCGTCGCTAGGCGACCTTCGGCAGAACGCTTTTTTTGCAAGACTGATGCAAGGGACGCAGAGATCATGCCGACAAAGCACAGGATAACCGCGGCCATCCCTGTCTCACCGACTTCGACATTACGGCCAACCACAAGCAAAACGCCCAGAAGGCCAAGACCGATGCCAACCCATTGGCGCGGGGCCATACATTCACCAAGGATGAGCCGCGCCAGCACAACGGTTGAGACAGGCTGCAAGCTGACGATCAAGGCCGAAAGCGCCGCGCCCATGCCCCAGAAGATCGCCTGAAACACCGCGCCGAGATACAGCGCATGGATCATCAAACCGATCAGCATGGCGCCAGACCAGTCGTAAGGGCCGCGCCAAGGCTCTCTGAAAAGTCTTGCCAACAGCAACAAAGCCGCCGCCGCCAGATAGAAGCGAACGGAAAGAAACGTGAACGGCTCAGCGTACGGCAAGCTGAACTTGGCGCCGACAAAGCCGGTGCTCCACAGCACCACAAAAACGGGCGGTGCAAGCAAGGGGAGGATTTTATCTGTGTTCACTGGTCTTCTTCTCGATTTGCGCCACATGACATGACTTGTTAAAGGGGTCCAAGCCCCATTCTGTCAGGCAAGGAAAAGAATATGACCGACAGCATGCCGGATCTCGGCCCAGACAAGTCCCTGCTGGTAGTGGATGACGACGAACCGTTTCGCCGTCGCCTCGCCCGCGCGATGGAAAAGCGGGGGTTCGAAATCGTCATGGCGGAAAGCGTCGCGCAAGGTCTGGCGCAGGTCCGCACCCAGCCGCCCGCCTATGCAGTGGTTGATCTGAGACTGGAAGACGGCAACGGCCTTGATGTGGTCGAAACCCTGCGCGGCGTTCGTGAAGATGCCCGCATTGTTGTCCTGACCGGCTATGGCGCCATCGCCACGGCTGTCGCGGCAGTCAAGATTGGCGCGACGGACTATCTGTCAAAGCCAGCTGATGCGAATGACGTCACGAACGCGCTTCTCGCGTCACCTGCTGACAAACCGCCGCCACCGGAAAACCCGATGTCCGCTGACCGCGTACGGTGGGAACATATCCAGCGGGTGTTTGAGCTGTGTGACCGCAATGTTTCTGAAACAGCGCGTCGCCTGAACATGCACCGTCGGACATTGCAGCGGATATTGGCCAAGCGCAGCCCGCGCTAGTCCGCGCGCAACGCTTTCAGAATCTCACTTTCCGCCCGTGCGATGATCGCGCGGGCGGATTGTCTTTTCTGGCGTATCAACAACACCCTCTGGGCTGGCAAATCATCTGAAATTGCGACCGATTTTAAGGGCAAGCCATCATAAGATGTGCTTGCGTGTGGAATTGTGTGCGTGACGGCAACACCGAGACCATTGGCGACAAACGCCCGCTGTAGTTCAAATCCTTTGACCCGCGCCGTGACTGTTGGCGTCGCCCCTGAGGCGCGGAGCATACCCAGAACATACTGCGCGCTCATCGGCTGATCGAGTAGGATCAGGTGTTCATCATGAAGCTCTGAAAGCGCAACCGATGGCCTGCTGGCGAAGGCATGATCCGCCGCGCAGATCACGCGGGGCTGCAATTGATAGACAGTTCTCACCACTATTTCATCCGGCGTGCCCAGATCATAAGTCACGCCAAATTCTGAGGTCTCACGCATCACAGAATCGGATACGCCATCAAGTGAGGCTTCTGTGAAACGGACCGTCAGGCCAGGCATTGACGTGCGTAACCGCCTAAGCAGACCCGGCAAAAGGTAAGGCGCCAGCGCGTCATAGCACGCCAATGTGACAACGCCGGTTTCGGTAGGTTGAGGCCGCGCCATCGCGGATGTTTGATCAACCTGCTCCAGTATCACTTTCATCTGACGCAAGACATCAGCGCCAAACCCCGTCGGTTGCACCCCCTGCCCCGGCAGGCGCACAAACAATGGCTGACCATAATGCGCCTCAAGCCCGGCAAGCGCCGCTGAGATTGACGGCTGAGACACGCCTAAGCGCCGCCCGGCCTCAGTCACATTGCCAACATCCCCCGCCGCGACCGCATAAGCCATCTGGCGTAGAGTTAGCGATCGAAAATCCTGATTCTGACTATCCATACATATTATTTTCCATGATCTCCGGGCATCGGTAAAGATCGCTTCAAAGGAATAAGGATCGAACCATGACTAACCAGATTGACGCCGCCACTATCGAAGCCTTTCGCCGCGACGGCTGCGCGCCGCTGTATGGAGTATTTGCGGACTGGGTCGATACCTTGCGCAAAGGTATCGACCACAACTTCGAAAACCCTTCGAGCCATGGCAAAATGTATCAAGGCGAAGAAGGGGGCGGTTGGTTTCTGTCTGACTACTGCAACTGGGCTGATATTCCCGAATACAAGGACTTCGTCACAAAGTCAGACGCTGCGCGTATCGGGGCTGATTTGATGGGCGCGAAGTCGGCCCAGCTGTTTCACGAGCATGTGCTGGTCAAGCAGGCCAAAGCAGGCGTTGCGACGCCATGGCATCAAGATGCGCCGTATTATTGCGTTGATGCGCCGATGTCGGTCAGCATCTGGATCCCCTTGGATGAAGTCCCGCGTGAACGGACATTGGAGTTTGTTTCAGGCTCTCACCAGTGGGGCAAAAACTATCGCCCTCAGCGCTTTAACGGTCAGGCGCTGAACGAGGATGACGGGCTGGAAGAGATCCCCGACATCAACGGCGCCCGCGATGACTTCGATATCCTCGGCTGGGCGCTGAAGCCAGGTGACGCCGTTGCGTTCGACTATCGTACTGTGCATGGCGCGCCTGCGAACAATTCCGCCTCATCCCAGCGGCGGGCGTTTTCGCTGCGGATGGTTGGCGAAGGCGCGACCTTCGCACGGCGCGAGGGCGTTGTGACTTCACCACCTTTCGAACATGTCACACTGGCGCATGGCGCCCCGCTGTCGGGCGACGACTTTCCGGTGCTCTACACTGCGTGAGGGCAACTTCGGGTAAGGTCTGGGCGATGGGCGCGGCGCGCGATACGCTGCGCTCATGTTGACGATTACCCGCACCTGCCTGCCCGAATGGATGGATTTCAACGGCCATATGCGTGATGCGTATTATGTGCTTTGCGTCAGTTCGGCGAATGATAAAATGCATGAAGAGCTGGGCGTTGGCCCCACCTATCAGCAATCCACCGGCTTCAGCGTCTACAATCTGGATACCCGCGTGCGCTACCTGAAAGAGGGGCGTGAGGGTGACCCGATCGAAGTGCGCATGCGGATCATGGATTTCGACGCCAAGCGCCATCACACGCATTCGCAGCTTGTTCACGCTGAAACCGGCGATCTGCTTGCAGTGGTCGAAGCCGTGCTGTGTCATGTCGACCAGTCGATCCCAGCCGCTGTGCCTTACCCGGCAGAGGCGCAGGCGTTGCTTGCAGCGAAGATGGCTGAGGATGCAGGCACAGACCCCGGTCCTCGCGTCGGCGGTGTTGGCCTGAAGAAAGGATAGACGATGAAGGTTGGAATAATCGGCATCGGCAAGATGGGCCGCCCCATGGCCTTGCGACTGGCCGTTGAGGGTCACGAGGTGATCGCCTATGACGCCGCGCCGGGCGCAGCCGCCGGGCTTGAGGGCGTGTCTGAGGGCGCGCTGGCGGATGTCGCGGCCTGCCCCGCCATCATCACGATGCTGCCAAATGGTGGGATTGTGCGATCTGTCGCCAATCAGATCGCACCGATGATGACTGAAGGATCGGTGCTGATCGACATGTCATCTTCCTACCCGTTCGAAACGCTTGACCTGCGCAAGGCCCTGCCTGATGCGATCCGTTTGATAGATGCGCCGGTGTCTGGCGGCGTCTGGCGGGCAGAAATCGGAACGCTGACGATCATCGCGGGTGGTGACGCGGCTGATCTGGACCTGGTTACGCCGATGCTTGAGGCGATGGGCAAGGTCACCCGCACCGGCGCACTTGGGTCGGGCCATGCGATGAAGCTGCTGAACAACTATCTGTCCGCCGCCGGGCTGGCTGCGGCGTGTGAGGCTGTGACTGTCGGCAAGGCGTTTGGGTTGGACCCCGATGTGATGGCGGATGTCTTCAACGGCTCAACCGGCAAAAACAACGCGACAGAAGTGAAGCTGAAGCAACATGTAAATTCTGAGGCTTACGGCACCGGGTTCAGCATGGGACTGATGGCCAAGGACCTTGCGCTGGGGGCCAGGCTGACCGGGGACCTTGGGCTTGAAGCTGACGGGCTGATGGCGATGAAGGACCTGTTCGCAAAAGGGGTGGAGGCTTTTGGCGGCGACGCTGATCACACTGAAATCGCCAAGCTGCTAAAATAGGTTGGGGCGACTGGCAGCGGATAGCTTTCACATGGGAAAGACGCCTTAAGTGTCTGATTTTATTAGATACGAGATGTGAACGCCATAAATAGTTCTTGTTTTACCCCTTCTTTTTTGCGCGCTACTCGCCGTTTCAGCCTGTTTCACTGTGATTGAATTGAGCGCGGGATTGCGAAGGCGTCGTTTTGATCTGCCTTAAGAAAGCGCGCCGCATGCGTCCACCGTCCTGAAACCCACATGCCGCTGCTATCGACTTGATTCCAGTTTCGCTTGCCCCTAGCAGGTTGCGCGCCGCATCCACACGGATGGCTTCAACGGCCTTTGCCGGGGGCGTCCCCATCGTTGCTGTGTACTGGCGGGAGAAATTTCGCGAACTCATACCGCAACGCGCAGCCATGACATCCACCGAAATTGGCGCTTGGAGGTTACTGCCTAACCATTCATGCAACTCTCTGAACCGCCCTTCGGCATCACGCGCCTTCCTGTCCAGTTCGGCGCTGAACTGCGATTGCCCGCCAGACCGAACCATCGGCGTCACCAAAGATCGCGCCATCTGAATGGCTGCAGGCGCGCCCAGATCTTCTTCGATAATGGCAAGGGCCATATCGATCCCAGCGGTGATGCCAGCCGACGTCCAGACCAAACCGTCCTTGATGTAGATCGGATCAACTTCAACCTCCACCTCAGGGTACTGGGCCGCCAGGTTGTCGCAATCTTCCCAGTGTGTCACCGCGCGGCGACCATCAAGCAGACCCGCCGCCGCCAAAACAAATGCGCCTGAGCATACGGAACAGATGCGCCCCGCCCTGCCCGCCAGTCGCTTTATCTGATAGACAAAAGGCTGATCAAGCGCAGCAACAAGTGCGCCGTCGCCGCCAACGATAACCAGCGTGTGAATTGGGGTGCCTTGATGCGCTTCAAACCAGTTGGTCAGCGGGTCGCTGTCGATCTGCAGGATCGTATTGGTTTCAGTGGGGCCGCCCTTAAAAGACACAACATGAGTCTTATAGACTGGCCCTTTATCAGCGCCTCTGCGCGCGTGGGTGAACACCTGAAGCGGGCCGACCAGATCCAGCAACACGATGTCCGGGTAGACAACGAAAACGACATTCATCTGGTCAGGCAATTTGGCATAAAATGCTGTCCTGTGATCATTTATGCCAAACCTGATTCTGCTAGTCTACCAGCAGTAAACAGAAAGGATCTGTTCATGTTGAAACTGAAACCCAATTGCGAATGCTGCGATGCGGACCTTCCACCCGATAGTCAGGATGCGCGCAGCTGCTCGTTCGAATGCACATTCTGCAAAGATTGCGCCGAAACCGTCTTTCACAGCCTCTGCCCGAATTGCCGTGGGGAACTTTTGCGCCGCCCGATACGGCCCGCAAATTTTTGATCAAATTCCCCGCCTCGACCGAGCGGTTTGTCAAAGACCATCCCGAATGCGCGCACCTGAAGCCCTAAAGACAGGACATTAATGACATGAAAACGATCGCAGCCCTTGTCTTTCCCGGCTTTGAAACGCTCGACTATTTTGGCCCCATTGAGATGTTTGGCGGCTTTGGAAAAGAAACCGAAATCGTAACTTTCGCCAAAGGGCACGATCCGACACCAAGCGTGCATGGTCAGCGCATCGTCATCGACAAGTCGACTGCTGAAAAGAACGATTATGACCTGCTGTTCATCCCCGGCGGAGATTCCGCGCTGAAGCTGGCTGGGGATGAAGAGATGATGCAGTGGATCAGAGACGCCTCTGCCAATGCAGAACGTGTGATGGCTGTCTGCACAGGTACAGTGTTGCTGGGCATGACCGGCGTTCTGGATGGGCGAAAGGTGACGACCAACAAACTGAACTTCACAGAAACAGTCCCACTTGCGCCAAATGTAGACTGAGTCAAAGAGGCGCGATGGGTAGAGGACGGTAAATTCTTCACATCATCCGGCGTATCTGCCGGGATAGACATGGCGCTGGCGGTGATGGCCGATCTGTTTGGGATGGCGATGGCGGACCGACTTGCCCTGACCTGTGAATACGAATGGCACAAAGACGCCAGTCGGGATCCATTCGCCAAATCGGCAGGTTTGATCTGAGGCGCTGACTACCATCACGCGACCATCCCCTAATCTGGGTGGACTGCGTGGCGGCCTTTCCCTGTAAGCTGGATCTAAGATACAAAAGATTCGCCCAAAAGCAGGAACACCCAGATGCGAATACTGGCCTTCATATTGATCCTGATCTGCTCTGCCGCCTCGGCTGAAACCTTTCAGAACCGCACTTATGAATTGTTCGATGGCAGGCGCAGCGCCGATCCCGCGCCGCTGATCCTCAGCCTGCATGGCGCTGGCGGGAACGGCCCCCGGCATCGGCGATATACCAGCTTTGATGGCATTGCAGCGGGTTATGATGTCGTTGTCGCCTACCCTACGGCCCCAAGTGCACGCTGGAATGACGGGCGCTGGGACGCGCTGGGACAACCTGAAAAGGCGGCGCGTGATGATGTCGGCTGGTTGACCAGACTTGTTGCTGAACTGATCGCGCAGGGCATCGCCGATCCCGATCAGATCTATGCGATAGGCCACTCAAATGGGGGCGCCATGGTACGACGTCTGACCTGCGATGCCCCTGATCTCTTAAAGGGCGCATCGATTGTAGGAACAACAATACTGATAGACTTCGATTGCGCCGGAACCACCGCCATTCCGACGGCCTACTTCATGGGCACGGATGATCGCATCATCCCGTTTGATGGCCGCAAGACGGGGTATGAAGGGATCATCCAGCAGAATATCGGCAGGGCGTTCTCGGCGCCTGCCTCCGCCTCGTTGATAGCGGTGCGCAATGGTTGCGACGTCGCCCGCCCCACGCTGTTGAATGATGATCCAAATGATGATGTCGCGGTGATCCGGCATGATTATCAGTTCTGCCGCGCGGATACAGTTTTTTATGAGATGCGAGGCGGCGGCCATGTCTGGCCCGGCGCGCCTGAAATTCCGGCTGGGAGGATGCGCGATGCGCTCGGCGGCGCCATCCGGGATATCGATGCAGGGGTTGAGACCATGCGTCTTTGGTTTGGCGAAGCTCTCTGACGCTTGCCCCGGCGCGCGCTGCGCCCTACTGCTTTGGCTAGCAAAATACGGAGACGACGATGAGCGGACAGATCTGGACCTGGTTTGATGGCGAATGGCGCGAAGGCAATGTGCCAATTGTCGGCGCAGCGGACCATGGCGCATGGCTGGGCAGTCTGGTGTTCGATGGCGCGCGCAGCTTTTCAGGCCGCGCCCCTGATCTTAGGGCGCATTGCGCCCGCGTCAACGCATCCGCCCTGACAATGGGGTTTGATCCGGTGATGTCAGACGAAGACATCGTCGGCCTCGCCCGCGAAGGGCTGAAGAAGTTCGGCCCAAACGCCGAGACGTATATCCGCCCGATGATCTGGCCGACGCGCGGCGGCGAAAGCATGGTTGCGCCCGATCGGACATCCGCCAAATTCGCCCTGTGCATTGAAGCCCGTCAAATGCCCGAACCTGTCGGCGTGACGCTGACCACCACTCAGTTCCGCCGCCCCACACCAAACAGCGCGCCGACTACCGCCAAGGCCGGGTGCCTTTACCCCAACAACGCCCGGATGCTGGCCGAAGCCAACGCTAAAGGCTTCCAGAACGCGATCTCACAGGACCCGATCGGCAATGTGGCCGAAACCGCCACGTCGAACATCTTCATGGTCAAGGATGGCGTCGTGATGACGCCCATGGCGAATGGTTGTTTCCTGGCTGGCATCACCCGCAGCCGCACAATTGGCTTGCTGCGTGACGACGGCGTTGAGGTTCAGGAAAAGACCCTGTCGATTGATGATTTCCGCGATGCAGATGAGATTTTCACATCCGGCAACGCCCAGAAGATCATGCACGCCACCAAGTTTGAAGATCGCCACCTGCAGTGGGGCCCGCTTTCGCGCCGCGCGAGAGAGCTTTATTGGGACTGGTCGGCAGGCACAGCTGCGGTTTAAGGGCCGAATACAGCTAGCGGGCCGCCAATCGGCTCGCTAGGGTGCGTCTATCTAATCCCACTAAATAAGACGCATCCTTTGACCAAGCCGGTTCGGACAAATCGAGACGCAGAGACCGCCATGGCGGCGACGCGGGATATTCTCGATGCGATCCATCGGCACCGGGGCGATGAAGCGCCGGTCTTTGACGTCATCCTGGAAAACGCCTGTCGCCTCTGCAATGCGCCGATGGCGTGGATCACATTGCTGGACGATCCGGGCACTCACATCACCATTCCGGCGTGGCGCAGCGTCAGTGAGGCGTTCGCTGACGGGTTGAAAGACTTTCGCCACGCCATCACCGAAACCCATCTGGCTGCCGTCAAAGCGATGCTTGAACAAAAAGTCATCCGCATCGACTACATTGCAGACACGGAAACCTACAAACAAGGCGATCCGGTTCGGATGTTCATGGTGGATGTGGAAAATATCCGCAACATCGCAACCGTGCCCCTGATCAGCGACAACGCCGGCATCGGCTCAATCCTGATGTATCGGCGCGAGGTTGACCCTTTCACCAATGGCGACATCGCCCTGATAGAAACCTTCGCCTCACAAGCCGTCATCGCCATTGAAAACGTGCGTCAGTTCCGCGAAGTGCAGGAACGGCTTGAACGCGAGAAAGCATCGGCAGAAATCCTCGACGTTATCAGTCGGTCACGCGACGATGAGGTGCCGGTAATTAATGTCATCCTTGAAAACGCTGCACGCCTTTACGGGGCGCCGACGGCCGGTCTGGTTCTGCTGAATGACGCAGGTGATACACTGGATGTAAGCGGCGTCTGGGGGGACGATGACAGTCGGCTGGAGTTGCCCTCAAACGGGTTCGCAGTCGACGGCGATTACTTCCCGGCTCGCGCCTTCCGCGCGGCTGAGATCCTGCATATCCCGGATATGAAACTGGTGCCGGAGTATGTCGCAGGCAATCCACGCTATCTGGCACTGGTGGAGGAAAGCGGCTTTCACTCCTATCTCTGCGTGCCACTGCTGCAGCACGGCAAGCCAATCGGTTGCATTGACCTGTTCCGCACCACTGCCGCCCCCTTCACCGGTCGCCAGATCGCACTGATCGAAACCTTTGCAGCGCAGGCCGTCATCGCCATAGAAAACGTGCGCCAGTTCCGTGAGATTCAAGAGCGGCTGGAGCGGGAGGCCGCAAGCGGCGAAGTCCTCACCGTCATAAGTCAAAGCCGTGATGATCAGCTTCCGGTGTTTGACACTATTCTCGAAAACGCCCTCCGGCTCTGCGCAGCTGACATGGCTGTCGTAAACACAGCGAACGAGGCGTGGACAGAGGTGGGGTACGCAGCTGGAATCCACTCAGCCGGGCCAGAGTTTCAGCCGGGCCGGAACAGCTGGCCAATCGAAAGCCCACAATTCGTGTGCCGGGCAATCTTCGAAAACCGGACTTTCCATACGCCAGACTTGATGGACACCGACCTCTACCGTTCGGGCGATGTTACACGCCGCAATCTGGTGGACAACAAAGGCATGCGCACACAATTGGTGCTGCCTCTCGTGCAGGGCGACAGGGCCATCGCCTCTTTCTCTCTTTATCGTCAAAAGATGCAGCCATTCTCGGACACTGAGATTTCATTGTTGGAGACCTTCGCCGCCCAAGCCGTCATCGCCATAGAAAACGTGCGCCAGTTCCGCGAAGTGAAGGAGCGATTGGAACGGGAGCCGGCATCCGCCGAAATCCTGCAAGTCATCAGTCAATCACGTGACGACGACCAGCCTGTGTTCGATACGATACTGCGCAACGCCGCCCGCCTTTGTCAGCTTCCTGACGCATCTCTTGCATTGGTGCAGCCAGGCGGTGAAACCTTCAAATTCACCGCCGTTTGGGGGGCCGCAGAAAGTCGTTCGACCTGGGCGACGAATGGCTACTCGACAAGCCCCATGTTGTGCCGAAGTCCATCAGGGAATGCCAAACCGTGCAGGTCAAGGATCTGTCAAAGACTGACCTTTACGAGTCTGGGGATGATGTCGTCGTGCGTCTCGTTGAAAAGGAAGGCTTGCTGTCCAGGCTGTCAGCGCCGCTTATCAAGGACGGCAAGGCGATTGGCGCGATCATGCTCGGCCGCGCGGAGGCGGGCGGTTTTTCCGAAGCTGAGGTCTCGCTGATCCAGACTTTCGCCGCGCAAGCCGTCATCGCCATAGAAAACGTCCGCCAGTTCCGCGAAGTGCAGGAGAGGTTCGAGCGCGAAGAGGCGTCGGGCGAAGTGTTAAGCGTTATCTCAACCTCTCGCGAAGATGAAGTACCGGTCTTTGAAACGATCCTCGAAAGCGCATCGCGCCTCTGCAGAGCGCCCATCGCCTTTCTTTCGCTGGCGAATGAAGACCGCAGCCAGGTGGCGATTGCGGCGCATCGTGGCACACGGTCTGAGTTTGGCGACATCCCGGAGGGTTTTACTGAGCCAATCACCCGGACCGAGCTTGTCGCTGTGCGCCCAATTGCTAACGGCGAGGTGGTTCTTGAAGACGATATCAAGGACCACGACACATATCGCGACGGCGACCCTCGCAGACGGCAGATGGTGGACGTCGAAGGCGCGCGCTCTGTCATTGCGGTGCCATTGCTTCAGAGTGGCGCACCAATCGGCGCTATTGTGCTTTACCAACGCGAGGTGGCGCCGTTTTCACAGGACGACCTCAGCCTTGTGCAGAGTTTCGCCGCCCAGGCCGTCATCGCAATCGAGAACGTTAGACAGTTCCGTGAAGTGCAGGAACGGCTGGAACGTGAACGCGCCTCCGCCGAAATTTTGGACGTGATCAGCAGATCGCGCGACGATGATCACCCTGTATTTGATGTGATTGTCGAAAGCGTATCTCGCCTTTGCAACGCGCCGCTGGCGTATCTCAGCGTACTGAACGAGGATCGGACGCACGTGACAATCCCGGCGCAAACTGGCGCGGGTGACGAGTTTGCAGCGGCGCTCGGACGGTTCAGCGAAACGGTCGAGAAGGACTGGCTATTTGTCGTCAAATCAGCGCTTAACTGCGAAACCATTCGTTTCGACGATCTCGCGGACAGCGATCTCTACAAAAGCGGCAACGAGTATCGCGTGAAGATGGTCGATGAGGAAGGCATGCCCAGCGTCCTTGTTATACCGCTGGAAAGCGCCGGCTTGGGATATGGGTGCATCGTACTCTACCGCCGTCAGGTTGCGCCATTTACGGACAAGGACGTTGAACTGGTCCGCGGCTTCGCCGCCCAGGCAGTCATCGCTATCCAGAACGTCCGGCAGTTCATTGCGCTTGAGACTTTGAACGCCGAGCTTGGCGACCGGGTGCAATCTCAGGTTGGTGAAATTGAGCGGATGGGGCGCCTAAAACGCTTTCTTCCCTCCGCTGTCGCCGACGCAGTTGTGTCGTCTGGCGACGAAAGCATGCTGACTTCGCACCGCGCCATGGTCGCGACGCTGTTCTGCGACATGCGCGGGTTCAAGGCGTTTTGTGAGGCGGCGGAACCGGAAGAGACAATCGAAGTTCTGCAGACCTATCATCAGGAAATGTCAGACCTGATCGATGAATACGGCGGCGGCGTCGATCAGCGGGCAGGCGACGGGATCATGGTGATCTTCAACGATCCGATCCCAGTCGATGATCCGGCGGGCGATGCTGTTCGGCTGGCCATAGCGATGCGTGAGAAAATGAAAGAGTTGTGCGCCAAGTGAAAACGCCTCGGCCATCGCCTTGGCTTTGGCGTCGGCATTTCGCTCGGCCATGCGACGGTCGGCATGGTCGGGTCCGCCGGGCGGTTTGACTACACTGCCTCAGGCACCTCGGTGAACACGGCCGCACGATTGTGCGATATGGCGGCGGACGACGAGGTTCAGATCTCGCCCCGTGTCTGGGTCGCCGTTGAGGGCGATTTCCAGGCGGAAAGCTGGGGCGAGGTTGAGATGAAGGGTATTCGTGAGCCGGTTGAGGTCTTTGCCGTCACCAGTCAGGCGTAATTCGGGGCGGGTTGACCGCACCGTCTTCTTATCAGGCCCAGCCAAGCTGGCTGAGCGCGTGGCCGTCATTCCAGATCTTTGTCATATGACTGACTTTGCCGCCCGCAAACTCCATTGCGTAGACATAGTCAGACGCAACGACATTGCCGGTTGGCGCCACAGGGCCGCCTTCGCCTGTTTGAGTTCCATGAAAGACGGCGAATGCCAGCACGATGCTGCGGTCGTCATCTGCGGCAAAGCCCTTCAGTTCATACCGCCCATCAGGGATCGGCGTTAGAAGGCCTTTCATCCATTCGGCATACGCCTCTAACGTCAAAGCGTCAGCCAGGGCGCCTGACTGACAGGAAAAGCTGGCGTCAGTCGTGCAATATGCGGCGCCGCCATCCCAGCCCTTGCCGGTTTCGCAGGCTTCGAAAAAGGCTTTCGCGGTATCGGTCATGTTCATCTGGTCGTCTCCATTGTCTGATCTCCGAGGCCGATCCCCGGCGTTGTCATGAGATCAAGATGCCTATCTGCCAAATCCGGCAATATCGTTCAGATGAACCAGTTGATGCAGGGGGGATGTAGGGTATGGTCATCCTACATTTGTACGGGGGCGGCATGTCAGATCAGCCCAAGATCATTGAAACGCTCTCGAAAAGAGAGCTTGAGGTCGCTGGCGCCTATGCCGATGGCGCCAGCTACAAAGAAATCGCACGCGATCTTGGCATATCCCCCACGACCGTCCGGTCGCATCTGAGGACCGTCTACAGCAAACTTAACGTCACGTCGAAAATTGCGTTGGCCCAGATGCTGGCCGATCCGGGTGAAGCCGCCGCACCTGTTGATAAAGAGGGGCTGACCGTCGATCTGGCGCTCGAGCTGGATGATGCGATGCGGCGAGAGCGAATGATGGCGCATGTCTTGCGCATCATCAGCCAGAAAGACGCTGATCTGGATGGTGTGCTGGATGAGGTTCTGGATCAGGCGCTTGAGATCTGCGAGGCTGAGTTTGGCATCCTGATGGCCCATCAGGGTGAGTATTCCCTCACAGAAATGCGCTCACGCAACATCAGCACGGCGTTCGCTGAATGGCTGATTGAGCAGGGTCAGTTCAACCCCGGTCCGGGAACTGCTGTCGGGCGATCCGCCTGATCTTTGACGCCCGTCAGCGTCGCGGATGTTGGCGGCGAAGGTATCAGTTGGGACAAAAACCCCCTTCGCATGGCGACTATCGAATACGGCCGCGCCCGGTCGCTGGCCGCGATCCCGATGATGGCGGGCGGCCGGCTAATCGGCGTGTTCAGCGTCTATCGAACCCGCGTTCACCCGTTCAACGACCGCGCGCTGGAACTGGCGCAGGCCTTCGCTGATCAGGCAGCCATCGCGATCGAGAACGCCCGCCAGTTTGCAGCGATGGAGGCGCGGCTGAAGCAGGCCGCAGCAACCCGCGAAATCCTGGAAGCGATCAGCGGCGCCAGCGATGACGAAGGCCCGGTTTTTGATGCGATCCTGCGCAATGCGGCGCAGCTGTGCTCGTCCCCTATGGCACGTCTGGAACTTGCTGATCAGGACAGGAAGACGTTCCATTGCGCCGCAGCGTGGGGTGAAGAAATGCGTTCGTTCAAAGTGGGAGAGGTCATGACCCTCGACCATCCTAACGATCTGCCTACCGCAATCCGCGAAGGCGTTGTTCGCCACATCCACGACCTCTCGAAGACAGAGCTTTACCTAAGCGGCGACCCAACCCGCGTGCGTATGGTCGAGGACGAAGGCTATCGCACATATCTGATCGTACCGCTGATCGCGAAGGGCGTCAGCATCGGCGGCATTGTGCTTAGCCGACGAGAGGTGGCGCCATTTTCCGACGAAGACATCGTCCTTCTCGAAACCTTCGCCGCGCAAGCGGTCATCGCCATCGACAATGCGCGACAGTTCCGCAACCTCCGCCACCGATTGGATCGGGCAAAGGCGACGCGCGAGATCCTGGACGCGATCAGCAGCGCAAGTGACGACGGAACGCCGGTCTTCGACGCCATCCTCGGCAATGCGCGCAAACTGTGCGATGCGCCCTTCGCCGCGCTGGTGCTGGGTGAGGCGACGGACGCTTACCAGACCATGATCGCCCACCACGGCGCGGTGCAAAGCACTGAGGATATCTACAGCGAAGGCCGGGTGCCGATGGATACGGAAAAGTCCTTCGCAGCTCAGGCGATCGTGAGCGGGCGACCTGTCCACCTGCCGAACATGATGGACACAGACCAGTACCGCGCGGGCGTGCCGAATGTGGTTGAGTTGTGCGATCTGCAAGGCATCCGCACCAACTTATTTGTGCCCCTAATCAAGGATGGTGAGGGGATAGGCTGTTTCATCATTTTCCGACACGAAGTGCAGCCTTTCAACGAAGAACAGATCGCACTGGTCGAGACTTTCGCCGCGCAAGCGGTGATCGTACTGGAGAATGTACGTCAGTTCAAAGAGCTTCGCGACCGTCTGGACCGCGAAACGACGACAAGGGAGATCCTTGGCCTGCTCGCCCGCGCCCGCGAGGATGAGCAACCCGTGTTCGACGCCATCCTCGACAATGCAACCCGGCTGTGCGGCGCGCCCAATGCTTCGCTGATCCTTGGGCGCAGGGGTGACAAGGCGCAGGTCATGATCGCCAATCGGGGCGCTACCACAGATGAAACGCGGGGGCT
>CALKOT010000046.1 GCA_938092015.1 uncultured Paracoccaceae bacterium
AAGGGAGAAAATCAAAAAACTGACAATCCGACAGCGACGCTTGCAACATCAAAAACAAGCAGCATAATCAATCATACAAACGAGCCAGAGCCTCCAATGCTCAAAACGCTCTGATGCCCCACTTTATACGACGACGGACAAAAAGTTAACGAAATCCAAATACTAAATAAAATCAATAACTTAACCATGGTTTTACGCGTGAAACCCTCTTGACCCCTCCCCTCAATCGCCGTACCCGGCCTCATGGCCAAATTCGCAATCGCCGCTGGCGACCAGATCACCGCTGACGCCGCCGCCCATACCCTGCGCGCCGGGGGTAGCGTCGTCGATGCTGTGATCGCCGGGGCGCTGGCCGCCTGCGTCGCCGAACCCGTCCTCGCCTCCCTCCTCGGCGGGGGCTTCCTGATGGTCCGGGACGCCGACGGGCGGGCGCATCTCCTGGACTTCTTCGTCCAGACGCCGAAACGCAAGCTCCCCCCCTCTGAGATGGATTTCCGGGGGGTGATGGCCGATTTTGGCGAGACCAAACAGGAATTCCAGATCGGCGCAGCCTCCATCGCCGCGCCGGGCGTGGCCGTGGGGTTGGCTGAGGCCCACGCAAGGTTCGGACGCATCCCATTCCCCGAATTAACGGCCCCGGCGGTCAAGGCGGCGAAGGACGGGACCCAATTATCGGCCTATCAGGCCAGCGTGCTGGAGATTGTGCGCCCGATTTTCAAAAGCACACCTGAGGCGCTGGCGACCTTCGGCGACGGCGAGAAACTGCTGGGGTCGGGCGATCTCTACCGAAACGAAGCGCTCGCCGACGTCATCGAAACCTACGCCCACGAAGGCCCCCGATTCATGCAGGAAGGCGAAGTCGCCTCAGCGCTCCTATACCTAGACGGGGGCCACCTGACCGTCGCCGACCTGAAGGGTTTCACTGCGAAATGGCGCGCGCCTTTGGTCGAAAGCCGGGGCAAAGCCCGCCTGCACCTAAACCCGGCGCCTTCCTTGGGCGGAACGCTAATCGCCTTCGCCCTCCGCCTCATCGAAATGGGCGCGACGCCGGCCGATATCGCGCGGGCCTTCGCCGCCGCCTCCCGGGCCCGCCTCGCCGTCGATCTGAACCGCCAGCCAGAGGCCGGATCAGCCCGACTGCTCGCCCCCGATCTTGCGGAGGTCTACCGCAAAGAGATCGCAGGCCAGAAAGCCGCCACACAGGGCACCACCCATATCTCTGTGATCGACGGGCAAGGCTGTGGCGCCGCCATCACGCTTTCCAACGGCGCCGGTTCTGGCCTGATCGCCCCCGGAACCGGCCTGATGCCCAACAATATGCTGGGTGAAGAAGACCTGATCCCCGGCGATTGGCACGAATGGGCGCCAGACACGCGCCTCTCCTCAATGATGGCCCCCACAGCCATCAAATGGCCCGACGGCGGCCTCGCCATGCTCGGATCAGGCGGCTCAAACCGTATCCGCACCGCCATCGCCCAGGTCGCGGCCCGGATCATCGACGATGAAGAGCGGCTCGAAGACGCCGTCGCCGCCCCCCGCGTCCATGTTGAAGGTGCCGATCCAAAAGTCGATTTCGAAGACCGCCTGCCCGAAGGCGATCGTGCCGCCCTGTTGGCCGCTTATCCAGAGGCGCAGGCATGGGCCGCAGATTCCATGTTCTTTGGCGGTGTCCACGCCGTCAGGCGCGATGCCGGGGCTGGATTTGAGGCTGTTGGCGACGCTCGTCGATCAGGCGCCGTGCTTCTCGATTAGAATCGTTGGGTAATTATATTTCGCAAAATACCTGTTACCTGCGACAATTATTGCGCGTGAATTGACGGTCTTGGTGGCGCGGACTATTTGTCTCACCAACGCGGTGGCTTATGATGCGCTGCAACACAATCTCAGGAATCGCACCATGCCCGACACTGCACCCGCCATCGACACGATCTTTGACGCCGCAACTTTGTTGCGTGAGGCGCTGCCTCAGGTCGATGCTGTCATCGCTGATGCGCGCGGCGCACTTCGAGAAAAAGTTGCGACTGGTGAGCGGATCTCGAACGCCGCCCTGGAAGGGGAACAGCACGCGGCCCATGCGCTCAGCTGGATCGCGACCTATGGTGAATGCCTGCGTGAGATGTCGAACTGGGCTGATCGACTATCATCGGATGGCAAGTTTGGTGAGATGGAAAGCCTGATCCTGCAGATCGGTGCGGGTGAATATCTCGCCCAGCTCCAGGGCGGCCTGATCATGAGCCAGGGTGAAATTGCCCGGCTTAGCGATGTTGGCGCGGATGCCGCCAAACTGCAGACTGAGGCAGTGAACAAGCTGGTTGCACAGGGCAACACCGATCATGCGCGCAAGCGGCTTGTTGAACTGATGATGGAAGCTCAGGGCGCAGCCTCATATGGCGCGACGGGTCTCGATGAAGAGTTTGAAATGGTGCGCGACCAGTTTCGCCGCTTTGCGGATGACAAAGTCATGCCAGATGCCCATGGCTGGCACTTGCGCGATGAGTTGATCCCTATTGAGATCATCAATGAGATGGCTGAACTCGGCGTTTTTGGCCTGACAATTCCTGAGGAATACGGCGGGTTCGGAATGGGTAAAACGGCGATGTGCGTCGTGTCCGAAGAACTGGCGCGCGGCTACATCGGCGTCGGCTCGCTCGGTACCCGATCCGAGATTGCGGCAGAGCTGATCTTGTGTGGTGGTACAGAAGAGCAGAAACAGAAGTGGTTGCCAAAGATAGCAAGCGCAGAGATTTTGCCGACAGCTGTCTTCACTGAACCCAATACAGGTTCTGACCTCGGTTCACTGCGCACCCGCGCAGTAAAGGATGGCGACGATTATACGGTGACCGGCAACAAAACCTGGATCACACATGCCGCCCGCGCTGATGTCATGACGCTTCTGGCGCGAACGGATCCGGATACCAGCAACTATTCCGGCCTGTCGATGTTCTTGGCGGAAAAAGAGCGTGGGGATGATGAGACCCCGTTCCCAACCGAAGGTATGTCGGGCGGCGAAATTGAGGTGCTCGGCTATCGCGGCATGAAGGAATATGAGCTTGGCTTTGATGGGTTCAAAGTCAAAGGCGAGAACCTGCTTGGTGGCGTGGAAGGTCAGGGCTTCAAGCAGCTGATGAAGACGTTTGAATCAGCCCGCATCCAGACCGCTGCGCGTGCTGTTGGCGTCGCGCAATCCGCGATGGAATACGCGATGCAGTACGCGATAGATCGCAAACAGTTCGGCAAGTCGCTGATCCACTTCCCACGTGTCTATGGCAAAATCGCGATGATGGCGGTTGAGATCATGATTGCACGGCAACTGACCTATTTCTCAGCGCGTGAGAAAGATGCCGAGCGGCGCTGCGACCTTGAGGCAGGCATGGCGAAATTGCTGGCCGCCCGCATTGCCTGGTCAAATGCTGACAACGGGCTGCAAATCCACGGCGGCAATGGATTTGCGCTGGAATATCCGATTTCCCGCGTTCTTTGCGATGCCCGCATCCTGAACATCTTTGAAGGCGCTGCTGAAATTCAGGCGCAGGTCATCGCTCGGCGGTTGTTAGAGCAGAACTAATGTCAGTTAGACTGCTCTGCCGGGGCTTCACCTTCTGTTGATGCGGCCTCTTGCGCGGGAAGTGCGGTGCATTCTGGTTTAGAGTTATTCACCGGCTTTTTGCAGGCTTTGCGAAGTCGTTGGCACGGCTTTTTTGCATTCGTCGAATGCACCGCAGGCGTCCGCAAGTTTCTGCGTCCGCGTCTTTACCTTTATGGCGCGTGTATTTTCGGCTTCACTTGTGTCCGAAGCAGAAGTCTCTTCAGCAGACGCACCACCCACCGCTAGTGCAGCACAGATTATTAGGCTGGCGCAGAGCTTCAGCATGTGGATCTGCAACTTGTTGGATCTTTGGCGACGATCTGTCCGGTCAACGTATCGACCCGTTCATCAAAGCACTGAGAGCCAACGCGGATATGTCGTAGCAGTGTGCGATCATCAATGAATTTCTGACACAACACAACGGCCACTGATTGCGCCAGCTGCATGCCAGCCTCCGACTCCGGTTGTGGTCGCGATTGGAGCAGTTTCGTTGCTGTGTTCAAAGAACTGTTCAAGGGCTGTGTCGCGGCATGCGCAGCGAAGCTGGCGGCGATCGCATCGAGTGTCCCGTCCAGAGACGCCGTCTGCGCAGAGACTATATCGCCAATGCGAACAGGATGTAGAAACGGCATCGTCTCCGGCGCTTCGACCCGTAGCAGAAGATCCCCAGAATCGCAGATCGTTGCATCGACACGCACAGAATCAGGCGTTTCGACCCAATCAAATGGTGCGGCAAGGCAGTCTATGTTGGCGCGGAAAAAGCTGTTTCGTCGGTTTGCTTCGGCCAGCTGATCTTTTTCAATGTTGACTTGCCATGCCTCAATTCGTTCCAGCCAATCGGGCGCTGCAGTCAACAGTGCGAGCGCCAGTGTGGGATAGACCAGGATCCACTGCCACCAACTTCTTGGTTTTTCGCCACCAGATTTCTTTTCGCCGCTCATGATAGTCCCCTTCGCATCGCGTGGTTCACTGCAACAAAATTCAACAACCTATGGGCGTAAGATAGCACGAAGGTAACTCGCGCCATAGTGTATTATGCCACGTGGAAGGGTGGGATCACGTGAGGTGGGATAGGGCCAATCCTGCCAATGACGTTGCTGCGAGCGTCGGTAGAACACCTCGTTTTAGACCCAGAAGCATGACCGCGCTGAAGACCGTTAGCGCGACGACTTTCCAGTCGAGCGTCTCCAGCGTTGGTGTCCAGAGGGTGAGCAGTCCGACGGACTTCGCTGTCACCTCACCAAAGAAAACATGCAGTGCGAACCAAAGTGAAAGGTTCAGGATAACGCCGACAACTGCCGCTATGATCGCGGACAATGCGCCTGCTAGGCGAGTCTGGGCGCCTAGCCAGTCGATGTAGGGCGCCCCTGCGAAGATCCATAGGAAACAGGGTGCGAAGGTGACCCACAACGTCAGTGCAGCAGCGGCTATCGCGAGGGGAAAGCCGCCTTCGCCATAGCCTGCGAGGAAACCGACAAACTCTGTCACCAGGATCAAGGGGCCAGGAGTGGTTTCTGCGAGGCCGAGGCCGTCCATCATCTCACCCGTTGCCAGCCAACCGAACGCCTGAACCACGTCCTGCGCCATATAGGCCAGCACGGCGTAGGCGCCGCCGAAGGTGACGACTGCGAGTTTTGAGAAGAAGGCTGCGATGTCCATCAGGATCGGCGCGCCGCCTGCCGCCCAGACCAGTGCAACGGGGGTCGCCCATATGACCAGCCACAGTAAGATGGTCTGGGCGGTTTGAGTGAGGGAAACAGCAGGTGAGGGGGCGGCGTCTGTCACTTCTCCCCCTCTGAAGTATCCGTAGATCGCAGCTGCGAGGACGATCAGGGGAAAGGGGAGCGCGAAGAAAAAGATTGCGACGAACGCGAGGCCTGCCAAAACCCAGTGATCCCACCTTTTCAGGGCGCGTTTGGAGACCTTTAGAAGCGCTTCAATCACGATGACGACGACGGCGGCGTTTACGCCGAGAAACAGCGTCTCAGCCAATGGGGCATCGCCGTAGGTAACATAGAATGCCGCGAGCGCCAGTATGACCAGCGCGCCGGGGAGGACGAAGAGAAGGCCTGCTGCGAGGCCTCCAATAAACCCATGCAATCGCCAACCTGAGAAGGTCGCCAACTGCATCGCCTCTGGTCCTGGCAGCAGCATGCAAAACGACAATGCGTTCAGGAACTGCTTTTCGGTGAGCCAACCTTTCTCCTCAACCACCTCGCGGTGCATGAGGGCGATCTGGGCCGCGGGGCCACCAAAACTCAGCAACCCAATGCGGGTCCACACTGTGAGTGCTTCGCGGAATGTAGGCTTGGCAGTCATGTGGCGGCTCCTTCGCTTGGCGTATCGCTGGCATTGCGGAACGCGCAGTGCAAGGCGTCGAAGAGCGGAAGAGTGGCGGCCAGGTATGACTGGTCGCTGAAGTTGAGGGCGCGTAGGCCGGTTAGGGCCGCTGTTATCCCTGCTGCTTCTGGCGTGTTGCCGGCCAACGTTTCAGCGATCTGGGATAGGGAAGGTTGGTCCAGCCCAAGTTCGTTTTGCAGATCACTGAAGGGCATAAGCGGCGTGGCGTCAAAGCGGTCTGCTACGGCCTCCAAAGTCTCTTCAGCGACGAACATAATCTGGGTGTCCGACCGTACGAACCGCTTGATCAGCCATAGCGCGGCCACGGCGTTTGAAGTCGGAGCCTCCGCCGCAACAAACCTTGGTCTGGGTAAGGCTGCGGCGGGAACGGCAGGGTAGCCTCGCGCCGCACACCCAACCATGCCACCGATCAGGGCCTTCGCCTGGAGACCATGTGCACGGAGCAAGGCGCCGGCGCCCTGGCTCAACTTGAAACCCTTTTGGCAGATGATCACGACCTCTTGGTTGATCAGGGCGGGGGCCAGCGCCTCAATGTCCGTGAACGAATGGCGGAATGCGCCGGGGATCAGACGGGGGTTGAGGGCGAAATCCTCGTCGATGCAGACATCAATCAGAACAGGGGCGTCAGGCGCACCGATCAGGGGCAGTAATGTTTCGGGGGTCATCATGTTTAGGCCGGGCATAGAGCATCCTCCCATAGCCGGGCTGGATGCGAAACTTGGGCCGGAGCCTGACGGGGTATTCGCAGGAACCCCGTGAGTTATTCCTAACGGGGCTACCGGCACAGATCAATCCGATTGACGGAGGGCGGCTTGGTCGAGAGAATTGCAGCATGACAGATGCATGGAAATCTTATCCCGGTGCGCCGATCGAAGGTGCTGTTGTTTGCCCTTTAGAGGACGCCGTGGAGGGTGAAGCGACTTGCGTTGAAGTAGATGGCTTTCCTCTGTTGATCCTAAGATTGGGCGACAAAGTCACCGCCTTCGTCAACGCCTGCCCGCATCAGTACCTGCCGCTGAACCACAAAAGCGACCGGTTGCTGACGGCTGACGGGGCAAAAATCCGATGCTCAAACCACAGCGCGGGGTTTGATGCTGTGACTGGCGAAGGGGTGGAGGGGTTGGGCCTCGGCGCCTGTCTTGACCCGGCGCCGGTGTCTGTTCCCCAGGGTCAGATCGTAATCGGCTGATTGGGCTGAGACGCGCATAGCAAAAGCTTTCACATGTGAAAGTTATCTTAAGCCATTGAAACTATTGGAAGCACGGGGCGTACGCCACAATTTATTCCTTACCTGTTCTGATTTCACTGCGCGCTCATGCATCCCAAACCATCCGAAACCCCTGATGCGTGGTCGTGCTGTCTGGCGACGTGCCAGACCGGGCGACAATGCGGTAGCGGTAGCAATACGTGTGGTGGCAGAGGAACGATCCACCCTTTGACAGCTTATAGCCTTTCATGCCCGCCAGTTTCTGTTTCACCTGCTTTTTCAGCGATTTGATGCGGTAGGTGTCTGCCGTCCATTCCCACACATTGCCGACGAGATTGTAGAGGCCGTAGCCGTTTGGCTGATATGATTGCGCTGGGGCGGTGGTGAAATGGCCGTCTTTGCAGGTGTTTGTGTTCGGGAAATCGCCCTGCCAGATGTTGCAGGGAAAATTTGTATCGTCGTCGGGTTCGTCCTCTCCCCATGGGAACCGCACTTTGCCGAGGCCACCGCGGGCAGCGTGTTCCCATTCCGCCTCAGTCGGCAATCGCCCGCCAGCCCAATTGGCATAGGCTTGCGCGTCATTCCATGAAACGTGGACGACTGGGTGATCTGGGTGGCAGGCCTGATCGCCGGTGCTAGGGCCGTTAATGTCGCGCCAGGTGGCGCCGTCGACTTTGCGCCACCATTCAATGCCTTGCACGGCAACCGTTGCGCCAATCGCCTCTGGCACCTGCGCCCAGAAAACGAAGGACCAACCGAAGCGTTCAGCCTCTGTTTCATACCCCGTTGCGGCGATGAAAGCGGCGAATTCAGCATTGGTGACGGTCGTCGGGCTGATGCGAAACGGGGCAAGGCGCTGTTTTCGTAGCGGACTTTCGCCATCGTCTGGGATGATCGCTTTGTGCGCACCGACAATAGCCTGTCCGCCGGGGATCAGAATGGCGTTTTCCGGGACCGTACCGCCACCCTTTGCAGGTGGGGCCGGTACTGGCTTTTGGCCGGCACGGGGGGGTGGACCACAGCAGGGTTCGTCATGATTAGCCATCATGTTGAGCACTTTAGTTGAGGCGGCACCCTTGTCGAGGTGTGAAGCGTGCTAGGTTGTTCCGTATGAATGACATGATCAGATTGCCGAGCTTTGAAACGCCAATGCGCGCAGTTGTCGTCGGCGGCGGAGGTATCGGCGCTGCGATCAGCGATACCTTGAAAGCCTCACCCAATGTTGGGGAGGTGATATGTCTTTCGCGAAGGCCGTCTGCAGATGTCTCGATGGATGTGACGGACTTGACCTCTATCGCTTTGGCGGTTGAGGCCGTGAAGGCGCGTGGGCCTTTGGATCTGGTGTTCGTTGCTACGGGCGTTCTTCACGATGATGAGGTCAGCCCGGAAAAGAACCTGTCAGCCTTGGATCCTTTGGCGATGGCTCATCTCTATCAGGTAAATACTATTGGCCCTGCGATGGTTGCGAAACATTTTCTGCCTTTGCTGGCTAAGGGGCGGAAGTCGGCCTTTGCAGCGCTCTCCGCGCGCGTTGGCAGTATTGGCGATAACCGGCTCGGCGGTTGGCACAGCTATCGTGCGTCGAAGGCGGCGTTGAACATGATGATCAGGACGATGTCGGTTGAGTTGCGGCGGCGGAACCCGGATGCGCTGATCGTTGCGCTGCATCCAGGGACCGTGGATACAGCGCTGTCGGCGCCGTTTCAGCGGGGCGTGAAAGAGGGCAAACTGTTCACTGCGGACCGGTCGGCGCGCGCGATGTTGGCTGTGCTGGATGATCTGACGCCAGAGGATAGTGGGGCGCAGTTTGCTTGGGATGGGGTGCGGGTGCCTGAGTAGATGAGCAGTCCATCACAGCCTGACCTGACGTTTACGTAATGTAATCAACAAGACCGGTAGTCCTGCGTCCCCCAACAAGCTATTTTACGTTAAAACAGATCGTGAGGATTCCCCCAATGGACCTGAACTACACTGCCGAAGAAGAGGCTTTCCGCCAAGAGGTTCGCACCTTCCTGCAAGACAACCTTCGCCCGTCGCTGGCCGAAAAGGTACGCGACGCCAAACGCCTGACCCGCGAGGACCTTGAAGAATGGCATAACCTGCTGAATTCCAAAGGTTGGCTGGCCTGGCATTGGCCCGAAGAACATGGCGGCACGAACTGGACCCCGGTTGAGGCGCATATCTTCCACGAGGAAAGCGTCTACGCCAACGCGCCCCGCATCGTGCCCTTCGGTCCGAACATGCTGGCGCCCGTGCTGATCAAGTTCGGCACCGAAGAACAGAAGGCCCATTACCTGCCAAAAATCCTGACGTCTGAGCATTGGTGGTGCCAAGGCTATTCAGAGCCGGGTTCAGGGTCTGACCTTGCATCGCTGAAAACCGAAGCGGTGCGCGATGGCGATGAGTGGGTGATTAACGGCCAGAAAACCTGGACAACGCTTGGCCACATCGCCGACCACATCTTTGTGCTGGCGCGGACTTCGAAAGAGGGTAAGCCGCAAGAAGGCATTTCTTTCTTCCTCGTCCCAATGGATCAGCCCGGCATCGAAGTTCGCCCGATCATCACGCTGGATGGTGAGCATGAGGTGAACGAGGTCTTCCTGACCGACGTTCGCATCCCCGCTGAGAATATCGTCGGTGAAGAAAACAAAGGCTGGACGCTGGCCAAGTACCTGTTGATGTACGAGCGCACCGGCATCGCAGGCGTAGCCAATTCAAAATTGGCGCTGGACGGCCTGAAAGCCGCCTCTGCCAAAATGCGCTCAAGCGGTCGTCCGATGAGCGAGGATCCGTTGTTTTCCGCCCGCATGGCCAAGGTTGATATCGATCTTATGGCGATGGAGGTCTTTAACCTGCGCGTCGTCGCCGCTGCAGGTGGCGGGGCCGCTGGGGGCGTTGAATCTTCGATGTTGAAGATCAAAGGCACGGAAATCAGGCAAGAGCTGACGGATCTGTCCCGCCGCGTTTACGGCCCGCATGCGCTGCCGTTTGTGCCGGAGTATTTCGACGAAGGCTGGAACGAAGAACCAGTTGGGCCTGCGGGCGCGATGAAGCAGGCGCGCAGCTATTTCAACAACCGCAAGATCACGATCTACGGTGGGTCGAACGAGATCCAGAAGAACATCATCTCTAAAGCAGGACTTGGCCTCTAATGGATTTTCAACTTTCCGAAGAACGCCAGATGCTGGCGGATATGCTCAACCGGTTTGTGCGGGACGAGTATCCGATTGATGTACGCCACAAGGCCGCTGAAATGGAAGGCGGGTTCGATCCCGCCATGTGGGCGCAAATGGCTGAGCTGGGCGCAGTCGGCGCCCTGATCCCAGCTGAAGCAGGCGGTTTTGGCGGCATGGGCGAAGATATCGCCGTGGTGTTCGAGGCCCTCGGTCGTGGCATCGTGGTTGAGCCGTTCCTGTCCACTGGTGTCCTCGGCGCGACTGCTCTGGTCGGCGCTGGCAAGGATGATCTGTTGGAAGAGGTTGTGGCTGGCGGCAAGATGCTCGCGCTCGCCCACACCGAAGCTGACAGCCGGTATGAGATGTCTCGCGTCTCGTGCAAGGCTGAAGGCGGCAAGATCTCTGGCCAGAAATCTGTTGTGCTGAATGGCGCAACTGCGGACATGCTGATTGTGTCGGCCAGGTCGTCTGGCGATATCGACGACGAAGCTGGCATCGACCTGTATCTTGTTGACGCAAAAGCTGACGGTGTATCGATCCGCTCTTACGGCACTGTCGAAGGCGGTCATGCAGCCGACATCACCTTTGACGGCGCAGCGGGCGAAAAGCTGCCCGGTGGCTATGCGTTGCTGGAAAAGGTTCTGGGCGCCGGTGTCCTCGCCCTTTGCGCCGAAGCGCTGGGCGCGATGGAGGTTTGCAAGGACCTCACGCTTGATTACCTCAAAACCCGCAAACAATTCGGCGTGAACCTTGGTAAGTTCCAGGCTCTGCAGCACCGCATGGTCGAAGTGACCATCGCGATTGAGCAGGCCCGGTCGATCACCATGCTTGCCGCCGGTCAGTTTGAGGCAGATCGCCTGACGCGGGAACGCAGCCTGTCAGCGGCCAAGAACCTGACCAGCCGCGTGGCGCGTCTGGTGTCGGAAGAAACCATCCAGCTGCATGGCGGCATCGCTATGACGTGGGAATACTCCGCGCCCCATTTCGCGAAACGACTGACGATGATCGACCACATGCTGGGGGACGAGGATTTCCACCTTTATCGCTTCCAGTCGCTGGAAGGCGCTGCTTAAGAAACAACAAGCCCTCGCCAAACCGGCGGGGGCTTTTCTGCTTTAGGAGGGCGCCAATGGCCCGTGTCATTCAGGAACGCCATGGCCGCGTGATGAAGCTGATCAACAATGATCCAGCCAAGCGCAACGCCTTTGGCCTCGACTTCTACGACCATATGATCCCCGCAATTGAGGCCGCCGCCGCCGACGACAGCATCGGCGCTGTGGTGATCTGCGGGGCGGAGGGGTTCTTTTGCGCAGGTGGCGACCTGAACCGGCTGGCTGTTGCGCACAAACTGGAATTTTCTGAACGCCGTCAGGGCGTCGACAAACTGCATGTCATGATGCGCGCCATCCGCAACTGCCCCAAACCGGTGATCGCGGCGGTCGAAGGCGGCGCCGCGGGCGCGGGGGCCTCGTTCGCTGCGATGTGCGATCTAATTGTCGCCGAAACTGGCAGTTACTTCATGCTGGCCTACGTCAAGATCGGCCTCACCACGGACGGCGGCGCAACGTGGAGCTTCACCCGAAACCTTCCCCGCCAATTGGCGTCGGAAATGGGTCTGACTGGCGGCAAAATCTCGTCACAGCGGCTATATGATTGCGGGATGGTGAACCGCATGTCGGACAATGCGCTTGACGATGCGATGGCGTGGGCGGCTGAGCTGGCGAATAACTCCTCAACTGCCATGGCCGGGATCAAGCGGATGATTGTTGAGGCTGAGGAAGCGTCGCTTGAGGCACATTTTGAGACCGAAGCCGTCGGTATCGCCACTGCCATGAAGTCGAAAGACGGGATGGAGGGGACGTCGGCCTTTCTGGAAAAGCGAAAACCGAAGTTTCACGACTGAAGCGTTCAGCAAACCTAGCCTGTTACGAGCTGCCTTTCAGGCGACAGGCCGAAATGTTCGCAGTAAGCAGCGATCAATGGCCGTGACAGAAACCCCTTATGTTCCAACCCGAACGTAGGCATTTCACGAGGCGGTGCCGCCCTTTTCTGCGAGGTCAGAAAGGCGCTGACATCCGCCTCAAGGGTTGGCCAAGACGCCGCGCCGAGTTGATCGTGCATGGCTGCCGTAATGCCGGCCGCATCACTGACCAGATCATCGTACTTTATGTTGACCGGCTTGATTGCTGCGGTTGTATCGAAATCGACCAAAGCCGCGCATTTCGTCTCGGTCAGTTTGGTCGCGTATTCGACCATCATCTCTTCCCGGTCAGAGACGCTTTTCTTGACGAATGGCTCATTGATATGGGCTATCAAGGTCGCGACAGATGTGCTCATCCGAAACGGGTCGCGGTGGGTCAGGATCATCTTCGCCTCAGGAAAGACCTTCAGCCAAAGGTGAAGCTGCTTTGAGATCTGAGGGCATTTCAGAACCAGATGTCCGCCTTCAGGGGCTGGATTGCGCCACAATAGCAGCTTGATAAGCATGCGATATTCGCGAAAGGCGATCTCAGGCTGACAGGAGCTTAACCAGTCAGTCCAGTCTTGCATGGCGAAAGCGGGTGCGGCGCCCAGGATACCGGAAGTGTTGTAAAACCCGAAAATACATTCCTCAGGGTCATCAGCGTTCACCCAATGCATCTGCTCAAGCAGACTGCCCTTCAGGCCATCGATGGTCTTCTGAGTAGCCGTGATGCGCGGACCGGTGGCGTAGGTTGCAGCTTCCGGCGGCGGGGGTTGGGCGGACAAGTTCCCACCGCAACAGCGCGCGGGCCTTTGGATGTAGCATCAGCAGGTTATGGAGAAGGGTCGTGCCACTGCGTTCATGCCCTGAGATTTAGAGGATGGGGGGAAGCGGGACGTCGGCGATCTCAGGATGCCGTTTTAGCGTGTCGATGATCTGTAGGCGCCAGACCAGATCCGCGATGGCCTGACGCGCAAGGAAACTGCGGCCAAACTCAGAAAGGCGGTCTGAGGTCAGACCCTTGGCCCAAAGGCTGAGCGGCGCTTCGAAGTGATCATCGCCAAAATCGGTCAGACCGGTCTTTTCAATAACAATAGCTTTGATCTCTGCAGGCTTCTTTTGTGTCCCCACCGGAAATACCGTCAGACTACTGAAATACCGTAAGACTACTATAACATGGTTTCAATGTAGCCCCCGCCGGCCCCGCTACGTCATGGTTGCGGGCCACTGATGCCTTACGTTAACGTCAGGAATCGGCGCGATAACGGCGGAGGATGCAGCGATGACACCGGGTAAAGCATATCTGACATCGGAAGAGATCCGCCGTTTCTCTGCCAGATCCGATCGGTGGGGTGTGTGGCTGGTTTTTCACTGCTGGGCTGTAATTGCCGCCGCATTGGCGTTGTTCGCATGGGCGCCGAACCCGCTGACATTTATTCTGGCGGTGATGGTAATCGGATCGCGCCAGTTGGGATGCGCAATCCTGATGCACGAGGCGGCGCACCGGGCGCTGTTCAAAAACGGGCGGTTGAACGAGCTTGCCGGTGAATGGCTGGTCGGGTGGCCCGTTCTTGCTGATCTATATGAGTATCGTAGGTATCATTTGATGCATCATCAGCATACGCAAACTGACAAAGACCCTGATCTGAACCTGTCAAAACCGTTCCCAACGACCAGGTCCAGCCTGCGCCGCAAGATCATTCGAGACATTACCGGTCAGACAGGGATGAAACTGCGCGCTGCGCAAATCATGGCCGCCCTTCGTTTTGCAGGTGAGACAGACGATGTTCCGCAGGCCAGCCAAACTTTTGCACAAAGCTTTCAGGGGAGAGTTCTGGGAAAGGCGCTGATCGCGAACCTGATCATCTTTTCTGTAATGTGGGCCGTCGGCGCCTGGTGGTGGTGGTTCGCATTTTGGGCGCTGCCTTTGCTGACTTGGTATCAACTCGTTTTGCGGGTGCGAAATATCGCTGAACACGGTGCGGTTGAATTTTCGGAAAACGCGTTACGAAATGTTCGAACAACTTATGCCGGGCCAGTGCTTCGCCTGTTCCTTGCGCCTTACTATGTAAACTATCATTTAGAGCATCACTTGGTGATGCACATGCCCTGCTTTAAATTGCGGAAGCTTCATAACCTTATGATTGAAAAGGGATTTGGTGGCAGAATGGAGCTTGGCCAAAGCTACTGGGATGTTCTGAAGATCGCGACCTCGCGGCCAGAATCAAAGGGTGGGTGATTCCTGTTGTGCAGGCCTGAACCGGGCAGGAGAAGGCGGGCAGAAGCCGATTCTTTATCGGTGCGCGGCAATGCATTTTTTCGTTTTGATTCGTCCGGACTTGCCGCGATTCATGCAAAAATGATCGCAATTTGGGCCTACTGGATCGAAATGGGACAACAATCTGGCCGAAACCATGTACGATAAGTCACAAATTGCCCGTAAATCGTTTACCTTTCGTTGACTTCCTGCTCCTCGCGACGCAGCCGCGGGTCATGTGAATTTAGCGCTGGTGGGCAGCGTGGTGGAAAAAATGACGATCAGCAAGATTATCACTGGGGCGCTTTTTGCAGGTGTAATGGCGTTTGGGGCGTCTTCAGCAAATGCAACGACCGTGACTGATGGCGGCTACACCCAGATCCTGGGTGAAGGTACTGGTACTTTCACGAACGTTGGCTCTGATGCGATCATCGACATCGACTGGACCGAAACCGCATTCACGGGAACTTACGAGTTCACGACGAGCGTCACATTCGATCTGTTCTTCACCGATTATCGCAACGACACTGAGGATCAAGGTCTCAGCGCTTTCGTCTTGCGGACTGATGGTGTGAACATCAGTCAAGAAGATTTGAGCTGTAACGCAGCGGCCCCGTTCGACGGTACATGTCAGCTTATTGCAGAAGATGGTGTAACTGGCCCCCAGGCGAGCGCGGCTTCGACGCCAAGTTCAACAGTTCCTCTCTTCGAAGGTTTGGCTGCAGGCACCTACCTGATTGGTATTCGTGACAGCTCAACCCCTGAGCAGAGTGGCGTAAGCTTCGCCGTATCGACAATTCCTCTGCCAGCCGGTCTTGTGCTGTTCTTGAGCGGACTTGGCATCCTTGGTTTCGCGTCACGCCGCAAAGCCTGATCAACTAAGTCCAACCAGTTTGAAAGGCCCTCGCATTTGCGAGGACCTTTTCTTTTTGCAAGTTGGGTATGCGAGACGAACCTTGCCGCTTGAACGATGGGTTCGTGATATTTCCTGAATTAGGCTTCCAGCCGCGCTGACTCGTAGGCCAACATCGCCCGCTTTACCGGCAGGCCCCAATGGTATCCGCCTAAGCCGCCAGATTTCCTGAGGGCGCGATGGCAGGGGATCAACCATGAAATTGGGTTGCGGCCTACCGCCGTGCCAACCGCGCGCACCGCTTTGGGCCGGTCGATGACGCGGGCGATCTCGCTGTAGGTTGTTACGTGGCCCGAAGGGATTTGTAACAGCGCCTCCCACACCTTGATTTGGAATGGTGCGCCGATCAGATGCAGCTTTGCTTCACCGCCTTGCCCGAACGCCGCCTGCACCCAGTCGCCGATCGTATTCGGCGCCTTGCGATAATTCGCTTTCGGCCAGCGAGAAGTCAGATCCTCTAGCGCAAGTTCCCGTCCGATATCGCCGATAAACCCCATGCCGCATAGGCCGCGATCCGTACCGGTAGCGAGGACCTCGCCAAACGGGCTTTGGAAATAGCCATATGCGATATCCAACCCTTCGCCGCCCTGGGCGTATTCACCGGGGGGCATTGCCTCCCACCGTACGAACAGATCATGCAGCCGACCTGGGGAGGACAAGCCTGTTTCCATCGTCGCATCCAGAACAGTGAAGCGGTCGCGGAGAAGGCCCTTGGCGTGGTCCAGCGTCAGGTATTGGAGGTACCGCTTCGGCGAGACGCCAACCCATTGGCTGAACATCTTTTGCAAATGCGTAGGTGAGACGCCGATGCGGGCGGCGATCGCCTCAAGCGAGGGCTGATCGCCGGTGTTGTCCTCCAAGTGCCGGATCGCTTCGGCAATCAGATCATAGGCGAACTGATCCTGGGTCGGATGTGTGTTCATGTCTCGTCTCCTTTGACCTTTAGATGGAGGATCGGCGGCGATCTCTCCACCCGGTTCTTGCGGCCTATTTCGTGAATGAGGCCATCAGGGTTGCAGGCTCATCCGTCTCAAACGCCTCGCCAAACATGATGACGCTTTTGGTTACGGCTTCTTCCAGCGGTGCATCTTCCCACAATCTGACGAGGCGCTTTTGGGCCCGCACGGCATTCGGGCCAGCGGCGGCGATCCCCTCGGCTGATTTCATTGCAGCGTCCAATAGTGCGCCAGCTTCGACCGTGTGTTCGATGAAACACCATTTATCAGCCTGCGAAGCGTCAATATTCTCGCCGGTCAGCACCAGCCACGAGGTTCTGCCTGCACCAATCAAGTCGGGCAGCAGTGCGGCCTCCACTACTGATGGGACGCCGACCTTCACCTCTGGCATGCCGTATTCTGCAGTGTCTGCGCCAATGCGGAAGTCGCAAGCGGCGGCAAGCTCCATCCCCGCGCCGAGGCAATAGCCGTTGACGGCGCCGATCACTGGGACTGGGCATTCGCGGATTGCAGTGAAGAGGTTATGTAGCGATGTGATGAACGCCCGCGCTGTTTCCGGGGTAAGGCCCGCCATGTGCCTGATGTCTGCGCCGCCGACAAATGCCTTGCCCTCACCCGTCAGGATTACGGCCCGCAAATCGTCGCCAGAGAGTTCGCGAAACGCCTTCGTCAGCTCAGCAATATGCGCCGGGTCCAGCGCATTCAGCTTTTCGGGGCGGCGGATAGTGACAACGGCGATTCCGGCGCTGGGATAGTCGGTAGTGATGGGCATATGAAAGCTCCTTTACCGGTCATCATCAGCCGCCGATTGAAACCGATCAACCGGATTGCGACCAGCTTCGCAGCCTGCCATACCGTCACCCATGAAAAGACTGATGACCTATGCCGAAATTGAGCAAGCCTTCACCATCCTCCGCGACCAGGAGGCTGAGCCGAAGGGTGAGCTGAACCACGCCAACGCCTACACCCTTGTTGTCGCGGTCGCGCTATCCGCGCAGACGACCGACAAAGGCGTGAACAGGGCTACGGAAGAACTGTTCAAGATTGCTGACACGCCGGAAAAGATGCTGGCGTTGGGCGAGGAGGGTCTGATTGAGCACATCAAGACCATCGGCCTTTACCGCAACAAGGCCAAGAACATAATCAAGCTGAGCCAGCGCATCATTGATGAGTTCGGCGGCGTCGTCCCGTCCAGCCGTGAGGCGCTGATCTCGTTGCCCGGTGTCGGGCGCAAGACCGCCAATGTCGTCTTGAACATGTGGTGGGGCATCCCGGCCCAGGCGGTCGACACGCATATCTTCCGGCTAGGCAATCGCAGCGGACTCTGCCCTGGCAAAGACGTCGACAAGGTGGAACGTGCGATCGAAGACCGCATCCCCGCTGAATTCCAACAGCACGCTCACCACTGGATGATCCTGCACGGCCGGTATATATGCTTGGCCAGAAAACCCCGCTGCGCTGATTGCGTGATTGCTGATCTCTGTCAGTTTGAGGACAAAACTTCATGAAACGGTACAATGTAGTCGGCGTGGGTAACGCGCTTGTGGATGTGCTTAGCCATTGTGACGATGCTTTTCTGGACGCGAATGGCGTTGAAAAGGGCATCATGACCCTGATTGACACCGACCGTGCGAAAGAGCTGTACGGCGCCATGGGCCCCGCCAAAGAGATTTCCGGTGGCTCGGCCGCGAACACCATCGCTGGTGTCGCCATGCTGGGCGGCAAGACGGCTTACGTCGGCAAGGTGCGCGACGATCAGTTGGGCCAGATCTTTGGCCATGACATCCGCGCGATTGGCGCTGACTTTGACACGTTCGGTGCAGCGTCTGATGAGCTGGAAACAGGTCGCTGCATGGTTCTTGTGTCCCCTGATGGCGAGCGGTCGATGAGCACGTATTTGGGCATGTCCGAAAGCCTTGGCCCCGATGATATCGACACCGCGATGATGGGTGATACCGAATGGCTGTACCTGGAAGGTTACCGCTTTGACGGGGCGCAGTCTGTCGCTGCTTTCGACAAGGCGATTGCAGCTTGCAAGACGGGCGGTGGCAAAGTCTCGATCACCCTGTCTGACCCATTCTGTGTTGAGCGGCACCGCGACGCCTTCCGGGCGCTGATCGCTAACCACACCAGCCTGCTGTTCGCCAATGAGCATGAGTTAATGTCGCTGTACCAGACTGAAGAGCTGGACGAGGCGCTGGCGAAATGCGCCAAAGACGTCGAAATCGGTGCGATCACTGTGGGTGCAAAAGGCGCTTATGTCGTCACCAAGAATGAGACGATCCATGTGCCGACAGCGGCGACTAAAGTAGTCGATGCCACGGGCGCTGGCGACATGTTTGCAGCTGGTTTCTTGGCTGGCCTCACGCAGGGCAAGGATCTTGCCACTTGTGCTTCTATGGGCTGCGTGGCGGCGGGTGAGATCATCAGCCATATTGGCGCTCGGCCTGAGACTGACCTGAACAAGCTGATGGCGGAGCGGGGGCTTTGATCCCCGCTGATATCGCGCCCGGCGATATCGACTGGATCTACGATCTCAACAAGGCCCACGAGGTTGAGCTGTCCCCCCTGACACGCGACGGTGTCGTGTCGATGGTGGGGCGGGCGACCTATGCCCGAGCGACCGACGGCGGCGCTTTCCTGCTAGGCTTTGATCAGGACGGTGACTACGACAGCCCCAATTTCATCTGGCATCGGGACCGGTTCGACCGGTTTCTTTATGTCGACCGGATCGCAGTCGCGGCCACCCATCGCCGCCGGGGTCTGGCGGCGAAGCTGTATGATAACATCTTTACCTTTGCCGCTAAGCGTGGTGATGAGCGAGTGGTGTGTGAAGTCAACTCCGATCCACCCAACCCAGCCTCCGATGCGTTTCACGAAGCGCTGGGGTTCAAGGTTGTCGGTGAGGCGTATCTGGATGATCGGGGCAAAACGGTGCGGTATCTGGCGAAAGAATTGTAGGAACGTCCGCCTGGTTAATTGCCTTGCTACAAGTGCGGTTCAATTTCGCGCACGACCGCCTCAACTTCATCCCGGCCGACCCGTAGGAACCGTGAAACCGCTGCTGCATTTTCAACCCGGTTCTGGTCTGCGGCAAGTCGGTCCAGCCGTCCGAAATGCGGTTTGCGCAGTCGGCCGGATTCCTCAGCAAATTCAATTTCCAGCGCGTCTGTAACGGCCTCGACCTGCTGCGCACCTGAATTTGGCGATAACAGGCCGACGCGTTGCGCATGACCTGCGATCTCATCAAGGGTAAATTCCGTGTCGATCAACATCAGTCGCATCCGGCAATCGGTATCGGCAAAGTCAGAGATGACATCGTCACGCGAAGGGTCCACGCACAAGGCGAGCTTTGAGACGCCGCGTGTCTCAAACAGCAAGGAAAGAAAGGCGCGGCGGTGGCGGCCCCGTTTTTCTTTGCCGACCTCCAGATTGCCAAGGTCCATCGACAAAGGCTGATCCTGATCAAAAACATAGCCAATGCTGTCGATGCCGGTGACCCGTCTTAAGGTTTCAGAGAAATGGGCGCCGATGTGCCATTTCTTGTAGGCGATAACGAGGACTTCCTTACTGTCATCCAACACAGTTGAGCGCTGCCAGAACCGCGCCTGCTGACGCCGTCCGTCCCTGCCTCGTTTAGCGAGGTAATCGTAATACTTGCCCAATTGTGGTTGCCCAACCGGATTATACTGACCGTTCAGATAATGGTCCAGCATTTCAGCCCTGATTGACGGGTCGTGTTCTGTAAACTTCCGCGCAAAAAAACTGGGGCTCAGCCAGAAGCATGTCTTTGTGATCGCGGAAGAACACTACAAGGATGCCATAGTCCGAGAAAACCAACGTCGTCGGAGGGTGAGGGTCTATCTCTTCATCCGGAATGACGTGGGGGACAATGGTTTGGAAAAGGCCCCGATTTCTAAACGCCCGGATCAAAGATGCCGATGCAGCAGATCGCAAAGCCGCAGGGCCGCGCTGACCTGATCGCGTTTCTGAAGACGGCTACGGCAGCAGAATAACTGTCCTCACCACTGACTTGCCCGTTCTGTATGCGAGATCGTGTGGATCGTCAGATTGACCGCTATCGCAAGCGCAATCAGTACAAAGCCCAGTCCCAGCGCCAACGCGAAATCACCTTTGCCCGTCTCCAAAGCGATCGCCGTGGTCAACACGCGGGTGACATGATCGATGTTGCCACCGACGATCATGATGGCGCCAACCTCGCCAATCCCTCGGCCAAATCCGGCCAAGGCAGCGGTTAATAGCATCCTTCGGCCGTCCCACAATAGCGCGGTAATCCGCTGCCAGCGGGTTGTGTTCAATGAGATCAGAAGGTCGTGGTATTCAGCCCAAAGCTCACGGAGCGTCTGATGAGCGATGGAAGCGATCAGTGGCGTGATAATCACGACCTGCGCTATGATCATCGCCGTTGGCTTGAACAGAAGGTCGAGAACGCCAAATGGCCCTGACCGGCTTAAAAGCAGATAGACAATCAGGCCCACCGCAACCGGCGGTAGGCCCATCAGCGCGTTTAACAACGCGATCACATTGCGGCGCCAGCGAAACCTGTTCACAGCCAGCCAGGCGCCAAAGGGCAATCCGATGGCTGAGGCGATCAGTACGGATGTAACGGTAACCTGCAGCGACCGGGCGGCGATTTCATAGAGATCAGCATCAAGGCTGAACACCAGCCACAGGCCCTGAACAAGTCCGTCAGCGATTTTACCCATGTCCGCTTAGCGTCCCAGTTCCGAGCGTTGATTGCCTATCGCATCTTGCGCAGGAAACGCGGGAAAGCCAAGCAGCTTGGATCAGACCTTTTGCGTCTCCAAGAACTATCAAGAAGGTAATTTTCTCGCTGTGCGCCATGAAATATTTGGCGACATCAGGTTAAAGAGCTGTGAACTCAGAAACCTTTGAACTGGCATACTTGACTAATTTTTGACGTTGGAAATGTGCCCAGCAGGGTGCCGTTCGCCCACAGGATTCGCATTAGTTCCAAGAGTGCGGCATCGTTGCAGACAGAGGGTTCCTGAAACCTTGAGCGTGGCATTTTAGTCGACCTGCAGGCAATTTTGCGCACCAAAAGGCGAAGTACGTTGGGTTTCAACATTAGAAAGAATGGCGCGCCAAGGAAGCGCCATGGCATAGTCCAATGAGGTCCCGAGAAGTATTTTATATCAATTAAATACAGTTACTAAGGTCATACTTGTTCCAAGATGCTCTTGTATGTTCCGCTTTACTCCTCCATTTTCTGGGGGAACAATAGAGGGAATGTACATGGCTGTATCTCTCGCCAGAAAGCCGAAAGCTCTTACCGCTGCCTTTGTGAACACTGTAACCATTGCAGGCAAATACCACGACGGAAAGGGTCTTGGGCTTTTTCTGTTTGTGAAGCCCTCAGGCGCAAAGTCGTGGGTGCAGCGCATCGTCATTCGTGGCAAGCGGCGCGAATTGGGACTTGGTTCGCCGCCCGTGGTTACGCTGGCCGAGGCCCGGGAGCAGGCGCTGGAGAATAAGCGATGCGTTCGTTCAAGCGGTGACCCGCTGGCCGAAAGGCGGAAGTCGCGAGCTTTTCTGACGTTCGAGGAAGTTGCACGGAAGGCGCATGCGGAGTACGCTCCGACGCTGAAAAATCCAAAGGATCGCGCCGCCTATCTCACTTCAATGGAGACCTACATCTTCCCGCACTTCGGGAGTGTAGCTCTGCCTGAGGTAACAAGTGCAGAAGTGCGGCGCGCAATACTGCTAGCCCGTGAGAAAGCTCCCGGTGTGGCGAAGAAGCTGATCTACCGCGTGTCCTCCGTCTTTAGGTGGGGCATTGCCGAAGGCATGTGCTTGAGTAATCCAGCGACCGGCGACGCACTGGCCCTGCCAAGAGAGAACCGCACAAGCCAGCATCGCAAGGCTCTGCCATATGCCGAAGTTTCGGGCTGCATCAAGACGATCAAGGCGTCGAATGCAGGCGGAACAACCAAGCTGGCGCTGGAATTTATTATTCTTACAGCAACGCGATCCGGTGAGACCCGGGGCGCGTGTTGGGAAGAGTTCGACTTTAGCGGGGGAGATGATGCAGCAACCGCAACGTGGGTCATCCCAAAAGAGCGGGTCAAGATGAAACGCGACCATCGAGTACCGCTCTCAGGGCGGGCGTTAGAACTCCTGCGAGAGGCCAAGGGTTATTCCGATGGTAGCGGGCTGGTTTTTCCCGGTACGAAGGTGGGCAGAGCGCTATCTGATATGACGCTTTCCAAGCTGGTGCGGGAATTGGGCTTCGACGCGCATGTGCACGGCTTCCGCACATCTTTCCGCACGTGGGCGCAGGAAAAGACGGATTTTCCTAGAGAGGTGGCCGAGGCGGCGTTGGCTCATAAGGTGGGCGACGCGGTGGAGCAGGCCTACGCCCGATCTGATCTGTATGAAAAACGTCGGATGATGATGGAGAGTTGGGCTTCATATTTGGCAGAGCCTGTTGGGCTGGTAGTGCCCGTAGGGCCCCCGCAAGGAGCCAAGAAATGAATTGGGTAGACGCAGAATCTTGCCTCTCGAAAGTCATTTCAGAATGCTTCCCAGAAACGCCTGATGATGAGGCTAAAAGGCTGGGCCTCGCGATCTATGACGCGTGGAAGACTGCCGTAAGTCTTCAGAGCATCGAGGGCTCCAACAGGACTGGCGCGGCAGACATTAAATCGCTTAAGCTTGCTGCGAAGCATTTGCGGAATTGTGTGAGTAACCTGACCCCCGTCGGATGGCATGGAGGCGAACAACTCATACCCTTGGCTTCGCGCCTTGTGGAGCGAGAGCAACCCAGAACCCCGATTGTTTCCATTAATGGGGCCACGACAGTCGTCGCCAATTTCCTTGAAGAAATATCGGCAGAACTTGATGCGGCCTCGGGACAGGTCACGCCCGATGCGCGTCCCATCTTTTTATATCTCGGCGAAAAACGACCAGGAGGCCGCCCGACAGAAACCATTGCCGAATTTACTGCGCGAGAATGCGCGTCAGTCTTCGAGGAGGTTTCGGGACGGAAACCTACGGTCAGCACAGACCCAAATAGTTATGGCAACCAAGCATACGGTCCATTCTTGGACTTTGTGACCAAGGTATTTTCAGAGCTTGGCATCGAAGCCAGCCCTGAGACATGGGCACGTGATGTGACGAGCTTGCCCGTTAAGGCAATAAACTTCCAAGAAGTAAGAGTTTACTCCCTTTCAATAGCTTACGCCAAATTCCTACAACGGTCGAAGCCGCGCCTTATGGGCGCGTGCAGTTGCAGGAGTTCTATTATGGCAATGCGCATGCTTCGCCGCCCAGCCGTCGAAACCACCACTGGCCTCTCACGTTCTACGATTTACGCCATGATGGCCGAAGGTACGTTTCCAAAACCCGTTCGGCTCGGTAAGCGCGCCGTCGGATGGCCCGAAGACGTCATTCAAGCTTGGCTCAGTAGCCCCGCCTCTAGTGAACGGGGACGGCTCCATCATGACGATTGAGCGCCTGCGTTTTCTTTCTGACGCGATAGAACGAGACGCGGTGTTCCCGGCCTATGGGGGGATGCAGAAATGAGCAAACAATCAGAACTGAAGCCTGACATGCTCGCCGCTGCTTTGGAATACGCCGCTATGGGCTGGCACGTCTTTCCGCTCAACCCCGGAACGAAAGTGCCGAACGGCAGACTTGCTAAACATGGTAAAAATGACGCCACAACCGATGAGGCTCAAATCCGGGATTGGTGGGGCGCATCGCCAAACGCCAATATAGGCATTTCCTGCGCCCTATCTGGCTTGATTGTCATCGACCCAGACACCTACAAGCCGGAATGCGACTGGCCCGACTTCAGCGCCGGAAAGGACATCCCCGACACCGTGATTTGCGACAGCTCTAGCGGTGGCCAGCACATTTATCTTCGCGCGTCCGATGGGGTGGAGTGTGATGGTGAAGTTGGAACCGGATGGCAAATTATACGTAACGGCTACGTCGTCGCGCCGCCTTCCTATTGGGACGGTGATGAGAACCGCCCTGGCGGGCCTTACACGTGGGCACAGCCGCCGGGTCTGTTCGAAGTGGTGGACTGTCCCGATTGGATGCCGCGCAAGCCCAACGGCGCGATCATCAACGGCTCCGCCAAAGCTGACGATGACTTGATGAGCATTGTCGTCAACAAGCCCTTGGACCTCACGGACCAAAAGGTCTCGGACGTACTCGACGCCCATCCGGCAGAAGGTCTTGACTATGATGCGTGGCTAAAGGTTGGGATGGCTATCTATCACCAGTTCGAAGGCTCAGACGCTGGCTATCAGACTTGGCTAAACTGGTCCACCAAAAGCAGTAAACACGATCCTCAGCAGATGAAGAGTAAGTGGAGATCGTTCGGTGGATCATCCAATCCGGTCACGATGGCAAGTATCATTCAGGCTGCCGGGTGGCGGCGTTCGCCAGCGTCTTCCCGCAGTTACGAAGAGCTGCTTGGACCTGTCACGTTTTTGTGCCGCTCCAAGTTCTCGTTTAGGCCGCCTTCCGCTCGAAGGCGACCGGACTTTTCCAGCCGAGTGCTGAATGGCGGCGTCGTAGATTGTAGAAGCCGTTGATGTATTGAAAGGTTGTTATCTCGGCCTGCCTGCGTATTTCCATGACCGGCGCCAGATGAGTTCAGCTTTGATGGTATTGAAGAACGCCTCGACTGCCGCGTTATCGTAACAATTGCCCCTGCCGCTCATCGACACCTTGAACCCATGTTGGCGCAAGATCTTCTGATAATCGTGCGAACAATATTGTGATCCTCTATCTGTGTGATGGATGCAGCCCTTAGGTGGCACCCTGGATGAGATTGCCATTTTCAGTGCCCGGATCGCTAAGTCGCGTTTCATGCGATTGCTGACTGCCCAGCCGATGACCCGTCGAGAATGCAGGTCCAAGATCACAGCCAGATACAACTAGCCCTCACGGGTCCAGACATAGCTTATATCACCTGCCCACTTTTGATCAGGTTGATAAGCCGAGAAGTCCCGGTCCAACAGATTAGGCGCAATATTAAACTTGTGATCGCTGTCGGTCGTAACCTTGTGTTTACGGGTCCTGATCACCGATATACCGTTCTGACGGATCAATCTGCCCACACGACGGTGGCCGACATCTAGGCCAATCTCCTTCAGCTCTTCAGTCATCCGCGGGCGACCGTAACTACCTAGGCTGAGACGCGATTGTTCTTTGATATGCGCCAGCGTGACCATGTCAGACCGTTGTCGACGGCTGGCTGGCCGGCTGCGAAAAGCCCGTAATCCACGTGTGCTGACGCCAACGACACTGCAAAGTCGCTTTGCTTCAAAGCCGCTCGCATGTTCTTCGACAAACCTAAATCTCATTGCTTTAGGCCCGCAAAGAACTGGGTGGCCTTCTTTAGGATTTCCCTCTCCTCCTTGAGAATGCGGTTTTCGCGTCGAAGGCGGTCATTCTCTTGAGCGAGGCTCAGGTCCTCTTTCGACACCACATCCGTATCTCGATACGCGGTGATCCACTTGTTCAGCGTCGACATCCCGACACCTAAATCTGAAGCTATCTGCTTTCGCGTTAGCCCACTGGTCAGTGCAATCCGTACAGCATCTTGCCGGAATTCATCCGTCCGTTTCAGTCCCATACTCCGTCTCCTTTGGTGCAGTAAATGCTATCAAAGGAGCGGCATCAAACCGCGACAGGTCCAGCTCGAAGCCGCGCAAAACCTTGAACCCGATGATCTGGATATTGAGGAAATGGAACAGATTATCATCGAGACCGCAGCGTTAGGTCCGATCAAGCGCGATGCAGTACACCGCGCCATCAAAGCCAAAACAAAAACGACTTTAGGCGTGATGCGGGACACCCTGAGAGCAGAAGGGGAACTCAACCCCGACCCAGACCATCTGGAATTCGCTCGCATGACGCTGGCTAAGATCGGGTGTGAGAACATCATCTGCGCCAACGCCTTCGCATGGCGATGGACCGAGGGCGGCGTCTGGGTGGAGCAGAATGGCCGCGCGATCAAACAGGAGGTTCATGGTGTCATCGACTAGGCTCCATCCCAAACTGACGTTACTGCGAACCTGGTCAGCGGCGTTGCCGACGTTCTCAAGAACGATATTTTCAAGTCGGACCATGAGTTCAATATCGGCAATCCTGAGACGGTGAACTTGACTAATGGCGAGTTGGCGTTGGACAACTTTGCTGGATGGCACCTTGAGCCGCATTGAACCGCCCCGGGTTTCCCGGAGAGTAAAATTCTCCAAGGATACCGAACATGAAGAAGAGAACACACACCCCGTCCTATCCAGCTGAGCTGCGCGAGCGTGGCGTCCGGCTTTTTCGTGACCATCGCAGCGA
>CALKOT010000047.1 GCA_938092015.1 uncultured Paracoccaceae bacterium
GGCGCCGCCAGTGTCCTGGACGATAGCGTAACCGTTTTTGAGTCCAGTCGCTGGGTGATGCTCAATATGGATGAGCGAGCCCAGCGGGTGATGTTGGGGGTCGGCCGCGACCGAGACCAAAAGGGTCAGAGGAACGCCTGCAGTTCCGATCGGACCATCAGTTTCAGTCAGCTGTGGCCGGGCGTCGAAGAAGACATATGACGAGTTTTCATTCATCAGCCGTTCGGCATCTTCTGGGTGATCAGCCAGCCAGTCTTTCAGGGCCTGCGCGGTGACGTCTTCCAATGCGAACAACCCACGTTCGACCAATATCTTGCCGATAGATCGGTAGGCATGTCCGTTCTTGCCTGCGAACCCAACGCGCACGACCTGTCCATTATCCAGCCTGACACGGCCTGAGCCTTGGATGTGGAGGAAGAACGCCTCAACCGGATCGCGCAGCCACGCAAGTTCCAACCCCTGACCATTAAGTGCGCCGTCAGAAATTGCCTTGCGATCATGGTAGGGCCGGTCCGGCGTCAAATCAGGCGGTTTTCGGTAGATCGGGTGGATGTAGGGGCCGTGCCGACTAAGCACGCCATTGAGTTCTGGCTCATAATAGCCAGTGCAGAACCCATCCCTCGTGGCTTTCTTTTCAAATGCCTCGTCCAAGAAATGTACAGCCGCTTGGCTCAAGGGTGGCGTTGGATAGTCTTCCGGGCGACTGGCGAGATATGCTTTCAGCAGCTCGTCATCAACGGTTTCACTGCGCGCCGCTTGCGCGGCCGTTGTCATGCACCGGTGGCGATCAACAGCCAGTTCGGGTCAGACGAACCCATCTTCCGGCCAAAGGTCCACTGATCATATTCGCGCCGGATCTCGTTCGGGTCGCCTTCGACGACGCGATGTTCCTTGTCGCGCACGACGGTGACAAGCTCACCCACGAACTTCATCTCAATCTCAGCGACTTGATCGTCTTCGTCGAAGCGGGCGTCGACCATTTCAGCCTCACGCAGGCCAACGAAACGGGCGTCGACCGTCAGACCTTCGTTCGCACGCTCATCGATCACCTTCGCAAACCCCTGATAAACATCAGGGGAAAGGAATTTCTGCAGGGTTGGCTTGTCGCCATTCTCAAACGCCATCAGCAGCATTTCGTAGGCATTGCGTGCGCCGCTTGCGAACCCGTTGGGTGAGAAATCCGGCTCGACCGCCTGCATGTGGGCAAACACGGCCGCCTTGGGGTCGTTATCATCCAGCTCAACGTCTTTGGCCACTTCGGCTGGCGCAGGAACTTCCTGCGGTTTTGAGCGCATCACGGCCTTGGGTGGTTTTTCGTGGCCTGTTTTCGTGCCGAGCACGTTCTTCAGCCGGAAGATCAAGAAAACGGTGACCGCCGCCAAGATTAAGAGCGTTACCATTCCACCGTCCACCATTAGATCCCATCCTTTGAGCCAGCGGACATGGCGCCCGCCGCGTTGAGCTTCTATGTAGAGAGCGGCAGGCCTGCTGTCCACGTTATAGCGCGGATTTGACCGGCTGGAGGAGAGAATACGATGTGGATAATCCTTATCCTTGTTGCCATACCGATTATTGAGATCGCCCTGTTCATCGAATTGGGCGGCTGGGTTGGGCTGTGGCCGACGATCGCTTTGGTTGTGATTACCGCGATACTTGGCGGTTTATTGCTGCGGATGCAGGGCTTTGCCGCAATGCAAAAGTTGCAGTTATCTGTTGCAGAAGGCGGTGATCCGCGCGGACCACTTGCGCATGGGGTGATGATCCTAGTGGCCGGGCTGTTGATGCTAACGCCGGGCTTTTTTACCGATGCAATCGGTTTCGCGCTGCTATTGCCGCCGGTCAGGTCTGGCTTGATTGCCTGGATCGGACCGAAACTGGCGGCGAAGGCCACATTTGTCGAACCGGGAATGGGACAACCCCGAATGCCCCAACCAGATCAACCGATCGATGCAGACTATGTCGATCTCGATCTGGAGGACGATCCAAACCGCCCAAGGGGTAACAGTGGATGGTCGCGACCACCTGAGTAGCCAACGCTAAATTCAAAGATATTTGGGGATTGGCCCAGAGGCACCCCCATGTTAGCCACATTTTAAACCCGATAGGTGAAGGATTTACCATGGCCGAAAAGGCGAATGTCGCTCCGAAAATTTCCATTCAGGCGCAGTATGTGCGCGACATGTCATTTGAAAATGTCGCTGTGCAAAAAGGCGATGGCCGTCTCGACGCCAAGCCTGACATTCAGGTTGGCGTTAATCTGGACGCCAAGAAGCGTACCGATAACCAGTTTGAAGTAATCCTGAAGGTCAATGCGACGGCAAAATCAGACGACGCAGTGATGTTCATCGTTGAGCTGGAATATGCCGGCATCTTCCGCGTGGAAAATGTACCTGAGCAACAGCTGCATCCTGTTCTTCTGATTGAATGCCCACGCATCCTGTTCCCGTTCGCACGCCGTATTGTTGCTGACGCAACCCGCGATGGCGGCTACCCGCCACTGTTGCTGGATATGGTTGATTTCGCGGGTATCTACACCGCTGAAGTAAAGCGCCGCCAGGAAGCCGCCGCCACTGAAAAAGCTGAAGGCGTTACCGAAAACTGATCAGATCAGACGGTTTTCCAAATCGCGATCAGACGCGCCGCCAGACCGGCGCGTCGCCCAATCCATCAACGAATGCATCATGTTTCTCAATCGCATCCTGCGATAGCCGTGATGACAGTGGTTTGGGCCGGGGCGTGGGTTTCCATTCGCTACCTGCGCCACCATCCTGACCCCGCCTGTCAGAGTTACCTGATCCAACCAGATCAGGCTGGCGACCGCCAATCAGCTCAAGATACACATCTGCCAGGATCTCACTGTCGAGAAGGGCGCCGTGAAGCTCCCTCGCGGAATTGTCGATGTTGAACCGCCTGCACAGCGCATCGAGACTGGTTTGGGAACCGGGAAATTTGCGGCGGGCAAAGGCAAGTGTATCGATAGCCCGCTCATAATTCAGCTTTGGCTTGCCTGCCCATTCAAGTTCCGCGTTTAGGAATTTCATATCAAAACCAGCGTTGTGGATCACCAGTTTGGCGTCGCCAATAAACTCTACAAATGCATCGGCGACTTCTGCAAAAAGTGGCTCTTTCGACAGCCGTTCTTCAGACAGACCATGCACTTCGAATGCCTCTGTGGGCATATCACGCTGCGGGTTGATGTACTGGTGGTAGACCTTTCCTGTCGGAACATGGTTCAGGAGCTCAACGCAGCCGATCTCAACGATGCGATGCCCGTCGGCGGGTGAAAGGCCCGTCGTTTCCGTATCCATAACGATTTCACGCATCAGATTTCACCTTTTCGCGGGCCCAATCCATTACCTTCCGAACCTGATCGCGGCTGCTTTCGAAGCTACCGTTTGTATCAACGACAAAATCGGCGCCTGCCCGTTTTTCTTCGTCCGGGGTCTGCTTTGCCAAGATGGCTTCGAATGCTCCGACGGTCATGTTTGGCCTGGCCAAAACCCGTTCTCGCTGCACGTCCGCAGGGGCTGAGACGACAACCACTGCATCAAAGGCCTTTGTCGCGCCAGTTTCAAAAATCAGCGGAATATCCAGAACCGCAACCAGCCGCCCCTCACCCAGCGCCTGTTCCAGCGCCGTCTGGCGATCCTGGCCAACAAGGGGATGGATGACGCCTTCGATCTTCTTCAATAGCGACGGGTCAGCGAGGATTGCTGCGCGCAGGGCGCCGCGATCAACGGCGCCATCGATGATTGCATCCGGCGCCACAGATCTAATCTGTTCAACCCCCGCGCCGCCAACCGCATAGAGGCGGTGAACCGCGGCGTCCGCGTCCCAAACAGCGGCGCCTTCTTCGGCGAACATCGCGGCGATAGTTGATTTCCCCATCCCGATGGAACCTGTCAGTCCAAGTGTAATCATGCGGCTAACAAAAGTTCCCTCAACTTTGCATCAGCAATTGGCGCCTTGCCAAACCACGCTTCAAATCCCGGTCTGCCTTGATGGATCAGCATACCAAGCCCATCAACAGTGGCGAGGCCCGCTTTAGCAGCACTTTTCAGAAATGGCGTTTCCAGCGGAATGTAGACGATATCAGTTGCGAGGGCGTGTTGTGGCGCTCGCGCAAAATCGACTTCAAGCGGCGCCTGACCTTTCATGCCAAGGCTGGTGGTGTTCACGATGAGGCCAGCGCCGTCGATCGCAGCGGTTTTATCATTCCAATCCACTACCCTGACATTTGTGCCAAATACCCCTGCCAGCGTATCGGCCCGTGACTTTGTGCGATTGGTTAATCGTATTTCGGGCGCACCCGCCTGCAGCAAGGCGTAGATGATCGCCCGGGAAGCGCCACCTGCGCCAAAGATCGTGGCTGGTTCCTGCGGAAGCCATTTCTGTCCACCACGGTCGATCAGATTTTCGACAAACCCAAAGCCGTCTGTGTTATCCGCTTGAATTTTCCCATTTTCGGTGAAAATCAACGTGTTTGCAGCGCCGATCGCCTTTGCTGTGTCACTGACTTCGTCCGCCATAGCTAGGGCAGCCTCTTTATGCGGAATGGTTACATTCGCCCCGCGCCAACCATCAGCCATCAGGTTGCGAACAGTTGCTTCGAAGTCTTCCGGCGCGGCGGCGACCTTGGTGTAGTTGCCATGGATGTTCAGCTCATCTAACCAATAGCCGTGGAGGAGGGGAGATTTCGAGTGTTCGATGGGCCAGCCAATGACCCCTGCCATGCGGGTGCTCATTTGGTCAGATGTCCGTGCATTCTAAGAAATTCAAGTGTTTCAATTAGCGGCAGACCAAGGATAGTAAAGTAGTCGCCGTCGACCCGCGCAAACAGCTGCGCACCCAATCCTTCCAGCATATAGCCGCCAACTGTCTGCGTTACAGCATCGCTCATCTGATCAAGATATTGATCCAGAAACGCCTCTGAAAACGGTCTCATCTGCAAACGAGCACGACCAATATGCCGCCAAATCGGCTCTCCATCCCGTGCAATGACCGCAGCGGATAAAAGATCATGCCGCTGGCCCCGTAGCGCCAGAAGCTGTTCGCACGCTTCAGCCCGGTTGGCCGGTTTGTCATATGTCACGCCCGACTGGTCGAGAATTTGGTCAGCACCCAGCACCAGAGCGCCGGGATGAGATCTTGAAACGGCAAGGGCCTTCATTTCAGCAAGAACATCCGCCTGATCGCGGGCTGGCGCGCCATCAGCGCGAAGGGCGATCTTCACCTCATCCTCATCCACACGGGCCGGGATAATCTCAAGATTCACACCTGCGTTGCGCAGAAGACTCGCCCGTGCCGCACTGGCTGATGCGAGGATGAGAGGCGCGTTCATAGCTTACCCTTAGCGCGAAGGATCGCCATGATCGCAGCAGCTGTTTCTTCGATAGACCGTCGCGTGACATCAATAATTGGCGCTCCGATCCGTTCA